>JBGCEL010000056.1:0-17493 GCA_045106455.1 Gammaproteobacteria bacterium
TATTGGGGAATCATGGCTCGGCCGGTTCTCAAACAATACAAACAGCTGACAGATTTTATCAACCGTGAAAACACGCTATTCGCTCGTTTTGAGGTTTCCGAAACTTACCGCGATCTGCGTCAGGCGGTGGCAGCCTTTTTGAATGTTGGTGTGGATGAGATTGCGTTAACGCGTGGTGCGACCGAGGCGTTGCAGTCTTTGATTGGTGGATATAGCAAACTCAGAGCTGGTGACACGGTTCTTTATGCCGATCTCGACTATTCAGAAATGAAAAACGCTATGCGTTGGCTTGAAACAAGACGGGGTGTGAATCCTGTCAAAGTATCTTTTCCTGAACCGACCGAAGACACACCGCTGACAGAAGCAGATATCATCGACTTCTATCAGACATCACTCGATAAATACCCGAAAACCAAGCTCCTTCTTTTAACGCATCTCAACAACTGGACCGGTCTAATCATTCCCGTCGCCAAGATCGCGAAAATGGCAAGAGAGCGAGGCGTCGATGTCATTCTCGATGCAGCACACTCGGTCGGACAGGTTGATTTCAATATCAAAGAACTGGATTGTGATTTTGTCGGAGTAAATTTGCATAAATGGATCGGGGCGCCGATTGGATGCGGCGTTATCTATATTAATAAATCGCGAATTGCTGACGTCGACACGTTTATGGGTAAGACGCCTGATTCACCTAAAGTGACGGCGAGAATCGATACCGGCACGTCCAATTTTGCTGCGCATATGGCAATTCCAGCATCCATCGGCTTTCATAACTCGATCGGAACGGCGGCAAAAGAAGCCCGCTTGAGATACCTGCGCAATCTATGGGTTGCTGAAGCACGGAAACTGCGTGGTGTGACGGTGTTGACGCCTGACAACAAGGCTATGGTTGCCGGACTAACATCGTTTAGGCTCAAAGGCGTTACGAGCACCAGTGCGAATAATGCACTGATGAAGACCCTCGCCGAAAAGTACGGTGTATTGACGACCCGCCGCACCGGACCCGCTAAAGGCGACTGCATCAGAGTGACGCCGTCCTTCTACAATACGCCGACGGATATTTCGAAATTGATTAACGCCCTAAGGGCTATCACGTCGCAATAGTCTGCATCGCCCCGTGCTAGGTCTGTCGCGTCCATTCCATCCACCAGTTCCATTCCCAACTATTGCCGCCGTCCTTCGACGCCGACTGATGCCAGCGGCAACTTTTTGAAGTAATCCGATCCCACACACCACGGTATTGCCAATTTATGCCGTCCACTTCTTCCTCAGTGATGAACACACCATCGTCATCAATAAAACGACCAAACTGAGGCGCATTGACGATGCCGTTATCGGCACTCGTCCAATGGTCCGCCCATTTTTCCAATTCGGGTAGCCAGACACGGACCCCCATGCCCATAAAGCTGTCGTCCGCTTTTCGCAGTTCCTCGATACTGCCCATACCATCGAGCACGCGGTGAACGGTCGCGCTGCTGTCGAAACGTTGCCACATATCCTTGGTGCCGCTTTTCAGTTTCTTGTGTCGGATACGCCAGTCGCCTGTGAGAAAGTCAAAATCGCCCACGCCCTTGCCTGTTGCGATGCCTTTTCCGGTGGGCGTGTAGTTTGTATCCATCTCCGACTCTCCTGTTGCCGCTCGGGACTTTGTTGCGTGTGCTGGCGTACCGCTGTACGACACCGTGGTGAGGACAGCGGCTACCCCTTGCAGCATTTGTCTTCGTTTGAGCATTTCCGTCATCGAACAACCCTCTTGTTTTGAACCTGAGCGCTACTGTGCGCGCAGATTGCTGACAGCTCATGTCAGCAATTCTGTGCTAGGTTGAAATATGCGTGCGAGCCGCCTCCTTTCCATTCTCATGTTGCTTCAGTTACGGGGGCAATTGACGGCTGAATATCTTGCCGAAGAATTCGAAGTCTCTGTGCGCACAATCTACCGTGACATTGACGCGTTGAGTGCCGCCGGAATTCCGGTCTATGGCGATTCGGGTCCGGGTGGTGGCTTTCAGTTGTTCGAGGGCTACCGAACCAAGCTGACCGGTCTGGACGCAGATGAAACCGAAGCGATGTTGCTCGTCGGTCTGCCGGCGGCGGCGCAAGCCATGGGGTTAGGCGATGCCGCAATTCGAGCGCGCAACAAATTGCTGGTTGCCCTGCCGGGCTCAGGCGGCGACAAAGCAAGCCGAATTGCCGGGCGGTTCCATCTTGACACGGCGCACTGGTATCGTGCCGCTCGCCCAACGCCTCACCTTGCTCAGGTCGCACGCGCCGTGCTTGATCAGCAATTGATTGCGATGACCTACCAAAGCTGGACGACCCGACGCGACTGGACCGTCGAACCCTTCGGCCTCGTACTCAAGGCCGGGAACTGGTATTTGGTCGCAAATGAAAACCAGAAAATACGCAGCTTCAATGTCGCCGATATTCTGGCTCTGGATGTATTGGCCGACCGTTTTATCCCTCCGGCGGAGTTTGATCTTGCCACTTGGTGGGCAGAATCGGCGCGATCATTTGAAGAGCAGCTTCGCCCCGGTACCGCCATTTTGCGTGCCTCCCCAATCGGATTGCAGCGGCTGCGATTGCTGGGTAGTTTTGCCGGTGAAGCCGTGGCGAAAGCGGAGCCCACTGGCCGTGACGGCTGGCACATCGTCAAGCTGCCGCTTGAGTCGATCGAATCCGCCGCTCCGGCATTGTTGGGAATTGGGCCAGAGATCGACGTCATCGAACCCGTCGCACTTGGGGTGGAAATCGGGCGGCTTGCTGAGCTGGTGTTGCGGAGAATGAAACGCCAAACTGATTGATGGTTTCGTCGGCGGTGTTGTTTGCCGTCGTAAACTCTCCCCACATTCTGCAAGCAAAACGTCGGTTTATCAGTATCTTGCCGCGCAGCCAAACCAAAATAACAGCGCGATAACAACTTCTGTTCACTCAATTGCTAACTTGCTCATGGCGTATTGCTCACAAAGCGAAGGCTCTCAGCTGGCGCTGATATTCCCTCCGCCTGCAGCACCTGTTGCGCGCCGTCAATCATCACGCAGGGTGCCGGGATCAATCAGGCATCTGTGCAGCTTTTTTTAAGGACAGACATGAACCAACATTTGAAGAAGGCACTCCTGATCTGCGCACTCTTGGTGCCACAGTTCGGAGCCAATGCGTCACTGGTCGCCGACCAGCTAGACCGACTACTGGCAACACCCGCGACCACGCTGTCGCAGCAAAAACTCAGCCAGCAATACAACTTTGTAACCCAAGGAGAGCGCGACCAAATTACGGTCAATGTCTATATCAAGCTCCGCCAATCCAGTTTCGCTGTTACGTCGAGCAAGGGTCGGACTTCCAAAGCAGACGTGATTCGTGCCGGGCTTAGCCGGTTGCCAGAAGACATTCGCGAAGCGGTGATTTCAACCTACAAAAATAGAGGCATGGTCAGCGCGCGCTTAACGTTAGATCAGCTACGGCTGCTCAAAAGCGAGGACTACGTTGAGTGGATTGAGCCGTGGCTGAAATTCGAACCTCAGTCCGACGAATCCCATGGGCTGACCGGTGTAACGACCATCCACGCCGGTGGCAATCGCGGCGCCGGCCAGACGATTGCAGTGATCGATACGGAATTTAGCTCCGCATTCTCCACGTCAAATCCGCGTGTTCTTGGCGGCTGGGATTTGGCCGACAACGACGCCGATTTCACCGTCTCGCCAAACTGCACAACGGCCTCTCACGGGACGCAGGTCGCAAGCATTGCGGCCACCAGCAATGGGGTCGCGAAGGATGCAGATCTCGTGCTGCTCAAACTCGTGAAAGACGCGGAGTGCGGCGCTACCAATGCCAGTCTTTCCCCCACCGATGTGGTGGACGCATTGGAGTGGGTCGCAGACCACAGGGCGCAATTTGGCATCTCAGTCGTCAACATGAGTCTTGCCTCGACGCAAAATATATCCACCGTTTCTGAATGTGAAAACGTTTCCAATGCTTACAACGAGTCGCTGCAGGATCTGGCCGACGCCGGAGTCGCAGTGGTGGCCGCCGCCGGCAATACGAAAGGGCAGTTTGGCTATCCAGCTTGTATGCCGACCACCATTTCAGTGGGCGCCGTCTTCGACTCGAATCTCGATCCGTCAGTTTGGAATCCAGGCGGCTACGACGTTAAAGAGTGCATCGCAGAGGCATGCCCGTTGGATCCGGTCTTTAATCCGGACGATCAACAGGGCGAAGGAGGCGAGCCGATCGGTTACGTTTTTCCAAGTGGCCACGAGTTTGCCGGCCAACCTTTCGACCCGGTGAAAGGGGGCTTGACGTGCCCGGGCGTCGACCGAGTCACCTGCTATAGCTCATCGACCAGTCCGGCACTTCTGGACATCCTTGCACCTTCCGATTGTGCAACCGCGTGGCGGTCATCCGGTGGCGAAAATCCTTGTTTCGACGGCACCTCAGCGGCGGCGCCTTTTGTCGCCGGGTTTGTCGCGTTGATCAATGCGAAAGCTGGCGGGAACTGCCTGTCGGTGGGTGAGATTCGCGACATCCTGACGGCGAGCCCCGTGCTGGTCACCGATGGATTCAACGGCATCATGACGCCGCGAATCGACGCGTCGGTGATCAACGATTTGGTGGTTGAGGGGCAGTGCAACACCGCGCCGCCGCCGCCTCCACCACCTCCGCCTCCGGAACAGCCTGACTCATCGCTGTTGAGTACGGCAGCATTGGTCGCCGTCATTCACGTCATTTTATAGCGTACAAGCCGGAGGCCGGGCGACGCTATGTCGAACCGTCCAGCGCACGGGATGCAGTCACGCATCAAGTAGGACTCAGTCCAAACGGACATCATGCTCACCCTCAGTCTCTGCGGGTGACATGATGTTCGACTAGACTGTTAGAGTCGAAAAAAACGCAAGGAATGACTGAACATGAATTCTTTCAAAAAAATCTGTCAATTAGCATGCGCACTTTCCATGCTTAGCGTTGGCATCACCCCAGCTCAAGCGGCTTTGGTGGAAACGGCACTGCCGGACAACGCGTTCATTACGATGAATGGCTTCGACTGGGCTTGGGGGGCGAACTGCTCGTCGGTTGAATTCAACGCCTGTGACACCATCGATCTGAGTTTCCAATCCGGCTTTGGCTGGCGAATTGCAGAAGCGAGTGATATGGATTTGGCTCCCGTCGCGCTAGATTTTCTGTTTGCGGGTGCTAACGTTGCATTCAACGGTTTCGATCCTGTCAGCGGCGCATCTTTCGATTTTCTCAACGACGCTTATGCCGATGCGGCTTCCGCCGGTGCCTGTGCTAGCGCCTACTTCACTCTGGGCGATGGTAGCAACGCGTGTGACTGGTTTAACGGTGGTGGCCAGGATACCAACACAGTCGGTTGGTTTAATCAGAACGGCGAAAATCGATTTTTTTCTGACGTATTGTTTGTTCGAGAAACCACGGTCGTGCCAGTGCCAGCGGCGGTCTGGCTACTGGGTAGTGGACTGCTTGGCCTCGTAGGTCTGCGTCGTCGCAACAAAGCGTAAATAATGATTTAGTCCTCCAGCTATGACTTGCCCCAAAACGGCGTCCTCAAGGACGCCGTTTCTCGTTTTAGCGCCAATCCCCAACGTCACACCACTTTAGTCACCGTTGTTGCCGGGGAAGCTTGTCTTTAGTCTTGCATGGACAGGCCATTGGGAAAGTTCTCGCCAAGCGCTCGACCGGCGTCCCCGGCGAGATAAAGTCACGTGTATACCGATTGACGGCCTTAAGCATGTCGCCGGTCAAATCCGGCGGCACAGCGACACGGATACAGGTTTCGATATACTTGTGGCGCTGCAAAGAGAGATTTCCATGACAATACCAATTTCAATTTGGTCCGACATTGCTTGCCCCTGGTGTTTCGTCGGCAAGGCGAATTTAGACGGCGCGTTGCAAGAACTCACTGCGGACAACGCTGACTTGAAGTTTCAGATCAGATGGCGAGCATTCGAACTCGACCCCACGCCGCGCGAGCCGTCCACCCAAAAGTACGTTGATCGACTCGCCGCCAAGTACCAGCGCACGACCGAGCAGGCGCAGGAAATGCTGGACAACATGAGTCAGGCCATCCGTGCTGCGGGTGGTGAGGCGGATTTCGACACGGTCATTGCCGCCAATACGTTTGATGCGCATCGGCTCATTCAGTGGGCGGGCGATTTAGACCGTTCCGGTGCCACCGAAAAGGCGCAGCATCGATTGACCGAAGGGTTTATGCGAGGGTATTTAGGCCAAGGTCTGAACCTGGCCGATAACAACAGCATGTTGAAACTGGTTGCCGCACTTGATTTGGATGATGAGGCCGCAGCGCATGTTTTGGCGTCTGACCGCTTTGCCGACGTTGTGCGCGCCGATGAACAAGCGGCTGTGCAGCACGGCATACGTGGCGTGCCGTTTTTCGTTATTGGCAATTATGGATTGTCGGGCGCGCAACCGAGTACCGCGCTGATAGAGGCCGTGCGTCAGGTTCAATCGGATCAGGCCGCCGCCGCAGGGCCTCTTGACACGGAGTAGATATAACAAGGTGTCGTTTTTCTGATTTCACTAACCAACTTGTCGCCTTCGCAAAGCATGTAACCCTGAGCATAGGGTTCACCCTAGTATCTCGGCCTTAAGCCCGGCGTTAGCCTCGAAGGTGATTTATTGCCTTTGGTTGCCATCATGTCTAGCGTTTCAAATCAGTCATTCATCGATCGTCTGCCAGAAGCAGATCGCCAAGCTATTGCGGCATCCACTGCAAAAACAGAGTCGGCGTCACAGAAACAAACGCCGACGGAGGCCGTGGCACAGATTCAATCGAATCCGGTGCCCCAGCGTAACGACATTCCCAACATCGCACCGGCAGACCGCGAGGCCGTGTACCAACAGCAGGTAACCGCCCACTACGATTCTCAATCGGGTCTGGCAGCCCAGGCGCTGGTCGATACAGAGCCTCAACTTGAAGATTTTTCGGCGCTGCCCCCAACCATTGCTCAGGTGGAATACCACAGCGCTCTGGCCGACTTTAATCATGATCCAGCCGTTGCCGAGCTGCGCGAAATAGCGGAATTTGACGGCGCCGCCTATCTGCAAGAAGCACAGGCCACCGGCGAGATCGCTGAATCCGATCCGGTGCCAACGACGCCGGTTGAGATTGCCGTGGCGGATGTCGAGGCAAAGCAAGATGCTCTGGATACGCTGCAAGAGTTGGCCGATAGCGGTGACAACGTTGCGCAGGCGGAGCTCGATTCCGGCAACTATCAGGCCGAGCTTGAGGCGGCTGAAGCGAATCTTGTGACCGTGGTTGAAGGTGAGATCGGAGCGCGGCAGTACGAGCTTCGACATTTACCGGTCAACGTTCGCACCAGTTATGAAACGGCGGCCGGTCAGGTCGTCGGCAATTTCAATGGCAGCGAAGCTGGCGAACAAATTCTGCGCGACGTCGTCGATGGGCTGACCACCGACTACATCGAACGCCAGGATCGATTGGACAGCATTCAAAGCACGGCCGAGGACATCGTCGGCGCTGACTCCGACGAAGAATCTTTAGCGGCGTTCACTGACGCATTGACAGCAGGCGAGGGCGACCCGGATTATCAGGCCGCTCTAACCGCGACCGTTCTGCGGCAGGACCCGAGCGCAGTAGGCAGCTGGCTAAATCCTGCGTTCATTAACGGACAGGCCGAAAGCGGAGCGATCAGCGGTGAGGAATACACACTTGCTGCGCAAGCGTTTGTTGGCGCCGCTAACGACGGCCTGTTCGCGGAACAAGATATCGGTCACGCCGTTGAGTATTTTTCTGAAGACGGCAGTCCGCTAAACGGTACCGTCCTTGACTCCTTTTTGATCGGCTTCCACAGCCGCGGGATCATGGGTGGCACGGTTGATGCTTTCACGCCCGTGCAAAGTTTCGCCGAACTAAACCAGTTAGTGAACGCTGCCGGATCGAACCCGGAGACCCAGCAATTTCGCGAAGAGTTTGCTCAACATCTAAACGACACCTACGTTCAGAATCCAAATATTTTGAATCGCGACGTGCGTAACGTTGCGGCGGCTGGCGCAGCACTGATTATTAGCGGCGACTCAAGCAGCCCCGAACTTGCTCAGGATTTCCTCACCGAGCTGTATGAGAGCGACCCAGCCCAGTTCAACGAGTTTATGGATCGGGCGAACAGCGGCAGCTTCTACTTCTCTCAGGAGGGGCTGGAAATAGCACAGCGTCTTGGTCACGGGCTGTCGTTTGATGCTGCAGATTTTGCTCAGCCCGATGCGGTGGCACAAATTGTTAGCGCCTTTGGCGCCGCGGGTCCTGATCCCAGCGATTCGACCGTAGCGGACGTTGCGCTGGAGTTGGCCAGAGCCCCGGACAACAACTCCAACTGGACTGACACGGTTAAAGAAGAGCGCCGTGACGCCTGGGCAGAGTTGTTTGTCAATCACTCCGAGACCATTCTGGACAGCCTGACCGACCCGAGCGGACTACCGACCGTGTCTGGCACAAACGTGACGGCTGGTTTTGTGGATCGGTCTGAAGACCTCGGTGCGTTGCTGCGCTACATCCAGGTCGCCGACAACAACACGGAAGTGGTTGGTGCGCTCACGGAATATAACGAAGTGGTGCGCGACAGAATCGCCAATGCCGATAACGCGGATGACGCGATCGATGAGAGTCGACGTTTGGGCTTCCTCGGCGCCTCCATCACTGAATCGGTGGATCAGGGCTTTGAAGAGTTTGAGGATAATCTGGCCCAGCAGCAGGCCTTGGTCGGGTTTGTCGTTGATCTTGCCTTCAGCGCTTTGCCTTTGGGCACACTAGCCAAGGGTGCCACCGGAAGCCAGATTGAAGCTTTTATCAAAGACAACCTGCCAGCTGGATTTGCTCAGGATTTCGTTACGGCGTCACTGAAAGGTTTCACCGGCAGTTTGATTAGTGATGTCGATGGCCAGCTCACCGGCGCGGCTCGCGAATTCATTATCGATCAGGTTGGTAATGAAGAACTGGGCGAACTGGTGGCAGATTTGACCGAGAGCAATACCTTTATTCAAGACGTATTGTTCGCTGACCTGCCAGCCCCGGGTTATACCCCCAGCAATGATCAAGAGTCGGGACGCGCTGATGTGATTCTTGCGGTTCGTACGGCTTACGATATTGCTCTGGCGTCGTTGACCGACTAACAACACACCCATCTCGAGCCGCTATCAGCTAACACGCCGGGCATGGTCATGCCCGGCTCGCTGACCGGCTCAGCGTCTCGATTTAATCGTTAGTTTTAGACCCCGTCCGGGCGCGCTCGCCAAGAAAACGAAAATAATCCTCCTATACTGATATTGAAGTGGTCTCGTGGCAGGTCAGGAGGACTGGGCTATGCGACGGCTTTGGCGGATGGCCCCTCCCAGACACACTAAAAGCGACCGGTCAGCGACAACTCGAAGCCGTCAGTGTCCTCGTCGCTAATCTCGAACGGACCTGTGTCGGTATAGCTGCGCATGTAAGACAGCCCAAGGGCAATGGCCGGCGTCACGAACCACGTGCCGTGCACCGCGAACGATTGCAGTTGATCTGTCTCCGTATCCAGATGCACCAGATCTACGCCAACGCCCCAATCGGTGCGAGGATAGAAAGTGTAGCCTGCGGCGAGCTCCCAGCGATCCAGATCGAATTGTAGCGGGAACGCTTCAATCGGCGATGTGACGGGCAGCGGTACAAGTCGCAGGTTCCCCGACCGTGTGCCGTATGTTGCCGCGCCGGTGAATTCGTGGAACATGTCGCCTTGGGGGAGCACGTAGCGCGACGACAACGACCATGCGCGATCTTTGATCTTGCCGTTCGAGAATGGAAAACCTTGTCTGCTGCACGGGGTGCCCGGCAAGCACGAAAACGTCAAGATGGTGGAGTCTGTTTCCAGATCAGAATACCGAAAGGTTAGCGTCACGCTCATCAGTTCGCGGACGTAGCGACCGGCGCCCACTTCAAGCGTCAAGCCGTCGTCGGTTTGGCGGCTCACGAATGCCTCTGATCTTGCGTCATCGATTGCCAGCTCACCCTCCACAATCCAAGCGTTGTCAAAGACGTAATTCAGCTCCAGGCCGTAGCGTTCGTTTTGCGCGCTTGGCCCGGGAAGTGCAAACGATATGGCTCCAACCCCTGGCGGCAGAAGAACGCCACCCACCGGGAAGAAATCAGAGACGCCATCCAGGGTTGGCGGTGCTGTATTGGGCGTTAGCGAAATAGGCGTGAAGGCAAGTTGTGGATCGAATTTGGATTTGCGATCAGCCCCGAACACAGCCATGCCGCTGGCCCGGGTGATAAAGGGCGCAAGCGCCAATGGCCCGCTGGAATCGTCCACCATGGAAAAATAATATCGTCCAGTTAGTGCGCGCGTGCGTACGTCGGTAGAAGAACCGTCTTGGTCGCCGTACGCGGCTTGCACCTCATAGCGATACTCATTTGCGCTGGCAGGCGTCGTGCTGGAAATTAGCGCTAACGCCACAGCGATTAGATGGACGGGGCGAGCTCGAGTAGTTTTCATGGTGATTCTCATTCGACGATACTCTATTAAGCTTTTACAGATTTGCACAGCGCTGACACATCCAGCGGGTGAGTGGATGACTCAGATCGTTCTATTGAAACGGCGTGCCGACTATGCGCTTTGCTGGGAAAGACCCCGCCATCAAGACGGGGTCTAGTCGCTGCCGAATCTATCTGTTAGAAGCTAACGCCACTAGGCCCGGGCGTGCCAAAAAACGCCGCCCGCAAAATACCCAGATCATCCACATTGACAACGCCGTCGTCGTTGAAATCGGCGTCTTCGTCGGTGCTGAAGAAGCGCGTCCGCAACAGACCTAAGTCAACCACGTTCACAATACCGTCGTTGTTCAGATCGGCATCACAAATATTACCGAAACCGTCATGGTCGGTGTCACGCTGACTGCCGTTCGCCACCACTGTGCAGTTGTCGTTGATGTCGGGAACAAAATCGTTGTCGATATCTACAAGACTCCAACCAATGTCAGCAAACAGCGGCGCGCTCAGATCCACACTGACGAGTGTTTCAAGCGTGGTGGTGAAGCTTGGCTCCATCAGCAGGTTCGGATTGGCGGTGGTGTCCCAATGTGAGAACGTGGAACCAACGCGTAATTCCTCAGGCACAAACAACCGCACGAGCAAGTCCTCGTTGGCACCGGCTAACTGCGTAGGATCAAAGTTCAGGTTAATCGTGACGCCCGGAAGTGCGGCGGCGATCGTCTCGCGGTCTTCCAAAGATATGCCCGTGGTTGGAATGACAAGGCTGTCGTCGACGCCACCCAGCGGCGGCAAACCAGGCGACACGTTGTTGGCGACAATAGCGGCTCTGGCACCCGCCGCTTGAGCGTTCACACTCTTGGTGGTGAAGGCGCAGCCACCGCGATCAATCAGTGCAATGTTGCCATTCACTGCCGCGGCGCTCTCGGCCGTATACGGCTGACATCCGTCCGTGAAGGTGTCGGTACCATCGTCGACCAACACCACGGTGCCAAACAATCCGTCTCGGCTCACGGCGGGGCCGTAAAAGGCCTGTGACAGCATAATGCTACCTAAGGCAGCGGGTTCGAGTTCACCAATGAGAGCGGGCTGAAGAAATTCCGCCGCCAGTGCATTAACCGCAGGGCCGTCCCACACCACGTTGCCGGTGTTCACCACCGAGCCTGCGCGCTGCTCGTCGGTCATGTCGCTGTAGAACAACTGCAGGTCGGTATCAAACGCGAAGCGCGTGTAGATATCGGGACGATCGGCGGGCAACGTGCCATCGGCGGCGTTGAGCACGCTGGCCGAACCCAGACCGTGAGCCAGTTCGTGCATCACGACGTTCACGATGTCGCTGTCATTGCCCGTAGCGTTGTTGTCCAGACCGTAGTACCAGTTGGAGTTGATCAAGCAATCCGGGTTGTTATCGATATCGCCATTCATGTTGATGATGATATCCACCTCACCGGGGTTCAGATCAACGCCAGCCAGCGCGTTGGCCAGTGCTGAGAAATACCACGTGTCGGCGACCGGCGCGTTGGGGAAGTCGGCCTCTACCGTCGATGGGGCGGCGTTGCCCAACACGGCGCTGCCCGGATCGCAATTGAGTGATGTGAACGTGGCGCTCACAACAATCTCGACGTCGCTTTCGAGGATGGCGCCCCACAGCGAAGCGGCCAGTTCAAACGCAATCAGACGCTGTTCACCCAAGGTGGTGCCCGGGTTACCGCCGATTGGCTCGACCGGCGTTGGGTCATCGAAGCCCTCGCCTTGCACGATGACAATGTCCGCAGCGGTCGCGGCAGGTGCAAGTGCAAACGCGCCGACAACGCAGGCGGCAAGCGTTGCGCGTGTGCTTTTAAGGGTGCTCATTATTTCACCGCCCGGGACGCAGGCGTCGCACTGTCATTCGCATGGTCATGATCTGCACCACACTTCTGTGTCAGGCTGCCGTCTTCATTAACGGTCGCGGTGCTAAACGATAGGTAGCTGGCGCCCACTTTCAATGATTCGGAGCCGTCGGCGCGTCGCACGACATTCGCCCGGGTGGCTTGTGGCATTGCAGGCGGTGCAAATTTGGCGGCTTCGTCTGCCGTTGGTGCACGAAAGCCACCGTTTTCCTCGTCAATCACGACGGTCATGCCCGGGGCGACCGGGGTGACGGTCGCCTCGGGCGCGTTCGATTCGATGAAGCAGACGCCTGCAACCGCGACGATGCCGGTTGCAATGGTCAGCGACAGAAGTTCAATTTTCATAGTTCTCTCTCCAGAGAAAATGCGCGATAGATCGCGTTCAAATAGGTTGGATAACCGGGGCTGTTTACAGCGGCGGTAAATCTCCAGTCATGACGCTATCAGCAGGCGATTTACAGTTTGTTATCTCGCCGTTATCTGGCTGTTATTTGAACGTTACGTTGGCTCTGCCAGCCCACAAGAGCAATCAGCGGCGTGCTAATCTCATGCACAACAAGCACCTGAATCGGGCACATAGAGTGTGCGGAAGGGTCAACAAGAAGCGGTACCGTAATGCTGACTAATTCGGATCTTTGGACAAGACTTAAGCGCTACGAAATCGGTTATTCGAACCCCGATTTCAGCTTTGTCGATCGACTGGCACGGGACAACAGCTGGTCAGATGACTACGCGGCGCGCGCCATAATGGAATATAAGAAATTCGTCTACCTTGCGCTTGTCGCAGAGCAGTCGGCGACCCCGTCGGACGAAGTGGATCAAGTCTGGCATTTGCATCTGCTCTATACCCGCGACTACTGGGGCGACTTCGCTACGGTGCTTGGCGAGCCGCTGCATCATGGCCCAACGCCCGGTGGCAGCGCGGCGCGGGCCAACTACCGCGACGCCTATCGTCAAACGCTGGCTTTATATCAAACGCAATTCGGTGAACGGCCGCCCGCGGATATTTGGCCGAAAACGTCACGTCGGTTCATTGATCCGATGCACTACAGACGCGTTGATACCCGGCGATACAGACCGCGTAGATCGTTGGCCTTCGCACCGGTTGCGAAGTTTGCGGCGCTGGCCGTGGGTCTGGCCGCGACCTCCGCCGTTGCGCATGACAGCCTGAGTGACAATGGTGGGTTCTTGCCGTGGTTAGCCCACATTTGGGAGTCCCACAGAGGCTTTGGCATGATTGTCTTGGCTTTCGCGGGCTACGCCGTTTTCCGACTGTTTCGACCGGGCAGCGGCAAAAACTATGATGGCGGCTGTTCCGGGTGCACTGGCTGCGGCGGTTGTGGCGGCTGCAGTTAGGACGCCTGCGTCGTTGCAATATACTCATCCACCAGCCGTTCGAGAATATCCAGCGGCACGGCGCCGTTTTTGAGCACCACGTCGTGAAATTCACGCAGGTCGAACTTCTCGCCGAGCGTGTTCATCGACTTCTCGCGCAGCTCCAGTATTTTCATCATGCCCACTTTATAGGCCGTAGCCTGGCCGGGCATAACGATGTAACGTTCGATCTCGGCGGTCACATCACTTTCGGCCATACCGGTGTTCTCCAGCATGTAGTCGATGGCTTGTTCGCGGGTCCAGCGCTGATGATGAATGCCGGTGTCCACAACTAGCCGCACGGCACGGAACAGCTCGGCGGTTAAGCGACCAATGTTGTCCGCCGGGGTCGGCATCAATCCTTGTTCCCACGCGACGCGTTCGGCGTACAGCGCCCAGCCCTCCACGTAGGCGACAAAAGGCGAGAAGCGACGGATCAGCGGCATACCCTCCAACTCCATCGCGATGGCGATCTGAAAATGATGGCCGGGAATGCCTTCGTGTGCGGCCAGAGTGCGCATACCAAATTTGGGTGTGGCTTTGATGTCATAGAGATTGGCGTAGAAGCGCCCGGGCCGGCTGCCGTCAATCGACGGTTGCTCGTAGTAAGCGCCGGCGGCCGTCTTCTCACGGAACTCAGGAATACGTTTGACCTCCATGCCGGCTTCGGGACGAATATTGAACGCCCCGTCCAGGTTGGCATTGAAGTGATCCAGCATGCTTTGGTAATCCGCAAGGATTTGCGCTCGTCCCTCGTCGCTGTCTTCGTAGTAAAACTCCGGTCTGGCGGAATACTCATCCATGGCCGCCTTGTACCCTTGTGTTACGTCGACGCCTTCTGCACTGAAAATATCAATCATCTCGGCCTGAATGCGAGCGACCTCGGCGACACCAATCTGGTGAATCTTGTCGGCTGAATAGTCGGTGGTGGTGAACATCCGTAGGGCCACTTTGTAGGCTTCTGCACCGTCGGGCAGATGCCAGTAGCCGTGATCATTAGCGGCTTTGGTTTTGAGGGTCGTAAAGTAATCGGTGAACAGACCGTAGGCGGGGTACACCGTGTCGTTGATCATTGCCTCCGCGCGTACAAGCATGTCCGCGGCGCTCGCCGCGTCGATGTCGTCGGCTTCTTCCATTTTTTCTGCGAGTGATGTGTAGAGGATATTCTCCTGCGCTGGCGTCTCGACGAAACCTTGAATCTCGTCGAGCACCCGCTCGATCACAAACCGCGGTGGGATAATGTCGCGGTCTTCACGCAGCTTGAGACCGATCAGCTGTTGCTCATACTTACGTTGTACCTCGCTCATGCGCGATAGATAGTGCTCGGCATCCTCAAGCGTTTTCACTTGATGGCTCGAGTTCATAAAGCTCGCAAAAGAGCTTTGAATGCCGCCCATCTGATTGGCCGGGTAGGTGTGATAGCGAAAACGCTCGGCATCGTTGAGCATCGAGGCCAGATACAAGGTTATTTCCTTCGTTAGACGTTGGTTGTCGTCGAGGTCTTCATCGTCGTACTGCGCCAGCCCGTTGCCGAACGCTTTCATTTTGGCGAACATCTCATCGGTCTTGTCGGGGTGCGCATCGGCCAGGTGCGCGTTGTGCCCTTTAATGCCCATCGACTCCAAAAATCCCAGTGACGTGAGCATCTCAGGATTGTCGAAAGCCATCTTCATCATTTGCCGGTCGAGGTAGGCGCGAAACATAAAGGGTTTCTCGGCATACCACTCGTGCGCCGCGAACGACCCACCTGCGATAACCACGAGCAGCAGACCAGCACCACACCATTTTAGAATTTTTTTGATCATGAGACTTTCCAGCAATACTTCAGACGGATCAGGTCTGCGTATAGTATCGCCAATGCTCGGGTCGCCACACCCTTTTGTTTATCTCTGTCAAAAAAGAGGTGCATCAAAATGCATAGTCGAAAAGCCGCCGCTAGCGCGATGATTGCGCTGTTGGTTGTCTCAAACCTGACGTGGGCGTATTTCTATTGGCATGCATCCAGCCGCCACTCTGCGGCCTAACAATTCATCGAAGAGCTCAGGCGCGAAAAAGAGACGTTTTCGAAGATTATCGTGGCAAGGTCCGCCCACGACACTCAGGAAGACGTGCGCCAGCTACTCCAACAGACGTTTCCTGAGGCTGTCATTTCAAGCGTGTCCGATGACGAATTTGATAGCCTCGAAATGAACACGCTGTATCTTGATTTCAAGGACGGCAAACTGGAAAACGTTTGGTGATGCGTTTGCCAATGGCGTCCAAGTTTTTCTTCGGTCCTGCGCGGCAAGCGGCGCGCCTGAAGCGTCGCCGCTTTATCGTCGCTGAAATTCAGGCGTGCGGGTTCATCCGCTTGTTCCCAACGCCACCAAGCAGGCCGAGCGCTGAAACGAACAGCCAAACAGCGGCGGGTACAGGTACGGCGCTTATCACCACGTTATCGATGGGCGCAAACGAAAAGCCCGGGTCCGTCCACACGATGCTTCGAATGGCCACGCCACTGAGCGTGACCGGGCCCGCAGGTTCACCGTCGGCGGTGGAGCCTTGAAAAAAGCTGTCGATGACGTTGTTATTGATATCCAGCGCCACGATATCGAACAGCCCGCTGTTGCCGCCGTAAATGAAGGAAACAGACAGAACGTCAAAATCGAAACTCAGGCTTGCCGTGGAAGTAGAGTTATCAATGTCGAAAATATTGCCGGATGCGCCCGCTGCAATAAAATCCGGGTCACTCGGGTCATCCCGAAGCTCTCCTGCGAACGTAATCGTGCCGAAAGTTGTGATCAACGGCTCTACGCCGAGGTTCGAACCGGTGGCGAGCGTGTCCCCATCAAGAGTCAATGTGCCACCCCATGCACCCGTCGTAATGCATAGTGAAAGCGTGACTGCCAGTTTCCTAATAAATGGTTTGTTCATTCTAGTTCCCTCTATTTCGTATTTTTTTGACCAGCGCTCCCGCAATCCCTGAGTCAAAACAGACCGGCGTGCGGTCGGAGCGTCTGTCCTAAAGCTAGCATGCGAAATTCGGCATTCACAAGGGTCCACAGGTCATTCGGAATGAGTACAAAACAGACTCATTCTTAAGTGTTGGGATCGGAGATGGCATTCTGGCCGCTGAATGCGGCGTGTGAGGTTTCACGCTGCCGAAATACCCCGAACGTCACGCAAATTTATGTACGCCGTTGCTCAGGCGCCACGCAGATATCGCTCGGCATCTGGCTCAGTGTGCGTAAAGACAGCTCACATCACTTCTGTGACTTATGTCAAAGACTGACCGGTTTGCAATCCATACACTGTGCACACCATGTCAGTGTTAGGTTTCATTTTCGCCGCGCAGCTGCTCGTGATGTTGAGCGGACTGATCCTTTTTTAAGCACGCCCGCCGATTTTCATTCGCTTGCCGCGCTGATCTATCTGATCGTCATCGGCATCGCAACGTCGCTTTTCGCCGCATGGCGCTTCGTCGCCAGCCCCGCTCAGCGTGGACTCGCGAGCGCCGTCATCGTCACGCCGTGGTTGTGTATTGGGACGCCCTTCGTGATTGTCGGGCTGAACGATGGACCGATTAATCCCCTCGTGCTCATAGCAGTCGGCGTCGCACTGCTCGCGATTGCCATCCTGTTAACGTTGTGGCGACCAGCACGCTGGCGACCGGGCGGCGTGTTTGCCAACTCGCGTTTCAATTTAGGTCTGGGCGCGGCTCTGTGTGTTTTGCTCGCTCTG
>JBGCEL010000057.1:0-2959 GCA_045106455.1 Gammaproteobacteria bacterium
CCCGACGAGCAGGCGGCCACGATGCGCGCGCTTGAGATGGCCCAGACCGGCGATTTGGTTCTGGTGCTGGGCGACGACATTACGCGCTGCTGGAAACAGATCATCTACTTCAATGCCGAAGGGCGTGAAGATCAAAAAGACAGCGCGCCCACCACGAAGGTGACGCTGCCGGATGTTCCCGGCTTTGAAATGAGCGGCGATATCGACCTCATTCGCGATGAGCGCGGCGTGCGCATCGCGCGCGAGGAAGGCGACTAAACCCGCACCATGCAGCTGCTCGACTCACGTCGCTACACAGGTCCCAATCTGGTTTGGGATCGACCCAGCGCGGTACTGGACATCGACTGCGATGCGACCGAGACCGCCGGCATCGTCGCGACCTGGCGCCAACAGCTGCAGGCGCGACTGGTGTCGCTGGACGTTAGCGATTGGGATCATGCCTGGTACGAATTCGACGCCGGCGGCGTCTCGCTCGCCTTGGCGGCGCCCATTGATCTGCTGTACGTCGCGATCGAAATCAATGAAGCGGCGTGGGCAGCGACGCTGGCGTCGCTGACCCACGCGGCCGGCGCCGAACCACCACCCACCAACGTTCATTTGGCGACCGAACTCGACGCGCAACGACAAAAAGATCTGATCGCGCTGCAGGCGGCCGCCAGCGGCCACGGCGTTACGCTTTTGTGGGACGACGACGAGGTGTCCGTCGGCCTCGGCCGACACGCTCGGGTGTGGCCGGCCGACGCGTTACCCCGACCAGAGGACATCGACTGGCATCTGCACGGCGATGTACCGGTGGGTTTGGTGACGGGCACGAATGGCAAAACCACCTCCGTGCGTTTGAGCCTGAGTATGCTGCGGGCGGCCGATCTCAATGTTGGCCTGAGCTCAACAGACTGGGTGGGCGTGAACGACCGGATCATTGATCGCGGCGACTATTCGGGTCCCGGTGGCGCACGTGCGGCGCTGCGCGACACCGATGTGGACGTAGCCATTTTGGAGACCGCGCGCGGCGGCTTGCTGCGCCGGGGTCTTGGTATCGATCATGCACGTGCGGCGCTGATCACCAACATCGCCGAAGATCATCTGGGCGATTTTGGTTCACGCAATTTGCGTGAACTACTGGACATCAAATGGATCGTCACACGCACGCTTGGCGCGCAGAGTATCGCCGTGCTGAACGCCGACGACGCGCTGCTGGTTGAAAAATCAGGCGAGCTCGATGTGCCCATTTGCTGGTTTGCTTTGGCCCACGATAATTCCGTACTGGCCGCGCACACCGCACGCGGCGGCCTGGCGGTAAGCGCTATTGACGAATATTTCATGCGCTTTGATGGCAGTGAATGGCACACCCTGTGTGCGATTCGCGACGTGCCGCTGACGCTCGACGGTGCTGCCCGCCACAACGTGGCTAACGCCCTTGGCGCGATCGGTCTGGTTCACGCTCTGGGCATTGACGACGAGGCGATCGTACGTGGCTTGCAGTCGATGACGGCCGCCGACAACCCGGGGCGCTGTAACGTCTACGATGTGGATGGCATTGAAGTACTGGTCGATTTCGCGCACAACCCGCAGGGCATGGCGGCTATTTTTGAGCTGGCCTCGCGCCGGCCCGCCAAACAACGGCATCTGGCATTTGCGCAAGCTGGCGACCGTCCGGATCCCTCACTGCGGGATCAAGCTGAGGTGGCCTGGCGCCATGGTTTCGCATACTTCCATATTTCCGAGTTAGCGGCTTATCACCGCGGACGCGAATACCGTGAAGTGTTTGGCGTGCTGCGCGACACCTTGCTCGGATGCGGTGCCAGCGACGCACAAATTCATCATCACGAAGAAGAGATCGATGCGCTAAATAGCGTGCTGGGCATGGCGGCGTCAGGCGATCTGGTGGTGATGCTCGCGCTCGGTGACGCTCAGTTGATCACCGATCACATTCTGTCCCGCGGTCAGATTAAGCTTTAGATGCAACGCCCGCGCTGTCATGCGGGGCGAACAACTCGGCACGCGCGGTCTCAGTAATAAGTGCAACCGATTCATGTTTGATTCGGCGCTCTGGAGAGATGGCGAAAAACCCCTCACGCACCGAATCAACCCGCCCGATCACTTTCGAGCGATACATGCGACACACCTCCTCCTCTATGGCCGTGGGTGCCGAAAACAAACCAACGCCTGCTTCACCAAACGCCTTGAGCAGGGCGCTGTCGTCAATCTCACCGACAATACGCGGCGCGATATCCAGCTGCTCGAACCACTCATCCAATCGTCTGCGCAGCGCGGAACGCGGTGAGGGCATCAAAATAGGTGCATCGGCCAGACAGTCCGGAAAGTTCGCTTGATAGCGTCGGGCCACTTTGCGCAACGCAAAAAACGACAATCCGCTTTCGCCGAGTTTGTGGTTGTAGGCACGCAGGCCCAGACCCTGCGATGCCGGCTGATCCGATAGCACCAGATCTATACGGTGTGTCGCGAGACTGCCCAGCAAATTATCAAGCGTGTCCTCAAGACAGCGAATGCGGACATTGCCGTCGACCAGCGCCGGGGCGATCACCCGTTCGGCAATCAGCTTGGGCAGCGAGTTCACCACGCCAATCGTGAGCGTGGTTGGCGCGCCCGGGCGATGCCCACGCACGACGCTCGCAAGCTCTGCACCAATCGAAAAAATGTCGTCCGCATAAGCAAAAACAAGGCGACCTTTTTCTGACAACACCAGCCGGCGCCCGACCCGATCAAACAGCGGCTCACCGACCGATTCATCCAGCAATTTGAGCTGACCGCTGATGGTCTGCGGCGTGAGATGCAAAACCTCGGCCGCTTTCACAATGCTGCCTTCGCGCGCCACCGTCCAAAAATACTGCAGGTGATTGTAGTTTAGATGTCGCACAGTGGTTTAGTCCTGATCTGAACGGTCGCCGGACGTTTTGGGGTTTGACGTCCCCAGATTTTCTGGAATGGTGAAACGCAA
>JBGCEL010000058.1:0-23651 GCA_045106455.1 Gammaproteobacteria bacterium
ACGAATACTTCGTCAATGAAGAACGTATCGCCATACCCACTATGATTTTTCTTCAGTCGCCGGGCATATTTCCGGCCGAACTTAATGCACCAAAGCCGGATCGACTCGTGGCTCACTGTGATTCCTCGTTCAGCCAGCAGATCTTCAATGTCTCTGTGGCTGAGATTGAATCTATAGTAAACCCAAACAGTGTAAATAATGATGGCTGGTGGAAACCGATGGCGCTTGTAAGTATCCATTCGCCAATTCTACCAAATACGACCAGTTAATTTGGCAGTACCCAACCGTCAGTTGGCGATCGATGCCTTGTCATTGCTCAGCTTCGCCTGTTAGCGAGAGCAGGTTTCTAAGAAAGCGGACGCCCGCCACGCACAGCCTGTCTTGCGGGCCATCGTCGGCGCCATCTCTTTGCGTCGAGATGGCGCCGCCACTTTCTGTTCGATCGCTTCGGCTGCGATCTGGCTTTGGGCTACTGTTTGGCCCAGGCATGCACTGTGGGCATACATCTAAGGCCACGTAATATCGAGTGAAAACCCCTGCGTTAGCGCGACTATTTTGGTCCCGGTGTCCAGCGCACACCAACGATGTACTCAGTCCCAAAGCTATGGAAGACATTCACCAAATCGGCGCTATCAAAGATCTGATGCTCCTCTTCGTCCGTCAAGTTAATCGCTTCAAACGACAGCTCGAAGTCGTCGTTCAATATGTAGGTCGCCGCAAAATCAACATTGGTGGTGTCATTGAAGCCGCGCTCATCACGACCTGCTGAATTGGCATTGCGCGTCACGAACGGATCGCGATAAGCCACCGATAGCCGCGCGTTGAAACGTTCGTTTTCATACCAAAGCGTTGCGTTGAAGGCCTGCTCGGAAAACCCAATAATCTCGTCCGAATCCACACTAGTGTAGTTGCCGGTAAAACCAAAGCCGTCCAACGCGTCAGAAAAGACATTGAACGGTTGCTGATAAACCAACTCGAAGCCATTGAGCTTGGCACTACCGCCGTTCTGCACCTGACTTATCTCGACTTCCGGATCCTGTCCGGAGCCCAATAGCGTTGCCAGAGGGCTTGACGCAGGCGGCAGAGTGGTAGGCAAGCCAGACTGACTGTAAGGCAGAAAGGTTGATCCACCGGTCAAAAAGAACGAACTGATGTCCTTTGTGAAGTAACCCACGGAAAGCAGCGCGTCGTCGGCAAAGTACCACTCGGCCGACAGATCAATATTGGTCGCCCGATACGGATCGAGACCGGGGTTACCCGCATTGTACGGAAACGGAGGACCGTTAAAGCTGTCGAGCGAACCGCCGGGTGTCAGGTTGCCCAGAGGGGGCCGTGCCATTACGTCCGCAATACTCAACCGAAGCACCAAATCGTCAGTGGTATCCAGTGCCAGATTCAGCGAGGGGAGC
The DNA here is from genome assembly GCA_045106455.1 of Gammaproteobacteria bacterium. Lineage (GTDB taxonomy): Bacteria > Pseudomonadota > Gammaproteobacteria > Steroidobacterales > JBCCMA01 > JBCCMA01. The sequence continues at coordinate 1,410 of JBGCEL010000058.1, forward strand.
GTGTCGCTATATTCGCGTGTAACGGTCACCGAATTGCCGTCCACGAGCCCGGTTGAGGTAGTTTCCGTCTCAACGTAGCGAACACCCAAGTTGCCGCGCAACGGCATCGAACCAACCTGATATTCAAAGTCGAGTTGTAGCCACGCACCGGTATCGGCTTCCTCAACGCTACGCACGTTGCCACTGCGGATAGCACCTGGAATGCTGTTGAGGTTAATGAGATTGGAGGCCGCTGCGATGTTCGGCGAAATCCAGCTGCTGGTGCTGCCGGCTCCAAAGCCGCTCACAAAGCTATAGAGATCCGGTGTCAGCGGCGCCCCAGGAATGTCGTCGACGCCATCATCATCGAGGTCACAATCAAAGTAACCCGCGTCGCAAAGACGAGAGCCGTTGGTGCTTTCGCGGCGCACTTCGGTAGTGTCAAAGGTAAATTCCTTCCAGCTCAATCCACCTTTGATACTTAGCTGATCATTGAAATCGAATTCAAGGTCGGCTGTCACGGTGTTGAAACTATTGTCCACAGACTGCGGGCGATCACGGAACTCGGTAAACGCGAATTGAGCCGGGTCGTTGACGTCGAGCGAGCCAAAACTGATGGTGGGTTCCGTCGCGCTTTCACGAAAATCGTAGGAGTAGCCAAGTACAGGATCAATGGCGTCAAACAATATGGTGGTCTGCACAGGAACGTCCTGTTTGGAATCGGACGTGCCGACCAGTGCATTCATGCGCAGTCGATCAGTGAAAACGTGCTCGAACGCGAGGGTTGCCTGGACGAAATCGGTCTCCAGTTTATCAAAGCGATGCTCGCTACGTACGGGGTGCGTGCCGTTGCCAACAGGATCGATATTGAACGTACCGGAGCTGATGATATTTCGCGCCTCATCCAGAGTGTAATCGAGCACGTCGATGCGGCCTTCCTGACTGCGAAAGAACACTTCGAGATATTCTTCATCGCGTTCGACGTCAAACTGGGAATAGAGCACGTCCAACAACACAGAGGTGGATTCGGACGGTTGAAATTGCAATGCGCCGGTGACGCCCAGGCGGTTCTGGTCGTGAGTGAGTCGACCATAGCGCGGGATGCGTGGGTGATAATTCAGTGAATTGGTGTCCGTAGCGGCGCAACCTGAATCGGAGGGGCTGGCAGCACAGTCAATGCCGCCAACAGAGCGAAAAGTGCCGTCCTGCCAGCGCACAGAAGAAAAGCCCTCCTCAAGAATCGAACGATCCGAGTACGCCGCCGAAACCAGAGCGCCGAAAGTATCGGCGTCGTTCTTATAGGAGTACAGGCCAACCAAGCGAGGGTTCACCTTTTCCGACTGATCGTTGTAGCCGGTTTGCGCCGACAATGCCAGCGTACTGCCTGCGTCATAATCAAAAGGCTTTGCCGTGATCAGATCGACCGTGGCACCAATTGCGCCCTCTTCAACGTCGGCGGACGCAGTCTTACGCACAATGATGCCGTTGAACAGTTCCGACGCGAACGTATTGAAATCGAACGAACGGGTGCGCGTGGAACCACCGGACGAGTCAGAACCGCCTGAGGTATTCATTGCTTCCATACCGTTTACGCGAATACGGTTGAAGTTACCCCCGAGTCCGCGCACGGTGATGTTGCGACCCTCTCCGTTAACGCGCGTGATAGAGATACCTGGAATGCGCTGAATGGACTCTGCAAGGTTTAGGTCGGGAAAATCTGCGATGTCTTGCGCGACAATGGCGTCAACGACCCCGGTCTCCCGGCGTTTGAGTTCGAGTGATTTGCGCAGCGAGTCGCTATAGCTTGAGACCACCACTTCCTCAATAACGGTATCTTCGGTTTGCGCGTGGGCGCTGCCCGATGCGAATAGCCCGGCACTCAACAAAACGCAGCCTGCCAAAGCGCGCGTCAATTTCTTCTCAGTCATCCCCAGTCTCCTAAATGTTCAGTAACGATCATTCGGCGCTGCCGCCACAGATAGCGCGAGTTCCGCGCATTCGCAGCGATAGTTGCCGCGTTTCGCCATGCCACCGGTGTCAACATACGGCATAATGCCACCGGTGGCAAATTTGGCAGAAAGCAAAGGCCCCGCCAGAAAGATGATATCTTTCAGACTTAAAATATTGTTCTAACTAGTATTTTTTTACTAATCCGTGTGTAAGCGTTGGCAAGTTGGTCCGCAAACGCCGCGCTGCCTTTTAGCGGAGCAACGAACAAATCAGGCAATTCGAGAAAGCACTGAACGTCATGCACGCCGTCTCCGGTGCATCGACTCGCGATCAAAAGCAGCGGCTCTCTCATCGGATCGGTCATCTCCACGCCGTCACGCTGACAGCGCCGCACAAAATGCAACCATGCGGCAACCGCATAAATAAGACGCTCTGTAGGTCTGTTCGCAGCAAGATTGTCGGCGATGGTGGCAAAGAAACGGAACCGCACTTTCTGCGAACCATCCCACGCGATCTGTGCGAGTCGATACTCAATTTCAGGGTTTCGAAAACGCAGCAAAATCTGGTCGGTATACGCGACAAGATCCAACTCGTCAGAGGCCTGTAAAGTTGGACAGACCTCTTCAAGCATGAGCTCGCGGACAAAGGCATACAAAGTGTCGTCGCTGGTGGCCGCACGTACCGTGTGGTGTCCACGCAGCATACCGACGTAAGCGAGCGCGGAATGGGCGCCATTTAGCAGGCGAATTTTTGCTGTCTCAAACAGCGCGACGTTGTCGGTGAACGTAACCCCCACCTTGCCCCAGGCGGGGCGTGGTCCGCTGAACTTGTCTTCAATGACCCATTGGCTGAACGCCTCCCGACTAACCGGCATTGCGTCGACGTAGCCGGTCTTTTCATGCACCAACTGGCGCAAGGCATCGTCCGTTGCCGGCGTGATACTGTCTACCATGGTGCACGGAAACGCTACGTTCGCACCGATCCATGCTTTGAGTGACGGATCGAGCTGTTCGGCAAATTGGTGAACAGCGGTCTCTAACAAACGACCGTTGTCGGACAGGTTGTCACAGGAAATAATCGTCAGACCCATAATGTGCCTTTCACGCCGCTGCGTGAGCGCCGCGACAATTAATCCAATGGCGGTCTGCGGTTCAGCAGGGTTAGCGAGATCCGCCACCACCTCCGGGCGCTCAAGATCCAGCTTGCCAGCCGGCGTCAGACAGTAGCCTTTCTCGGTCACCGTGAGCGAAAGAATGTGAGTCGATGGTGCAGCTATCTGGTTAATGACCGCCAGCACGTCCTCGCTGGCGACCAGGATATCCGCCATCGAACTGATGACACGCGTGCTGGATGTTTCGTCCAGAATGGCCAGGGTGTAGCGAAAGTTCTGCGGCCGCAGCGCATCACGCACACCGCTTGAGCGCATTTGCACACCGCACACTCGCCAGTCGCCACCGTGCGCCAGAGCATCTTCGGTAAACACTGCCTGATGCGCTCGATGGAACGCGCCGGGACCGATGTGCACAATGCCCACGCCAGTGTTTTCAACATCGTAGGGCGCCGTTACGCTGCCGTGATCAAGTCTTGTCAATGTCATCACTCGTTTGCCGGTTTGCCGATGGTGGCAAGAATGCCTCCATCCACATACACGATTTGTCCGTTTACAAAGTCGCTGGCCGCTGAGGCCAGAAAAATGGCGGTGCCCTGCAAATCGTCGGGATCGCCCCAACGGCCCGCCGGCGTGCGGCCAATGATAAATTCGTTGAAAGGATGACCGTCAACGCGAATCGGCTCGGTTTGGCTGGTCGCAAAATACCCGGGACCGATACCGTTAACCTGAATATTGTGCTTGGCCCATTCGGTCGCCATGTTCCGGGTCAGCATTTTAAGACCGCCTTTCGCAGCCGCGTAGGCGCCGACCGAGTCACGACCCAATTCGCTCATCATCGAGCAGATGTTGATGACCTTGCCACCGCCACGTTCGACCATGCGCTTGACAACGGGTTTACTCATCACAAAAACACCGGTCAGATCGGTTCGAATGACGTCGTTCCAGTCGTCCAGTGACATCTCGAGTAACGGTGTGCGCTTGATAATCCCCGCGTTATTTACCAGGACATCGATCGCACCGACTTCGTTTTCAATACGCACGACCGAACGGGCCACCGCGCTCTCGTCCGTGACGTCGAACAAATAGCCGTGCGCAGCAATGCCCTGTTCCCGATACGTTTGCAGCGCAAGATCGAGTTTTTTGCGAGACGAATGACCGTTGATCACTACGGTTGCCCCCGCCTTACCCAAGCCGACCGCCATCGCCATTCCCAGACCGTGGGTCGCCCCCGTAACAAGTGCAGTCTTTCCGGTCAGATCAAACAACACTACTGCGCGCTCACTCTAAAATCGCTCGGCTGGAAGATATCCATGTCAGCATAGTCGACGTTCTCACCGGCCATACCCCAAATAAACGTGTAGTTGCTGGTGCCGACGCCGGAGTGAATCGACCACGGCGGTGACACCACCGCTTCATCGTTGCCAACCCAGACGTGCTTGGTTTCTTCACGCGGCCCCATTAAATGGCAAACGGCCTGATCGTCGGGCACGTTGAAATAGAAATAGGTTTCCATGCGCCGCGCGTGGGTGTGGGCAGGCATGGTGTTCCAGACGCTGCCAGGCTTGAGCTCAGTCATGCCCATTTGCAGCTGACAGGTATCGACGACGCCTGTCACAATCAATTTGTTAATCACCCGTTCGTTTGATTTCAACGGGTCGCCCATAGGCACTACCTGCGCATCATTCAGACTGACCTTCTTCGTCGGGTAGGTTTTGTGTGCACCGGCGGAGTTGCAATAGAATTTAGCGGGATTGGTTTTGTCTTTGCTTCTAAATTCGAGTTTGCGATTGCCCATGCCAAGGTAAATTGCCTCCTTGTGCTCAAGCTCGAACGTGCCGGCGTCAACCGAGATAACGCCCGGCCCACCAACATTAATCACACCCAATTCACGCCGCTCGAGGAAGTAATCAGCGCGCAGTTCGTCCACTGTCCCCAGCGACACCGTTTTATTGATCGGCATGACACCAGCGGTAATAAATCGATCGTAGTGCGTATAAACCAGTTCGATATGATCAGGTGCGAACAGATTCTTGACGAGAAAATTCTCAACGATCTGCGCCGATGTAAATCGCGCATACTCATTGCGGCCCACCGCAAATCGATTACTTACTCGTATAGACATTAAAAGACTCTTTTTTAAATCTACGGATTTGAACGCAGCATTTTGCTTACCTGGACGCCGGCCATGATGAACGGACCCACGCCCTTTGGATCGTTACTGGTAACCGGCTCACTCATGTAATAGCGATAGCTGCCGTCACGGCCAAAGCCAAGACCAGCCACCTCACAGATATTGTTCAACGACACACTCCCGTCAGCGCTAACGTTAATAAACTCATGCACCAGTGCGGCGAAGGACGCTTGCGTGACGCGGCGGTAGCGGTCGTCGATGTAGCCTTCGTTTACGGCTTTGGCAAGCATGTAGACAAACATGCTGCTGGCGCTTGATTCCAGATAGTTGCCCGTCTCATCGGGCCGATCAATGATCTGACTCCACACACCGTCCACTTGATGTGCAACCAGCGTGGCGCTCAACTCACGAACAATCTCAATCAGCGGTGCACGCAGGTCTTGCCGGTCCGGCGGGACAAAATCGAGCAGATCAACCAGCGCCATCGCGTACCAACCCATACCCCTGGACCAGTAATAGCGCGACAGTCCCGTTTGCGGATCAGCCCAAATCTGCTGCGCTTTTTCGTCCCACGCGTGGTAGTACAAGCCGCTAACCGGGTCGCGCAAACGACGGTGCACAAGCTGCGCTTCGTGCACCGCTTCTTCAACACCGCTCAGGTCGCCTTCTATCAACCCCTCGTGCGCCAGAAACGGCATGCCCATGTATACACCGTCGAGCCAAAGCTGCCACGGATAGCGCTTTTTGTGCCAGAACGCACCCTCTGTGGTGCGCGGATGCGCGTCAAGCTGAGCGCTCAACGCAGCGACCGCCCGACGATAGCGTGCCTCGCCAGTGCGCTCCAGATAGCGCAGCAGCATCTTGCCGGGGTTGATGTGATCAATATTAAATAGCTCGGCGTCGTAGGTTCGAATCATGCCCTCGGCGGTGAGATACGAATCGAGATTAGCCTTGCCCCAGGCGGTAAATTCAGGGTTGCCGGTGGCCTTGCTCAGGTCGTCCATTGCCTGCGCCGTCAGCCCGGTTGTATAGGTCCAGCGGGCCGCGCGGTTGCTGTCTCTATCGAATCCGCCGTGATGCAGGCTTGTACCAAGCCGGGCGATCTCCGAACGAGCCAGTCGCGTGCTCCACTCCAGGGCGGATGATGCATCAATCGCCACGGACGTCTGGCTGTCACTGGTGGCCGAGTGCAGCCGTGTGCGCAGCGGCATGGTGAGTTTCTCGGCTTCCTGCCCGAGCCACGCAACAAACTCGTCCCGTGTCGTGATGCCGTTGGGCTCGCCGCTCCAGGCGGCCGCAAAATAGTAGTTGAGCTTGCCGTTGCCTGGTCGCATTACCGACACCAGATTGTGCGCATCCTCAGTTTGCTCCACGCGCGTATTGCGCTCAAAAAATAACGCCATACCAAGATCGCCGCCGACCACTGACTGCTTGCCCCAGGTTGCGATATACGTCCACGCGTGACCCGATATTTCAACATCACCGTGAATGACTTCGGTGTCCGGGTGCTTGACCATACCCAGCGCAATATTGGACAACGTCGGCGACATTTCCAGACGCGTATGGACCAGACGAGAACCCGCGTGAACGCTGAGCAACGCCCGCAGATCCGTGGTCTGCTCCGGCGTCTGCCAGTCGCGGTAGCTCAACGACAGCGTTGAGCCAAGCGGGCCATTCTCAACAACGCGCGTCGCGCGCCCGGATGTCCTGGACACCCGCACTATTTTTTGACCGTCCCAAAATCCGTAGCCACCGATGCCAACAGCATCGCCCACTTTCAGAATATCGGCACCCCATTGAGCCAACTCATGATAGGAGTCATAGCCATCGAGACCCACGTTCTGCAACACGGGCTCAGCGGTGGTCTTGCCAAAAATATCGAAGCCGTTGCGCCAGTCCAGATAGAACCGATAGCCCACTTTGTCCGACTCGATGCCCGGACCTTCGTAACGAATGTACTGTGAATGGTCGGTGTACTGCGCTGGCGGTGTGACCTCGGTTACGTTTTCAAATTGACCACCCTGATAAACCTTGCCTTCCCACGCTCCGCCGGTTTTGATCGACACCTCGGCTTGAGTGCGCCTGGCCGGCGTGACCGCGCGCTGATTTAGAATCATGATGTTGCGGCTTTGTGCGGGCGCATAGTTGGCAAGGAACATCAGCGCGTCCGCTTGCCCATCGCCGTCTGTATCCGTGTACTGCGACGGCAACTCGGCGCCGTCGGCAACCACCCGGTAATCACCTGTGGCCGGCACGCCAAGCGCATTAAAAGACAAGGTCGTAACCTCATCCATACGCGCAAACTCTGACGGATTACTTAGCTGCACCGTGGCCACGGTGCCAGCGTTCGTGACTGTCGCCGTATTTTCTCTGGCAGCGCAGCCCGACATAACTGCCATGGCCATTGCGCAACCGAGAAGTATTTCGACTTTGTTCGTTATGCTCATCATTAGTACACGGCACCTAGTTGCCAGGGCGTAAATTCATTGTCGCCGTAGCCCAAAGCCTCAGAACACGACTTCTGCCCTGACGCCACGGCAATCAGGTGATCAAAAATTCGCTGACCGCAGTCGGCCACGGACTCTACGCGGTCGACAATCGTGCCGCAGTTGATATCCATATCTTCATTCATCCTTTCAAAAACAGAGGTATTAGTGGCAAGCTTTAATGAAGGCACGGGCTTGAAGCCGAAGGCGGAGCCGCGGCCGGTGGTAAAACAAATGACGTTAGCGCCAGCGGCCACCTGGCCGGTCACGGACGCCGGATCGAATCCGGGACTGTCCATAAAAACAAACCCTTCCTCGGTCACCGGAGCGGCGTAGGCAATGACCGCATTGAGATTCGTGCTGCCACTTTTGGCCTGCGCGCCCAGCGATTTTTCGAGAATGGTGGTGATGCCACCGGCCAGATTGCCCGGTGAGGGATTGCTGTCCAGCGTATCGCCAAACCGCGCCGCATAGTCGCGCCACCAATCCACTCGCTCCAGCAGGTCCTGCGCCACCGCGGCAGATCGCGCCCTCTCAACCAGCAAATGCTCGGCGCCGTATATTTCGGGCGTCTCTGACAAGATAGTGCGACCGCCGTTACGCACCAGAATGTCCGCGGCGACGCCCAGCGCGGGGTTTGCCGTAATGCCCGAGTAAGCGTCTGAACCACCACACTGAAGCGCCAGGGTGAGCGCACTCGCCGGGCACGGTTCGCGCCGGAATTGACCTGCATGCTCCAGCAGTTCGCCAACCAGTTCCAGACCACGCGTAATGGCCGCGCGGGTGCCGCCCGCTTCCTGAATGCTCAGCTTGCGCACGCCCGGACCGTCGGAAAGTTTCCCCAGCTGCATCACCTCGCAGCCCAATCCGATCACCAGCACGCCGCCGAAATTCGCATGCTGGATATACCCGTCAAGAGTACGACGTAACAGCTCGAACCCGTCGCCCGATGACTGCATACCGCAACCCGTACCGTGCGTGATCGCCACGAAGCCATCGATCTGATCGAATGGCTCGGCCAAACCGTCGCGCTCAGCCTGCGCCACAATTTGTTTGGCGACGGTTGCCGAGCAGTTCACGGATGTGACAATACCAATATAATTACGCGTTCCCACGCGACCACTGTTGCGGCGAAAACCGTTAAATCGTGCGCGTTTATCAGGCTCAACAAAATCTGTGGCACGCGCCCGATGGCCCGGCACAGAAGCCTGGCGTTTATGCAACATGGCGCAATTGTGGCTGTGCACGTGTTCGCCCGGCGCGATATCACGGGTTGCAGCGCCGATGGCCTGGCGGTATTTCATGACCACGTCGCCCCTGGCAATCGATGCCACCGCGATCTTGTGCATAGCGGGCACCTCGCCGATCACCTGTGTTCCATTCACCGTTGCACCCTGACGCAATGACTGCAGCGCGATCGCAACGTTATCGTCGGTATGCAGTCTGAGAATACTCACTTAGGCCTGGCCTTTGCCTTGGGTACGGGGCCCGTGGATTGCCGGGGTACAAACTGCGGCGAGACCATGGACTCGAACGCGCGTGCCGCTTCTACGCCATCGTTGATAAACGCCAGCAGTTTGCGCGCGCCCAAACTGGCCATTTCCAGCGTGGGCCGCCTGATGGTCGACAAACTCGGCACCACAAAACTGGAGAAACGCGTTCCGTCAAACCCGACGACAGACAGATCATCGGGGACCGCAATACCCAATTCGTTGGCCACGCTCAGCACGCTGAACGCCATCTCATCATTGGCTGCAAAAATCGCGGTTGGTCGAACAGCGCGGCCAAACAGCTCGCGAGCGGCCGCAGCGCCGGTGTCATAGGTAAACGCACCGCAGGCCATAAACCGGTCTTCAAGCCCAAGATCGTGACGCGCCAGTGCATCGGTAAAGGCTTTCTGTCGTTTCTCCGAGGGGATACTGCCGGCGGGTCCGGAAATAAAACCGATGTCGCGATGACCCAGCTTCACCAGATGATGGGTCATGTCGGCTATCGCCGGTTCGTAGTTGGTGACCACCAGACGCCACGGCTCGGCGGACAGATCAGACGAGAACCGCACGTGCGGCACGCCAAGCTTGTCGAGCGCGGCGGCCAGCTCGGGTATTTCGGAAACCGGTGGCAGCATGATGACTCCGTCCACCTTGGAACGGGTAACGAAACGGCGAACGTCGCTGACCAGATTTGGACTGCCGTATTCGCAGGGGTGGACAACGATGTCGTAGCCTGCGTCTGAGCAAACGCTCGCGATGCCTTTTTGCACGGCGTTGGTAAATAAGGTGGGTACATCGTAAATCAGACCCAGCAAGTAAGAACGATTGGCTGCCAGCCCTCGCGCCTGCGAGCTGGGAATAAAATTCAATTCATCGATGACATCCTGAATTTTCTTCCGGGTAGCAGCATTCACCTTGTCCGAGTTATTCAGGACACGTGACACGGTGCGTTTTGACACGCCCGCCAGGCGCGCGACATCGTTGATCGTTGGAACGCCGTCATTGAGCATTTAGTGGTCCTCGCCAAAATAGCCCATCAGTTTAAATACTCTCTTGCCACTTCGCTTGAAAGGAACGCGACGCGAACAACCCGTGCAGCCCCGGTTTGTGCCACGAAACGTGCATTGCTACCGGTGGCAATATCCCATAGTATCGAACAGAAATAAAGGCTGTAGCGTGGAGAATCGACTATGCGTCGACTAACGACAGATCGCCGACGGGTTTTGCAACTGATCACAGCGACAGGCATCGCGGGCAGCCTGGCAAGCGTCGCAGGCTGCCTTAGCCCGAAGACGGCCACCACCGACTGGGCTGAAGCTCAACGCATCCGTGGCGCCATTCGCCCACCACGCATTCCCTCGAAGGATTTCGACCTTCGCACCTTCGGCGCCAAAGCAAACCACGATGCCAGCGCGGCGATGCAAGACGCCATCACCGCCTGTCGCCAGGCAGGAGGCGGACGTATTGTGGTGGACGGCGGGCGCTACCCGTGCGGGCCCATTCATCTTGGCTCACATATGGAACTGCACATCGCGCGAAACGCTACGCTGGCGTTTATTCCCGAGCCGGAGCGCTACCTGCCCCCGGTGCTAACGCACTGGGAGGGACTTGAGTTCATGGGGTACTCGCCGCTCATCTACGCCTTTGGCGAAACCGACATTGCGATCACCGGGGAAGGCACGCTCGATGGCGGCGCCGATGCGTCACACTGGTGGCACTGGAAAGGCGGTGAGTACAGCATCGGAAAACCACACGAAGACCAGAAATTTGCTCGCACCAAACTGATGGCCGACGCCGAAAACGAGGTACCGGTCGGCAAGCGCGTATACGCCGACGGGGCCTATCTTAGGCCGCCGTTTATCCAGACGTTTCGCTGCGCCAACGTGTTGATCGAAGACGTGACGATTCAGCACGCGCCCTTCTGGCTCATCAACCCGGTGCTATGTCGTGACGTGATAGTGCGTGGCGTAACCTGCGAGAGCCTGGGCCCCAATTCAGATGGCTGCAATCCTGAATCGTGCTTCAACGTGTTGATCGAAAAGTGTCGATTCAATACCGGCGACGACTGCATCGCCATCAAATCCGGACGAAACGCCGACGGACGGCGTATTGCCACGCCCTGCGAGAACATTGTGATTACCGATTGCGACATGCAGGCTGGCCACGGTGGCGTGGTCATCGGCAGCGAAATATCCGGCGGCGTACGCAACATCTTTGCCGAAAACTGCCGGATGAGCAGCCCGGACCTTGAGCGCGCGATTCGAATCAAAACCAATTCGGTTCGCGGCGGGGTGATCGAACATCTGCGCTACCGCAACATCACGGTAGGTGACGTCCGCGATGCCATCGTCATCAACTATTTTTATGAAGAAGGCGATGCAGGTCAGTTTGACCCGCTGGTCAGAGACGTCCTCATTGAAAACCTCAACATAGCCAATGCCCGTAAGGTTTTTGAAATTCGCGGCTTCGACCGTGATCCAATTCAGGATTTGACGCTGCGCAACGTGAACGTGGCTTTTGCGGGCGCTGTTGGCGTGGTGGAGCACGTCGCACGCTTCACCACCCACAACGTAACGATTAACGGACGAAACTACTCGGCGAATTGAGCCTAGTCGATCAAACCAAAGTAGCGCGGCAGCGCCTCACTAATAGCCGGCACATAAGTAACAAGCATCAACACGGCAAACATTGCCAGATACATCGGTAACATCGGTCGCAAAATTTTCGCGATACCGGTCTTCGCGATCGCGCAGCTAACAAACAAGATACTACCGACCGGGGGCGTACACAGTCCGATACACAGATTGAGCACCATCACGATACCAAACTGCAGAGGCGACATGCCTAACTGCGTCACCACCGGCAAGAAGATCGGCGCAAAAATGAGCACGGCCGGCGTCATATCCATAAACACGCCAACTGACAGCAAGACCAAATTAATTAGCAGCAGCACCATCAGCGGGTTGTCGCTCAACTCAAGAAGTCCCTCAGCGACGATCACAGGGATGTTCTCATAGGCCAATATCCACGACATAGCCATCGAGGTGCCAATCAGAAACATCACGATCGCCGTGGTGGCCGCAGACTTCAGCGCAATCTGGCGCAGCGCCGAAAAAGGAATTTCGCGATAGATCAGCGACGACAGGACAAACGCGTAGAGCACCGCAATAGCACCCGCTTCGGTAGCCGTGAACACACCTTTGAGAATACCCCCGATCACCAGGACAATCAGAAGCAGACTGGGCACTGCGACCAAGGTTCGCCGCGCCAACTCGGGCAACGTCACTCGCTGACCGCGTGGAAAGTTGTGTTTTTTCGCGTAGACGGCGCAGACCGCCATTATGCCCAGACCCACAAGGAGACCGGGAATATAACCGGCGACAAACAGCGCGGCAATCGACACACCGCCGCTCGCCACGGCATAAATGATCAGAACATTGCTGGGTGGAATTAGCAGCCCGGTCGTCGCCGACGTTGCAGTGACCGCCGCGTTAAAGTTCTTGTCGTAGCCTTGTTTGTTCATCTCGGGAATCATGAAACCGCCGATGGCCGACGTCGCCGCCACTGCGGACCCGGAAATCGCACCGAACAAAATGCAGCTAATGACATTCACAAACGCAAGCCCGCCGGGCACGGCACCAACCAGCGCTTTGGAAAAATCGATAAGACGGCGGGCGATACCGCCCTGTGCCATCAGTTGGCCGGACAAAATAAACAGCGGAATGGCCAGCAAGGCGAAACTGTTTAAACCGCCCGCCATGCGCTGTGCGACGGTTGTCGCGGCGGGGTCGAAAGCCATGGTGAGCAACATCGTCGCCAGCGTCGAAACGCCAATGCATACGGCGATGGGAACGCCGATAGCGAACAGCACAACGAACGCCAGCAGCAAAACGAGAATCGACATCAGTTAAGCTCCTCGTCGTTGCTGGATTCGGGCGGTGTCGACCAAGCGGCTAGCGTGAAAATTATTATCAGCAGGCCCGCCAGCGGAATAACCGAATACAACACCGAAACAGGCAGCCTCAGAACGGCCGAGTACTGACGCAAATCCCAGGTCAAATAGACCAGACTGCTGCCCCCAACCACGAGCACACAAAAAGCGAACAAGATGATCACGGCCTGAGTGAAACGATGCAGGTTTAGCGCCGCGTTGCCTTTGAGCTTCTGGGGCAGCAGATCGAGACCGATGTGCAGGTTGTGACGAAAAGCGTAGGCGGCGCCCAGCATCCCAATCCAGATCAGCAAAAACCGGGCAATCTCTTCGGTCCAGGAGCTCGGTGAGGCGAAAAGATATCGCGAGGCCACCTGCCACAGCACGGCAAATACCAACACCCCCATCAGGGCGACGAGCGTCCATTCCAGGGTGCGATCAAGCAATGTCAATTTTGTTTTCATTTCACCTTACTCAACAGCATCAATGCGCGTGAATAATTCAGCAATGGGTGTGCCCGCGTAGCTGGCCTTCATGTCGCGAACAGCGCGTTGAAACGGTTTTTTGTCGGGATAGAGAATCTCTACACCCGCCGCTTCGACCGCCGCCAGCGCCTCGTCTGATGACTGCTGCCAGAGCTGTCGTTGATACACGACGGAGGCGTCCACGGCCTGCTGCAGCCAGCGTTGTTGCTGCGGTGTCAGATCCTTCCAGATGCGACTGCTAATCAACAAGATATCCGGCACCGACGTGTGCTCGTCCAGTGAATAGTACTTGCTGATTTCATAGTGCCGAGACACGTAAAAGCTCGGTGGGTTGTTCTCCGCACCGTCCACAATGCCCTGCTGGAGCGCCGTGTACAGCTCGCCCCACGATATGGGCGTTGCGCTGCCGCCAAGCGCGGCCACCATCTTCACTGAGGTCTGGCTTTTCTGCACCCGAATTTTCAAGCCTTTGAGATCGGCCGGGGTCTGCACCGGCTTGCTCGTGGTATAGAAACTGCGACTGCCGGCATCGTAATAGCCCAGGCCACGCAGTCGCGCCACTTCCGTCGATTCGAGCAGTTCACGACCGATCTGCGAGTCGAGCACATTAAATAAGTGCTCGCGATCGCGGAACACATAAGGAATGCTAAAAATTCGCATCGCTGGAACAAAACTTTCTAGCGGACTGGTGGACACTTTGGTCATGGCCAGAGAGCCAATTTGCACAAGTTCGACGGCTTCACGTTCACCGCCGAGCTGGGCGCCGGGGTAAATATCGATGCGCATCTGGCCTGCGGAAATATCGATCAGTTTCGCCGCCATGTGCTGCATGCCCCTGTGTACGGGATGCCCCGTATCGTGGCTATGAGCGAGCTTGAGCACAACCATATCGTCAGAGGAGCTGCATCCACCTGCGCCGAGGCAGAGAAATATAAAAAGAAGGCGTAGGTCAAATTTGTTCACGTGAATACCTGTGTCCCGCTGTGCGTTGCATTAATGGCGTATTCGATTCATCAGTGGGGGCCAGTCCCTGAAAAGCTCACGATACACTTCGTCGATGCTCAGCGCTTGCGTCCACTCAATACCAAGATCGACATGGCGGGCACCGGGACCCGACGAACCGCTCTCAAAAAAGCGTGACGCTTGCGGGCGAAATACCGCGGTTTTGCTTCCGTCACGAGCCGTACCACGCATGCTGGACCAATGCTGTTCGTTAATGTGCGCCTCCATGAAGCAATCAATGAAGGAAGCTTGCCCAACGGCACTGGGGTCGGCATAACGGCCGTCGCTGAACGTTGTGGTGGGGTGCCACGGTCGACCAAGCGTAACGGATCGCTCCGGCACACCCTCCTCCCGGGTTAGCGCCGAGCGATGAAGCACGATACCTATTTTCTGACTAAGCGGAGTGGAGGGCGCGGTAATGGACGACTGGATCTGGCCAGGCCGAAAGACTCGCCCGCGGGGCCGTGACGTAACGACACTGTCCTCGATTAGCAGCTGGCCGTTGCCAAAAATAAAATCAACGTTGCCTGCAATCGTACTATTGAGGACATAGGCGCGTTTGCCGTTCGCAAACAGGGTATCTTGATACGCTTTGAGCACCACGTGGTTAAGAAAAACCCGATCGCTGTGGCGATCCAGCAGCAGCGCCACACCCTGCGAGTGCTTGAGCTTGCGTGGATCCGTCGCGGGCAACGCATCGTTAACCAAGTAGTCGAATGTATTCTCGATGGTCAGGTTTTCCAGCGTCACGTCTGTCGCATTGATGCTGAGCGTGGCCGAACCCGGCGTGCCCCACTGATGACGATGATACTTGCCCGCAGACTGTGCGACAGCATCGTAATAGATGCGCGTCACGTCCCGGCCCGCACCGATGATTCTAAGCTTGCTCGATTGAACGTAAATTTTTTCATAATAGTCGCCGGGCCCCACCTGAAGATTCACCCACTCGTCGGACGCCGCCAAATGGATGGCGTCTAAAGCGTGCTGGACACGGTTAAAGCAACGCGCAATACGTGTGCAGTCGGATTGAACCCGATAGGTCGCATGCTCTGGCGCCGGTACGCTGTGGCAGCCAGCGGTTACCACGAACATCGCCGCAAGCGAGCGCCAATCAATGACCGGGCGCATCATCTACGTCTGGTGCGACCGAGGCGTCCGGCGCATGGGTTTGCTGTATAAAACGATCGATTCTGGTCACAACGTCAGACAGATACGGCTCGAACAGCCAGAAGGTGTGAATGATCTTGTTGTATTCGATCAACTCGGCATGGATACCCAGCGCTGACAGTTTGCGCAACACTTCGTCGCTCCCCGCGGTGAAGCGTGACTGACCGCTGCCAAGAATCAGGGTCGGTGGAGCGCTCGCGGTAATGTGGTACACGGGGCTTGCTTCACGCCACCTTTTGGGTATTTTTTCGAAGGCCCCGCCCAACCACAAGCCGGCCGCAGAAGCGTCGCCTCGTTTGTTTTCATAGCGCAGTGCCAGAGGCGAGGTAAAATCCAGCACGCCGTCCATATCGATCAATGCGCTGACCGAGGGGCTCGGCGTGTCTGATGGACGCGATAATCGCTGGTCTTGCGTGTAGGCGAGGAGCGCCGCCAGGTGCCCACCTGAAGATCCACCTCCGACAGCCAACCTGTCCGGACGGAGGTCATAGGTCAACGCGTGCTCATGAATCCACCGGATCGCGTCGTTCAGATCCACCATTGCCGCCGGGTACAGGGCCTCGACCGACAGCCTGTATTCGGGAACAAACACGGTATATCCGCGTTGCGCCAGTGAATTTGCCAAGGGATACAAATGGGCCTTGCTGCCCGATCTCCAGCCACCACCGTGGACCAGCATGACCGGGTAGGCATTTGCCACCAGCGGCGCTGGAACAAACACATCCATATGCAAATCGCGGCTGTCGGTGCGCTTGTAGCGACGGTCAAACTGCATCCGCTGACCTGTTTGCGGTACGACGTCGGGCCATGCCAGTTCGGGCGCGTGCTGACGATAGCGGTCAAAACGTTCGGCCACGGTGTAGTCATCGTCAACCGGGTAAGTGGGCGACGCGGGCGATGCGATCACCCACAGCGCGACAGCCCAAAGCCAGCGGTAACGATTGCTGCTCACGTCGCTTTACTCCAGAGCCTGGTCGATCATTTCGTACTGCTTACAATATTTGCCACCGGTGGCACTCTACTATGCTATGCTAACGGTGGCAACGTTATAGCAGCGCCGTTTCAGCGCGTCAGGACCGACTCAAACAGGAACATGGTAACGCGCAGCACTGACATGACTGCCCGCCAGAAGGACACAATATGAGCAAAACGTCACATTTAGATCGCGACCGTCTTTTTCCGGCCGACCCCGCGACGCGCGCGGTCGCCAGAAGATTGTATGAGCAAGTGTGTGATTTGCCCATCATCAGTCCGCACGGCCACACCGATGCGTCCTGGTTTGCCCTGAATGAGTCATTCCCCAACGCAACAGACCTGCTTCTTACGCCCGACCACTACGTGCTCAGGATGCTCTACAGTCGGGGCATTCCAATGGAATCGCTTGGCGTACCTACCGCCGACGGTACGCCGGTCGAATCAGACAAGCGCAAAATCTGGCGAACTTTCGCAGATCACTACTATCTGTTTCGCGGCACGCCGTCGCGCAGCTGGCTGGACCACGTGTTCAGCAACGTGTTTCATCTGGACCAAACGCTGACACCGGAGACGGCGGATGAAATGTTCGATGCCATGAACGATTCGTTGCAGCGCGATGAGTATCGTCCGCGCGCCTTGTTCGACCGCTTCAACATTGAATTGCTCGCGACGACCGAGTCACCCCTGGATACGCTGGAACACCACAAGGCAATTAGAGACAGTGACTGGCCCGGCAGGGTGGTTACTGCCTATCGCCCCGATCCGGTTGCCGACCCGGATTTTGAAGGCTTTGCCGATAACCTGGAGCGGTTTGGCGAACTAACCGACGAAGACACCCGGAGCTGGGACGGATATCTGGCCGCACATCGCAAGCGGCGCGCTTTTTTCAAAATGATGGGGGCAACCTCAACCGATCACGGTCACCCGACGGCCGTCACAGCTGATTTAACGCGGCGAGAATGCGAAATTCTGTTCAAGAAGGCCAGAGACGGCACCTGCTCCGCCCTTGAAGCGGAATGGTTTCGTGGTCAGGTACTCACCGAAATGGCGGGCATGAGTCTGGACGATGGCCTGGTCATGCAAATTCATCCGGGCAGTTTTCGAAATCACAATCCATTTACATTCAAACGTTTCGGTCGCGACAAGGGCGCGGATATTCCATCGCAAACCGAATACGTCCGCGCGCTCAAGCCGTTGCTCGATCGCTATGGTCAGGAATCATCGCTATCAATTATTTTGTTCACGTTGGACGAAACCAGTTACTCGCGCGAACTAGCACCTCTGGCTGGCTTCTATCCGTGCCTGCGTCTCGGACCACCGTGGTGGTTTCACGACAGCCCGCAAGGCATGCGGCGTTTTCGTGAACAAACCACCGAAACGGCTGGTTTCTATAACACTGTGGGCTTTAACGACGACACGCGGGCTTTCATGTCGATTCCGGCGCGCCATGACGTGGCGCGGCGTATGGACTGCGGCTTTTTAGCCGGGCTCGTCACCGATCATCGTCTTGACGAAGACGAGGCGCGCGAAGTAGCCGTTGATCTGACTTACAACCTGGTTCGTGAAGCCTATCGTTTGTAATGGGCGACGGTGGCCAGACTGTTGAGAAACACTTCAAGATTCGTGTAGCCGTCACCGTCCGCATCCCGTGATCCGTCGCGGGCATCGGCGGGATCGAGACCCATACTTCGCTCCCACGTATCGGGCATACCGTCACCGTCGGTATCGAGCGGAGCAACGGTGGTCGGCAACGCTGGCCAGCCGGGCGTGTCTGATACCGAATCAATCAGGCGGCCACTACGCTGACGCACGCTATCGACAACGCGGTCGTCGATGGCATCGCGATATCGTGATGCGCCACCGTGTGTAAGCACGCGGTCCATCTCGCTTTGATCTGCCGGCAACATTTCATAATCAAGCGCAAATTCGGTCTCCACCAGAACATCCTCATGGGGTACCACCAACGCCGTTCCAACATTGTTGACGAGCTGACCGTTCATCCAGTTGTGCGCAAAATAAAGCCGGGCGTGGGGATTGGATTCGGCGAACGCGATGTTCCCTTTCGAATCAGGACCAGCAATGTAGCGATTGCCAACAAAACTGTAGCGCGATCGCGATTGGGTGTCCGCGTTGTAACCGCTGTGCTGTCCGCCCCAGTTGTAAAACCAGTTATTCCGGATATCGATTAGCGGCCCAACCGGGTCCCCCGACAGGTCAATATAGTTGCCCGGTCGCGGCATGCGCGCCTGATGGTGCGCCCACAGATTGCGATGCAACGTGTAACGCGCGCCGTCACTCCCGCGAAGCAAAGAGCCGTAGCCGTGTTCGCCCTTGCCATGTACAGAGTTGTTCAGGGACTCGGAGATAATGGACCACTGCACGGTGACTTTATCGATACCACGCATCGCGCTTTTGCGCGACGGCGATATCGACAGCGTTTCGTCCGTCGCAAAGCTGGCAGAACAGTGATCGACGATAATGTTGTGTCCAAGCATGATCGAAATCGAATCGGTTTCCACCCGCGCACTCGCGCCCGTGCGGGCACGCAGATAACGTACAATCACATGGTCAGCAAGAATAACAAGCGCATGACGACGCAGCGTGATGCCCGCGCCAGGCGCGCTTTGGCCTGCGATGGTCAGGTAACCGTGCTCAACCTTTAATTCTCGCTCAAGATCGATGTAACCCGAGACGTCAAACAGGATAGTTCGGGGAAACGGTTTTTCCACAGCATCGCGCAGGCTCCCGGGCCCAGCGTCGTTGAGATTGGTCACTCTCAGAACTTTGCCACCGCGCCCCCCTTGCGCATGGCGACCGAACCCTTCCGCGCCCGGAAACGCCAGAGGCTTCGACACGACGGCAGTATCCACGACGATCGCCTGACACGCGGCCACCGAAAGCGCAGCAATAATAATAAATACTCTGGACAGCATTAATGTACCGACCCTCCGCGACAGCGATTGTGATTGTGCCAGTCGTAGGCGTAGCCGCCAGATGGCGCGATTCCAAATTCCCGCTGCGCCGACGGCCTGGGTCTTTCAAGCGTCGGCAACGACGCGGACGTCACCGCGTCTGCGGGCAATCATAGTCGCGCCGGAATAGCGCTCATGTTAGCGCGTTTTTGGTTTGAAGTATCGTCCACAGCGCATGGCGCCCACACTTCGTTCGGTCCGCACCTGACATTGCAGGCCACGGACAGTTCGGCGCCGAACGAAGGCGTATTCCGTTGGGAAATTCGTCGCTGGCGTGAGGTCCCGTCTCCATTTTTGTTGCCCAACGGATGGCCTGACCTCGCTGCTGAGCGTGTTTCGAAGCGGATAAAACCGATCAGGCCATGATCGAGATCGAATGAAATCCAGCTGATAAGGTGCCTGATCACGCAACGATGAACTCTTTACTGTTAAAATTTGGTGTTCGTAACGCCAAGATACTGTGACCGATGCAGCGCACGTAACTGCGGCGAGCTGCAAACAGGTTGATGACTTGCCGTTAAGAAGAGGAGGCGCATTTTAAAAATGCTGCAAGGCTCCCTGGGAGTTTTCCGAACGACGTGCAGGCGCGGAACACCCATGGCCCAAGTTGGTGACGACCGGGCGATTCGAACCATATTTTTTCAGGAATTATTTTTTATGAATGTGCGCGTTGTTTTCTTGATGGTGTGTATTGGCTGTTTTTCACTGATGGCAAAAGTGACCGCGGACACGCCCAGGCTGGATATCAATAGTGTGGAAGGCTTTGGTGCAAATACCAAGGCCGGTACTGGCGGCTCGGTGATAAAGGTCGCTCACTTGGGGCACGATGGCGAAGGTTCTCTTCGGTGGGCGTTAGCGCAAAAAGGCCCCCGTATCGTCGTGTTTGAAGTGGGTGGAGTGATCGATCTTGCGGGACAAGGCATCGAGATCGATGAGCCGTTTCTCACGCTCGCGGGACAAACGGCCCCTTCTCCCGGCATTACACTTATACGCGGCGGACTTCGGGTCCTCACTCACGATGTGCGAATTGAACACATTCGAATTCGACCGGGTGACAATTTTGAGGAGAAACTCTCAGGCTGGGAAACAGACGCCATTGCTGTTGCCGGAGGGCAGGCCCAGCGAGTTCACATCGATCATGTCTCCGTCAGTTGGGCTGTCGATGAAAACCTGTCGGCGACGGGCCAACGTGAAAAAGGCTGGGGATTTTCGGCATCAGACGTCACTTTTTCCAACAGTATTATCGCTGAAGCGCTCGACTATGCCTCTCATGAGAAGGGCAAGCATTCCAAAGGCTTGCTCGTTCATGATTACGTGAAGAATGTGGCCGTTGTGGGTAACTTGTTTATTAGCAACGATCGCCGTAACCCTTATTTTAAATCTCATGCATCCGGTGTGGTGGTGAACAACTTAATGTACAACCTGGGGAATCAGGCCGTGCATGTCGATTTTATTCCGGACGAATGGAAAGGGACGTCTCTCGTCCCTGGCAACCCACAAATCGCCGTCGTGGGCAATCTGATGCACTACGGTCGTGATACTTATTCTGATCTTGCAATGATCTACGGTCGAGGTGATGTGTTCTTGCACGACAATGGCGTCTATAACCTGATGAATGAGCCTATGCCGCAGGGCGGCAGTGCGGTGAACTTGCTCGACAAACCGCCCGTGTGGCCTGAAGGGCTAACAGCGATGTCGGTGGATGACGTGGAGCAGTATGTCCTTGCCAGCGCCGGCGCACGGCCCTGGGATCGAGACGCAATTGACGTGCGAATTGTTCAAGATTACAAACAGCGAACAAGCCGAATCATCGATAGTCAGGACGACGTTGGAGGCTATCCCAAATACCGCGCAACAACGCATAAGCTGAATGTACCTGCCAAGAATGTTGAGGCTTGGTTGGAGAGCTTTCGTCGCTAGTGTTTTCGGGTACTGCCAAATTAACTTCTTCAGAGCCTAATTCGCGTTAGTCCAAATTTAGGCTGCTGCCCTGCTCCATTCCGCAAACGCACTTGTCCTGAGATTGCGATAGTGATTGGTAGCGACCAAGTGCCTTCCAAGATTGAACAAGTTGTAAACGGCTGCGTGAATATTTAGAAACCGCTGACCGTGTTTAAGCGATTTGAACTTTCGCATCCCTCGTTCACGGACTCTTGTTGGTTGGTGCGACAACTCAGCCCGGTTGTTGGCATATTGCGATCTGTCATGGATCGTCTCCGGTATCAGATCTCTGTGCGCGACATCGTAGCTCCGCAATTTGTCCGTAACGATTTTCCTTGGCTCGCTGCCGTGGCTTCGCAAGAGGCGTTTAAAGAAACGCTTTGCCGCACGGCCGTCTCTTCGAGACTGGAGAAATACGTCAACCACTTCGCCATCCTGGTCGACAGCCCGCCACAAATAATGCTGCTTGCCGTTGATCTTTACGAATACTTCGTCAATGAAGAACGTATCGCCATACCCACTATGATTTTTCTTCAGTCGCCGGGCATATTTCCGGCCGAACTTAATGCACCAAAGCCGGATCGACTCGTGGCTCACTGTGATTCCTCGTTCAGCCAGCAGA
>JBGCEL010000059.1:0-3332 GCA_045106455.1 Gammaproteobacteria bacterium
AATGTTGCCCCTGGCCGCACGCGGCGCCTGCACGCTGTGGTCGCCGGCGGTGGCTGCATGATTGAGGGCAAGCAATCGCGCATGACGGATATCGGGCGCAGCAATCGAGAGTCCGCCATCAAAGTACTCGAAGAGCTAAAGATCAATATCGTGGCTCAGGACATTGGTGGCTATTCCGGCCGCAAGATTTCTATTTGTACTCAGTCACTCGATTACAAAATTGAAAAAATCCCCCGCACTTCGACCACGGAGGCCACGCTATGAACGACGTAGCAGCAATCGCCATTACTTCAATGCCCGAGGACACCAAGCCTAAAGAGCGGTCTGAAGAGCCGCTTGTCTACGGCTCGTTTCATCTTGGCCCACACGAACTCGCGCTGCCCGCGGATCGCCTGCACGATGTGGTTAACCCGCCTGAGTCTTTCACCCAACAACCTCTGGCACCCGACTACCTGATGGGCATCATGACGTTGCGCGACATGACCATTCCGGTGCTCGACCTGCGCACAATGCTGGACATCGCCGATGAGCGGCCAGACCCAGAGTCAATGAAAATTGCGATAGTGGAATATGGCGACCACAACATTGGCATGTTGTTCGACGACACCGGTGAGGTGTTCCGTGCTGATCGTCTGCAGGAACAATTTACCGACTACGTCACAGCCAGCACGGCCGGTATTATCCGCGGTGCGTTTCGTCTGGACGACGGCGCTCGCATGATCCAGGTGGTCGACGCACAAGCGATCATTGAATATGACGGCGCGCCAGTTCTGCAGGAACTGAGCGCAGAAACAGCACGGTCGCGAGCACGGCCACCCAGCCGCGGACCGCGCCACAAAAGTATTAGTTTTCATCTCAGCGGCACCGAACTGGGCATCAACATCCATTCGGTCCGCGAAATAAGAACGCTCGGCGAGGTGGACACGGGTCTGTCGGCCGACGAAGTTTTCCTCGGCACCACGACCTTGCGTGGCGAACCCATGGCGCTCATCGATTTAGCGGTCGTGCTGGGTTTGCGCGGCGGATTGTCGGACAAAGAACTCAATCAAGACGAAAGACACGTCGTGGTCGTTGAGGGCGGCAACCAATTGTCCGGCCTCGTGGTCGACGACATCAGCGATATCACGCAGTTTTACAACGACGAGATGTCGAGCTTTCCGGTGTTCGCCGAGAACATGCCCGAGATCTTTCTGGGCTGTGTCAGCAACAGAATCGGCCATGACGTCCTGCAAATCGATGTCCTCAAACTTCTGGAGCTGCCGAGCATTCAACACGCGATCGCGCGCTGCGGCAACATCTTCGAATCGGGTGACAACGGACGCACCACCGCAAAGAGCATCGAAACGCGCGCCACATATCTTACCTTTCGGCTCGAGCAAACCTATGGCGTCCCCATACTCGAGGTCGCTGAGGTCGTCGACTATCCCAACGATATGCTGAAACCACCGCTGCTAAATTCTTGCGTGGAAGGCATCCTCGATTTGCGCGGCGAACTGATCAAAGTCATCAACGCACGGCGACTGTACGACATGGCAGAGCCAAGCGTAGACAGTCAGCAAATTATTATTTTTGATCGCGACGACGAGCGTTTCGGGATTGCGATCGACAACGTGGAATCCATCGCCACGGTGCACGCAAGCTCGGGCAGACCTCTGCCTGACACCGACCATCACCGCGGCAATATTATTAATCAAGACGTGCGCGAGGCCATCTGCTTCGTACCCAAAGACAGTGAGAAGCTGCGCGACCTGCTGTCGCTGGATCTTGATGCCGTGGCCGAGCGCATTCGGGAAACCGGCGCGCCGCCGCTACCGCTACCGCTACCGCCAAAAACGGTGGAACTGCACGCGGTCGAATAGACCGCTCACGCCCAGTCAAAACACCAAATTGAGCATCACCAGCGACACCACTAAAAAGATCAGCGTCATGAAGCCGCCCGCACGCAGGAAATCTGACACCCGGTAATTGCCGGGGCCCATGATTAGCGCATTGACTTGATGCGTGGGAATCAAAAACGAGTTTGACGTAGAGATTGCCACCGTCAGCGCAAACATGGCCGGGTCGGCGCCGGCGGCCACAGCCAGATTGATGGCAATAGGCACCAGCAATACGGTCGCGCCGACATTCGACATGACCAGTGAAAATGCGGTACCCAGAACCGCCACAAGCGTCTGCAGTACCCACACCGGTACGTTGCCCAGGGCGGTCACGATGAGCTGTGCAATAAAGTTGGCCGTGCCCGATGCCTCCACAGCATGCCCCAACGGCAACAGACCGGCCAACAAAAATACGGTCTTCCAACTAATGGCAGAGTAAGCCTCGTCCATCGTCAGGATACCGGCCATGATCATGCCCATAGCGCCGGTCATCAGCGCCACCGGCAACAGCACGTTGGTAAACAACACCAGCGACAACGCCAACAACAAAAAGCCAACGGCGACGGCCACCTTGTAGGGCTTTTTCTCCTGACGCGGGTAATCCGTGGTGACCACCACAAAATCGCGGTCTTTTTCCAGCCGTGTTAGCTGCTCCCAACGCGTGTGGCAAACCAGCGTATCGCCCGCCTCCAGCGGCACATCCTGCAGACGCGTGGTGATGCTGTCACCCTGACGAAAAATCGACAGCAGACTCAAACCATAGGTCATGCGCAAACGCAGGTCGCGAACGCTTGAGCCGACCAGATGCGAGTCGGGCGGAATAATCAGCTCTGCGATGCCTGCAATCGAACGCGCCAACAGATGCCGAAATTCTTTTAGCTTGGGACGCATGACCAAACCGCCCACGGCCAGAAAATGCTTCAGCTCGCTGGGCTGGGCGATCACCG
The DNA here is from genome assembly GCA_045106455.1 of Gammaproteobacteria bacterium. Lineage (GTDB taxonomy): Bacteria > Pseudomonadota > Gammaproteobacteria > Steroidobacterales > JBCCMA01 > JBCCMA01. Next base: position 2,825 of record JBGCEL010000059.1, read on the forward strand.
CCAGCGTCGCCGGCGCAGCGATGGCCGCCTCGATGGGCGGGCAGACCAGCACCTTACCCGCGTAGCGCGAGGCGACAATGCGTACCTCAAATTCGCGCTGAACGGTTTTGATATCACGTCCCACCAGTGGGCTCCCAACCGGCACCTCCACCTCACGTACGGCCGCATCCATGCCGTGCACACGCCGCAGATAGCGAATCGTGCCGCGTCCGCGCTGCGTACGTCGGTCGCCGTCATCGCGCAGCAGCTGTTTGCGAAACAACAAAAAATACAGCAGGCCTGCGGCCACCAGCGCCAGGCCCACCGGGGCCACCGAAAACAGGCCAAACGGTGCCATCGCCTGATCTGCAGGCAGCGATTCGTTGGCATGCGCCAGAAGATCGTTGAGCATAATCAATGGGCTGGAGGCCACCATCGTTATCGTGCCGCCAAGGATCGCGCAAAAGCCCATGGGCATCACGAGGCGCGACATCGACAATCCCGTGCGCGATGCAATTCTGGCGACCAC
>JBGCEL010000060.1:0-25853 GCA_045106455.1 Gammaproteobacteria bacterium
AACGTCAATGACATCGACATTGCGCTGGCAAGCCTCGCCGGTGACGACAAAACGCTCGCCACCTGGCAGGGCAAACCACTGGTCGTCAATTTCTGGGCCACCTGGTGTGCCCCCTGTCGCAAAGAGATCCCGCTGCTAAAAGCACTGCAGACGGAATACACCGACGAAGACCTCACCATCGTCGGCATTGCGATCGATGAGATGGAAGCGGTTGAGCTTTACGCAAAAGACGCCGACTTCAACTATCCAATATTGGTGGGTGAAGACAGCGGCTATCGCATGGCAAGCGCCATAGGCGTCAAAAACTTCTACGTCCCGATCACAGCTTTTGTGGACCGCGACGGCCTGGTTCGACGCATTCACACGGGCGAAGTCCATCGCGAGGACGCTGAAATGGCCATCGCGGAGATCATCGCTCGCTAGCGAACGGCCGGCCCGCACGGGGCCGCTTCGAACAAAAAGCGGCTCCTTTCGTCCCAAGGGCCTATCAATATCGCCGAATTACGTTAAACTGCGTGCCATCTCCCGGCAACGTGCGTCGATCCCATGGCAGAGCTGTTACTCCTGAACGGCCCCAACCTGAACTTGTTGGGTCGGCGGGAACCACATCTTTACGGTAGCGAGTCGCTCGACGATTTGTGCGCCGAAATGACCCAACTGGCCACCGACGCCGGGCACACCCTCGAATGCTTTCAAAGCAATCACGAGGGCGAACTGATCGACAAGATTCATGCGCACAGCAATGCCGATTTTGCCCTGTGCAACTTCGGCGCTCTGACGCACACCAGTATCGGGTTGCGCGACGCGCTGCTCGGCACCGAGATACCGTTTATCGAGGTGCACATCTCCAACATTCACGCCCGCGAGACGTTTCGCCACCACAGCTACTTTAGTGATATTGCTATTGGCAGCATCGTGGGGCTCGGAACCTTTGGCTACGCCATGGCCTTGCAGGCCGCCCTGCAAGCCGTCACTCAATCGGAAGGAAGCTAGATCTGTGGACATTCGTAAAGTAAAGAAACTCATTGAGATGCTCGAAGATTCGGGGGTCCACGAAATCGAAATTACCGAGGGCGAAGAATCCGTTCGCATCAGCCGGTATACGCAAGCACCCGTTGCGCCAGCTGCGCCCGTGCACTACATGGCTCCCCCGCAGATGGCCGCTCCGGCACCGATGGCCGCTCCTGCTCCAGCGGCTGCCGCCCCGGCCGCACCTGCTGTCCCCGCCGAGCCGGCAATCAGCGGGCACACCGTCAAAGCACCGATGGTGGGCACGTTCTACTCCGCGCCTACGCCCAACGCGCGCGCCTTTGCCGAAGTCGGTACGGACGTTTCAGAAGGCCAAACATTGTGCATCATCGAAGCGATGAAAATGATGAACCAGATCGAGGCCGACAAGGCTGGCCGCGTGACCCGCATCTTGGTTGACGATGGCGAACCGGTCGAGTTTGACCAGCCGCTGTTTGTCATCGAATAAAGGGCGAGCACACCATGCTTGAAAAAGTCCTCATCGCTAACCGCGGAGAAATCGCACTACGCATTCTGCGCGCGTGCCGTGAAATGGGTATTGCGACCGTCGCCGTGCATTCCACCGTCGATCGCACCCTGCCTCACGTGCTGCTGGCCGACGAATCGGTGTGCATTGGCCCGGCCCAAGCTGCCGACAGCTATCTCAACATGCCCGCCATTATCAGCGCGGCTGAAGTGACCGGTTCTACCGCCATTCATCCGGGCTACGGCTTTCTCGCAGAGAACGCCAACTTCGCCGAGCGCGTGGAAAAATCCGGCTTCACGTTTATCGGCCCCAACCCCGACTCCATTCGAAAAATGGGCGACAAAGTCACGGCGATTGAAGTGATGCGCGCCAGCGGCGTGCCCTGTGTGCCAGGCTCTGACGGCGAACTCGGCTCCGACGTCGACACCAACGTTAAGCTTGCCAACAAGATCGGCTTTCCGGTCATGGTCAAGGCGGCGGCCGGTGGCGGTGGTCGTGGCATGCGCGTGGTGCACGACGCCGAATCACTGCCCGACGCGCTGGCGCTTACCCAGCAAGAAGCCCAAAGTGCGTTTGGTGATGGCCGGCTCTACATGGAAAAATTCCTGACCACGCCGCGCCATATTGAAATCCAGGTGCTTGGCGACGAACACGGCAATGTCGTGCATCTGGGCGAACGCGACTGCTCAACGCAGCGTCGTCACCAGAAAGTCATTGAAGAAGCCCCGGCGCCCGGCATTACCCCGGAACAGCGCGAGGCGATCGGCAAAGTGTGCACAGACGCGTGCAGAGCGATGAGCTATCGCGGCGCCGGTACGTTTGAATTTTTGTATCAGGACGGTGAATTTTATTTCATCGAAATGAACACCCGCGTGCAGGTGGAGCATCCGGTCACCGAACAGATCACCGGCATCGATATCGTCAAACAGCAGCTGCGTATCGCCGCCGGCGAACCGCTGGGCTTTGATCAAAGCGACATCGTCATCAAGGGTCACGCCATTGAGTGTCGTGTTAACGCCGAAGATCCGGAAACGTTCCGACCTTCACCAGGCAAAATTAACAACTGGCACTCACCGGGCGGACCTGGTGTGCGCGTCGACAGCCATTTGTATTCCGGCTACACGGTACCGCCGTTTTACGATTCGCTGGTGGCCAAGATCATTTGCTCGGGCAGCACGCGCGACATTGCGCTGGCGCGCACGCGCAACGCGCTGGACGAGGCGCTGGCCGAGGGCATTGCTACCAACATGCCGTTGCTCCGTCGCTTGTGCGACGAGCCTGGATTTATGGCCGGTGGCATCGACATTCATTATCTGGAAACGCTGCTCGCGCAAACGTGACGCGAGCGGCAGCAACCCCGCAGGACGCGATGGCGTGGCTTGAACTCACACTCTCGGTGCCCGCACCGTCTACCGGTGTCGTGGAGCTGTGCCTCGAAACGCTCGAGGCACTGGCCGTCACGCTGTCCGACGCGGGCGATCAACCGTTGCTCGAGCCAGGTGTTGGCGAGACGCCGTTGTGGCGCGAGGTAACCGTCACGGCGTTGTTTGACACTGACACCAACCAAGCGGCCATTGAATCTGCATTGCGCGACATCGATTCGCTGACACCCGCGCCGGCGTTGCACTGGCGCGAACTGGAAGATCGACCGTGGGAACGTGAATGGCTTACTCGTTTCGCACCGCAAAAATTCGGCCAATCGCTGTGGGTGGTTCCAGGCGACGAACCGCCGCCGGAACCGGACGCCGTGAACGTGCGGCTCGACCCGGGTCTGGCCTTTGGCACCGGCGATCACGCCACCACCAGAATGTGCCTGACCTGGCTGGGTGATCACGGTCCATTTCACGGCCTGTCAGCTTTGGACTTCGGCTGCGGATCGGGCATTTTAGCGATCGCCGCGCTCAAGCTTGGCGCCACGCGCGCGGTCGCTCTGGACAACGACCCGCAGGCGCTCATTGCCACCCGCGACAATGCCACGCGCAATGCGGTGGAAGACGCACTGAGCGTGGTCGGTCACGAACAGCCGGAGCGTCTGGGCACCTTTGATCTGGTGTTGGCGAATATTCTGGCCGCGCCGCTGATCGAACTGGCGCCGGTTATCGCCAGCCGCGTGGGCAGCAATGGTCGCCTCGTGTTATCCGGCATTTTGCTTGAGCAGGCGCAAGACGTGCTCGCGGCCTACCGACCATGGATCGAATTTGCACCGGTGACCGCTGAGGGCGAGTGGGTCTGCCTGCACGGACAAAGAACAAACTGATGTTTACCAAGTGTCCCAACTGCGCCACCGTTTACTCACTGTCCTCCGGCGACTTAAGTGCTGCCGGTGGCTATGTCCGCTGCGGCGGCTGCGACACCACCTTCAACGCACTGGCTGATTTGACCGAAGCGCCGCCCTTTCTGGGGCCGGCCCCGGCGAACGCGACGGAGCCAGAAAGACCCGTCGACTCGGATTTCACGGAGACCGTCGCCGAAGACGATCCAAAAGTAGTACGCGCCTTCCGTGAAGCACCGGAGCGTGAAGAAAACCGGCTGACTGAATCGGAACCTGAATCGGAACCTGAATCGGAACCTGAATCGGAACCTGAATCGGAACCTGAATCGGAACCTGAATCGGAACCTGAATCGGAACCTGAATCGGAACCTGAATCGGAGCCTGAATCGGGACCTGAATCGGAACCTGAATCGGAACCTGAGTCGGAACCTGAGTCGGAACCTGAGTCGGAGCCTGAGTCGGAACCTGAGTCGGAACCTGAGTCGGAGCCTGAGTCGGAGCCTGAGTCGGAGCCTGAGTCGGAGCCTGAGTCGGAGCCTGTTTCTGTTGACGCAGCATCAATGGAGGAACTCGACGAGCTGTTCGAGGACAGCTTCGAACCATCCGATGATTTTGAGGCTCAGTTTGAAGCGGAACTGGCCGCATCCGAATCGCTGACGGCCGCCGACGACTCTGCCGACGACTCTGCCGACGATTCCACCGACGATTCCACCGACGACGCCACCGACGACTCCGCCAACGATGTTTTAGTCGCTGACGCCGCTCGGGTCGATGAGCGTGATTTTGAAATATCTGAATCGCTCGAACAAACTCTGGCCTTCGACGGTGACGTGGCCGAACTGTTTGAAGACGCCGACGCGTTCGAACATCAAGTGGACGCTCTGGCCGCCGATGATTCCGAAGAGCCGGATGAAAGCCCGATCACCGATGATGAACCCTCGGCCAGCGCCCCCTCCTCGACCAAACCCATACCCGAGACCGATGACCACGCGATCGCGAGCGAAGACGGCGACCAGCTCGAAGAATTCGACAACCCCATTCTCGATGAGGAACTGACAGAAAACGATCTGCTTGAGCTCGAAGCGCTATTTGACACAACTGATGTCAATTTCGATGTTGAACTGGACAGTTTTCACGACGATCAACCGCCGGCCACGGAAGATTCGACCACCTCGGATGCCGACGACGACTGGCTGGGCGAAGAAGCGGCGCTCGCGCAAGAAACCCGCAGCGACGAGGTGAACGAAGACGCGGCGTCCACCGAGTCCGTGTTCGAAGACGACCCAAACACGTTGGTGCCAGCCGTGATCACGCACCGCCGCGCACTCAATTATCGCGATGTGCTGGTGGATGACGAACTGGCCGCAGACACGCTCGCAAGCAATGACGATGAAGCCTCCGACATAGAAGCCCAAACGCACGATTCGCCAGCCGATGAGGATGTCTTTGAAGACATCGCGGCTCCGGTCGCCGCGGCGGCGGATTCCGACCCGGACGACCGCCGCGATCGTGACGAGCTGATGCACTATTTGCGACCAGGGCTCTCGCCGGGGCAAAAAGTGGCGGGCAGCATCACGGCACTATTGCTCGTAGGCTTGCTGGCGGTCCAGGCGATTCACCACTGGCGCACCACCTTAATTTTGCACGACGACTACGGCGCCCAACTTCGCTCCGCTTATAAAACGCTCAACATCCCGGTGCAGCCGGCCGCGAGCCACCGCGACTATGAAGTGGTGCGCCATACGGTGGTGCCGCGTGAAGACGAACCTGAGGTGCTGCAGTTGCGCGCCACGGTCACCAATCGCAGCCAGAGCCAAAAGCCCCCGCCCAGCATCCGCGTCACCTTTTTCGATCGCTTCGGCGACGAACAGCTGGTGCGCACGTTTGCCCCGGAACAATACGCCCCCCGCAACACCCCGCCGTCACTGATTCGCAGCGGTGATCGGGTCGAAGTGGCGCTGGATCTGGTCAATGTGGACCCGCAGGCGGCCACGAACTACCTCGTAGAAGCGTGTGCCACCGTGGGGCTCAATCAGGTAAGCTGCGCCGACTCGGCCACCGGCCGTCGCGAATCGCAATAGCGACCAACCTGTCTCATGAAAATCGGAAAATGGACATTTGCCAATAATCTGGCGCTGGCCCCTATGGCCGGTGTCACGGATCGCCCGTTCCGCGACCTGTGCAAATCGATGGGGGCGTCGTTCGCGCCGTCGGAGATGGTGACGTCCGATACAAAACTTTGGGACACCGATAAGTCACGCCGTCGCATGGATCACGCCGGTGAAGCCGAACCACGCGTTGTACAAATTGCTGGCGCCGACCCACAGATGATGGCCAACGCCGCCAAACTCAACGTGGAACGCGGCGCGCAAATCATTGACATCAATTTAGGTTGCCCAGCGAAAAAAGTGTGCAAGCGTCGCGCAGGTTCGTGGCTGCTAAACGATGAAGATTTAGTGCGCGCGATTTTGGAGGCGACGGTCGACGCCGTGGACGTCCCGGTCACGCTCAAAACACGCACCGGTTGGTCACCGGAAAAACGCAACGGAAAAACGATTGCACATATTGCGCAGGACGCCGGCATTGCCGCTCTGGCCATTCACGGTCGCACGCGAGAATGTCGTTTCGGCGGCAACGCCGAGTACGACACCATTGCCGATATCAAGCGCGACGTCGATATCCCGATTTGGGTCAATGGCGACATAGACTCAAAACACAAAGCGCGTCAAGTTCAAAATTTCACGGGCGCCGACGGCATCATGATTGGCCGGGCCGCACAGGGCAGCCCTTGGATTTTTAGGGAGATAGAGCATCACTTGAACCCGGCGTCACAAAAAACGCCCCGAAGTGAGACTGACATTTTCGAGGTCCGTGATATCATGCGCGTCCATTTGCAGAACCTCTACTCCTTCTATGGGGAATATACGGGAGTAAGGGTAGCTCGCAAGCACTTGGGCTGGTACCTAAAACAAATTAAAGGGACCGGCACAGTGCTCTCGCAAGCAATTCGCGCGACGTCTACCGTCGATCAAATGGCGCTGCTGGAAACCTGGTTTGCCCAAGCTATTGCGCGCATGGAATGCGCCGCTTAGTGGCACCGATTTGCTCAGCGATACGAACGGCCACAGCTTCTAGGGAATGGCGATTGTGGAAAGCAGTTATCAGAACGTAAAGAAACGGAGCGTGACGCATCGTGACCAACAACGTGTCGTCGTCAGACCAATCCACGAACGCCAATGGCACCACCCCGCCATTGAGCGATATGACCGAACAAGCCCTCAAGCACTACTTCCAAAAACTCAATGGCCATCCACCCGTCGCGCTGTACAACTTTGTACTACGCGAAGTTGAAATGCCGTTGTTTCGAACCGTACTGGATTTCACCCGCGGCAATCAGTCGCGCGCGGCGAGCATCCTGGGCATCAATCGCGGCACGCTGCGTAAGAAGCTCAAAAACTACGGCCTGAGCGACTAAGCGCCCCGCGCGACGCCTCGCCTCAGGCTTTCAATCCTTAATTTTGCGCGGGGTTCGCCCCGCGCTACATCGTCGTTGGCCGAGATAAACCACTATGGCACAAGCAAAAATCGCCCTCCTGAGCGTTTCCGACAAAAGCGGCATCGTGGAACTGGCGAGGGGCCTTAATGACGCGGGTTTCGAGCTGATGTCCACCGGCGGCACCGCAGCGATGCTGCGCGAAGCTGGCCTGAGCGTGACGGCAGTCAGTGAGCGCACGGGCTACCCCGAAATTATGGATGGCCGCGTCAAAACGTTGCATCCGAAAATTCACGGCGGTTTGCTTGGCCGCCCTGGCACCGACGATACGGTGATGGCCGACAACGATATTCGCCGTATCGATATTCTCGTCGTCAACCTTTATCCATTTGCCAAAACGATCGCGCGTCCCGACTGCACGTTTGACGATGCCATCGAGAACATCGACATCGGCGGACCGGCCATGTTGCGCGCCGCGGCGAAAAACCATCGCTTTGTGAGTGTCGTCACCGACCCGTCGGATTACGCTGCCATTGTCGAGGCAGCCAAAAGCGTGGACGACGATCCGATGCTGCGTTTACGTTTAGCGCAAAAAGCGTTTCAGCACGTCGCGTCCTACGACGCAATGATTGCCAGCTACCTTGCCGGCAACATCACCAACACCGCGAACGCCCTGCCCGGCGTGCACACGCAGTCGTTTATCAAACAAAGCGACCTGCGTTACGGCGAAAACCCGCATCAGCGCGCCGCCTTTTATGTGGCGGCCGACGGCGAATCTGCCTCCATCGGCAAAGCGGTGCTGCTACAAGGCAAAGCGATGTCCTACAACAACATCGCCGATGCGGATGCGGCGCTTGAATGCGTCAAGCAATTTTACGAACCGTGCTGCGTGATCGTTAAACACGCCAACCCGTGTGGTGTAGCGGAAGACGACAACGTACTGGAAGCCTACAAGCGTGCCTACAGCACCGACTCAACCTCAGCGTTCGGCGGCATCATCGCGATGAACCGCACGCTCGACGGCGAAACGGCTGACACGATTATTGGCCGCCAGTTTGTCGAGGTGATCATCGCCCCGGAAATTGACGATGCCGCGCGCGCCGTTCTTGCCGAAAAACCCAACGTGCGTGTACTCACTACCGGCTGGTGGGACATGACGCCCCAACCCACACTGCACACGCACAAAGTGGGTGGCGGTCTCTTAGTGCAGGATCGTGACATTCATCTCACCGACCCACGCGAATTCAAAACCGTCACCACGCGTAAACCCAATGATCGCGAACTCAAAGATCTGCAGTTTGCGTGGAAGGTATGCAAATACGTTAAGAGCAACGCCATTATCTTTGCCAAAGACAACATGACCATCGGCGTCGGCGCCGGCCAAATGAGCCGGGTCTACAGCACCCGAGTCGCTGCCATGAAAGCCGCTGATGCGGGCCTGGCCGTAAAATCTTCCGTGATGGCATCGGACGCGTTCTTTCCATTCCGCGACGGCCTCGATAGCGCGGCCGAACACGGTATCAGCGCGGTGATTCAGCCCGGCGGCTCCAAGCGCGATCAGGAAGTCATTGACGCGGCCAACGAACACGGCATCGCCATGGTCTTTACCGGCGCGCGCCACTTCCGTCACTAACCGCTGATGAACGTCCTAATTGTCGGCGGCGGCGGTCGCGAACACGCTTTGGCCTGGCGCACGTCTCAGGGCGCTGCGGCCAGCAATGTCTTTGTCGCCCCGGGTAATGCGGGCACCGCGCGCGAAGCGGCGCTGACAAACGTCGATATTGCGGCGAACGATATTGACGCCCTGCTGCAGTTTGCCACCGACAACAACGTCGGGCTGTGCATCGTTGGGCCGGAAGAGCCGCTGGTGCTGGGCATCACCGATCGCTTCGAGGCCGCGGGCATCGCCTGCTTTGGTCCAAGCGCCGGCGCGGCGCAGCTCGAAGGCTCCAAAGCCTTCATGAAAGATTTCCTACAGCGACATCACATTCCCACGGCACGCTTCAGCGCGTTCACCGACGTCGATGCAGCCTGCGCATTTGCCGATACGCTCGGACTGCCGGTGGTGATCAAAACCGACGGACTGGCCGCAGGCAAAGGCGTGATCATTGCCCACTCCCAGGACGAAGCCCACGCCACCTTGCGCGACATGCTCTCGGGCGATGCGTTTGGCGAAGCGGGTCGGCGTGTGGTGGTCGAAGAATTTCTGGCCGGCGAAGAAGCCAGTTTTATTGCGATGGTCGATGGCGAAGACATTTTGCCATTGGCCACCTCACAGGATCACAAAACCCGCGACGACGGCGATGTCGGCCCCAATACCGGCGGCATGGGCGCGTATTCACCCGCGCCGGTCATTGACGCGGCGCTGCATGATCGCGTGATGCACGAAGTGATGCTGCCTACCGTGCGCGGCATGGCCGCCGACGGTCATCGCTACCGTGGCTTTCTGTACGCCGGATTGATGATTGACGCGACCGGCACGCCCAAGGTTCTGGAATTTAACTGCCGCTTCGGCGATCCCGAAACCCAACCCATCATGCTGCGCCTGCAAAGCGATTTAGCCGCATTGTGCCGGGCGGCATGCGCGGGCGAACTGGGTGCGCACACAGCGCAATGGGACCCGCGTCCAGCGCTGGGCGTGGTCATGGCCGCTGGCGGCTATCCGGCCGATTACGCCAAGGGCAAAGTAATCAACGGACTGGACGAGGTCGCCGACGACACCGCACACAAAGTGTTCCATGCGGGCACCGCCACGGCGTCAGATGGCAGCATCGTCACCAGTGGCGGGCGCGTGCTGTGCGCCACCGCGCTCGGCACCACGATCGCCGAGGCACAAAAGGCCGCTTACGAAATGATCGACACGCTTGAGTTTGACGCCGCGCACTGTCGGCGCGACATCGGGCATCGAGCGCTCAACAGAGACTGATCACCAGTCCAGCTTCGTGGCCGCGCCAGGTAATGGGCACCACGTACGAGCGCACTTCCTCAGGCACCGCAATTTTCTCCGACTGCCCGGTCACCACGACCGGTGCCGAGATCATAAATTCCTTGCCAAAGAATTTGCGTGCGTTGCCAGAAATCGTATTGGCCACTTCACCGACCGCGTCGCACAGATTGTCGTGGGACATGTCGTCCTCACCCATGCTGCTAAGCAGATGCTTGACCAATAGTTGCGACGCACTGAAATACACGTTGCCTTTCTTGTCGCCGGTCACACCGATAATGCCGGTGTAGCCACGCGCCGCGGGTTCCCGCGTATTCATAAGATAGGGGGTGCCAACGTCCGCGGCATCGCCACTGATCTGGCTGAAGTAGTGCAACGCACCGTCGATAAATACTGAGAGATCCTGTGCGTTCATGGTTAGCCCCGGACCAGTTCGGCAAGCGCGTCGGACAATTCCTCATCCGTAAATGGCTTGCATAAAAAACCGTTAGCGCCTTTTTTAAGCGCCTCGATGGCGGTCGCTTTGTCAGCCAGAGCCGACACCACCAGAATCTTGACCGAAGGATCCAGATTCACGATCTGCTCCACGCATTCGATACCGTCCATTTCAGGCATCGTCAGATCCATGGTCACCAAGTCAGGGCGCGCGGTCTTGAATACTTCGACGGCCTCCACCCCGTTACCAGCACGACCGATCACCTCGAGATCGAGCTCGTCCAAACAACGTGCAATCTTGCGCCGGATAATGCGCGAGTCATCCACAATCATGAGTTTCTTACGCGCCCGTGGCTCCATGTTCGCAACCATTAGGCCGCCGCCTCGTCTTGCACAGCCGCGTTCATCGGCAGCGCCACGGTAAAGGCCGTTTGATGACCCGCAGTAGTGGACATGCGCACCTTGCCGCCAAGTTGCTGGATCAGATGTCGAATCACGTCCATACCCACACCGCGACCGGCATTTTCAGTGACCGTGTCGACGGTCGAGAAGCCGCGCTTGAAGATCAGTGACATCACCTGTTTCTCGCTCATCGCCGCCGCTTTATCCTGCGTCAGCAGACCTTTGGCGACCGCGCTGCGACGAATCTTGTCGGCATCAAGCCCACGACCATCGTCGCGATAACTCAGCTCAACCTGATCATTTTTACGCGTCACCACCAACGCGACGCGGCCCACGGGCGGCTTGTCACGCGCAGCGCGATCGTCGGGCGATTCGATGCCGTGCACCACGCCGTTGCGCAAGAACTGCACGCTGATATCACGCAGCGCTTTGCGCACGTCGGCCGACACGTCGCGCAAATCAAAACCCTCACAAACAACTTCGACACGTTTGCCTTCATCATTGGAGAGCTTCTCAGCCAGCGCGGCCAAAATATCCGGCGTACTCTGACGCCCGGAGCGTCGGCGTTCTTCACCCGCCGATGTGCTGTCACCAGCCGCCGAGCCGTCGCCGTGTTCTACAACGTTGCGGAATTCCGCGAGTCGTTCAATCAGTTTGCGCACCGATGACATATGACTCATGAGCTCATCCAAACGCATAGTCAGCGGCAGAAAATCGGCGCCTTTGAGTTCGTGGTTATTGGTCAGCTCGCCGACATGTTCTTCGAGATCGTGGGCCAGTGCGGCCACCGAAGACAGTCCAAGCGCCCCGGCTTCACCTTTCACGGTGTGGGTGCGACGGAACATTTCGTTGAGTTTGTCGAAGTACTTCGCCTGACTGTTGCCCGATGCCTTCAGCGCAGTATTGATCGCCTCCAGATTCTCATCGGTGTTGTTCAGGAAGTCTTCCAACAGGCTGGACTCGATGTGCAGCATGTCCATCATCATGTCGAGCTGCAGCTTGCCATTGTCCTGCGCCTGATCGAGCAAGCGCCGCAGACCGACGATTTCCGTAATGTCATTCACGGTAACCAGAAGATGCGACAGATCTTCACTCACCACCACACGCTTGAAACTAAAACCCAAAAAGCGCGTCACGAAGCCGCCCTTGGCATCGCGAAAATGCACTTCAACCTCGTCGAGGGGATTGAGGTCATTGACCAATTTTTCATTCACGCGCCCGGCGAAAAACAAGCCCACATAGTCGCGCGCGGTCTCCAGCGTTTTCTCTGGCACAATTTCGCGCAGCAGCTTCAGAAAGTCCTGTCCGGCAAGGTTCTCGCGACGAAAAATCGTCTCGATCGCTTTGGAGTGTTGTGATCCGATCTTCAGCTCTTCATCCAGCAAGAACAGGCCTTCGTTCACCGTGTTGAGAATTTCGTCTTTCTCGCCTTCGGCAATGGCCAAAGCCTGATCCGAGCTACGCAGGTTGCGCAGGAAGTGGAAGACGATCAAAGCAAACGCACCCAGCGCGAGGACAATGCCCAACACCTGGACCATCTGCAGTCGCCGCGCCCGCGTTGCGGCCTGTTGCTCGAGGCCGATGGCCACCGTATTGATGCTGTTCAGCAAATTGGCACTAACGTTGTTTTCTGCCGAGAACACAATGGCCTCGTACATCGCGCCTTCAAGATCGGCTTCAACGTCGCCCACCTCGAAATCCGCATCAAGCTCGATGCGCCCTTCAAAATCTGCGACAAACTGGGCCTTGTTGCGAAAGCCGGCCCAGACATCATGGGCCGCGGCGTTGGCCGCACGCAGCGTTTCATCACGCAGGGGCTTGATGACGGCGCGTTCGCCAGCTGGGGTCGTTATCTCGCCGCCGTCTTGAAACGCGGCCAGGGTTTCATCGAAAATCCGGAACGAGCGCTTAAATTCTTCAAGTGGCTCATCGACCATATCACCGCTGCCCAGCGCATTGTCGGTCTGCAGCAACGCTTTAAACGTTTGCTGCGACAGCGTCTGCTGGCGCGCGGCAAGGTTCACCATCTCGGTGACATGCGCGAACTTCGTCGCCATGTAAAAGTTGGTAATCAGCACGGCTGCATCAAGCAGCACGAACAACGCGATAGCGATAACCATGCCGGAATATTTTCCGGCGAGAAACTTCTTCATAGACGAACGCACTCCGCAATGGGCGTAAGGGTAGCCCAACCAGAGTAGGGACAGCGGCGTGCGCGTACAGTGACGTGAATCACAAATGGCCCGTGGTCGGTCAGACCAACGGGCCAATATGTGAAGTGCTTAGCGTTTCATGGACTCGAAAAAGTCAAAGTTGGTTTTCGTGTCTTTGAGCTTGCCCAGCAGGAATTCCACCGAAGCGATCTCGTCCATTGGATGGAGCAGCTTGCGCAGAACCCAGATCTTCTTGAGTTCTTCGGGGCTGGTCAGCAGCTCTTCTTTACGCGTGCCGGAACGATTGATGTTGATCGCCGGGAACACGCGCTTCTCAGCGATGCGCCGATCCAGATGCGCTTCCATGTTGCCGGTGCCTTTGAATTCCTCAAAGATCACGTCGTCCATGCGCGAACCGGTATCGACCAGCGCCGTGGCGATAATGGTGAGGCTGCCGCCCTCTTCAATGTTGCGCGCGGCACCAAAAAAGCGCTTCGGACGATGCAATGCGTTGGCATCCACACCACCGGTCAACACCTTGCCTGAGGACGGCACGACGGTGTTGTAAGCACGGGCCAGACGCGTAATCGAATCGAGCAAAATCACCACATCACGTTTGTGCTCGGTAAGACGCTTGGCCTTTTCGATCACCATCTCGGCGACCTGCACGTGACGGCTGGCAGGCTCGTCAAACGTACTGGAGACCACCTCGCCGCGCACGGAGCGCGCCATCTCGGTCACCTCTTCCGGTCGTTCATCGATCAGAAGAACGATGAGGTCGCACTCAGGATGGTTGTGGGCGATGGAGTGGGCGATGTTCTGCAGCAGAATCGTTTTACCGGCCTTCGGCGGCGACACGATCAGACCGCGCTGACCCTTACCAATGGGCGCTGCCATATCGATAATACGGGCCGTGAGGTCTTCGGTACTGCCGTTGCCAATTTCCATTTTTAGGCGATCGCGCGGAAACAGCGGCGTCAGGTTTTCAAACAACACCTTGGTCCGCGCATTTTCCGGTCGATCCATGTTGATCAGACCCACTTTGAGCAACGCAAAGTAGCGCTCACCATCTTTGGGTGGACGGATCAGACCCGAAATGGTGTCACCGGTGCGCAGTGCGAAGCGGCGAATTTGGCTCGGCGAGACGTAAATGTCGTCGGGACCTGCCAGATACGAGCTGTCGGCCGAACGCAGGAAGCCAAAGCCGTCCTGCAAAATTTCGAGCACGCCGTCGCCCCAGATATCTTCGCCTTTTTTGGCGTGCGACTTCAAAATGGCAAAAATAATGTCTTGTTTGCGCAAACGAGCCGTATTTTCCAGCCCCATCTCAGCGGCCATTTCCACCAGCGTCGAGATCGGCTTCTTCTTCAGATCGCTGAGCTTCATGGCGGTTTCGCTCAACGTGAGCTCGCCCTCGTCCAAAGTACCGAGATCCTCATCATCGTCATGGTGATGGTTCTGGGGATTGTGCCGGCGCCGGGCCTTATTGCCCTTGTTGTTGTCGTTGCGCTTGCCGCGGTTAGCGGGCTTCTTCTGCCCACCCCGACCGGAGCCGCCTAAGTAACCTCTCATAGATTTTCTTCCAGAAACTGAGTGAGTTGGGTTTTGGACAGCACGCCCATGTGCTGCGCTTCAACCTGTCCGTTCTTGAACAAAACCAGCGCAGGAATGGCACGTACGCCATATTTTGGCGGCGTTTGAGGGTTGGCCTGAATGTCCATCTTGGCGATACGGACGCGGTCGCTCATTTCGCCCGCTACCTCATCAAGGATCGGAGCAATCATCTTGCACGGTCCGCACCACTCGGCCCAGAAGTCCAGCAACACAGGCGTGTCAGAGTTAAGTACGTCGTTCTCAAACGAGTCATCCGTCGTGTTGACGATCTGTTCGCTCATTGGAAATTCCTCCGGGGAAAAGTTTAATTGATGAGTGTTTCGCAGTAGAAATTGAATAAGAGTGTGTTTGGGGAGGGCGTATTCGTGACGCCGGGTGCCGGATCAGGCACAATGCCGAGATTGTTGTCGCTTTCTTCGCGTCTGGGAGAGCACGGTCTGGCCGCTGTGGGCACTGTGCCGGTGCCTTTGATATCGCACCAACACCAGTTATTTTGCAACAATCTGAGATTTTTTCAAGAGCACATCGAAAAAAACATGAGTAACACCCACCTGTCCGAGGTCGCCTTTGCAGACCTGGACCTCGCCGCGTCCGTCCTTGAAGGCGTGGCCAACGCCGGATTTACCCACTGCACGCCCATCCAGGCCCAAACGCTGCCGCTGGCCATCAGCGGGCGCGACGTGGCCGGACAGGCGCAAACCGGTACGGGCAAATCCGCCGCATTCTTGCTGGCGATGTTCCAACGCCTGATCACCAAACCCAATCCCGAGCGCAAAGCCACCGATCCGGCGGCGCTCATTTTGGCCCCAACGCGCGAATTGGCTATCCAGATTCACAAAGATGCGGTCAACCTTGGCGATCATCTGGGCCTGAAACTGCGCCTGGTCTACGGCGGCACAGATTATGAAAAACAGCGTCAGTCGCTCACCGAGGGCGTCGATATCATCATCGGCACGCCGGGACGACTGATCGACTATTTCAAGCAGGGACTGTTCACGCTCAGATCCATCGAAGTGCTGATTCTTGATGAAGCCGATCGCATGTTCGATCTGGGCTTTATTAAGGACATTCGCTATCTCATGCGCCGCTTGCCGGAGCGTGATGAGCGCCAAAACATGCTGTTTTCCGCCACGCTGTCGCACCGCGTGCTCGAGCTTGCCTATGAGCATATGAACGAGCCCGAACTGGTGCGCATCGAGCCCGACAAAGTGACTGCGGATCGCGTGAAGCAGGTCATTTTCTATCCGTCGAACCGCGACAAGATGCCGCTTTTGATCAAGCTTTTGAAACAAATGGACCCGCACCGGACCATGTTGTTTGTGAACACGCGTCGCGCTGCAGATATGGTCACGCGCACGCTGGAGGCGAACGGCTTTAGCTCACGCGCAATATCCGGCGACGTGCCACAGAAAAAGCGCCAGCGCATGCTGCAAGAATTTAAAGATGGCGGCCTGCAAATACTGGTGGGCACCGATGTCGCGTCACGCGGCCTGCACATCGATGATGTGAGCCACGTCTTTAACTACGACCTGCCGCAAGATGCCGAAGACTACGTGCATCGTATTGGTCGGACGGCGCGTGCCGGCACCGAAGGTGATGCGATCAGCTTCGGCTGCGAAGACTACGCGATGGGCCTGCCGCAGATCGAAGAATACATTGGCTATCAGATCCCGGTGGAACAATATTCGCCCGACGATCTGCCCGAAATCACGCGCCCACCGCGCCCGCCGCGCAAAAAACGCCCTGGCGGCGGTGGTGGTGGCGGACGTGGACGCCCTGGCGGCTCGAATCGCTCAGGCGGTGGTTCAGGCGGCGGTGGTCGTGGCCGACGCCGCAGAAGCGGTGGCGGAAACGGCGGTGGCGGAAACGGCGGTGGAGGAAACGGCGGTGGCGGCAACGCCTAGGCCGTTATCAGTTCCACCACGCCCCGAACGGCGGCGAAACCCTGAATCTCGCGCACGGCTGCCTTACTATCGGGCTGGGCAATCGCCAGCACCTGACCAATACCGAAATCGACCGCCGACTGCAGCACTGTCGCTGTATCGTCAATAAATAGTGCGTTGTCGGGCACCACATCGTACTGATCACAAAACGCCCGCCAGAAGCCCGGCTGCTCTTTGGGCATGCCAAAATCATGCGACGACACCACGTCATCGAACGACTCGGTTACTCCCGTGCGCTGATCTTTGAGTTGCAGCGTATTGCGGTCGGCATTGGTTACCATAACGCAACGTTTGCCCGCCGCACGGGCCGCTGCAAGAAACTCGGGGGCCCCGTCCAAATAGCCAATGCGTTCGGCATGTTGGCGTTGCAGCGCCATTACATCCAGCGACAATTCTGCGCTCCAAAAATCGACCGCATACCAGTTAAGCGTGCCCCGATGGCGCGTAAACAGTCCACCCAGATAGTCTGCCACCTCATCCAGCGATTTGCCCACCGATGCCGCGTAGGCCGCCGGGAGTACGGTGAGCCAGAAATACGTATCGAAGCTCAAGTCCAGCAGCGTGCCGTCCATGTCCAGAAGCAGGGTGTCGGCGCGGCGCCAGTCCACAAGTGAGTTAGTGAGTTGTCGCATAGCGGCGTATCATAGCGCACCGATTCGAAATGGCTGATGAAGATGTTCAAAGATCTGTTACCCCAAATTGTGACGATTGCTCGCGACGCTGGCGCGCGCATTCTCGAGGTTTATGCCACCGATTTTGACGTGGAACATAAAGGCGATGAATCGCCACTCACCGCCGCTGACCTCGCCGCCCATCGCTGCATTGTCGACGGTCTGGCCAAGCTCGATGTCAGCTATCCGGTGCTGTCGGAAGAATCTCGCGAACAGCCGTTCGCCGAGCGTGCGGACTGGAATCCCTACTGGCTGGTCGACCCGCTCGATGGCACCAAAGAATTTGTCAATCGCAACGGTGAGTTCACGGTCAACATCGCGCTGATTCAGGATCACGCACCGGTGCTCGGCGTCGTACACGTGCCGGTCACGGGCGTCACCTACTTTGCCGCCAACGACCATGGCGCATTTAAACAAGACGGCGAGGCCGCGCCGACACCCATCAGCGTGCATGATCAGCCGCGCACGCCGCGGGTGGTGGGCAGTCGTTCGCATCGCGGCGAGCTGGTGGACAAGTATCTTGCCAATCTGGGCGAGCATGAGATGGTGCCCATGGGCAGCTCATTGAAATTCTGCGTCGTCGCCGAGGGGGGCGCAGACGTCTATCCACGGCTGGGCCTCACCTCCGAGTGGGACACCGCTGCCGCGCACGCGGTGGTCAACGCCGCGGGTGGTCGCGTGGTACAGCTCGACGGACGCGATCTGGACTACAACGCCAAAGAAGACATTCTCAATCCGCACTTTGTGGTGCTGGGCAATCCAACGCGCGCGTGGCTCGACTATCTGCCATGACCGAGATCTTGTGGCTGTGCATCACGCTGCTCGGCGTCTGGTTTGTGTTTGACTCACTCGGTGCCCGTGAGGCCGCCAACGAGGCGGCGAAAACCCGCTGCGACCGGGACGGACTGCAGTTTCTGGACGGGACGGTGGCCTACGCCAGCATCAAGCTGGTGCGCTTTCGCGACGGCATCGCGCTGCGGCGTATATTCCGTTTCGAGTTCACAATCGATGGCGATACCCGCCTGGGCGGCTTTGTCACCACGCTTGGCAAGCGCGTTGATGCGGTCGATTTGCCGCCTGCGGCTTACCACTGAAGCGCGCCGTTTTGGCCCGCCCGCCTGGCAGTGTAGAATAGCGCCACCATGACCGAGAACATCAACACTGAGTGCTTCGAAAATCGTATGAAGCTCAAAGAGATGCGCGTTGCACACCGCGATCTCGATGATGTGATCGATCGTCTGGCCCACGAGCCCCATGTGGACCAGCTGCGACTGCGCCGACTCAAAAAACGGCGTCTGCACATGAAAGACATCATTTCCAGGCTTGAAAGCGAGCTGATCCCGGATCTGAACGCCTGAGCTAAAAAGCCCACCATGTTTATCAACGACGACCTAAATATCGATGAGACGCTCATCGAGGAACGTTTTATCCGCTCGTCGGGCCCCGGTGGTCAGCATGTGAATAAAGTGGCCAGCGCCGTGCAAATTCGATTTTCCATCGATCGCTGTACCGAACTCGACGCAGGTCAGCGCGAACGCCTAAAAACGCTGGCCGGTTCCCGCGTTAATCGCCACGGCGAACTCGTGATTACGGCGAATCAACACCGCTCGCAGCCGCGCAATCGTGAGGACGCGCGCGATCGCTTGGGACGCCTGATTCATCGCTGCCTGCAAGCGCCGCGCGTGCGCAAGCCCAAGCGCAAACCATCTCTGGCGAAAAAGCGTCAGCGCGTCAATGACAAGCGTCGCCGCGGCGATACCAAACGCATGCGGCGCGCGCCGCCGCGCGACTAACCGCGCAACACTAGTCCCGTTCCTTCAGAACGGCCGCCGCGGCGGCAATCTCCGGATCTTGCGCATAGGGCATGACATGGCGTGCGGCGACCCGTAGCGCCTCTATCGCCGCCAACTCGTCGGGTAAAAATTGATGCCAGCGCAGCGCAGCACGCAAGCTCAATCTGTGCGCGCCCTGACGATTGGCCTCTTCTACCGCTGCACGAAAATCAGCGGATGCGGCCAGCGCATCCGAGGGGCATAACAGTTCGCCACGCAAGCGATAAAGTTCGCCGCGCCAATAGGCCTCAGAACCACCACCCACTTCTCCAAGCGCGCTGTCAATCACGGTGCGCGCGCCGTCGACATCGCCCACCGCCAACTCGCCCGCCGCGCACAGCGCATTGAAATACGTGTGTGCCAGCACGTTACCGACGCGGGAGAAATCTTTCAGAACCGCGCGCAAGTCATCAATACCTGCCTCGGGTGCCACGTTGGCTTGCGCCGCCGCCCCCACCACCAGACTCGAAAGGCCAGCGACATAGCCGTAGTCATTCTTCTCACACTCGCGACGCGTGACGCGGGCCAGCGCGTACGCCTCCGCTGTATCTCCGCACTCAAACAACAGTCGCGCATGCCAGGCGTCCGCCCACAGCGCGCTAAACGGGGCCCGTACGCGCCGCGCCTGTTGCATCGCTCGTTCGCTAACCTTAAGGCTTTCTACGGTGTCGCCCTCTGACCAGGTGAGCAATGCGAGCATGGTCTGGGTGATCACCAGCGGATCCTGACCGTACAGAAAACTCACGGGCACCGGCGTGTCCGGGTCGTAGTGCAGCGTCACCTCGTTCGCAAAGCGTCGGGCCGCGTCAAAATCACCGTGAAAGAACGCCGCGAAACTCTGGCATACGTTGGCCACCGTCAGAGAAGCTGCGTCATCCGACGCCCGCCCCTGTTTAAGCAAGCGTGTCGCGAGTACCGATACGGTGTCGAGTTCACCGCGCACCAGATGGTAGGCGCACAATCCGCCCAGAACCTGAAAGTCGACGTGCGCACCCTGACCGCTGCGCGCCACCAGTGCCAATGCGCGATCATAAATGTCAGCAAGGCCGGGCGCGGCCCAACCGCCAATCAAAATTAGGGCCGAGCCCTTAATGGTGATCAGCGACAACTCGCGTAAATCGCGCTGGGTTGATTCTGGCAGCTCGGCCAAGAGCGCCATCGCCTCATCCACATGGAATAACGCTTCGCGCGTGGCGGCTTTCTCCACCGCCTGCTCGGCCGCCCACTGCCAATAGCCCAGCGCGCGCGAGGCGTCGCCGCCAATCTGGAAGTGGCGTGCCACGCGCTCGGGATGCTGCGCGGCCTGCAATTGAAACCCGCTTTCAATGGTCTCCGCCGTTTTCAGATGCAGAGTTTGTCGTGTTGCACGCAGCAGCGACTGATACGCCGATTCCTGCAGCAAGGCGTGCCGAAAACGCCAGTTCTCATCGCCAATGCGCGAACGTTTGCGAATAATCCGGGCGCGTCGCAATGCCTCAAGCGCGTCA
Organism: Gammaproteobacteria bacterium; assembly: GCA_045106455.1. GTDB lineage: Bacteria > Pseudomonadota > Gammaproteobacteria > Steroidobacterales > JBCCMA01 > JBCCMA01. The sequence continues at coordinate 20,742 of JBGCEL010000060.1, forward strand.
TCAACAACGTCTTGATCAAAGCGGCTAACGGCGCTCAGCAGCTCGGTCGTAAACGTGCGCCCAATCACGGCCGCCTCCTGCGCAATCGCCTTGGCGTCGCCGAGTCGGTCCAGACGCGCCATCAGCGAATCGGTGAGCGTGGCCGGTATGCGATCGGGTGGCGGCCCGTTGGGCAGCAGCTGCCCGTCTCGTTCGACCAACCAATCGGAGGCCAACAACATCCGCGTGAGCTCTTCAATAAACGCCGGCACGCCATCGGTACGCTGAACAATGGCCGTCACCACGGCAGGCGCCAGTGCACGGCCCTCGGTCACCGAGTCGATCATCGACTCGATGTCCCGGCGTGGTAACGGTCCAAGTCTGAGCCGCTCAAGCTCACTATCAAGCGATTGAAAATCGAATCCGGGGCGTGCAGAGACCACCACCAGCAGTGACGACTGCGGCGCGTGTTTGATCAGGCGGCGCGCCATGCCCATCGTCGTTGGATCGAGCCAGTGGACATCCTCGATGACCAGCAGCCGCGGTCCCTGCAACAGAAACTGCATAAACAACGATTCAAATAACTGCGAGGCCGCACCAAGTTCTACCGCCGGAGCATCCTTGCGCACCACGCCACACAGCGCGGCAATAATGCCCACGGCATCAATATCGCCGGTATCAAACTGGCTCATGATGTCGGCGATTCGACGCAAATTGAGCTCGGGATCGTCCTGCGGATCGATCTCGATGGTCTGGCGCAGCAGCGCAATAATGGGATGCATCGGCGTATTAACGTCATAGGCCGAACAGCGCAGCGCCGTCCAACGTTCGTCGTTCTCAAGCAGCCTGTCTTTGAGCGCCTGAATCAAACGCGACTTGCCTATGCCTGCGTCGCCGGTCACCGCAATGGCGCTGCCCGCGCCGGTTTTGGCCTGATTCCAAGCCCGCGTCAGTATTGCCAGCTCCTCAACGCGCCCCGCCAACGGCAACAGCTTGTGACGCACGGCAAGATCAAACGCCGAAGACACACCGCTGGGGCGCAGGGAGCGATACAGCGTGACCGGCTGGGCAATTCCGCGCAGCTCATGATCACCTTGAGATTCAAGTTCGAATTGATCGGCGAGCAATCCACGCGTCGCCGCGCTGAGCATCACGGTGCCCGGCGCCGCCATGCTCTCAATGCGCGCCGCGATATTGGGCGTCTCGCCCAGCGCCAGGGCCTCGTGACGCGCTCCTGCACCGACGTCACCGACCACGACAAGACCGGTGTGGATGCCGATGCGCAAATCCACCCGCACGCCGTGATCGTGGTGCAGGCTATCGTTGAGCGCTGACAGTTGATCCAGTACGTCGTGCGCGGCATACAGCGCACGACGGGCGTCGTCGTCGTGGGCATGGGGGTAGCCAAAATAGACCAACACCCCGTCGCCAAGATATTGCGCCGTGTAGCCGTGCAAACGCTCGGTGCAGCGCACGACCATCTGCTGGTAGCGCTGTATCACGTCGCGCAGCTCTTCGGGATCAAGTTGCCCGGACAGATCCGACGATCCCACCAGATCGACAAACATCACCGTCAGGTTGCGTCGTTCGGCTTCTGCCGGCGGCTCTTCAGCCACATCGGGCAGCACGAGAATGCGCTCGTTCTCAAGCGCAAGCGTGCCGCGCGCACTCACCAGTTCATCGCGCACCGCATCGAGTCGCTGTGGCGTTAAATCGAAGTACTCACCAACGGCCGCCAATGACACGCGGCCGCGCTCGCGTACGAGCCGCGTAACATCGTTGAGCAGCGCGTCAAAGTCCATAGGTCAAGGCGGCAACGCGCCCCTAGTCGTCGCGTCCGCCGAGCAAAAAGCGCGCCAGTGCCGGCAGCAGCAAAATAGCGCCCAACATGTTCACGAGGAACATGAACGTCAGCAGCAGGCCCATGTCCGCCTGGAACTTCAGCGGTGAAAACAGCCACGTGGCCACACCAATGCCAAGGGTGAGCCCGGTAAACACAACGCCGGCGCCGGTAATTTTGAGCGTGCTCAGGAACGCATCGTCCAGCGATGCACCGTCGTCCATGAAACTCTTGATCCGGCTGTAAATGTAGATGCCGTAATCGACACCAATACCCACGCCGAGCGCCACCACTGGCAGCGTCGAGACTTTCAGGCCAATTTCAAGCGTCGTCATAAGCGCATAGGCCAGCAACGACACCAGCCCCAGCGGCAACACAATGCACAACACCGCGCGCAGCGAACGGAACGTTAGCCAGCACAAAATAATGATGACGGCGAACACACCCACCAAGATCGGGAACTGCGCGCGACTCACCTCTTCATTGGTCGCCGCCATAACGCCCACGTTACCTGTGCCGAGGCGATAGTTAACGCCTTCCATGGCGAAGTCGCGGTTGTAGGTTTTCACCGCATCCACGACACGCGCGATGGTCTCGGCCTTGTGGTCTTCGGTAAACATCATGACCGGCATAACGCTGCAGTCCGCATTCAAAAGTCCGGTACTGGTATCAATACCGTTAGTCGACTGCACGAGGTTGGCCTGGTTGCGCGACAAAATGCGCCATTTCAAACTGCCCTCGTTCCAGCCCGCATTCACAATTTTGCTGACCTTCGACAGCGAAATCGTGGACTGAATGCCCTCCACGTTGTCCATGTACCAGGCAAACTGATCGATATTGGTCATCACGTCATAGTCGATACAAGCTTCGGGCTTGGCCTCAACAATGGCTGAAATAATATCGACGCCAATCGAGAATCGACTCGTCACCTCTCGGGTGTCGACGTTGTAGCGTGAGTTTTCACGCAGCTCCGGCACGCCGGGCTGCAGATCACCAATCTCGATGTTCGCGCCCTTCCAGTAACCCACGCCGACCAGCGCCAGAGCCACCAGCATCGCCACGGTCGCCGGGCCCTTACGCGTCATACCGGCAAGCTTGCGCCAGATTGGGTCGAGACGTTGAGCGCGCGCCACAAGCTTGCGCTTGTATTCCTCGCCGAAGCTCACGTACGACATCAGCACCGGCAGCAAAATTAGATTGGTCAGAATAATGGTGGCGACACCAATACTCGCCGTGATCGCCATTTCCTGAATAACGCGGATTTCGATCAGGTAGATCGTGATAAATCCAACCGTATCACTGAGCAGCGCGATGATGCCGGGCACGGCCAGCTTGCGAAAACTCGCACGCGCTGCATCCATTGCATCCAAGCCGTCAAACACCTCGGCGCGCACGGCCGTCACCATCTGCACGCCGTGACTCACCGCAATCGCGAACACGAGGAAGGGCACGATGATGCCAAACGGATCGATACCAAAACCAAGACTCGTGAGCATGCCCAGCTGCCACAGCACAGCGACCACAGAGCACGCCAGCGGAATCAGCGACAGCCACAGTGAACGGGTGTACAAAAACACCAGTAGCGCGGTAATCAAAAACGCCACGAGGAAAAACACAACGACCATCTGCGCGCCGTCGGTCACATCGCCCAGCACCTTGGCAAAGCCAATGATGTGTACCGCGACGTCCTCGTCTTCAAAGACATCGCGCACCTGACTGTCGAGCTTGTGCGAAAAATCCACCAGATCCAGCGGCTCGCCCGTATCCGGATTGGTATCCAGCAACTGGGCGCTGATGATGGCGCCGGAGAAATCGTTGGCCACCAGACGTCCGACGATCTTGGCCTTGAGAATATTCTGTCGTACCTGAGCGATGCCCTCTTCCGTGGGCGCAAAATCCGCCGGCACCACATTACCGCCCGACAATCCCTCTTCATCCACTTCAATAAAGCGCACGTTCGGCGTGAAGATAGAAGACACGGTGGCGCGATCCACGCCCGGCATATCCACTCCCACAATCTTCGTGGCTTCTTTGAGCGAGGTCATAAACTTCGGATTGAAGATGTCCCCGTCGCGATCCACCAGTGCCACCAGAATACGGTTGGCACCACCGAACTGCTCCTGGTGTTCGATGTAGGTTTGCATGTACGGGTGATTGACCGGCAGCGTTTTGGTGAAGCCCGCATCGATGTGCAGCCCGCGCACCATAAACGCCATGACCGCGCTGATAACCACGAAGAAAACAATGACCAGAAGTCGGTTGGAGAATATAAAGTTCTCGATACCGCGAATAACAGGATTGGTTTTCATTGTTCGCCTCCCGCGCGGTAGCTCGCCTCGTCGAGGCGTTGCACGCCCGATTCACCCATTAACACCACGCCACTACCCACCGGCAGCACCATCATGTTGCCACTGCGATCCGCCTGCCGATGTAGCGAGAAGGTGTTGCCGCCATCGCCGCTTTCGAGCACCACACCCGCCAGCCCCACCAACAGCAGCTTGCCGGCGTCTGTCTGAAACCCGCCAGTCAGCAGCGCGTTCACGCCGGTATCCACAGCGGTATAGCTCGCGCCCTTGTCATCAGAGCGAAACACGTTGCCACGCATGCCGTAGGCCAACAGCGCATCACCGCCAAGCGGTAGCGTGCCGAAAAACGATCCATTGTAGGGCGGGCGCAGTCGATACCACGTAGTGCCGTTGTTGTCCGAACGATAATGACGACCGGTTTCGCCGGCGATATACAACGTACCGTCGGCTGCAGCCACAATTTGATTCAGGTGAAATTCTTCGCCGAATTCCGGATCGACGTAATCGTCTTCGTATTCTTCGTCCTCGGCATCTTCGTCGCTGGCGGCCTCTTCGGCCTCACCTTCCGGACGCGGCAGCGGCTCGCTAAAAAACGGGCGTCGCTCCCAGGTCTCACCACCGTCGTTGGTCTCCAGATACAAACCATAGGCGCCCACCGCGATCGCGCGCTGCGCCGAATCTACCCATACATCCAATAACGGCGTCTGCAGCTCAGGGTCAAAGTACACACGCTCCCACGAGGCACCAGCATCGCGTGTGCGCAAAATCACGGCGTCGTGCCCGACGGCATAGCCCGTATTCGCATCTGCGAAATCAACGCCGGTTAGCGCTGAACGGGTCGGCACATCGATCTGCGCCCACGACTGTCCGTCGTCGTTACTGACAATGATATGACCGTGCTCCCCCACCACCAGCAGTTGCTCACCGGCGCGTACGCCGTCCAGCAGCATGGAGTTGGTTGCCCGCTGGGCTTTGTAAGCACTAAGA
>JBGCEL010000061.1:0-9141 GCA_045106455.1 Gammaproteobacteria bacterium
ATCCCCATGGCAGCACAGATCTGGCCAGCGCTTACTACCGTACGCCAGCCCCTCGATGAAATGGCGCGACTGGCGGCACGCATGTTAATCGACTACTGCCGAGATCCGCAGTCGGTGCCGCAAAGTCATGTTGTGGAAGCTGAGCTGATTGTGCGCAGCTCTACCGGGTCGGCGCCGCGCGAAACTTAAACGTCGGGTCGGCTTTTGGTGCTTCGATCCCGGGGAGCGGGAGTGAGGGGTTTCACTCTGGGACCGCCCGAGGAACGGGCTAACAACCCAGAGCAAAACCCCTCACTCCCACTCCCCTAATTGAGTCGAAGCTTTGGGTGGGGCGCCTCTAGCGGCGTAACCTGAGAGTGTGTCGTGCTTTTCGGCCCGCGCTGCACGAGCGGCGGCACCTCTTATCTCCTGCTCTTAAACCCACAAAGCGCGCGGGATTCGAATTACGCACTTGGTTCGGCGTTCGGTTCGGTGGGTATGCGCCTGGGTTGTTAGCCCGTCCTCGGGCGGTCCCAGGGGTATACCCACCGAAGCGGACGCCGGACCAACCGCCAGAATGCGAACCCCGCGCGAACCCACAAATTTCCGAGGATCGCCACGATTACCCACTTGTGAGATGCACTCGGTGCCCTCAGGATGCACAGATGCCCGCCATCAAGACCGCCCTTTCCCACCGCGACTGGATTTCGCTAATCCACGCGCGTGGAGTCTCGCCCGCAATGCTCGATTCAATTCGCGCCGCGCATGGCGATGCGAGCGCCGTCTTTCGGCTGTCTGGTGACCAGCTGGCCGGTCACGGGCTGAGCAGCGGCACCATCGAACGCCTCCAGTCAGCTGATGAAACCGCCATCGCGCGCGATCTCAAGTGGCTCGAACGTGACGGCCGCGGGCTTCTGACCTGCGAAGATCCGCTCTATCCCGCCCTGCTGCGCACGTTAAGCGATGCCCCCGTGGCGCTCTATCGCGTGGGCAACCCCGAGATTTTGGCCCTGCCGCAACTCGCGATTGTCGGCAGCCGTAATCCCACCACCAGCGGGCGCGAGACGGCCGCCGCCTTTGCCCATCACATGGCCGGGGTGGGCTTAAGCATTGTCAGTGGTCTGGCCAATGGCATCGATGCCGCCGCACATCAAGGCGCCCTGTCGGCAAACGGCCACACTGTAGCGATCTGCGGCACCGGACTGGACCAGATCTACCCGGCCTCCAATCGCCAGCTGGCCACCGATATCGCCGCCAGCGGGCTGCTTTTGAGCGAATATCCGGTCGGCACGCCTCCGCGTCGCTACCATTTTCCGCAGCGCAATCGCCTCATTAGCGGAATATCGGTGGGCACGCTGGTGGTCGAGGCAGCCCGCAAAAGTGGCTCGCTGATCACCGCGCGGCAGGCCATCGAGCAGGGCCGGGAGGTCTTTGCGGTGCCGGGTTCTATCCATAACCCGCTGGCGCGCGGCTGCCACCAGCTGCTTCGCGAAGGGGCGAAACTGGTTGAGTCCGCTGAGGATATTCTCGATGAGCTGACAGCGTTGGTCACGCTGCACACCGGCGAGACGAACAATGAGGTAGAGACCGAGCAGGAAGTTGAGCTCGATGCCGACTACGATATCTTGTTAAATGCACTGGATTACGACCCGGCAACCGTGGATACACTAATTAATAGAAGCGGATTGACGGCCGAAGCGGTTTCCTCCATGCTCCTGATCTTGGAGCTTCAGGGGCATGTGACCCCGGTCTCCGGGGGACGCTACGTCAGGGCACGCGAGGGGAAACAAAATCCATGAAAGAATCGGTGCTCGACGTCCTGATGTATCTGTTTGAGACCTACATCGGCGATGAAATGGAACCGGAACCCGATCGCAATATTTTGCGTGACGAGCTCGAACGAGCTGGGTTCAACAACCGCACCATTGAGCATGCGCTGGAGTGGCTCGACGGTCTCGACGCTGAAGACGGCGACGAGCACATCGCCCCCAACGACCGCTCAATTCGCGTATTCAACCGTCGCGAACAAGCCCGTTTGGACATCGAATGCCGCGGCTACATTATTTATCTGGAGCAGATCGGCATTTTGTCGGCAAGCCAGCGCGAGCTGGTGCTCGATCGCATTTGGGCACTCGGCGCCCGTGATATCGATATTGAAGACATCAAGTGGGTGGTGCTCATGGTGCTGTTCACGCAGCCGGGCCAGGAAGCGGCCTACGCGCGCATGGAAGATCTGGTATTTGAAGACCGCACAGGGGTCGTTCACTGATCGATTGCCCGTGCATCAGTACAAGGATTAAGCAAGCCGCGGTTACGACCGCGGTTTTTTCGCTTTAGGACAACGAGTAATGGCAAAGAATCTGGTTATCGTCGAATCACCGGCGAAGTCGAAAACGATCAAGAAATATCTGGGCAAGGACTTCGAGGTTTTGGCCTCGTACGGCCACGTCCGCGACTTGATTCCCAAAGAAGGGGCGGTGGATCCCGACAACGCGTTTTCCATGAAATACGCGGTGATCGAGAAAAACGAAAAGCACGTTGAGGCCATCGTTAAGGCGCTCAAAAAAGCGACCTCGCTTTATCTCGCGACTGACCCGGATCGCGAAGGTGAAGCGATTTCCTGGCATCTGGTTGAGCTGCTGCGCGAACGCGGCATCCTCAAAGACAAAGACGTCCATCGCGTGGTGTTCCACGAGATCACCAAAAAAGCCATCCGCGAAGCCATCGATAAACCGTCCGAACTGTCGAACGATTTGGTCAACGCGCAGCAGGCACGACGCGCGCTGGACTATCTGGTGGGCTTTAATCTGTCGCCGCTGTTGTGGAAGAAAATCCGCCGCGGCCTGTCGGCCGGTCGTGTGCAGAGCCCCGCCCTGCGCATGATTTGCGAGCGTGAAGCCGAGATCGAGGCGTTTAATCCGCGTGAGTACTGGACCGTCGAGGCCGACGTTTCCAAGAAAGTGGAAAAAGACACGCGCAGCTTTATCGGTCGCCTGGTCGAATACGAAGGCACCAAGGTCGAGCAGTTTTCGATTGAATCCGAAGACGCCGCCAGCAAAGTTGAAAAAGCCCTGCAGGACGCCGCCGACGGCAAACTGCACGTGGCCAAGATCGACAAGAAACAGCGCCGTCGCAGCCCGACCGCGCCGTTCACCACCTCCACACTGCAGCAGGAAGCCTCGCGCAAGCTCGGCTTCGGCGCCCAGCGCACCATGCGCACGGCACAGAAGCTGTATGAAGGTATCGATGTCGGCGAAGGCGAAGTGGGTTTGATTACCTACATGCGTACCGACTCGGTCACACTGGCGCAAGAAGCCATCGACGACATTCGCACGGTGATCGCGGAACGCTATGGCAAGGAAAACGTGCCCGACGCACCGAACACCTACAAGACCAAAGCGAAGAACGCACAAGAGGCCCACGAGGCCATCCGCCCAACGTCGGCACTGCGTGTGCCCAACGGCGATATCAAAAAAGCACTAACACCGGATCAGTTCAAGCTCTACGAACTAATCTGGAAACGCACCGTGGCCTGCCAAATGGTGCCGGCTGTGTTTGATACCGTCGCGATTGATCTTCTGGCCGGCCCCGATGGCGACAAACGTCATCGCTTCCGTGCCAATGGCTCAATTTTGGTCAAGCCTGGTTTTATGGCCGTCTACCAGGAAGGTGGCAGCGGTAAAAAAGACGACGACAAAGATCGCATTCTGCCGCCGCTCGAAGAAGGCGAGAACGTGGAGCTTGTGGCCATTCGCCCCGAGCAGCATTTCACGGAGCCACCACCGCGCTTCTCTGAAGCCTCGCTGGTCAAAACTCTCGAAGAATTCGGCATCGGCCGTCCTTCTACCTACGCCAGCATCATTCAAACGCTGCAGTATCGCGAATACGTGGAAATGGATAAGCGTCGCTTTATCCCCACCGACGTCGGCCGCATCGTGAATAAATTTCTGACCAAACATTTCGAGCGCTACGTGGACTACGACTTCACGGCCAAGCTCGAAGATGATCTGGATGCCGTCTCGCGCGGCGAAGCCGACTGGGTGCCGCTGCTCGACGGTTTTTGGGATCCGTTTATCAAGTTGGTGGAGAACAAGGAAGAATCTGTCACGCGCGACGAAGCGGTTGCAGCTCGTGTGCTTGGCACCGATCCGAAAAGCGGCAAGCCCATTTCCGTACGCATGGGTCGCTACGGACCGTTCGTGCAGATCGGTACGCGCGATGATGAAGACAAGCCCAAATTCGCGGGCCTGCGTCCGGGTCAGAAGATGGACCTGATTAATCTGGAAGAAGCCATCGAGCTGTTCAAGCTGCCACGCAAGCTGGGCGAAACCGCCGACGGTGAACCGGTCTCGGCCAGCATCGGCCGTTTTGGCCCGTACGTGAAATACGGCTCGAAGTTTGTCTCGCTCAAAGAAGACGACCCTTACACCGTGGATCTCGAACGCGCGCTGGTGGTCATCGAAGAGAAGAAGATCGCCGACGCCAATCGTCTGATCATGGAATTCGAAGAACAGGGCATTCAGGTGCTCAACGGTCGCTACGGCCCGTATGTGACGAACAAAGAGAAAAACGCGCGCGTGCCCAAGGACGTAGATCCGAAAACGCTGACGCTCGAAATCTGCATTGAGATGCTTGAAAAAGCACCAGTGCGTCGTGGCAAGAAGAAGAAAAAGGTCGCAGCGAAGAAGAAAGTCGCCGCCAAGAAAAAGACCACTAAGAAGAAGGTGACAAAGAAAAAGGCGAAGAAGAAAAAAGTCGCCAAAAAGAAAACCGCAAAGAAGAAAACCGCGGCGAAAAAGAAAGTCACCAAAAAGAAAGTGACAAAGAAAAAAGTCGCGAAGAAGAAAGCAGACTAAGCACTCACGCAAGCGCGATCTGACAACATTGGTCAGATCGCGTCGAGTTCAAAAATCGCCCTGCTCCTTAAGCCGCATCATGACGCGGACGTACTGCACGCCATCTTCGGTTCGAACCTCCCGAACCGCACCGTATTCACCCGCCTGATCTGACTCGCGACGCTGACGCTTAGTCACCAGCGGATCGTCCGAGAAGAACACCTTCGGCGCCCATTGACGACCGAACGCCTCCGACACCAACGTAAAGTGAATGTGCGCCGCTTCGCGCCCAAGATGATCTGGCGCGGGCCGAATGGTCTCAAATTCAAACCTTCCATTGGCATCCGTACGCGCCCACCCGTTGAGACGCCAGGTGGTCAGCGCCTTGTCGCCAGCGCCATATTCCAAGCCGTGATGATCGCGGTGATACGCATGCACCAGCACGCCGGCCGCGGGCGACTCATTTGGCGTCTTGATCTGCCCGCGAACCATCATCGCAATACCCGGTTCATCCGCAGACGAGATGCGACCGTGGGTATGCACGGCATCCGGCTTGGCCTGTCGCGCCTCGATCCAGCTCTTGAGCCACTCGGGATCGACCTGCGCCCGGCTGCTTAAGACGGCCGTACCCAGCACCAACGCCAGCGCGACGTAGAGCCCCAATTTTTTCTGCGTCATCGTCCTGTTCCCAATTCAAATTCGTCCTGCCGAACGTTTGAGTTTACTCCGGCAACGCACGCGCCCGACGCTCTGCCATCGCATCAAAATCTCGCTTCAGCTTTTCGTCGCCGCGCGGCAGACAAAAAGCGGTGTGGGTGACCAGTTCGTCGTTACCAATGGGTAGCTTCATGATGCGCTGCGTGAGTACACAGTCGCGTGAGATGCGCCGCTCTAGTTCGCCATGAGGGTTCAGATACGGTTGATCCGCGGCAGGCGCAACAAACTGCCGCGTCATGCGGGCATCGATACGCGGGGCGCGCATGTCCGAATTATTCATCGTTGCACTATACGGCGTCGCTGAGCTTGTCGGCGTATTGGTCGTGTGCGGGCGCAAGCTCAGGTCCAGAGTCGGTCGCGGCGTCGCGGGCTCGGGTTCTGGCTCTTCCAACGCCGGGGCAATCGCCGTCACGGCCGGCGCCGCATCGGGCGGCGGCACATTTTGCTGGGCGTTTTCAGCCGGGGCATCCGGCAGCGGGTCTTGCACCAGTGGCGGCTCTGACGGCGCCAACGGCAGCGACTCAACCGGCGGTGTTACCAGCACCACCGGCATCGCTTCAGGCAGCGACGCCGGCGTCACGCGATTCAGTCGATGAAACACCAACGCACTGGCCACGACCACAAGAATAAGCAGCAACCACATCGCACCCTCAAACGGATACGTCGTCGCCGACCCTGTGGTGTCCACCAAAACCATACGGGTATGAGACCCGCTGGCGCATGATTGGTTGCGACGGCTAGATCCAGCGCCTTACGCGCGCGCAGTAAGCGCGATAGTCGTCGCCAAATTTCGCCTCGAGTGCCAGCTCTTCTGGCCGGATTTGCAGCGTGTTGATGCTCAGCACAAACCACACCAGCAACAAAAGATTCAGCGGCTGCCCCAACCACACGGCCCAGCCGGTCAAAATCAGCAGCATGCCCAAGTACATCGGATTGCGGGAATAGCGAAAAAAGCCGGTAACCACGAGCGACTCGGCGCGTTCAGGTCGCAGCGGATTGACGGTGGTACGCGCGCTAAAAAACGCCGCCACACTTAAAAGATCGATCACCCCACCACACAACATGAGCACCGCGGCGACCAGCGGCTGGCCCGGAAATCCCAGCACGCCTACTTTGCGCGCGATCAGCCACATCGCCACACCAAATGCGATGCCAATGATGGGCGGCGGAATACGCGGCCGCATTAAGATACTTCTCCGTAGTCGCGTTCGACCCGTGCGATGCGCACGCGAAACTCCGTGTACCATTTTTCTCGTCCAAGACGTCGCGCCTCGGTGTGCTCCACGTTCCGACGCCAGTTGGCAATAGAGGGCAGGTCTTTCCAATAGCACAAGGTCAGGCCCACCCCTTCGCGTGCGGATTCCATCCCAAGGAAGCCCGGCTGCTGTGCGGAGAGCTCGGCCATACGGTTGGCCATCGCGTCATAGCCCTGATCGCCGGGCGTACGAAGCGAGGTAAAGATAGTGACGTAGTAAGGCGGTTCCGGCGTGTTGGCGATAGATTCCACGATAGCCCCTCTTTTTTGGTCTCGCATGCGGTATTCTCAGTCGCGATAATACGCGCATCGGTACGGCATACACAGGAAAATGACCCAAGACGAGGACGTCACTCAGGCCGCCCGCATCATTGCCAGCGGCGGCGTTATCGCCCATCCAACGGAGGGCGTATTCGGTCTCGCGTGCGATCCCGGCTCGGCGAATGCACTGCAGCGCATCCTGCTGATTAAGGGACGCGATCGCGGTAAAGGACTCATTTTGCTGGCGCATGATATTGCATCGCTGCAGCCGTACTGCGCCGAGTTCACCCCGAGCATGGTCGCAACGTTAACCGAGTCGCGCTCGCATCCCACCACATTTATTGTGCCTGCCGCGTCAGACGCGCCTGAGGTTCTCACCGGCGGCCGCACCACCATTGCGATACGCATCACGACACATCCACTGAGTCTTGCGCTGTGCAGAATGCTAAACCACCCCGTCGTCTCGACCAGCGCCAATCTCGGTGGCGAGCCGCCAGCGCGGGACGCGACCACGGTGCACGATACGCTGGGCCCGCGCCTCGACCTAATCCTCGACGGCCCTCTGGGCGATGCCATGGGCCCCAGCGCCATCATCGATATTGTTACCGGTGACGTCATTCGTGCCGTGCCCTCAACAGAGAAGACGCCATGAGCCACCACGATAAAATCCACTACATCGAACTTCCCGCACGCGACCTCGACGCTGTGAAAACCTTTTACGGCGATGCCTTTGGCTGGACGTTTGTGTCTTATGGACCCGAATATCTGGCGTTCAACGATGGCAACATGGACGGCGGTTTCTTTCGCGCGGACCTGACATCAAAAAGCACCGAGGGTGCTGCGCTTGTGATCCTCTATTCGGATGCTCTGGAAGAGACGCAGGCCAAAGTGGAAAAACACGGCGGCAAAATTTTGCAGGATATTTTTTCGTTTCCCGGCGGACGCCGCTTTCACTTTGCCGATCCCAACGGCAATGAGCTGGCCGTCTGGACCATCGTCAAGGAAGACTAACTTGTGTGGCGTCACCGCCGCACCCGTATCACAGTGAGGGTTACTCACTGAAACATTAAGCAACACGGCGGACACCGGTTTTCGCTGGCGGCGACCTATCCTTCTGGCTGACTTTATGACCAAAGACACAGGAGGTCTCACATGACCCGCACCGCACGTTTTTCTTTCAAAGCACTTGTTATCGCTCCTTTGGCCGCCCTCGCGCTGATGGCCTCTGCCGGCCACCATGAAAAAGGCGAAATGCACGGCGCCAAACAAGACATCGTGGATGTCGCCGTAGGCGCCGGACAGTTCAAAACCCTGGCCGCCGCCCTAACCGCAGCAGGACTCATCGACACGCTCAAGAGCGATGGCCCGTTCACCGTCTTCGCACCCACCGACGCGGCTTTTGCGAAGCTGCCAGAGGGCACGGTCGAAAACCTGCTCAAGCCTGAAAACATTGATCAGCTCAAAGCAATCCTGACCTACCACGTGGTAGCGGGCTCGGTGATGGCCAAAGACGTTGTGAAACTCAGCGAAGCCAAAACCGTCAATGGCGCGAAGGTGGCGATCGCCGTTAGCGATGCGGGCGTCAAAGTGGACAACGCCAACGTTGTGAAAACCGATATCGCCGCCAGCAACGGCGTGATCCACGTGATCGACTCGGTGATCATTCCTAACTAATCCGGCACACGCGGATTGAGCTGAAGGCAGCGCTCATTGGGCGCTGCCTTTTTTCGTTCTTGGCGGAGCCGGCTTTGGCTGCTTCGATCCCGGGGGTCGGCTTTGGGCGCTTCGATACCGGGGAGCGGTCGGCTTGTTGGGCTTCGATCCCGGGGAGCGGGAGTGGCGGGTTTCACTCTGGGACCGCCCGAGGAACGGGCTAACAACCCAGAGCAAAACCCCTCACTCCCACTCCCCTAATTGAGTCGAAGCTTTGGGGGTGGGCGCCTCTAGCGGCGTAGCCTGAGAGTGCTTCGTGCTTTTCGGCGCGCGCCAGGCTCTCGGCTACCACCTCTTCTCTCTTGCTCTTAAACCCCACAAGCGCGCGGGATTCGAATTACGCACTTGGTTCGGCGTTCGGTTCGGTGGGTATGCGCCTGG
>JBGCEL010000062.1:0-13900 GCA_045106455.1 Gammaproteobacteria bacterium
TGATCCGAAACAACTGCGCCGCGCCAGAAAATACCTGAACGTTTTTTTGCCGGGCGTGCAGAAAGTGGCCCAGTCGTATCGCAAGTCGCTGGATTCAGCGCCGGATCCCGCGTTCGATCAGCGCTTTAACGAACTGCTCGACAAAACCGATCTCGCGCTCAACGACCACCAGACCCAACGCGAAAACAAGATCGCGTTTGATCTGGACGTGCAGATGGCCGTGCTGCGTCAGCAGCTGGACACCGAGCTCAAGCGCTAGCGTCTTCGTAGAAAACCGAGGCCGGCCAGGGTGCTTAGCAGCAGCCAGCCGGCGGCGGGCAGAGGTACCACTGTGTAGCTCATGCTGGTCATTAACGTTTCGACTCCCACCACGCCGTCTATACCAGCCAACGCAATCGCCGTCGGGAACGTGGAATTGGAATCAAATACGTTGAAGCTATTGAGCCCGAAGTCGAATTCGGGGAAGACAGTGTCATCAAAGGCCTGATGGCTGGAGTCGTACATTTGCAGTACGAGCCATCCGGTATCGCCACCATCGACCGCTTCGATATCCGCGCGTAGCCCAAACACATCAATCAGGTCAGATTGGACCAGAGCATCGTCGGTCACAGTGAGCGTATTCGCCCCGGGGCCAGTGCGTGCAAAATACTCCTCATCGCCAATCAGAATCGTGCCCTCGAGTATCGACTGCCAAAAGCGCCCGGAACCGACACCACCGTTGGCATCCTCCGTGGTGGTGTCCAGCAAAAAGCTGGCCGACAGCGGCGCGTTGTCGCCGTTGGTGAGCGTCATTGTCGCAGTAATATCAAGCCTTGCGAGGGCGGCGTTCGCGTTGCCTGCAACGGTGCAGGCGAGCAAAAACACGGTGATATACACGAGCGTTTTCATGATCTTCCCCTGCCTGTTAATTCAGGCAGTCAAACTAATAAAATAGCCGGTGTGCTTGCGTATGTTCAGCACGCGACCTTCGTCGAGAATGAGATACTGTCCTTTGATGCCGGTGAGCGTGCCTTCAATTTCTGGCAGTTTGTCGAAACTCTGGCTTTTCACTTTGGTTGGGAAGACCTCTACCGGATAGTTGATCTCCCACACTTTGTCGTCATCGCTCAAATACTGCTGCAGTTCAGGCTCCACCTCATCGCGCAACTGATTGCGACACGCCAACAGATCCGCATCACTGATTTCATTTTTGAGCATGCGCTGCCAGTTGGTGCGATCCGTGAGGTGCGCTTTCATCGAGACCTCCAACGCGCCGGCCGTGTAGCGATTTGGTACACGGGCAAACACGATCGCCTCGGAGGCGCCCTGATCGAGCCAGCGCGTGGGTACCTGACCGTTGCGCGTGATGCCGACTTTAATTGCCGAGCTTTTGGCCAGATAGACCACCTGTTCGGTCAGGCAATATTTTTCTGACCATGCCATGTCGCGTGATTCCCCTTCATGGGCGCGGCACAGCTCGGGGCGCAAGATGCATTCACTCGCCTCAGGCGAATCGCGAAAGCAGGGGTAGCAAAAACCCTGACCGAAGGATTTTTTTGTGAGACGGCCACATTCAATGCAATTGATCTGACCTTCAAAGGTCAAGCGGATGGGCTTGCCGATGAGTGCGTTCATGTTGACGCGTTCGTCGCCCAGAGGCAGCGTGTAGTGCACCACGTCCTCGAGAGACGTGATCATTTTGCGGACGTTGCCGGCGGTGGTGGTGGAATCTGACATGGGGCGCTTCTTTTGGAGTGAAGCGCCCATGATACATCGGGCGGCGGCTTTTGGGATTGACCGCGACGATCTAGTGCGCGTTCAAAAACGGAAACAGGATTTCATTGAATTCAATTTTCTCCTGCTTGCCCGCCACCACGTGCGCCACCTCGGTCATGGTGACGCCCTTGGCGTTGGGCAGTCCCGCCTCAAGCGGTCCGGTAGTGCGCGGACCGGTGATCTGATCCTGACCGGCATGCAACACAAGCGTTGGCGTATGAATGTTTTTGAGCTCGCTGCGAATGTCGTGGCCGATACAGGCCTGCACAAAACGTAAGTGCGCCGTGAGTCGTTTGTTCAGATTGCCCCATACGCCGCCGAAGCCCAGCAATTTTTCGCGATTGGCTTCGTAATAGTCGGGTCGGAACGACAACACGGCAACGAGTTCCTGGAAGGCCAGGAAACCGGCGTGGCGATGCATGTTGCCAAACGAGTTGAGCTGGTCGGTGAGGGTTTTGTCCGAATACACCCAGCAGCCCATGTTGACCATGCAACGTACAAGATCCGGTCGCTTAAGCGCCACGTATTGACCAATGCAGGCGCCGATGCCCACAAGGCCA
Source organism: Gammaproteobacteria bacterium (assembly GCA_045106455.1). Taxonomy (GTDB): domain Bacteria; phylum Pseudomonadota; class Gammaproteobacteria; order Steroidobacterales; family JBCCMA01; genus JBCCMA01. Next base: position 2,316 of record JBGCEL010000062.1, read on the forward strand.
ACGAACTTCACTTCTTTCCAGCCAAGATGATCCAGCAATCCGATCATGTCGTCGGCGTAGAGCTGGGTGCTCGGTTCAATGGACAGATCGTCGGTGGATTCGCCGATGCCGCGGTAGTCTACGATCAGCACCGAATGATGATCGGTGATGCCGCGCGCCAGATACTTATCGCGGCCGTGGCAAAACGTATCCCAGCCGCCGATGTACACCACGGGAGCGCCCTCACCGTGAATCTCGTAGTACATGTCGTGACCGTTAATCTTGGCTATGGGCATTATTTTGTCCTTTAAGCGCGGCGCGCGTTGGGTGTCAGAGAATGAAAGTGAGCGAGGATTTGTTGGAGCGAGAGCACGTCGGCGTAGCGTCTGCCGACGTCGCGCAGGTTGTCGTTGTGTGGTCCCTCATCCATATCGCCGCAGCAGTCTTCGGCCGCGATGGTGCGATAGCCGTAGGAGAAACTGTCGACAATGGAGGCGCGTACGCAGCCGCTGGTCGTGCAGCCGGTAATGATGGTGGTGTCGATGCCGTGTTTTGTAAGCCACGTGGCGAGCGGCGTGCGGAAAAATATGGAGGGGGCGGTCTTGGTGAATTCGAAAATGTAGTCGGGGTCTGAGATGCGTGGATCGATCTGCGTCATCGGATGGCCGCGATAGAAGCTGCCGTCGTAAAGCGGTTTGATTTTCCAGTAGCTCATGTCGTCCGCGTTTTTCCACGCCACGCGACAGGAGGCCACCGGAATGTTTTGTGCTTTTGCGGCCGCAATAAGCTTGGCGGTATTGTCGACGGCCCGCTGAACGTGTGCAGACTGCCCCATTGGGCTCGCCGGATCGGTAAAGCCACGCTGAAAATCGACCACCAGCACAGCGCAGCGATCGCCAAAACCAATGTTTTGGGAGCCGTAACCTGCTGTTTCAAAACCGTCCATATTGTGTTCCACCGTTGAATTGGTTGTGCGTCAGACCCTCATTTGAGCTAAATTGTACGCACATTTCAAATGCCCGGCCCGGGCACCCCAAAAACGACACGAGTCCCACATGAAACCTACGTTTGTCGATCAGTTTAGCCAGAACATCTCGCTTGAGTCTGAGTCCACCGCGCTGGTGGTGGTGGATATGCAAAACGCGACCGGCAATCGCCATATGGGTCTTGGCAAGTTGCTGGCCGATGACGGTCGGGCGCAGAACAGCGAATACCGCTTTGATCGCATTGAAAACGTCGTGACGCCAAATATCGCACGGCTGGCAGATGCCTGTCGCAGGCGCAACGTCCGCGTGATCTACGTGACCTACGGCGCGAATCTGCCTGATGCCAGCGACGTGCCAGCGCACATGAAGCCCATAGTGCTTGCGACCAACAATATTGCGGGTCAGCCCGAGCACAACATCGTGGATGCCCTAACCCCCCACGCCGGTGAGCTGGTGCTGAACAAAACCACGCAGGGCGCTTTTCGCTCGACCGCCATCGAGACGCATCTGCGCGCGATGGGCATCAAAACGATCATGACGGTGGGCGTGTCCACCAATAACTGCGTCGCGATGACAGCGATGGAAGCCTGCGACGCGCAGTTTGGTGTGGTGATGGTCAGCGACGGTACCGGTACCGACAGCGAAGAAATGCAGGACGCGACGCTGAACATGCTGCGCCGCCTGTGGTCGCGGGTCATGACGACGGATGAAGTGATCGCCGAACTTGGCTGATACCTCAACGCCTGCGCCGGCCGGTCAATGGCTCGGCATTGCGTTCATTCTCTTTGGCTCCGTGTTGCTTGCCTCCAAAGGCATCTTCGCCAAGTTGCTCTATGCGCGCGGGCTCAACTTCGAAACGGTGGTGGCCACGCGTGCCGTTTTGGCCATGCCGGGTTTCGTCCTCATGGCGCTGTGGCGGCCTGGTCCGCAACCGCTGACGACGCAACCTCCGCGTGATCTTTGGCGTGCCGCGTTGGCCGGCATCGTGTGCTACTACATTGGGGCCAGCGTTAATTTTTATGCACTTACGCTCATCGACGCCAGCGTCGAGCGCGCGTTGTTGTACAGCTATCCGGCCATGGTGGTGCTGACCACCTGGGCGCTGTCGCGGCAGCGGCCGGGTCCCATCATGAGTTTGGCCGTGCTCGGCACGTTTGTTGGCATCGTGCTGGTGGTTGGACTGCTGCGCAGCGACGTGCCAGCGCAAGACCTGATTGGCGTGTTGTTGGTTTTAGTTTGCGCCGCGACCATTGTGTTTTATTACATAACCAGCGGGCCGCTCACCCGCAGTATGGGCAGCGCCCCATTTACCGCCGTGGCAATGACCGCCGCGGGGCTGGTGCTGGCACTGCACTATCAGTGGCGTCACGGCTGGCAAACGCTCTCGATGGACGCTGAATCGTGGGGTTTGATGGGCCTTCTGGTGGTGTTTGCGACCGTGTTGCCGTTGGTACTGGTGGCCGAGGGTTTGCGCCGCGTCGGTCCGCAGCGTGCGGCGATCGCAAGCACAAGTGGCCCGCCCGCGGCCGCGCTCATGGCGGCGCTGCTGCTCAGTGAAACCGTGCGCATCGATCAGTGGATAGGCATCCTAATTATCGCGGCGAGCATCGCGCTGCTGGAAGTGCGTCGATCCCGTAGAGCGTAATTGTCCGTACATTTGACAAGTGCGCTCAACTGACTAATATCGGGGTGGCGACCAGACGTTGTCGCACAGTGTGGAGAGGATAATGGTGGATGTGGCGAACAATCTGGCGCGGAGCTTTGGCGCCGAGGTCAGTGGTGTAGAAATTAGTGCGAACGCCAGCGACGCGGATGTCGAGGCTGTGCGCAAACTGTGGTACGAACACAAGCTGTTGTTGTTTCGCAATCAGTCTGTGGACGAATCGGATCTGGTGGAATTTAGCCGGCGCTTTGGCGATCTTGAGATTCACGTGCGTCGCGAATATCTCTCGCCCGAAAATCCGGAAATTTTGTACGTCTCCAACGTGCAAAAGCAGGGTAAGTCCATCGGCATTCTGGCCGACACCGAAGTGGGCTGGCACTACGATCAAATTTATCTGGAGCGCCCCGCGGTCGGCTCGCTGCTGTGCGCGGTCACGCTGCCCCCCAGCGGCGGCAATACCTATTTCGCCGATATGGCGGCGGCCTACGAGGCGCTGCCACAGGAAATAAAGGACAAAATTGAGGGGCGTAAAGCAACTCAGTCATACGAGGCGTTTAACCGCGCCTACAGCGTGCCCACGAATAAAAAACAGAAGAAGCAATCGCCGGACATCGATCAGCCCATCATTCGGACGCATCCATTTTCAGGCGTAAAGTCGCTGTATTTATGCCCCGGCATGACCACGCAAATTGTTGGCATGAGTGAGGCCGAAAGTCGCGAAACGCTGGACTTTTTGTTCGAGTGGAGCGTGCGGCCCGAGTTTGTGTATTCGCACGCCTGGCGCGACGGCGACTGTCTGATGTGGGACAACGCCTGCACCATGCATCGGCGCGATCCGTTTGATCAGTCGCACACGCGACTGATGAAGCGCACCACCATCCTGCCGCCGGCCGAGTTCGCGGTCCCGTTTTAGCGGGCGACTAACTTTTGGTGGGCGCGTTGCAGCCCACTGCGCAGCACTGGCCGGGCTGGCGTGAGCGCACCGGTGCGCCGCTTTGGCCCAGATCAGCGGCGCCGCGTTCCAGCAAACGCTCAACCAATTGCTTGCGCTCTTCGATGGGGTAGCGACGGAAAATTTCGCGTTTCATGGCCTGCGGCGAACCGCCGCCGTGCAGACTAATGACCGAATACCAGCCGCCGGTATCGGAGGCGGTTAGATCTTCGATCAGGCGTGCTACCTGCATGCGTTTGTCGTAGGGCACGTCGGGCTGCGCGGTCAGCAGGTCAGTGAGGCGACCGGCGGTAGACGGGTTGTGATCTTCATCCGGCCCCGGCAGGGCCACAATCAGGCCGCCGGACACTTCGTGGGCCACGCGATGCATGTCGTAAATCTGCGTCGCCAGCATCAGCTTGCCGACGTTGGAAAACACCGCTTCGGGTTGCCATGCGCCCGATTGGTCTTCGATGCCGTACACCGATGCGGCGACCCCGCAGGCGTAGAAACCTTCCACGATTTTGATCAGCTCAACCATCGATTCACGAATGTGCTGGTAGCGACCTGGTTCCAGGCCGTTGGCCTCGCTCATCAGGGCACCGGCGCCAATCAGCAGGTCGCCAAAACCGGCGCGGGCGCCAATGCAGCTGTGGCGATGGTGGCAGGCGTAGCGGGTGACCAGATGTTCGGTGTATTGCCATTCGCCGGCCATAAACACTTTATCGAACGGCACAAACACATCTTCAAAAATGCACACGGCGGTGGACTGGCCGTACTTGCCGCTGAATTTTGCCGCTTTGTTGCCGGGTCGCCCGGCGGGGCGCGTGATGATCGTGAGTCCGGGCGCATCCACGGGCACGGCGCAGCACACGGCGAAGTCTTTATCGTCTTCGGTCATCGTGCGACAGGGCATCACAAGTAGCTCATGCATGTACGGCGCGCCGGTCACAATGGCCTTACAGCCGTCGATCACGATGCCGTCGGCACGACGTTCTTTTATACGCACATAGCTGCGCACTTCATTTTGCGCGGACGGGCGCTGCGTGCGATCGCCTTTGGCGTCCGTCATGGCGACGCCGAGCGTTAGGTCACGGTCCTGCACGTCGTGCAGGTAGTGCATAAAGCGGGCGTGGTAATCGGTGTTGTTTTCTTCATCGGCAATGAAGGTCTGCTGATGAATGGCGTTGAGTGCGTCGTGGGACAAATAGCGCTGGGCACACCCGCTTTCCCGGCACACCAAACGCACGGCTTCGAGCTTGGTCAGCAAATCATCGGTGTGCCGATTGATGTGCAGCATGCGATTCACAATTTGCTGCGACGACGATTGCTCGGCCGTCATCAGGTCTTGGGTGTCTTCGCGCAGCGCGTAGTCGTAGGTGACTCCGACGGCGTTGATGCCCGGCAGCAGTCGCGGTTCGTCGGCCACGGATTTCACCGCGTCGCCGTTCAGAAATACTTTGGGCGAATACTGGCGCAGGCTTTCACGGTAGTGCTCGGCACTCATCAACATGGTGTTCTCTCCGTCTTCTTTTTTCTGTGCGGGATCAGGTTTGGGCAATAGCGGCGCTGAGCGCGTCAAGACTGTCGGCCTGATCGAGATCTTGCACGGCCTGCCACAAGGTCGCGGCCTGTTGATCGCTCAAACGCCCGGCGACGTTACCCATGAACTTGGCGTGCACGGCATCCGTGTTCAATGCTCTTTCGTCGGCGCCGCGGTTGATCGGTTCGAGGTGTTCGAGGCGACGGCCGTCGGTGGTCTCGATCACGATGCCGCCGGAGTAATACTGCGGGTAGCGTGATTGTGGCCAGTGAATGCATTCCACCCGATCACACACAGCGTGGATGTCGGGCGAATTGAGCGCGTCGTCGTAAAGCTCTGCCAGCGTGAACTGACCGCGCACCGCCGCGGCGGCCACGGCAAACGGCAGGCTGAACTTGCCTTCGTATTCGTTTTGCGGGCGGCGCTTGGCGTCGATGGGGCGGCAAACTACGTCGTGTTGCTTCTCGTGGATCATCGCGGTGACCGATTTGATGTCGTCCGGCGCCAGGTTGTGCTTTTCGCGCAGCGCGAGCATGGCGTCGACGCACGCGTGATTGAAATGACACACGGGATAGGGCTTGATCGCAACGCTCATCATCTCAAACTTCGAGCCCAGATCATCGCCGATGGTGCTGGCGTCCACGTCATCGCGACGAAGATACAGGTTGTACAGGCCGTAGCGCCCTTCGTAGGCGTTGAGTGGTGCTTTGAAATCTGCGGCGGCAAGCGTTGCGGCCGTGATGGCGCTTGACGCGGCCCAGCCCGGATGCAGGCGTTTGGTCCACGAGCCGTCTTCCAGAAACTCGAGGCTGCCGGAGGCCATGCTCAGTGCGACGCCCTGTGCGCGGGCCAGCGGTTCGCTGTCTAAACCTGCCAGATAGCCGGCGGCGACGGTGCAGCCAAAAATACCGACCATGCCCGTCGGGTGAAAGCCGATTTTCTGCAGCATGCCCTCGGCGACCATGCCGATGCGCGCGTCGGTTTCGATGGCGAGCAGGTAGGCAGCCAGTGCGCGTGCGCCGCTAACCTTGTGGTGGGCGCCGGCGGCCAGCATCAGCGGCACGGCGCTGGTGGACGCATGAATGACAGCGCCGGTATGCGTGTCATCGAAATCCAGGCCGTGCATCAGCAGGCCGTTGAGCAGCGCGGCATCGCGTACGGGCAATGATAAATTTGTGCCCACGACGGGAAAGCGTCCGTCGCCCGCGAGCCCGGCAATGGCGTTCACGCTCTTGCCGGCGAAATCGTAGTTATGCGAGGCAAAGCCAATGCCGATGGTGTCGGCAATACACAGCTTCGCGTAGGCCACCACGTCGGCGGGTACCTGACTCAGATCGAAGTGTTGGGCAAACGTCGCGAATCGAAGGGCCAGCGGGTCGACGGGGGTGTTTAATGTGTCAGCAGCAGCGCTCATAAGTCAGGCTCCTCGTTGGGCGAGTCGATCGGTCAGCGCGATGATGCGCTGGGCCTTGTAAACAATGGGATAGTCAATGAAGTAGCCGTCCAGTTGGATCGAGGCCGAGCCACTGGCTTCAGCGTCTTCAAAGGCTTTGATCACGGCACGGGCGTGCGCCACTTCCTCTTCATTTGGCGTAAACACTGCGTGGGTGAGTGCCACCTGTGCGGGGTAGATGCACAGCTTGCCGCCGAAACCAAACTGGCGACCGCGATGTGCTGAGGCCGTAAAGCGTTCGTCGTCCTTGATTTGCAGCACTACCGTATCGATGGGTGGCTCAAGGTTTGCAAGTCGCGAGGCGTGCGACAACTTCGCACGCGCGTAAGCAAGCACCGCTTCATCCGCGAGCCATTCGTAATCCAAATCCAGCGTGTAATCACCACCACCAAACGACAGTCGCCGTACGCGCGGGCTGGCCGCGGCAATCTCGCGCGCATCTTCAACGCCGTGGGCGGTTTCGATAATGGGCATCAGGTCGAGGCTGCCGGGCGTCATGCCCGCCGCTTTTTCACAGCGCGTGATGTGCGCATCGACGTCTTTAAGCACGTTCGGTGACTCGACCTTGGGCAGCACGATGCCGTCCAGATGCGGGCCAATCACGTGATCCAGATCCGCGCGACAAAAACCGCTGCCCACGGCGTTAACCCGCACATAGCCACGACATGAACGCGGTGCGCTCAACGCATCCACCACCACCTGACGTGTCGCGGGTTTCTCCGCGATCGCCACGGCGTCTTCAAGATCCAGAATGACCGCATCGGCGCCGACGGTAAACACTTTGGCTACCTTGCGTGGGTGGTTGCCGGGTGTGAATAAAAAGCTGCGCAGGCCCGAATACTCGGTGCGGGTTGAGGTCATAATTAGCCTTCGCTCCAGCCGCTGCCGGATTGCCAGCCGCGGCGCAGAGTCAGTGTGTAGTTGAAGTTGTCCGCCGGGTGTTCGGACACCGAAATTTCGAGTTGGCGTTTACCGCGACCCAGATAGCGGCGCACCAGTGTTAGAGACGGGCTGCCGGGAGCCACGCCGAGACGATCGGCCACCGCTTCACTCACGATGCCGGCCTTGAAATCGACCTCGACGGTTTCGATTTGCTCACCAAACGTGCGCTCCAAAATCTCGTACACCGGGATACTGCTGCGGCCGATCTTGCTGGTGATATCGGCGAACTCCGGGCGCACGTAAATACTCGACCAGCAAATCGGCAGGCGGCTGCCGCGCAGCCTGCGAATGGCATCAATGCGCGTCCACCGGGTGCCCGACCGGCATTTGAGCTGGCGCGCCAGCGCGCGCGAGGTTTTCACCTGCTCGACATGCACCACCTTCAGCCGACTGTCGCTGGGGTACTGCATGAGTTCGGCGGGCGACTGCATGTGCTGTACGTAGGTGGGCGCCGATTCCTGCGCTTTAACCACGGTGCCGAGACCTTGATGGCGTTCGATCAGCCCCAGTTCTTCGAGCACTTTGAGCGAGGCACGCACAGTGTGGCGACTGACGCCGTGCATATCGACCAACTCCAGCTCACCGGGCATGCGTTCACCGACGGCGAGCTTGCCGCGGCGAATATCGGCCATCAACGATTCGGCGAGCTGGCGATAGCGTGGCAGGGCCTTTTTGGCGCCGGATTTGGCTTTTGGGGTGTTTCGAGACACGGCGATTCTTGCAATGGGTGAGCCTCAAAGATAGCATTTGTACGGACAAATCCCAACGACGCGAGACGACCCCATGAGCGCAAGAACCGATGATGAAATTGCGCCGCAGCGCTATCGCGCCGCGGCCGGTCGCTATTTCGAGGAATTTACGTTGGGGGATGTTTACGAACATCGGCCCGGGCGCACCGTAACGCAGCAGGACAACGCTTGGTTCACGTTGCTCACCATGAACACCCATCCGCTGCATTTCGATGAGGAATTCGCCAAAACCACGGAATTTGGCAAGCCGCTCGTGGCCAGTCCGCTGACCGTGGCAATGCTGGTGGGCATGAGCGTCAGCGATGTCTCGCAGCGCGCAATTGCCAATCTGGGCTGGAAGGAAATTGCCCTCACCGCGCCGGTGTTTCCGGGTGACACGCTGTATGCCGCCAGCGAAGTGATTGGCAAACGCGAGTCCAAGTCCAGACCCAACGCCGGCCTGATTAGTGTGCGCACCACCGGCACCAATCAAAACGACAAAGAAGTGTGCGTGTTCGAGCGCACCATGCTGATTCCAAAACGTGAGGAGAGTTCGGTATGAGTGCAGTGATGAGCGACGCGGAACAGGCCGAGCTGGACGCCCAAATATTGGACGCCATCGATCGCTGGGTGGAGCGCGAAGTGCGTCCCATCGCGCGCGAATATGATCAGGCCGATCGCTACCCTGAAGAGCTCGTCGAGCAAATGAAAGAGCTCGGGTTGTTTGGTGCGACCATCGGTACGGAGTACGGCGGACTGGGCTTAAGCGCGAGCACTTATGCCAAGCTGGTGGCGCGCATTTGCCGCGTTTGGATGGCGCCCACCGGCATTTTCAATTCACACTTAATTATGGCCAGCTGCGTTGAGCGCGGCGGCACCGAAGCGCAAAAACGCTATTTCCTGCCCAAGTTCGCCACTGGTGAGCTGCGCGGCGGCATTGGTTTAACCGAGCCCAACGCCGGCTCAGATCTGCAGGCGATTCGCACGGTGGCCAAGCGCGATGGCGACGATTACATCATCAACGGCACCAAGACGTGGATATCCAATGGCATCCACGGCAATTGTTTGGCCGTGTTGGTAAAAACCGACCCGGACGCGGTGCCGGCGCATCGCGGTATGAGCGTTTTTCTGTGCGAGAAGGGCCCAGGTTTCACGGTCGGTAAAAAGCTCAAAAAATTGGGTTACCGCGCCATCGACAGCGCTGAGCTGGTGTTCGAGGATTACCGCATCAGTGCCGACAAGCTCGTTGGTGGCGTCGAGGGCAAGGGCTTTGTGCAGATTGCCGGCGGGCTTGAGTTGGGCCGCATTAACGTTGCCTCCCGCGGCGTGGGTATGGCGCAGGGTGCGCTCGATTTGGCGCTGGCTTATGCCAAGGAGCGCGAGAGCTTTGGTAAGCCCATTGCCAAGCATCAGGCGGTGGCGCTTAAGCTTGCCGACATGTCGACCCAGGCCGAAGCCGCACGCCTTTTGGTCGAGGAGGCCGCGCGCAAATTCGATCAGGGCAAACGCTGCGATTTGGAAGCGGGCCGGGCCAAGCTGTTTGCGTCCGAGGCGGCGCTGCACAACGCGACCGAGGGCATGCGTATCTTTGGCGGCTACAGCTATTCCACCGAGTATGATATCGAGCGTTTTTACCGCGACGCGCCGCTCATGTGCATCGGTGAGGGCACCAATGAAATTCAGCGACTCATCATCGCCAAGGCACTCACAGCCGAATAGAGGCTCGCCCGTAACAGAGGGTTTCTGCGCGTAATTTCTGCACATTTGGCAGGTATGATATCCGGCTGAATTGCTGCTGCTTGCCAATAGATGCCTGAAATTGCTCCTTTTTGTGTTTTCTTGAACCACCGCGCCGCGCGCGCGGTGGCGCTTGCGTGTGTCTGTGTGATCGCGAACGGCTGCTCTTTGTGGCGCGGCGAGGCGCGCGAGCAGGCGCCGATCGAGCCGTCGCAATACGCAACGCAGGCCAACGCCGCGCCACCGACGGTGCGTTGGCTGGACGCTCTGGATGACACCGACGCGGGTCTTGCCGAAGCGGTCTCCGATGCGCTGGAGCGCAATCCCGGTATCGCCCAGTTGGCGGCACAGTACGAGCAAGCCCGCGAGGGCGCGCGCGTCGCGCTGGCCAATCGACTGCCGACCGCCGATCTGAATTTGCGCGGCTCGCGCAGCCAGGTGGGCCGGAATCAGGTGGCGCAGGGCGGCGAGTTTTTCAATTTGGGGCTAAATGTTGGCTGGACCGCGGATATCTGGGGTCAGCTGGCGCAGGCACAACGCGCCGCCGCGCTGCGTCTGGCCGCGGCCGAGACGCGCTACGAAAACGGTCGGCGGCAGCTTGCGGCAAACGTTGCCACTGCTTGGTTCAACGTCGTGGAGGCGCGCGACCTTCTGCAGGTGTTTGAGCTGCGACTAGAAAATGTGTCGCAGAGCGCAGAGGTGGTGGAATCCGGTTATCAGCAGGGTATTAATGAGGCGCTGGATTTGTACCTGGCGCGCAACGCCACGGAGCAGGAGCGTAGCAACGTCGCGGCGCAGAGCCAGTTGCTGCGTGAGGCCTCGAACGAACTGCTGCGCTTGAGCGCGCGTTACCCCGGCGGCGCGGTCGTCGTCGATGCGTCGCTGCCCGCGCTCGCGCAAGATATTCCGGTGGGTCTGCCGGCCGATCTTTTGATCCGACGGATGGACGTGAGCGAGGCCTGGCTGAATGTTCTGGCTGCGGATGCCGATGTGGCGGTCGCTCAGCGTGCCCGCTTCCCGTCACTGTCTTTATCAGGCAGTGGCGGTCGCGTATCGCCGCAGCTCGCCAACATCATTAGCGAAGGCGACGAGTCGTGGTCGCTGGCGGCAAATCTCGCCGCCCCAATTTTAGATGCCGGTCGGCGGCGGGCCCAGGTGCGTCAGGCAAAAGCGCGCGCCATTGAGCTTGAGCAGGCCTACGTCGAACGTTTGTTTGTGGCGTTTAATGAAGTGGAAAACACCCTGTCGCGCACGGCCGCATTGCGTGCGCAACTCGCGGCCCTGACCGAGGCCAAAGCCAGTGCCGACCTCGCGCTGGAACTGGCCACCGAACAGTACGGCCGCGGTCTGGTGACATTCACCACGGTGCTTGAATCGCAGCGCCGTGCATTCGATGCCACGACGCAGGTGGTGCGTCTTCGCAATCAGCAGGTGCAAAATCGTATTGCGCTGCACGTCGCGTTGGGCGGCGAGTTTGAACTTGAATCGACAGTGGCGGCAACGCGCACTGGTACGGAACCTTAAAAACATGATTCGAAAAATCGCACCGGTGGTCATATTGGCTGTGTTGCTGGGCCTTGCCTACTTCATTAAATCGAATCCGCCCGAGAGCAAATATCGCAA
>JBGCEL010000063.1:0-53238 GCA_045106455.1 Gammaproteobacteria bacterium
GCGTGCGTACCGCACCACCACAAGTGATCAAACTGCAAACCGGTGGCCTGTTCGGGCAGCAGAATTTGCACCGCTAGATCGGGCGTCTGCGGCTGAAATTTGATGTTGCTGGCCAGCCTGCGTAACAAGGCCTGCGCCTGATTTAAGCCCATGGGGCCGGTCAGAAAATCCAGACCGCTCATTTCGTCGAGCAATGAGCGCCACCGCTCGGCGGTTTGATACAGCGCCGAATCAAGCGCCGCATCACCGGGCCAGCCGCAATCATCGAGCAAGCTACGAAACAGCGCTGACCATTGGGACGCCCGCAACTTTCCGGCTGCCGCGTCCGCATGCTTGCTCACTGCATCAAACACGCCACCGGTAACGGTGTCGTCATGCTGCTGATCGGCGTCTTGCGCAAAACGCGCGAGCAATTCAGGCAACTTGGTCACGGGCGCCAGCGCAATGTTGTGACGTCTCAACCACACCTCAAAACGTGCGCGTAGCGGCGCTTCGGTCGTGCCGCCACGCAGAAACGGCGAGCGCAACAAGCTGCTCAAATCGTCGAAGCGCGCGAGCGGGCGCAAAAGTCCGCACAGCCGCAGCGCGGCCGCGACCAGCGGGTTTTGCTCGAAGCGTTCGCCCACCGCCATGTTGTAGGGGCGCCCCGCCACGTTACTGCCCGGCAACGACGAGCCCGGCATCAGCACATCATCAAAAATGCGCTCGATGCGTTTACGATCGCGCTGCAGGTCCGGTGCCAGTACCGCCGTATTGCCGGGTCGATCGGAGGCCAAAATGCGTCGCACAAAACGCGCCGCGGCCAGGTATTCATCCCCAACGGTTGCACAGCGCAGGCCGAGTGGCTGCACCTCGACACGTGCGCCCTTGTAGCGATCCATGCCGGTGCCAAGGTCTTCCATCGTTTTGAGCAAGATGCGCTGCTGCGGCGTAAAGCCGTCGAAGCCCACCAGCAGCAATGACGATGGCGGCGGAACCGCACCGGCGCGCAGCGCGGGTGCGATAATATCGGCCAGCCGCGCGTGATCAATTAATGACAGTTCCCGGCAGCGCCCAAAGTAGCGTCGCATCCAATGGCCAAACGCTAGAACATCTTCGCTGGAATGATCGGCCTTGGCCGGATCGGGCAGCCGATAGGCCTGCACGAGTCCCCACGCCGACGCGGCCTGGCGTGCGGTACCGGCAACATCATCGAGCTCGGTGTCCCCGGCATCGATAATTTTTTCCCACAGCACCTGTTCTTGAAAGTGACTCAACAATTTGCGCTGGTTGCGCGGCGCCGAATAACCCGACCAGGTAATGTCCTGATGCAGCTGGACCAGCCAGTCGTCCCAGCCCATGACCTGCGGGGATTCCCAGGCCTCGCGCCCCTCGTCCTGATTCGCGCTGGCATAGCGATAGCGAATCTGACGCGCCTGACGTCGGTGGGACGTCACCACCGTCACGCCCTCATCCAGTGCCTTGCGTAGCGTGGCTTCCATTGTGCTTCCCGCTAACCCGCTGCCGACTGCAGACGTTGAGCCATTTGCTTCAAAAGCGTCTCGATACGTTCAAACACATCCATTAGCGTTTCACGGTCCGGCAAAAGCGTAATGCGAAAGCGATTGGTTTCGCTCACGTTAAAACTGGTGCCGGGTGCCACCAGCACGTGCTGTTGCTCGAGCAACTCAAGCGCAAATGCGTTGTCATCGAAGCCCGGTAAGTGCGTGGTATCGACTTCAATAAAGGCGTACATCGAGCCGCGCGGTACCACTGTGCTTAAAAATTCACTGTCGCGCGTGGCATCGATGACCGCCTGACGCGATTGATAGAGGCGGCCTGTTGGACCGGTCAGGCTGTAAATGCTCTGCTGTCCACCGATGGCGTTTTGCACGGCCCACTGACCCGGAACGTTCGCACACAGACGCAACGACGCGAGCATCTCGACCGCGTCCATGTAGTCCTGAGCACGCTGCGTCGCACCGCTGAATGACAGCCAGCCCACGCGGTAGCCGCAGGCGCGATAAATTTTCGACAAGCCGCCAAACGTACCGCAGAGAATCTTGTCGCTGAGCAGCGCCACCGGCACGTGCTCGGCGTCGTCGTACAGCATCTGGTCATAGATCTCGTCCGACAGCACCATCAAATCGTGCTGCTCGGCCAGCGCGATCATTTTTTGCAGCGTCGCGCGGGAGTACACCGCCCCGGTGGGATTGTTGGGGTTGATGATCACGAGCGCCCGCGTCTGCGGCGTAATGCAGGCCGCCAGTTCCTCAATGTCAGGTTCGTATTGATTACGCGCGCGACACGGGTAATGCACGGCCTTGCCACCGTTGAGCACCACGGCGGCCGTCCACAACGGATAGTCCGGCGCCGGGATCAACACCTCGTCGCCACGATTCAAAAAACCGCGCAACGACAAATCAATCAGTTCGCTAACACCGTTGCCAATGAACACATCGTCCGCTGTAACGCCCGTCACGCCGCGCGACTGCTGCTGCATCGCCACGGCTTCGCGCGCCGGAAAAATGCCGCGCTGATGGCAATAGGCTTCGCTTGCCGCCAGATTTTCAATGATCGCCAAACGCATCGTTTCGGGCGTGCGAAAGCCGAAACGTCCAGGGTTGCCGATATTCAGATGCACGATTTCATAACCGATGCGTTCGAGCTCGTGCGCACGCGCGGCTAGCGTGCCGCGAATTTCGTAGCGCACGCCCTGCAGGCGTCGACTGGTCGCGAACGGCGCGCTGTTCATCGGCGGCTGGCGATACGCGCAATCAGAGCAGCGGTTGAGGCGTCCTGCCCCGCCCCATCGCCAGCGGCCAGAGCGGGCCCCACCGACTTGGCCAGTGTTTTGCCCAGCTGCACACCAAACTGGTCGAACGCGTTCACGCCCCAGAAGTGACCCTGACAGAAAATTTTGTGTTCATAGGCCGCAATCAAACTCCCGAGCGCCGCCGGGTCAAGTTCATCAACCAGCATGGTGGTACTCGGCCGATTGCCCTCAAACACTTTATGCGGATCACTGGCCTCAGGGTCGCCCTGCATCAGTGCCGCCGTTTGCGCGAGACAGTTACTGAGCAAGCCTTCATGATGACCATCCAGTTTGTGATGCGGGCGAATAGCCGCGATGAAATCGGCAGGCACCCAGTGCGTGCCCTGATGCAGCATCTGAAAAAAAGCGTGTTGCGCGTTGGTGCCCACGCCGCCCCACAACACCGGGGCCGTATCGATCTCAACCCCACGACCGTCCTGCTGCACGCGTTTGCCGTTACTTTCCATCTCGGCCTGTTGCAAATATGAGGGCAGCAGCGAGAGCCGTTCATCGTAGGGCAGCACGGCGTGCGTTGGGCGTTCAAACTGATTGCGGTACCAAACGCCCATCAGCGCCATGAGCACCGGAACATTGTCGCGCACGGGCGCCGATTGAAAGTGCTCGTCCATGCGTCTGGCACCGCGCAACAACGCATCGAAGTGCTCGTTACCCACCGCCAAAGCAATCGGCATGCCGATCACTGACCACAGCGAGAAGCGCCCGCCTACCCAATCCCAAAACGTGAGTCGATTGGCCTCATCAATGCCAAACTCACTGGTGGCCGCAGGGTTCGCAGAAAGCGCTATGAAGTGTTTACTGACCGCCTCATCGCTGCCGGCCGCGCTGACCAGCCACTGCCGTGCGGTCGCCGCATTGGTCAGGGTTTCCATCGTGGTGAATGACTTCGACGCCACAATAAAAACGGTTCGGGCGGGATCCAGCGAACGCAGTAGCGGATCGAGATCCGCGCCATCGAGGTTCGCAACAAAATGCACGCGCAGCGTGTCGTGGTGATACGGCTTTAGTGCCGCCGTGACCATACGCGGCCCGAGGTCGGAACCGCCGATGCCAATGTTGACAACATCGGTGATTCGATCGCCACCATAGCCACCCCAGCTGCCGTCGCGCAGTGCCTCGACCAGACCTGCCATTTTCTTGCGCTCGGCCTGAACGTCCGGCATCACGTTACGACCATCCACCTCAATATTCTGATCGGCCGCTGCGCGCAGCGCGACATGCAGTACGGGGCGCCCTTCCGTGCGATTGATCTGTGCACCACCAAACATGGCCGCACGTGCCGCCGCTAAATCGGATTGCTCGGCGCTGCGACACAGCGCATCAAGCGCCGCGGTGTCGATCCGATTTTTGGACAAATCGAGAAACACACCGGCCCCTTCGCGAGACAGGTCGGCAACGCGATCAGCATCGCTGGCAAAAAGATCCGTCAGGCGTGCGCTGGCCAAACGTTGATAGTGTCCGCTGACTTCCGTCCAGGCGGCGGTTTTATTTATGGCAATCATGAATAGACGGGCAGCTCCGAAGGTTCTGAGTACAGGTGCACGATGATAGTACGGAATGGCGGTGCTTTGCCGTAGAATTGCGTCATGAAACGCACCAATCCTCTGCACCCCGTTGACACCACGGCCGCCTGGTTCGACGCGGTCACCGAAAATATCGATGGCTTTTTGGTCGATCATGCGGCCTGTGAGCGCAAAGCGTCCGCCATGGCGGTCTCGATGATTTGTCACTACCCGGATCGAGATGCCCTCATTGGACCCATGAGCGATCTGGCCGTGGAGGAAATGGCGCACTATCGGGATGTATTGAAACTGCTGCGGCAGCGTGGGGCAAGCCTTGGCAAAGATGCCAAAGATCCCTATGTGAATGATCTTCGTGCCGCGATGCGTCGCGGGCGCCAGCCATTTTTCCAGGATCAGTTGTTGGTCGCTGGACTGATTGAGGCGCGCGGTGCCGAGCGCTTCGCCGTGCTGGCCGCCCAACTGCCCGACGCCGGGCTGCGACGCTTCTACGAACGATTTGCAACCTCCGAAGAGCGCCACTGGCAGCTTTTCCTGGATCTCGCCGATGAGTACTTTGCGCCCGAAGAGAACGCCAAACGGCTGCTTGAACTGCGTGACATTGAAGCGACTATCATCGCGCAGCTTCCGCCCCGCGCAGCACTGCATTAGTGACCGGACGCGCGGCCACCACACGCTATCTCGATCGTTACGCCGAGCCCCAGTCGCAGGCGCCCTGGCCGTTCGCCGCGCAACGTTTCGACGTTGCGATCGTCGTACCGGCCTACGATGAGCGGCGTACTTTTATCGACGACGCACTGGAGCACGATGCCGCCGCCTCCTTTGTGCTGATCGTCGTGGTCAACACCCGCCGCGACTGTGCGGCCGAGGCGATCCAGCGCACCACCGACTTGCTCAACGTTGTGCCGGGGCCTGAGTTTCGCCCGTGCGCCACCGACATTGGCCGGGCGTGGCTCGATGATGATGGTCGCCGGGGCCTGTGGCTAATCGACTGCGTCGAGCGTTTTGAGCCAGACGACGGGGTTGGGTTGGCGCGCAAGATTGGCCTTGATGTGGCGTTGGCTCATTTCCACACGGGCAATGTGCGGCGTTCATTGATCCTGTGCACAGACGCGGATGCCAGCTTGCCGCCTGGCTATTGCCAACAACAGCTGCCTCCGGAGGTCAGTGCGCTGACGTTCGGCTTTCGCCATGTGGGCGTCGGTGCCCTCGAGCACGCGCAGCTTGTGTACGATCAGCGGCTGCGCGACTACCCGCGTGAACTGGCCCGCGCCGGGTCACCGTATGGGTTTCAGGCACTCGGCAGCGCGATGGCGGTCAGTGCGTCGCACTACGCGCAGGCTGGCGGCTGTCCGCGACGTCAGGCTGGCGAAGATTTTCATCTGCTGGCCAAGCTCGCCAAGCTCGGTCGGGTGGAACACCGTGGCGAGGTGGAAATCAGATTGCGCGCGCGCGAGTCCGAGCGCGTTCCGTTTGGTACCGGACCCGGCGTGCTCAAGCTCAGTCAGCACAACGACCCGTTCGCGGTGGCATTTTTTATCAACGCCCGCAGCTTCGAATTTCTGAGCTGGCTTCTCAAGCAACTAAAACTCGCGGTGGAAGACGCCCGTGACGATGCGGCCACGCGCTTGAACATCGCCTTGCGCGAACACATGCGGACCGTGGGTCTGCTCTCTAATGCCGATGACGTGGTGGGGCTTGAGGCGATGAGCCATGCCGTGGACCGCGCGCGTGCGGCAAGCCCTGACGCGATGCGCCGGGTGCAGCACATTATGACCTGGTTTGACGCGCTCAAAACGCTGCGACTGTTGCATCGACTGCGCGACGCCGGCTGGGCCGACGTCAGTTTTCACGATTTGAAGGAACATGAACCAGCGCGACTGGCACGCGGCTCGGCGGCGACCTAGGAAGAAGAACCCGCCGTTGCGCTGGGCTCATCGTCATTGTCGTCCGCATCCTCGGCGTCCGAGGAGGCAGTGGCCGGGTTGATACCGTATTCGGGATCGAGCACGGACGTTCCCTGAAAATCGCTCAGGTGCGCCGTTTTGTCGTCTTCCTGTTCGCTGGCTTGATCGAACGGATCTTGAAATACGAGTCGGTGATGCCCCACCGCAATCACGTCGCGGTCTTTCAGTCGACGCCGACGAATGCGTTTGCCATTGACGAACGTGCCGTTGGTGCTTTTGAGATCCATGACCCAATAAGCGCCACGGTAGAAGCTAATTTGCGCGTGATGACGCGAGATAAATTCACTGGCAACGGGCAAATCGTTATCCGCGTCACGTCCAATCAGCACGCGTCGCGATTCCAGCACATGGCGTTTCACAATCTCGCCATCGCGCAATAACACCAGCTTGGGCGGTGCGTCGGCGCTGGAGGGGAACGTGCGTTTGTCCGTGGTGCGCGTTCGATCTTCGAACGGACCCCAGTCGAGTTCTTCGACCGCCGAGACCACCAATGCTTCGTTGACGGTCTTTTTCTCTTCGACATACGCGGCCGTGAGCACCGTGTCGCACAGCGTGTTAATTAACCGCGGTACGCCGCCGGTAAATTTGAAAAACAGCGGCATCACCGACGTTGGGAACAGCGGCTCGTCCTGACTCCAGCCAGCGATGCGCAGGCGATGGTCCACGTATTCACTCATCTCGACCATGCTCAGTGCCTTCACGTGCACGCTGAAGTGCACGCGCTGCAGAAGCTGCGCCATGTCCGGCTCGTCGAGTTTGTCGGAGAGCTCTGGCTGCCCGCACAAAATAACGTTGATTGCTTTGGCCTGTTCGGTCTCAATGTCTGTGAGCAGGCGAATTTCTTCGAGCACGCGCAGTGACAGGTTTTGCGCCTCGTCGACAATGAGCACCACCTGCTCACCGCGCTGATTGCGCTCAAGCAAAAACTCTGTGACGTCTTTGAGAAGCTCGGCTTTGTTCTTGTGGTACGCCTCGATACCAAACTGCGCCAACAGCGTTTGCAGAAACTGCCGCGTGGAAATTTGGGTTTGAAAAATGCGCGCAATCCGCACATCGTCGCCAATATCGCGCAAAAAACGATTAATTAGTGTGGTCTTGCCGCAGCCGATCTCACCGGTGACCACCACGCAACTATCGCGGTTGAGCACGGCGTAATCCATATGCGCCTTCGCCTTCGCGTGCTGCGGGCTCAGGTACAGGAAGCCCGCATCGGGCGTCAGTTGGAACGGCGGTTTGTTTAGGCCAAAATGCTCGAGGTACATGTAAGCGTCTTGTTTGCGTGTATTTATTCGAGGCGCTGCTGGCTCTCAGCAGGAACCAGATTGTAGACAACATTGTATCAGGCGCGCGCGCGAACGGTAACCGCACGCCTGAATTTCATCCATTAAGTTAAGCGACGGCACCATGACAACATACTTTTTCGGACTTCCTCGCCACGTTTCACATCGCGCTGGCCGCGGCAACGCGATGGCCGCGGCGCTACTGGTTGGCACATTGGCGCTGCTGCTTCCCGGCGCGCCTGCCGCGCACGCCGCCGAAGGCCCTGTGTGGATCGTCAATGCAAACGGCTACACACCGACACGTCAGGGCCAAATGGCATTTAGTGCGCTGCACATCGGCGCTGACGGTCGTCTCGTGGGTGTATTTGCGCAGGCCCCGAAGCAGTTGCCCACCAACGCCCGCATCGTGGATGTCGGCGGCCGAACGGTGATTCCGGGCCTGATTGACGCGCATGCGCATCTATTGAGTGAGGCGCTGCTGGAGCAGGAAGTGGATCTGGTCGGCGCCGAATCGCTCAAAGCCGCGCTGGAACGCATTGCGCTGTATTTGGAAGACCCAGCCCACCGCGAAGGCTGGGTGCTCGGACGCGGTTGGAATCAGGTGCTGTGGGAAGGCAAAGCGTTTCCAACATCCGATGATCTTGACTCAATCGAAGCGAAACGCCCGGTGTATTTGCGTCGGATTGACGGTCATGCGGCGTGGGCCAACAGCCGGGCCATGGACATCGCCGGCATTACAATCGACACCCCCGACCCCGTGGGTGGTCAAATTGTGCGCGACGACAAAGGCAACGCGACCGGCGTGTTGGTCGATGCCGCGATGGGACTGGTAACACCAAAAATTCCAAAAGAGGCCACCGAACCCAACGAGCAGAATATTCGCGACACCGTCGCCCGTCTGAACCGCGAGGGCCTGACCGGCATCCATCAAGCCGGCATCTCGATCGAATGGGCCAAACGTCTGGATAAAATGTATCGAGACGGCGGACTCCCGCTGCGTCTGTATTTGATGCTCAGCGCCGATCAAAAACTGAAGGACTTTGGCAAGCCGTGGCTCGACCGTCACAATGGGCGGCTCACGGTCCGCGCCGTCAAACTCTACGCGGACGGCGCCCTCGGCAGCCGCGGCGCCGCAATGATTGAGCCCTACTCCGACCAACCCGACACCCGCGGCCTGCTGTTTCAGGACGACGCCACGCTGATCGCGGACGTGGCGCGCGTGCACCAGGCTGGCTTTCAAGCCGGCATCCATGCCATCGGTGACGATGCCAATCGACAGGCGCTGGATGCGATCGAAGCCGCTCAGGCCGACGGCGACACCTCACGACGTCATCGCATTGAGCACACGCAAATCTTGACGCTGGCTGATTTGCCGCGTCTGGCCCGCCTCGGTGTGATCGCCTCCATGCAGCCAGTCCACGCCACCAGCGATATGAACATGGCCGAGGATCGCATTGGCGCCGACCGCATTGCCGGTGCTTACGCCTGGCGCCGGTTGCTCGACCGCGGCACGATTATCGCGGCCGGCTCCGACTTCCCGGTTGAATTGTCCAATCCGTTCCACGGGCTCTACGCGGCCATCGCGCGCCAGGATGCCAACGGCATGCCAGAGAACGGTTGGTACCCGGATCAGGCGATGACGCGCCCCGAAGCGCTCGCCGCATTTACCTTGAGCGGCGCGTACGCCGCCCATCAGGAAAACGACGTCGGCTCGCTCGAAGCCGGGAAGTGGGCCGACTTTTTGGTACTCGATCGCGACATCATGACCATCGCACCTGGCCAGATTCGTGAAACACAAGTACTGGAGACCTGGATCAGCGGCACACGGGTGCACCGAGTCGGCCGCTAATGTTGGAACAGCTTCGTCCGTGGTGGGATCGTGCCGTTGAGTTAGTGGGTCCTAACCCTTATCTGCAGGCAGGCATCATTGTGCTGCTGGCCATGGTTGCCTCCTCCATCGTGCAGCGCGTAATTTCGCGCGCTTGCCGGCGGCTGGTAGCACGCTCCAAGACCGATTTCGATGATCGTCTGCTGAACATCATCGAGCGCCCCATTTACATGACGGTGCTGCTAACCGGACTCGCCATCGCCAGTACGCGGCTGCCGCTGACCGACACCGCGCAGTTTGTCACGCTGGGATTACTCAAAAGCCTCGGCATTTTGATCTGGGCCAGTTTCGCTTTACGCCTGTCGCGCCAGTTGCTCGATTTGCTGGCGCGGATGCCGGACAACTTCCGCATGGTCGATCAACGGACCAAGCCGCTGATGTCGAACCTGATGGTGCTGTTTGTAGCATTGGGTACGGTGTATGCCTTCATGAGTGCCTGGGGCATCAACGTTACCGCCCTGCTGGCCTCGGCCGGCATCGTTGGACTGGCGCTGTCTTTCGCAGCCAAAGACACGCTGTCGAATATTTTCGCCGGCGTGTCCATCCTTGTCGACGTGCCGTACAAGGTCGGTGATTTTGTTGTGATTGAATCGGGTGAGCGCGGCATGGTCACGAATATTGGCCTGCGCAGCTCGCGTATTTTGACGCGTGACGACGTGGAAATAACGATCCCGAATGCGGTGATCGGCAACGCCAAGATTATTAACGAATCAGGCGGCCCGTACGAAAAATATCGCGTGCGGGCCAAGACCGGCGTGGCCTACGGCAGCGATCTGGATCAAGTGTGTGCCCTGTTAGAGACCATCGCGGCGGAGCATAAGGAAATCTGCAGCGTGCCGGCGCCACGGGTGCGCGTGCGCGGCTTTGGCGATTTTGGCATCGACATCGAACTTTTGGCGTGGGTCGATGCGCCGGTGCATCGCGGTCGCATGTTGCACGAACTCTATTTGGATATTTACAAACGCTTTGGGCGTGACGGCATCGAAATTCCGTATCCCAAACACGAGGTGTTTGTGCAGTCGTTACCCAAAATTGTGCAGGAATGACGTCAGCGCGAATTCTCGCGATTGACGCCGGCACGCAGTCGTTGCGTGCTGTGCTGTTTGACTCCGAGGGCACCGTAACCGCGAGCGCCACTGTCGACCCGCCAACCATTGAACACCCGCAACCCGGCTTTGCACAAATGGACCCTGATGCCTTTTGGCGCGCGCTCTGCGCCGCGTGCAGCCAGCTTGCTACCGCGGCACCTGCACAATGGCAACACGTGGCGGCCATCGCTCTGAGCGTGCAACGCGGCAGCATGGTCTTTGTCGATCAGCAAGGTCGCGCGACGCGACCGGCGATTGCTTGGTTTGACCAACGACGCACGGAACCACTGGCGCCTCTGCCTCTAACCTTGCGACTGGGAACGCGACTCATCGGCGCTCACAGCAAGCTGCAGGATCTGCGTCGTCAGGCTCCGACGAACTGGCTGGCGGCACACGAACCAGACTGTTTGGCGCATTCGGACAAGGTGGTGCTACTGAGTGCGTACCTAAATTTTCGACTCACGGGCCAGTGGATTGACAGCAACGCCTCACAGGTGGGTTTCGTGCCCTTCAATTTTGGACAGCGCAAATGGTATCGCGCCGGACATTGGCGGTGGCGCGCACTGGGTCATTTGCGTCCCGCACAAATGCCTGATCTGCGACCACCTGGCAGTGCTTTGGGGGCACTGTGCAGCGCGGCCGCGCAGAGTTTAGATTTGCCCACCACAACGCCGGTCGTGGCCGCGGCCACGGACAAGGCCTGTGAGGTATTGGGCAGTGGCAGCGGGGATGTTGCCTTGAGCTTTGGTACGGCGGTCACGGTGAACGTGCCCCATCCGCGCTTTCGCCACGTGGAGCGATTTATTCCTGCGTTCCCAGCGGCTGCCCGCCGCGGGTTTTTGAGCGAAGCGCAACTCGAGCGCGGGTTCCGCTGCGTGCCGTGGTTTATGCGTCGCGTTGCACCCAACCTGCGCGAGCAGGCCGCGCTCCAAAGCGTGACGCCTGAGACCCTGCTGGAACAGATGCTTCAGAGCACCTCAGCGGGCGCCGCTGGACTGACGGCCCTGATGGCCACGGATCAGCGCTTCACCACAGACACCGCGCTGCTCCAGCGCAACACCCGTCAACATGACAAACTACTGGCAGGCCAAGAACCCGGCGTGGTCTATCGTGCTCTGATCGAAACGCTATTGCTCGAACTTAAACGGCGCATGGCTCGACTACAGCGCTCAGTGGGCGTTCGGCCAACCCGTGTACTCGCGGCAGGTGGCGGCACGCGTAGCGCTTTGATCCGCCAAATGACGGCCGACATACTCGGCGTCACGGTGCATTGCCCCACCACTGCGCAGACGACCGCACTGGGTGCTGCAATGTGCGCGGCCGCCGCGCTGGGGTGGTACCCATCCATCGAGGCGGCGCAGGACGCGATGGCGGGCGCCAGTGTGGCGACCACGCCCGACGCCGTGACGCAGCGCGACTACGGTGCTTTGGCAGAGTCTTTGGATGGGTGGACCGCCACGGACTGACTCGCGCTATACTCCGCGCCATGAGCTGGATGACCCGCACCACACATTTTTTTCTCGCCAGCGCACTGGCCTGTCTCGTTGCCAGCGTGTTTCTGATTCAACAGGTCAAGCTTGGCATTCCAATGTCGTTTGTCATGAGCCTGATCGTGGCCGGCGTTATCAGTTTAGGCGTGCCGTTATTGGCCACTGTGGCGTACGCGTTTTTACGTCGCGGCAAGGCTGGCAAGATTATTGTGTTCGAACTCACCTGCCTGCTTATTGCGATCAGCATCGGCCTCGCCACGTTTTAACCGGCGTTATGGTCTTTACCGGCATTATCGTCGGCCCGCTTTACACGCGTTAACAATTGCCGCTTCAGTGCGACGTCTTTTGGACGGTGTAGCCCGTGGCACAGAATTTGCTCCTCCCATTGGTAATCGCTTTGTGCGTCAATTGGAGTGTGCATTATGCAAAGTACAGTGGATCGTAGGCAGACGGATCGTCGCGGACCCGCCCCATTTTTCAGTCGCTACCAGCTCGCGTTCAACGGCCGCCGCCGGCAATCCAGGCGCGCCAACGAAGTCACTCCGACATATTTGGATCATTACGGACGCTCAACGATCTTGTGCGCGCTGGCCGTCGTCGTCATGAGTGCCATGGACGCCGCGTTCACACTGCGCTTGCTGAGCGCCGGTGCCGTCGAGCTAAATTCGGTCATGGCCATCCTGATCGAACAAGACATCCGCAGATTCATCGTGTTTAAACTCGCGCTGACCTCGCTCGCGGTGCTCCTACTGGTGATTCACCACAACGCGCGCCTCGGCAGTTGGCTGCGCGTGCGGCACATTCATTACGCCGCCATCGCGGGCTACGCCCTGTTGATCGGCTACGAACTCACGCTTTTGCGCGTTGCATTGATGTAAGGCGCGAACCAAACACGACAGGACGACTCTAAACCTGTTCGGAGCGCGTACCGGGAGTGTTACACTTGCCCTACGCGGAGTCTGAAACAGGACAAGAGTCATGAGCAAGGCCAATATTCTATACGTAGGGCTGCTCGCCGGTGGCGTAGCCATTGGCGCACTGGCGCGCGACGCCATTGGCACGGCGGAGCCCGCACCCGCGGTGCAACCATCTATTACCAGCGCGATCCCCGATGTGAGCGCCCTGCCCGCTCCCAGCAATGATCAGGAGCGTGCCGTGTTGGGCATGCTTGAATCACTGTCCTTGGCGCTGACTCAGGAAGCCGAATACCGACTGGTACTCGAGGATCAAATCGATTCATTGAGCGAACGTCTGGACGATTTGCAGGCGCGTGTGGGAACGCCCGCGAGCGGCAACGGTACACTCAATGCACAGGCCAAAGAACGCCAACGCCGACGCACTCAACGTGGCGGTGCGCTTACCGTTGATCGACTGGTGAACGCCGGCATGGAATCGGCCACGGCAACGGACTTCAAGGCCAAGGTCGACGATCTGGCCATGCAGCGTTTGTACCTGCGCGATCAGGCGATGCGCGAAGGTTGGCTGGGTGATCAGCGCTATCGCGAGGAAAGCCAGCGGCTGTTTCAGGCGCAAAACAACCTGCGCCAGGATTTTGGCGACCCCGCCTACGAGGCCTATTTGTATGCGTCCGGTCGCCCCAATCGGGTGGAAGTACAGAACGTGCTGGACAGCTCACCGGCCGCCGAGGCCGGACTGCGTGCCGGCGATCAGATCTTGAGCTACAACGGAAACCGCACCTTCCAGACCAACGAACTGCGCACGGCGACACAACAAGGCAGATCGGGTGAAATGGTGCCCGTGCAGATCGTGCGCAATGGACAGACGATGGATATTTACGTGCCGCGCGGCCCGCTCGGCATTCAGATGACCGGCAGCAGCGAGCGCCCCGGCGGGTAAGTACTAAGACTCGTCGCGTTCGGCGCGCAGCGCTAACGCCATCGCAAATGCCTCGGCGGTAAACGCACTAATCCGCTCAAATTCTTCATCCGAGAGGTCGCGGACCTCGTCGTGTTGGCGCAGGATATTGATGAACCGGCGTTCGCGCTCAAGCTGACGCGACGCCCGCCCCAGTCCCCATTTGTCCATCACACCCCATGCTTTGGGATTGTGTGCGCGCGCTAACCGCATCACAAACGGCAGCGGGTCGTGGCGCGCCAAAAGCGATGCCATGCGCAAAATCAAATCAAACGACAACGTCGCTGTGCCGGCTTCTACCGCCTCGATCAAACTCTTGTCTCTGAGGTCCATCGCGGCGCCGAGTTCTTCGACCGTGAGCCCGGCGACCCGACGGGCATCTTTCAGATACGCACCCGCGTCGGCCAGCAGCTGCAGAGCATCGGGTTTGAGTTCGTCTTTGGCGTCGGCATCGAGCAAAAATACCCGCGCGAGTTTGCCCGGTGCGCCACCGGTGGCCTGCGCCAGCTGCCAGGCATTTTGCGCGACGTTCGAGACCATATCGGTCATGAACTGACTCAAATCGCCGAGCCCGGTGTCGGTGCGCTTTGTGCCCTCATCCGTCTCCGATTCATCGCGACGCTTGTCTGGCATGAGAGGATAATCCTTAAGGTTAGACGAAGTTAGAGCCACGTCAGGGCATCGGCGCGCCCCGTCGCTTCGAGATGCATGGTGCTATTGAAACGGCGCAGCTCCAGAGTCCCGTGATCGATGGCCAAACACGTGACCGACGCATTGTGTACCTGCCACGCAACGCGGGCAAAAGTTTCGGGCGGCAAATTCAGAGCCATCTGCACCGCGACGGCAATCACCCCGGCCGAGGTGACCATCGCGATGCGCTGATCCGGCTCGGCCTGGCTCGCGACATCCGTCACGGCGCGACTCACCCGATCGCAAAAGCCGCCAAAGGACTCGAACTCGCCATCGGCCTCACCGGTATCATTCATCCACGCGGTAATTACGGGGAAAAATACCCGGCGTGACAGACTGCGGTCGCGGCCTGCAGCAGTACGGTCGCGACTGAAAATGTCGCGGAGTTCCACGTCTGCTTCGAGCAGAGGCGGCATATAGCGGCCAAACACGCCTTTCGTTGGGTATTCATCCAACGCCGGCAATATGCGCGGCGTTTGGGCTTGTCCATTGAGCGCTTGATTTAATCCCGCGGCCGTCTCGCGTTGACGTGTGAGCGCCCCGCAGTACAGCTGATCGAACGCAATGCCCGCCGAGGCGAAATACTCGCCGAGGGTTTGCGCCTGCCAGTGGCCATGGGGCGACAGCCGGTCGTAATTATCGGTGCCAAACGAGCCCTGCCCGTGGCGAATGAGAGACAGTACAGTCATGGCCGCGACCATAGGAAGCGCGTCGCCCAGTGTCAACTGTGCATTACGGCAGGATCGATTCCGGTATCATGGTGCGCAGACACCTAATTTGTTTTCACGGAGATTCAAGCATGCCGACAGTGGTCATTACGGGTGCCGGCAGCGGTTTGGGGCGTGCTTTAGCACAGGCCTGGGCCACGCGCGGCTGGCAAGTCGTTGCTACGGATCGCGACGGTGGCGCCGCCGCCACCACGGTAAGAAGTCTGGCGGGCTCAGCGGCGCATCTTCACGCTGCTCTGGACGTTACGCGCAACGCGGACTTTGAGGCACTGGTGGCCACGCTCGACGAGCAGTCGGTGGATGTCGATGTGATGGTCAATAACGCCGGAGTCGCGGGCGCCGGGCTTCTCACAAGCACCCCTTTGGAACACTGGGATCAGGTCCTGGATATCAATCTGTTGGGCGTCGTACGCGGCTGCCGCGCATTCGCATCCAAAATGACGGCCCGCAAAACCGGGCACATCGTCAACATCGCCTCGTTTGCGGCCATCGCCAATGCACCGGCGATGTCCACCTACAACGTGACCAAAGCCGGTGTGGTGGCGCTGTCCGAAACGCTGCGCACGGAGCTCAACGACGACAACATAGGCGTCACCGTGGTGTGCCCGTCATTTTTTGAAACGAATCTGCTCGAAGATGCCGCGGGATTTGGCATCGATATAAAGAGCGTGGGACGCAAACTCATGTCGCAGTCACCGATCAGCGCGGACGACGTAGCCGTGAGCATCTTGAATGCCGTGGAAGCCAAATCGTTTATGTGCATTCCGCATCGGGACGCACGCTGGCTGTATAGACTCAAGCGCTTCGCGCCGGAGACGTTCGCTCGCATCATGGTGAAAAAAGCGCGCGGGATGCTGCGCAAAGCGAGCTAGCTCAGCGCAAGCTCGACGGAAAGAATTGGTCGGGACGGCTGGATTCGAACCAGCGGCCTCTTGTCCCCCAGACAAGTGCGCTACCAGGCTGCGCCACGCCCCGATTTATCGAACTATAACGGATGAGAATAGGCGACGGAAGCGCCCTTTCGCGCTAGCGACGCAGTATCTTTAGAACTTCCTCAAGCTCAACGCGGAGCTGACGAATAATCTGCTGACTTTGGGTGACATCTTCCCGGGCCTCTTCGCCCGTGAGCTTCTGACGCGCACCACCAATCGTGAATCCTTCTTCATACAACAGACTGCGAATCTGGCGAATGATGATGACGTCCTGACGCTGGTAGTAGCGACGATTTCCACGACGTTTAACCGGCTTCAGCTGGGGGAATTCTTGCTCCCAGTAGCGCAACACGTGTGGCTTGACGCCGCACAGCTCGCTTACTTCTCCGATCGTGAAATACCGCTTCCCGGGGATCGGTGGGAGTTCATTGTTATTCCCCGCTTCCAGCATACGCTTCGACTCTCGATTTCAATTTTTGTCCGGGGCGGAAAGTGACCACGCGTCGTGCGCTGATCGGAATCTCTTCGCCAGTTTTTGGGTTGCGCCCTGGGCGCTGGTTTTTGTCGCGTAAATCAAAGTTGCCGAAACCCGACAACTTAACCTGTTCGCCACTCGCAAGTGACGTACGGAGGTCTTCGAAAAATACGTCGACAAGCTCGCGCGCTTCGCGCTTGTTGAGTCCGAGTTCGTGAAACAAGGACTCCGCCATATCTGCTTTAGTCAGAGCCATGCGTGTCAGTCTCTTATAGTGCCGTCAAAATCCTGTTTGATCTTTGCCATGACCGCAGTGACTGCTGCGTCGGCTTCGGTGTCATTAAGAGTGCGCGAAGAGTCCTGTAAAATCAAGCCAAAGGAAACGCTTTTTGTCCCTGAATCTATTCCTTTTCCGCGATACACATCGAACACACGTACTTCGCGCAGCGCCTGCCCTGCCGCATCGCGTATGGCTTGACTTAACGCCGCCACATTTACCGCGTCCGGTACCAGTACAGAAAGATCGCGACGAGTGGCTGGAAACTTTGCTACGGGCTCATAAAGCGGCACCTGCGCGCTGAATGCCTGCGCAATATCCAGCTGCGCCAACACGACGTCCGCGGGCAGATCGAGTTGCTTCGCACGCGCGGGGTGCAGCACACCCACGCAACCGATGACCTGATCATCGACCACAATGTTTGCGCTTTGTCCGGGATGCAGCGCCTCATGTTCCGCGGGCACAAACGACACGTTGGCGCGCGCACCGCGCAAGGCCAGAAGCGCTTCGATGTGTCCAGCTGCATCATGGAAATCCGTACGCGCTTTGTCGTGCGACCAGCGTTCGGGCAAACGTGCGCCGGCCAATGCAAACGCGACGTGCTGCGGTTGTTTTAGCGTGTCGTTATTCCAGTCAAACACAAGACCGGTTTCGAAGATCAAAACGCGTTCCTGCTGACGTGCCAAATTGTGTTGCAGCGTGCTGATCAGACCCGGCCACAAACTCGATCGCATGACGGCCAGTTCGGCCGAGATCGGATTGGTCAGTGGCAGCGGCGTAACACGCGGACAAATGACTTCATGCAACTGTGGATCGACAAAACTGTAAGTGATGACTTCTTGAAAACCACGATCGACCAACAGATCCTGCACGCGGCTCACGGGCACTCTGGACTCGGTCACCTGCGGCATGCTGACGGCGGCGCGTTCGGGTTGCTCGGTAATCCGGTTGTAGCCGTAGACACGCGCGACTTCTTCGGCCAGATCCTCCCACGCCGCCATATCGAAACGATGGCTTGGGGCGACCGTGGTCCAGATGTTGTTGTCGAACGAAACCTGGAAACCAAGACGCTCAAAAATACCGGTGACGTCGCCGTCATCAACATGCTCACCAAGACGTTTATCGAGCTGGGCGCGGCTGATCGTGATCGGCGCAGCGACATCGATCGCATCGGCTTGCTCGGCGACCGTCACGGGTCCGGGCTCGCCGCCGGCGATATCCATGAGCAAGCGCGTGGCGCGCTCAATGGCCGCCACCTGTCCGGCAGGATCCACGCCGCGCTCGAAGCGGTGCGAGGCGTCCGTATGCATGCCATAGCGGCGTGCCCGTCCGGCGATGCTGGTTGGAGCAAAAAAGGCGCTTTCAAAAAAAATGTCGGTGGTCGCGTCGCTCACACCGCTTTTCTCACCGCCCATGATCCCAGCCAGCCCCAAAGGCCCGCTAGAATCGGCGATCACGAGCACATCTTCGGCCAAATCAACGACCTTGCCGTCTAAAAGAGTGAGCTTCTCACCCGGCTTTGCCATCCGCGCCACGACCGGCGGCGTCAACTGCGCCAGATCGTAGCCGTGCATCGGCTGACCGGTTTCAAGCATGACGTAATTGGTGACATCGACCACCGGTGAAATGGCGCGAATGCCGGCTCGGCGCAGGCGTTCGCGCAGCCACAGCGGCGTCGCCGCGTTTGGATCGACGCCCTTTACAATTCGGCCCGCAAACCTTGGGCAGGCCTTGGCCGCTTCGGTTGCCACCTCGATGGTCGCGTCGTGGGTCGCCGCAACGGCGGTGGTATCCACCACGCCGACCGGGCGCTCAACCAAAACGCCCACTTCCCGCGCAACACCCTGCATGCCAAGGCAATCGCCGCGGTTCGGCGTTAGGTCCAGCTCCAAAATCTGGTCGTCCAGATCGAGCCATTCACGCAGGTCGGTCGCGACCGGTGCGTCCTCGGGCAACTCCATGATGCCGTCATGCTCGTCGCCCATGCCGAGCTCGCGTGCCGAGCAAATCATGCCCATCGACACGACGCCGCGCAGCTTGGCTTTACGAATTTTCAGGCCCCCGGGCAGCTTCGCACCCACGGTCGCCACGGCGACTTTCAGGCCGGTACGCACGTTTGGTGCGCCGCACACGATACCCTGATGCTCATCGGCGCCAATATCCACCTGACATACCCGCAGCTTGTCGGCATCGGGATGCGGCTGACAGTCGGTCACATGCCCGATCACGACGCCGGTAAACGGCTCCGCGGCCGGCGTGACACCGTCGATTTCAAGACCCGCCATCGTAAGACGCTCGGCCAGTTCGCGGGTGCTGACACCCGCGTCAACGAATTCTCTTAACCATGATTCACTGACGTTCATAGCGCTACCGGAACTGCCTCAAAAACCTAAGATCATTTTCAAAAAACAAGCGCAAGTCATTGACTTTATAGCGCAACATAGCCAATCGTTCGACGCCCATACCGAAGGCATAGCCGGTGTAACGATCAGGATCGACATCCGATTTACGCAGCACGTTCGGGTGCACCATGCCGCAGCCCAGCACCTCGAGCCAACCTGTGTGGGAGCACACACGGCAGCCTTCGCCGTCGCACATGACGCACTGCATATCGACCTCAGCCGACGGCTCGGTGAACGGGAAATACGACGGGCGAAAACGCACCGCAAGATCCCGCTCGAAAAAGCGCTGCAAAAAGGTATGCAGAATCGATTTTAGATTTGCAAAACTGGTGTGCTCGTCCACAACCAGCCCTTCCACCTGATGAAACATCGGGGTGTGGGTCAGGTCGGAATCGCAACGATAGACGCGACCGGGTGCGATGAGTCGCAGCGGCACGCCGTCGTTGCGCATGGCGCGCACCTGCACGGGCGACGTGTGCGTGCGCAGCAGCAGACCATTGTCGAAATAAAACGTGTCGTGCATCGCCCGGGCCGGATGGTGCTCAGGAATGTTCAGCGCTTCGAAGTTGTGGAAGTCATCTTCAATTTCCGGGCCCTCGTGCACATCAAAGCCGGCGCGCTCAAACATGGCGCCGATGCGACGCAGCGTGCGGGTCACCGGGTGCAATCCGCCCGTCGGCGCGCCGCGACCGGGTAGCGTGACATCAATCGTTTGCTCGGCGAGCGCTTTGGCGAGACGTTCATTCTCAAGCGTGTGTTTGCGCTGGTTGATGGCCTCGGCCATGGACTGTTTGGCTTCGTTGATTTTTTGCCCGGCAGAGCGACGCTCTTCCGGGGGCAAAGCGCCCAGCGTCTTGAGCTGTGCGGTCAACGCGCCCTTCTTGCCAAGCATGGCAACGCGGATCTCGTCGAGGTCCGCCAGCGAGCTGGCGTCCTTAACCTTGGCCAACGCATCACGGGTTAGCTGTTCTAGGGACGGTTCGCTACTGGACACCTTGGCAACTCCGGCGGGAAAAAAAAGGGAAAGACCGGCTGGCTTTCCCTTCGGACATCTTGATTGGGGATACGTAACGGGCAGCGCCCCAAGGCGCTGCCCGACACATATTTACTTAAGCCTGCTGCTGCTCGAGACCAGACTTCGCAATTTCTGCGATGGCTTCGAAGCCTTTCGGATCGTGAACCGCGATATCGGCGAGCACTTTGCGATCGATTTCGATCTCGCTCTTTTTCAAACCGTTAATCATGCGGCTGTACGACAGGCCGTGCAGACGGGCGCCAGCATTGATGCGGGCAATCCACAGCGCACGAAACTGACGTTTGCGCTGGCGGCGATCGCGATACGCGTATTGGCCGGCCTTGATGACCGCCTGTTTGGCGACGCGATAAATCTTGCTCCGGGCACCGTAATAACCCTTCGCTTTCTTAAGAACTTTATTGTGCCGCGCACGCGCGACGACACCACGTTTTACTCTTGCCATTGTTCCTCTCCTAAGTCTTTAGCTGTAAGGCATCATTTTGCGTACGGCCTTCAAATCGCTTTCGGCGACTTGAAGCGTGGAACGCAGATGGCGCTTACGCTTGGTGCTTTTCTTGGTGAGGATATGGTTGAGGTGCGACTGGGATCGTTTGAACCCACCCTTACCCGTGCGCTTGAACCGCTTGGCGGCCCCGCTATTGGTCTTGATCTTCGGCATTGTCTACAAACTCCTTATTGCCCGGGCCCATGCACAATTGCAGGACCTTCAAGGCGAGCCGTCGTGGATGCGACGACTACTTTTTCTTTGGTGCGAACACCATGACCATCTGTCGACCTTCAAACTTAGGTTGTTGTTCGACAGTGGCCAGTTCTTCCAGGTCTTTTACTACCCGGTCGAGCTTCTCGCGACCCACTTCTTTATGGGCCATCTCGCGACCACGAAAACGCATGGTCACTTTGGCTTTGTCCCCGCCCTCGAGGAAACGGGTCAGATTACGCAGTTTGACCTGATAATCGCCCTCCTCAGTGCCGGGACGGAATTTCACTTCCTTAACCTGGATCTGCTTCTGCTTCTTCTTCGCCGAGTTGGCTTTCTTGTTTTCTTCAAACAAGTATTTGCCGAAATCCATAATCCGGCATACCGGTGGATCCGCGTTCGGTGAGACCTCTACGACGTCCAGACGAAGTTCTTTGGCAAATTCAATCGCCTCAATTCGGCTCATGATGCCTTTCTGTTCGCCCTGTTCGTCAATCAAACGCACTTTAGGTGCGGTGATCTCTTCGTTACGTTTGGCTCGTTTGCTACTCGGTGGTGCGATATGTCAGTCCTCCAGACTATCGTGACCCTGATGCGCAACCTCGTTGGAAAAGCGCTCAGCCAACTCATCTAACGAGAGTGTGCCGAGATTTTCACCGGATCGCGTACGCAGAGCCACAGAACGATTCTCAACCTCCCGATCACCAATGACCAGCAGGTAGGGAACCCGTGCAATTGTATGCTCGCGGATTTTAAGGTTGATCTTCTCATTTCTCAAGTCTGAATCGACCCGAAATCCCTGTTTTTTCAACGTTTGGACGATTTCTTCGGCAAATTCGGCCTGACGGTCCGTAATACTGAGCACCATGCCCTGCACCGGGGCCAGCCACAGCGGCAGATCGCCCGCGTAATGTTCGATCAAAACGCCGATAAATCGCTCCAGCGAGCCCAAAATGGCGCGATGCAGCATGACTGGCGTATGGCGCTGGCTATCGGCCCCTACATAGGTGGCGTCCAGACGCTTGGGCATCGAGAAATCCAGCTGCATGGTGCCGAGCTGCCAGATGCGGCCAATGCTGTCCTTGAGCGAGAAATCGATTTTCGGGCCGTAGAAAGCGCCCTCACCGGCCTGTAATGACCAGTCCAGATCCGAATCCTCCAGGGCCAGACGCAGTGCTTCCTCGGCCTTGTCCCACAACGCTTCTTCGCCGACGCGCTGTTCGGGCCGCGTGGACAGATTGACGAGCACGTCGGTGAAGCCAAAATCGGCATACACCTCGCGCAACAGCGCAATGAATGACGCCACTTCGCTCTGGATCTGATCTTCGGTGCAGAAAATATGGGCATCGTCCTGCACAAAATTGCGCACGCGCATTAGGCCGTGCAGCGTGCCGCTGGCTTCGTTGCGGTGGCAGGAGCCAAACTCCGCCATGCGCAGCGGCAGGTCTTTGTAGCTGTGCAGACCTTTGTTGTAGATCTGGACGTGACAGGGGCAGTTCATGGGTTTCACGGCGTACACACGGTCTTCCGAGCCGGTCGTGAACATGTTTTCCGCGTATTTGTCCCAGTGACCCGACTTCTCCCACAGGCTGCGATCCAGAATCTGCGGCGTGCGCACTTCCTGATAATCGGCCTGCTCGAGCTTGTTCCGGATGTAGTTCTCGACCGTGCGGTAGATGCGCCAGCCTTTGTCGTGCCAAAACACCATGCCCGGCGCTTCTGGTTGAGTGTGGAACAAATCCATGACCTGACCAAAGCGGCGATGATCGCGTTTCTCGGCTTCTTCCAATCGGTGCAGATAGGCCTTCAGCGCCTTTTTATCGGACCACGCCGTGCCGTAAATGCGCTGAAGCATTTCGTTATTCGAATCGCCGCGCCAGTAGGCACCGGCCACTTTCATGAGTTTGAAGGCTTTCAAATGACCGGTGGAGGGTACGTGCGGACCGCGGCACAGATCTTTCCAGTCACCCTGCCCGTACAGGCCAATGTCTTCGTCGGCGGGGATGCTCTCAATAATTTCGGCTTTGTAGTCTTCACCCTGGCCGCGGAAATACTCTACAGCTTCGTCGCGACCCAGCACACTGCGCGAGACGGTGAGGTTCTCCTTGGCCAAACGCGACATCTCTTTTTCGATCTTCTCGAGATCTTCGGGCGTAAATGTCCGCTCGAACGCGAAGTCGTAGAAAAAGCCGTCCTCAATCACCGGGCCAATCGTGACCTGAGCCTTGGGAAAGAGGTTTTTGACCGCCTGCGCCAGAAGATGCGCCGTGGAGTGACGGATGACCTCAAGCCCTTCGTCATCACGCGCGGTGATGATGGCGAGGTCCGTATCGGCATCGATGATGTGACTCGTGTCGACCAGACGATCGCCAATTTTTCCCGCTAGCGCGGCTTTGGCAAGTCCGGGGCCGATATCTCCGGCAACGTCGGCGACGCTGACGGGCTGATCAAACTGTCTTTGGCTGCCGTCGGGCAACGTAATCGCTGGCATGGTCCACCGCTCGCGGACCGCGCGGTGCGCCTTCTCGCCGACAGTCCATATTTAAGGAAAAGAGAAATTGGTAGGCGCGGGCGGGATCGAACCACCGACCACTACCATGTCAAGGTAGTGCTCTACCACTGAGCTACGCGCCTGAAGGGCCGCTAAAGATACCGGATTTCGGTCAGCGGGGGCAAGCCTTATTTAACCTGCTTTTTGATCGACCACGCCGAGACCTGATTCACGCATTAGCGCAATTTGATCACGCAGTTTCGCGGCATCCTCAAACTCGAGGTTGCGAGCGTGGGTGAGCATCTGCTTTTCGACCTTGGCGATCTTGCGGAACAACACCTCTGGCGGCATTTTGGCGTAACGCGCCTTCTGCTCCGCCACTTTGCGCGTTGGGCGCTTGCCGCCGCTGCCCTGCCCGCTCTGCATAACGTCGGCCACGGCTTTGATGATCGTTTTGGGCTCGATGCCGTGCTCGGCGTTGAACGCCTCCTGCTTGTCGCGACGGCGTTGGGTCTCGTCCATTGCGCGACGCATGGAGTCGGTGATCTTGTCGGCGTACAGAATGGCTTTGCCATTGGCGTTGCGCGCCGCGCGACCAATGGTTTGGATGAGCGAGCCTTCGGAGCGCAAAAAACCCTCCTTGTCGGCGTCCAGAATCGCGACCAGCGACACTTCGGGCATATCGAGCCCCTCGCGCAATAGGTTAATTCCAACCAGCACATCGAATTCGCCCAGGCGCAGATCGCGAATAATCTCCGCCCGCTCCACCGTATCGATGTCCGAATGCAGGTAGCGCACGCGCACGTCGTGCTCGTGCAGATAGTCGGTCAGGTTTTCTGACATGCGCTTGGTCAGCGTCGTGATCAAGACTCGCTCGCCGGCATCCGCGCGCAGACGAATCTCGCCCAGCACATCGTCCACCTGAGTGCCGACCGGACGCACCTCCACCACAGGATCGAGCAAACCCGTAGGTCGCACCACCTGTTCCAGAATCTGGCCGGAATGTTCGTGCTCGTACGCACGCGGGGTGGCCGAGACATAGATGGTTTGTGGCGCTAAATCTTCAAATTCATCAAAACGCAGCGGTCGATTATCGAGCGCTGAGGGCAAGCGGAAGCCGTAGCCCCCGAGCGTTTCCTTGCGTGAGCGATCGCCTTTGTACATGGCGCCGATCTGCGGCACGGTGACGTGGCTCTCATCAAGCACCAAAAGCGCGTTGTCCGGCAGGTAGTCAAACAACGTGGGCGGCGGCTGACCCTCAGCCCGGCCCGACAAGTAGCGCGAATAGTTTTCAATGCCCGAACAAAAGCCCAGCTCGCGAATCATTTCAATATCGAAATTGGTGCGCTGTTCAAGGCGCTGCGCCTCTACCAGCTTGTCCTGCTCACGCAGTTCCTTCAGGCGCATTACCAGTTCATCGCGAATCTTGTTCACGGCGTTGAGCATGGTGTCGCGCGGCGTCACGTAATGGGTTTTTGGAAACACCGTGAGGCGCGGCACGCGACGCAATATCTCGCCGGTCAGCGGATCGAAAAACATCAGGCTGTCGACCTCGTCGTCAAACAGCTCTATGCGCACCGCTTCGCGACTGGAGTCGGCCGGAAACACGTCGATCACTTCCCCACGCACACGATACGTGCCCGGTACCAAATCAATCTCGTTGCGCGTGTACTGCATCTCTGACAAACGCTGCAGCACTTCACGCTGATCAATTTTTATGCCGCGGGCCAGATGCAGGACCATTTTGAAATACAGCTCGGGATCACCCAGCCCGTAAATGGCCGAGACGGTTGCAACGATAATCGCATCCGGCCGCTCGAGCAGCGCCTTGGTCGCCGACAGCCGCATCTGTTCGATGTGCGCGTTCACGGAGGCGTCTTTCTCAATGAACGTATCTGACGCCGGGACATAGGCCTCCGGCTGATAGTAATCGTAATAAGAAACGAAATACTCCACGGCGTTGTCAGGGAAAAACTCCCGCATTTCGCCATAGAGCTGGGCCGCCAGCGTCTTGTTGTGCGCCATTATCAGCGTGGGACGCTGGACCGACTGAATTACGTTGGCCACCGTGAAAGTTTTGCCCGATCCGGTGACACCCAGCAGCGTCTGCCGCGCCAGTCCGGATTCGATGCCCTCGACCAGACCCGCGATGGCGCCGGGTTGATCACCGGCCGGCTGATACTCACTTTTTAGGACAAACTCGTTGCTCATCGAGGGCGCACTCCGCGTAGGGATGAAAAGGCGACCCACGAGTATATTCGATTTCAAAGCCAGCCATCACACAAAACCGGCCCTGAGCGCTTGACTTGGCGCGTCGGTAGCGACAGAATTCGCCGTCCGGTTGAAAGGCCGGTATTCCCCAGTAGCTCAGTTGGTAGAGCGGGTGACTGTTAATCACTAGGTCCGTGGTTCGAGTCCGCGCTGGGGAGCCAAATACGAAAAAGCCCGCTCAATTGCTTGAGCGGGCTTTTTTTGTGCCTGTAGCCCCGCGGTTAGCGGGTAGCGTCAGCCGCCGGTCCCGGCGGCGCATAGAAAAGCGTGCGCAAAATGCCAAGATCTACGACGTTCACCAAGCCGTCACCGTCCAGGTCGAGATCCGGGTTGTCGCCGCGGAAGCCCAAACGGAACAAGCCCAGATCAATCACGTTGACGATCTGATCCCCGTTGAAGTCACCGTCACAGCGGTTGCCGAAGCCGTCGCCATTGGTGTCTCGCTGCGCGGGGTTCGCGACCTCGAGGCAGTTGTCGACGTCGTCGCCCACGCTGTCCCCGTCGCTGTCTTTAATGCCCGTTAGCACAATGGTCTCGAGCTGCGGATCCGCCAGAATCTCGGCTTCGGTGAACGGCAGGTCCACCCACTCTTTTTGCGCATAGAGCTGCGTCTGATCGGCGTAGTGGTCACTTTCGGCATCACTGGACTGTGAGTAAGACAAAAGCGCTTCGGCCACCGGCCCATTGTCGTCAAACGTGACGGTCTGCATGTAGCTATTGCCGTGGTCGACCGGCGTGTAGCCGTCGGGGCCGAGCTGCGCCGTGATAATGCTGAACATACCGCTACCGTCACGACCGCCGTGAATCGGATAGCGCACACCATTTTTGGTGTCGTACTGCAGGTCGCCCCAGCGCGCATTCAGCGCCAATCCGTTGGCGGCGAGGCGTTGCACGCCCTGCCCCAACCAGCGCATCAAACGTGCGCGCGCTTCCGGCGTATCGTCATTCAGGCCGCGTGGGGTGTTCACCGGATCGTTGACATCGAACGGCGTGGCCCACAGTTCGCTCAGGATCGGGTCGTCCAGCTCATTAAACGCCGACTGCACAAACTCGAGAAACACGTGCGGCCCGAAGCTGTCGACGTTCTGACGCTTGTCCCAACTGGTCAACACGTTGCACGCCTCGATCAGGTCGACCGTCGTGCCATCGATGTCCACGCTTTGCCCCTCGGCCACGCACACCGCAACAAGATCATCGACCAGCAGCTCAGCCGCATAGTTGCGACTGCCAAACAACACTTCCTGCAGCGTATCGATGGTGAAGCCCGGGGCACCCAAACCATCGGTACCCGCGAGACGTTCTTCGACCATCACCAGACCCAGTCGTGTACGAAGCGAACGCGCCGTGCGCTCGGGACGACCCGGTGGCTGGAAGCCTTCCAGCGGCTGATCGGGATTGGAAAGCCAGTGATTATCGTTGGAATTGGTGACGTAGTCCTGATTCAAGAGTTTCGGCAGAGCGTCATAGCCGATGATGCCCTCAACCGGGGCGTCTGCATCGTTATCGAAGCGGCATTCCGGACGCGCGCCGTTGAGCACAAACAGCCCAGCCTGATCGATAATCGCCTGACCAAAAATCAGCGGCGGACAATCTTCGAGTTTCGCCGCCGTGATGTTCGGCTGTACGGAAATATCGCCAAAGAACGCACGACCGTCGCGACTGGCGGCCACCGTGTGCACCCAGGGCAGACCCACATTTTCACTCAGTGCGTCGATAAAGCCATCGAAATCCTGAGCGACGTTCATTTGATAGAACTGATCGATCGCCCGCAGACTGCCTGCATTGGCATCACCCAGCGCAAATACGGCCAGACCCGTATCCCAGAAACGAAAACCGAACAGCGGACGGAAGTCGAGCACCCAGCCGTGTACCGTCGAATAGAACGTGTGCGTGCGCGTTTCCAGCGTATCACCCACGAGCACCTCAATATTCACTGGATGCTCGCCCATATCGAGCACTTCGTCGTCGTACACGTATTTGGTTGGGCCCTCTGGCGACAGCGTAATTTCAAATAAACCGAACCGGTCTGCGGGTGACACCGTGTGGCTCCACGCAAACTCGTTGGTGAAACCGATGTTGATCAGCGGCACGCCCTGCAGCGAAGCACCCATAACGTCGACCTGCCCGGGAATGGTGAGATGCGCTTCGTACCAGCGCAGTGGTCCGCGCCATGGAAAATGCGGATTGCCCAAAACCATGCCCGCTCCGTTGGCGGTGGCATTGGCGCCCAGTGCATACATATTACTGCCGAGGTCTTCGGTGTTAATGAGTTCGCGCACCGCATTGAAATCGACCTGAGCGACTTGCTGCGGGGTGAGCGACGCAGGCTTGGTCCGGCGCACACTCTGATCCGCCTGCGACGGCGGCAGCGGTGGTCGCGCGTCGACAATCAGCTGCGACAGTGGGCCACCACTGGCGCGCAGAATCAGCTTGTAATACACCCGGGCCAGATCAAATTCGTCCAGCGGTTGCACCCATGCCTGCCCGCGGCAGTCGGCCGCCAGATTGTCTACGCCCGTTTCATTCAAATAGCGATTGT
Source organism: Gammaproteobacteria bacterium (assembly GCA_045106455.1). GTDB lineage: Bacteria > Pseudomonadota > Gammaproteobacteria > Steroidobacterales > JBCCMA01 > JBCCMA01. The sequence goes on from JBGCEL010000063.1 coordinate 28,459, forward strand.
AGCCATCTGCAAAACCGCGAATGCCCTCACGGGCTTGTGCCGAAATATCGCTCAGCGCCTGCTCGATAAATTCGTCGGTGCTGACCAGACGATAGAAGAAGTCGTTGTTAGTATTGCCGCCACTGTCACCAAAGTAGCGTGATAATTCACCGTTGGCCGCGACGACTTCGCGCGCCAGGACGCAGAGGTTGTCACCAGCAAAGGCGTAGCCATAGCCGTAACCCAGTGAGCCCCAATCGTCGGCCTTGATATGCGGGATACCGTAGGACGTGGTCCGGACCTCGGCGCTGTAGACCGGATTTTCGGCAACAGCGGAAACACCAAGACTCAGCACGCCGACCGACGTGGCCAAGCGCAGGAGATATGTCAAACGCCGCATAATAATTTTCCTCGTGATTCTATTTCTGACGCGTTTACGCGCTCTTATCACACCTGTGAGGTGCGCATCAGTCGGGCAGACTGTACGACAAGAATATGCGCCGTGGCCGTCGAGCTGTCAACGATTTGACGGGGTGTGATTGCGTTCACGGCACATCAGCGCCGGGCATCTTATCCTTTGCACACGCCAGTACGATGACCATGGGATGGGACACCAATATGATCGACCAATTCGCCAAAACACTTGTCATTGACGATCCGGACTACGCGCCCGGCGCGATTATGCCGCTGCAATCGAACGTCCCGAACCAAGCGTCGAACGGCAACCAGGCGTTACCCAACGAGCCCGCAGACAACACCTCAGGGGACGACGCCGAACTGCCCGAGTTTGACGATACGTCTTGGCTAACTTGAGCCAATCGACCCGCCGATAGGGCTTATCGCAGTCGCGTGCCGCTTAGCTCAGCGGCATTTTCTCAAGAAGTAGCGCCAGGCGCTCTTTAAACTTCGCACCCAGTTCCGGGTGATTGAGGCCATAGGCCACCGTGGCTTCAAGGTAGCCAACCTTGTCACCGCAATCGAATCGGTTACCCGCAAACTCATAAGCGAACACCATTTCAGAACGAAGCAGCTGACCTATGGCGTCAGTGAGCTGAATTTCACCGCCCGCCCCGCGACCGGTCTCGTTCAATCGATCAAAGATACTCGGCGTGAGTGCATACCGCCCTACAACGCCCAGATTAGAAGGCGCGACGGCTGGCGCGGGCTTCTCAATGATGTCGCGGACCTCGCCGAGACCATCTGCCATGCCTTCAACCGCGACGATACCGTAGCGATCCGTATGCTCGTCGGGCACTGACTGTACCGCGACGACGCTGCTTTGCTCACGTTCAAACACGGTTTGCATCTGTTTTAGACACGGCGTTTCCGCCGCGATCAGATCGTCCGCGAGATGGACGAAAAACGGACGACGACCGACCACCGGCTCCGCGCACAACACGGCATGGCCAAGGCCCAGCGGCTGACCCTGTCGAATGTACACGCAATGCACCGAGCTCGGCACGATCTCTTGAATGGTTTTCAGAAGCTCGTGTTTGCCCGCCTGCTCCAGCTCATTTTCAAGCTGCACATCGCGATCAAAGTGATCCTCGATGGCACGTTTTGCACGCCCGGTTACGAAGACCAGCGTCTCGACGCCGGCCTGCAGGGCTTCTTCCACCGCATACTGAATGAGCGGCTTATCCACCACCGGCAGCATCTCTTTTGGATTGGCTTTGGTTGCTGGCAGAAATCGGGTGCCACGGCCTGCGACCGGAAACACGGCCACACTGATCGGGTTAGTCACTGCAATACTCTGGCGTCGCTGCAAATAAGGGCGTGAAGAATATCACGCCCTTTCGAGGCCGTATCTACTCCGCGGTCGTCAGTCGCACATTTTCACGATTGCGCTCCAAAAGCTTGACGCCAATCCCTTTTACGGCCGCCAGATCGGCCAAATCGTCGAACGGACCGTGTGCCTCGCGGTACGCAACAATGGCCTGCGCTTTTTTGAGGCCCACACCCGTGAGCTCCTCCGCCAGCGTCTGCGCATCCGCCGTATTGATGTTGACCGGGCCCGCCAGTGCGGCACTCGAGAGCAGAATGCTCACTAGGATGAGAAGTGGTCTGATGAACGTCATTGCGTGATCCTCCGTTTTCACACTCAAATATGCAGGCATCTGCATACGGCATTAACTTACGGCGATCGAGCGCAAAGGTCAGCAGGACAAACTTGGGAAAAGGTCCGGATTCGAGGTCAGGTGCGGGCGAATGGAGTCCCAATTTCGACAACCGGGACACTGCCAGTACAGCTGCTCACCCAGATAGCCGCAAGACTCGCACAAGTAATTTGCCCGCCGGCGCAGAAGCACGCCAAGACCGGCACACAAAGTAGAAAGCTGCTCATCGGTCGCCGTGTCTGCCGGGGGCAATAAGGCCATGGCACTGAGCGCCTCGCGCAGCGTCGCGTCAGCATCCAGCCAGCGCAACAGCCCGCGCCGCACCAGATCGATATCGGTATCGCCGTGAATGAGCGCCACCTGAGTGACCCATGGCGCGATGGATGGCGTTCGCTGCACAAGCCGATCAAGAAAGCGCTCGAAGTTATTATCGCCACGCAGCCCGTCCAAAACACGCTTCATATTGCTCCAGATATCGAGCAAGAAACGGGCGTCTTCTTCTGCCACGCGTGTGTAGAGTTTGCGCGCGGTCTTCAAATCGTCGTTCTGCAGCGCGATCGACGCACGCATGATGGCGCCTCGGTGCAACCACGTACCCATCGACTGCGCCGCCTTGAGCTGAGCGCGGGCGCCCGCCACGTCACTGCGCGTCAACGCTTCATCCGCGAGCTGACAATGGTAATGGGCGATGACGCGTTCATTGCCCGCCTGTCCGCTGAGTTTGCGCCGGGCACTGATCGCCTGCTGCCAATCGTTTTGCAATTCGTAAATAGACACCAGCTTGTCGGTCGCCTCGGCCTGACGCGTGGAGTTACCGGCCAGTTTCTCAAACAAACCCTCCGCCCGATCGAGCAACCCGGCGCGCAAGTAATCCTCAGCCAGCGCATACAACGCCTGATCGCGATAGCTTTTGGCGAGATTCGGTCGCGCAATGAGGTTTTGGTGGATTCGAATCGCCCGGTCTACCTCACCGCGACGTCGAAACAGGCTGCCCAGCGCAAAGTGCGTCTCAACCGTTTCATTGTCGACCTCCATCATCGCGACAAACACCTCGATGGCTTTGTCGGGATTGTCCTCGAGGAGAAAATGTACGCCCTTGAGATAGTCGGCGCTCAGCGGCGCCGGCTTCGACGAGCGCTTGGCACCCCCGCCGAATCGTGCGAAAGCCCAGCCGCAGGCGGCGGCAATGATCAGCAGAATGAAAAGGGCTATTGCGTCAGTTGGCATCGTGCATCGGCAACGCACGCAGGTTGTTCAGCTCGGTATTCGCCACGCGGATTTGCTTGCGCAGACGGCGGCGCTCGTTCCAAAGCCCAACCACCCAGCCGAGCATCGTGAGCATGCCCCACAGCCAACCGCCGACAGCAGCGACAATAAAAGCGATCGAAGTTTCGACTTCATATTTGCCGAAGGCAAGGTCAAGTTCTACCGTGCCTGGGTTGCTCAAAGAGAACACCATCACAACCAGAAACAGCAGCACAAAGGCCAACAACATAAGAAGTGTACGCACCATGAAACGTCTCTCCACTTGTTAATGTGAACGCGGCGTCATGGTAACAGACGGCGGGCGCCATCTGGGAAAGGTGAACGAATGTGGCGGCGGCCGCCGGAACCGTCAGTTTTTGATTTCGAGGTGGCGGTTTTCGTTAACCCGCTCACGCAGGTCTTTGCCGGGCTTGAAATGCGGCACATACTTTCCAGCCAGTGCAACGGCTTCACCCGTCTTCGGGTTGCGCCCCAGACGTGGCGGACGATAGTGCAGCGAGAAGCTGCCGAAGCCGCGGATTTCGATGCGATTACCCTGCGCCAGCGAATCACTCATAAGCTCGAGCAAATGCTTCACGGCCAGTTCTACATCCTTGGCTGGCAGGTGCTTTTGTTTTCGAGCGATGGCTTCGATGAGTTCTGATTTCGTCATTGCTACGCCTTTATTCTTTATCGCATTCCGTTAACGCTTGCCTCCGGTCGCAGACCGACCGGAGGCTCGCATTACAACGTAATCAGGAATCCTGTCCTGACATCTTATCTTTCAGAAGGTCGCCAAGTGTGGTGCCGCCTGCTGAGGTTGAGCCGTACTCTTCCACTGCAGCTGCCTCTTCGTAGACTTCCTTCGCTTTAATAGACAATGACATACGACGGTTCTTGCGATCAACGCCGGTGAAGCGGGATTCCACTTCCTCGCCAGCTTTGAGCACCGTACGTGCGTCTTCCACGCGGTCGCGCGACAGTTCCGAGGCACGCAGATAGCCCTCGATACCGTCGGCCAGATCGATGATTGCGCCGCGGGCGTCCACTTCGCGCACGATACCGGTGACCAACGTCCCCTTCGGATTGTCCGCCAGGTAGGTCGAGAATGGATCGCGGTCGAGCTGCTTGATGCCCAGCGAGATGCGCTCACGCTCAGGATCAATGGCAAGCACCACGGCTTCGACTTCCTGACCCTTCGTGTAGTTGCGCACGGCTTCTTCGCCCGGCAGATCCCACGAGAGATCCGACAGGTGAACCAGACCGTCGATTTCGCCGTTCAGACCAACGAAGATACCGAAATCGGTGATCGACTTGATCTGACCGTTAACACGATCGTTCTTGTTGTAGACAGCCGCAAACTCAGCCCATGGGTTAGATTTGCACTGCTTGATACCAAGCGAAATACGACGGCGCTCTTCGTCAATCTCGAGCACCATGACTTCCACTTCGTCACCAATTTGAACCACTTTCGAAGGATTGACGTTTTTGTTCGTCCAGTCCATTTCTGAAACGTGAACGAGGCCTTCAACGCCCTCTTCCACTTCCACAAAGCAACCGTAGTCAGCGATGTTGGTGACCTTACCGAACAGACGTGTGTTGGCTGGGTAACGACGGGCCAATGCCTGCCATGGATCCGCACCAAGCTGCTTCATGCCCAGCGAGACGCGTGAGCGTTCGCGGTCAAATTTCAGCACTTTCACTTCGACTTCGTCACCGACGTTTACAACTTCCGACGGATGCTTGACGCGCTTCCACGCCATGTCCGTGATGTGCAGCAGGCCGTCGATACCGCCGAGGTCAACAAACGCACCGTAGTCGGTCAGGTTCTTGACGATACCTTTTACGACGTTGCCTTCCTGCAGCGAGTCGAGCAGCGCTTCGCGTTCTGCGCTGTACTCTTCTTCTACGACTGCACGACGTGACACGACGACGTTGTTGCGACGCTGGTCAAGCTTAATAACTTTAAATTCGAGAACTTTGCCTTCGAGATAGCCGGGATCGCGAACCGGGCGGATATCCACCAGCGAGCCGGGCAAAAATGCTCGAACATTGTCGATCTCAACCGTGAAGCCGCCTTTGACGCGACCGTTAATAACACCGTTGACGATCTCTGAATCTTCAAATGATTTTTCAAGCCGCGTCCACGTACGGGCACGCTTGGCTTTCTCGCGCGACAAACGCGTTTCGCCGAAGCCGTCCTCAAATGAGTCCAGCGCGACTTCCACAACGTCGCCGACCACAACTTCGAGGTCGCCGGTTTCGTTGTAGAACTGGGAGGACGGAATCACCGCTTCGGACTTGAGGCCCGCATTGACGATGACAACGTCTGAGTTCACAGCCACCACGCTGGCACTTAAAATAGTGCCTGGCTTCATCTGGTGACTAGCAATACTCTCTTCAAATAACTCCGCAAAATTCTCTGACATGATGGTTAAAGTTCCTGGGCATAACGCCCGTTAAATACAGCTCCGTCGGTCGCTCCTGCTGCTGACGGGTTGACAAACATGGCCTCAAATCCTTTTGTGGCCGTACGATTCATTTAAACGACTTTTCCGCCATTTCGACGATGATCGAAACCACTTCCTCAATGCTCATAGACGTTGTATCCAACGTTCTGGCATCGGAAGCTGGCACCAGCGGCGCGATAGATCGCCCCGCGTCACGCTCATCGCGTCGACGGATGTCCTCGTAAAGGGCGGCAAAGGTACCATCAATACCCTTCTGCTTCAACTGCTTATGCCGCCTTTTGGCCCGCTCTTCGGCGCTTGCTGTCAGGAAAACTTTGAGGCGCGAATGCGGAAAAATAATGGTGCCCATGTCGCGACCATCGGCCACCAGTCCGGGCATTTGGGCAAAGGAGTGTTGCTTAGCAACAAGTGCCTCACGCACGGCCGGGATCGATGCGACGGTCGAGGCGGCGTCACCCGCTTGCTCGGTGCGAATTTCATCGGTCACCGTTGCGCCGTCTAACAACACCAATTCATCGCCGTCGGCGGTCGATTCAAACTCGATCTCACTGCGCTCGATCACACCCAGCAGACCTTCAACATCATCCAGCGCCACGCCGGCACGCTTGGCGCCGAGGGCGGTCAGTCGATACAACGCGCCACTGTCGAGCAGATGCCAGCCAAGATGATCGGCAACGCGGCGCGCGACAGTGCCCTTACCCGCACCGCTCGGACCATCAAGCGCCAGCACCGGCACCCGATCAATCGCCGACATGGTCGACCTGCCATCCGGCGCTGCACGCCAACGCTGCAAAATTTGGAAAAGACGTTGCCACATTCGCTGTGTCCTCCACCGTCACGACGTCGGCCGCTACCGTGCCCGCAGCGGCAAAGGCCATCGCAATACGATGATCACCGCCGCTGTGCACATGCCCGCCCTTGAGCGCACCGCCGTGCACATCAATGCCGTCATCATATAACTCGCACTGCACACCCAGCGTTTCAAGACCCGCGGCCGTTACGGCCAAACGATCGGTTTCCTTGACCCGCAGCTCACGCGCACCACGCACCCGCATGACGCCCTTTGCCATCGCTGCGGCAACAAACAACACCGGGAATTCATCGATCGTACGTGCAACCCAATTCGGCGGCACATCGATATTGGTCAGCGGTCCACTGCGCACTCGCAAGTCGCACACCGGCTCACCGCCGACAGTAGAAGCATTAAGGCGCTCGATACGCGCCCCCATGCGCTCAAGTACATCCACAAACCCGCTGCGTGTTGGGTTCATACCCACTTTCAACAAGGTGATATCGCTGCCCGGAGCGAGCGCGGCGGCCACCGCAAAAAACGCCGCCGACGACGGATCCGCCGGCACCGTGACATCGCACGCGCTGAGCGTTTGCGGCCCCACCACTTCAACGGTGAGACCGTCCACAGCAAGCTCTACGCCAAAGCCCTGCAGCATGCGCTCGGTGTGGTCACGGGAGTGAGCAGGCTCACTGACACGCGTGGCACCGGCGGCACCGAGGCCCGCCAACAGTATTGCTGACTTCACCTGCGCGCTGGCCACGGCCAGCTCATGCGTGGACGCACGCAAGACCGCACCGGCCTCAATGATCACCGGTGGGCAGCCGTTGTCGGCCGTGCGCACGACGGCACCCTGCGCCCGCAGCGGCTCAGAAATGCGTTTCATCGGGCGCCCCATCAGCGAGTCATCGCCGACCAGCGTGGCAGAAATGCCCTGCCCCACGATCAGGCCGGACAACAAGCGCATGCCGGTGCCCGAGTTGCCGCAATCAATGGGCTTGCCCGCGCTCACCAAATGCTCGACACCAACAATCCGATAATGACCAACGCCCAGTTTTTCGATGTTGGCGCCCAGCGCCAATAGCGCATTGAGGGTAGCCAGACAGTCTTCGCTTTCGAGCAGATTGCGCACGTCGGTAGTGCCGCGCGCGATGGCGCCAAACATCAACGCACGATGCGAAATGGATTTGTCGCCCGGCACGCGAATGTCGCCGGTGAGCCTGCAGCCAGGCGCTATTCGATACATTGCGCCGTCCTCACAAAACCGCGTGGGGATACGAACCAAGAACGCGCATCAGGTAGCCCGCTTTTTCCAGTTCGTTCAGCGCGGTCGCCACGGCGTCGTCGTCAGTGTGGCCCTCCACATCAACGAAGAACACAAACTCCTGTTCGCCGCGTCGCGCCTGACGCGATTCAATACGTGTCATATTAATGTCGTGGGTCGACAGCGTGTAGAGCAGCGCCTGCAGTGCGCCAGGCTGATGCGACGATGACAGCAGCAGCGAGGTCTTGTCGCTACCGCTCGCCGCAAACAACTCGCGGCCAATAACCAAAAAGCGCGTGGTGTTGTCCGCGCGATCCTCGATGTTCGGCACCAACACATTGAGCCCGTAAACCTCGGAAGCGGCTTGGCCCGCTATCGCTGCTGCCGTGTGATCCTCACGCGCGCGACGTGCGGCACCGGCGCTACTGCTCGCCGCCACGCATTCGACGCCCGGCATGTTGTCTTTGAGCCAACCCCGACATTGAGACAGCGACGCACCATCGGCATACAGTCGTTGTACGTCTTCGAGCTTGGTTTGACGCGACATCAGATGCTGCTCGATACGCAACGCCACTTCGCCGCAAATGTGCAGCTCCGACGAAACAAACAAATCGAAACTGTTGGTGATGGTGCCCTGACTGGAATTTTCGACCGGCACTATGCCGAAATCGGCGACGCCCGATTCGATCTCAGCGAACACCTCTTCAATGGTCGGTAACGCCACAGCGCGCACGGAGTGGCCAAAATGCTTGATGACCGCCGCCTGCGACACGGTGCCTTCGGGCCCGAGGAACGCCACCTTCAGCGGCTCCTGTTGCGCCAGACACGCCGACATGATTTCGCGAAACAAACGCACAATTTCTTCGTCACGTAGCGGCCCGTCATTGCGTTCAATGACGCCGCGTAACACCTGAGCCTCACGCTCGGGTCGGTAGTAGTCGCCGGGATTGGCGCCGGCGCGCTTGGTCATACCGACGTCCTGAGCCACCTGCGCGCGCTCGCTGATCAGTGCCTGAATTTCGCGATCGAGACGATCAATCTTCTCACGTATTTTAGAAAGGTCTGTCATGCCTCGAGTGTACCTGCCTGAAAAATAATTGCGCCGCCAATCAGGCGCTTCGCTCAAATTCGCGCATGAAATCGATAAGGGCCTCTACGCCCGCCATGGGCATCGCATTGTAGAGACTCGCGCGCATACCACCCACAGAACGATGACCCTTTAGATTGGCAAGACCAGCCTCTGACGCCTGCGTCAGGAAGCGCGATTCCTGCGCCGGGTCTTTGAGCAAAAACGGCACATTCATCCACGAGCGATGCGGCGGATGAATCGGGTTATGGTAAAACTCGCTGTCGTCGATGGCGCCGTACAACGCCTCCTTTTTAGCCCGATTTTGCTCCGCGATTACCTCAAGGCCGCCCAGTTCTTGTAACCATTCGAAAACCAGACCAGCCACGTACCAGGTAAACGTGGGCGGCGTATTGGCCATGGAATCCGCTTCGGCCATGGTCTTGTAGTGCAGAACGCTTGGCGTGTCCGCACGTGCCCGGTCGAGCAGATCATCACGCACAATCACAAGCGTCAGACCCGCCGGACCGATGTTTTTCTGTGCGCCCGCATAGATCACCCCAAACTTCGACACATCGAGCGGCCGGGACAAAATGGTGGACGACATATCAGCAACCAACGGCACATCACCGACGTCTGGAATCTCGGCATATTCGACACCACCGATTGTTTCGTTCGGGGTGTAATGCACGTACGCCGCACAATCTGAAAGCGACCAGCTCTGACGTTCGGGGATGCGGGTAAATCCGTTGCTTTGCGCGTCCGCGGCGATACGCGGCTGCACGAATGGCGCACCAAGCTTGATCGCTTTTTGGCCCCAGGTGCCGGTCACAACGTAATCCGCATGGGCATCTGGTGCGCACAAATTTAGCGGCACGGCCGCGAACTGCGCTGTTGCGCCGCCTTGCATGAACAACACGCGATAGTTATCAGGGATATTCAGGAGCGCACGCAAATTGAATTCAGCACGGTGCGCCAGCGCAACAAACTCGCGACTGCGATGGCTCACTTCCATCACGGCCATGCCGCTGCCCGCCCAGTTGGGCAGGTCGTCGCGAATGCGCTGCAGGACGACCTCCGGCAGCGTGGCCGGGCCGGCGCTGAAATTGAAAACGCGCATGGCCAAAATCAGGCGCGTGGACCGCTAGTCCGCGTCGCCTTCTGTGGCAGTGTCCACGTCCGCATCGCCATCGGTCTCATCGTCGTCGTCACCGTCCGCATCGTCATCTTCGAGGCCCTGGAGACGCGCAAGCCCGACAAGCTCGTCCTCATCTTGTGGGCGAATCAGGCGTACACCCTGAGTATTGCGACCGATAATGGAGACATCGCTGACCGAGGTGCGGACCAATACGCCGGCACTGGTAATGAGCATGATCTGATCTTCCGGTGCCACCAGCAGTGCGCCCACCAGATCGCCATTGCGTTCCGAGGTTTGGATGCCGATCACACCCTGACCACCCCGTCCCTGCACGTTGTACTCAGCAATCGCGGTGCGCTTGCCATAGCCGTTGGCCGTGGCGGTGAGAATCAGGGGCGCGTTGTCCGCGTTATCGTCGGCCGCCGCCGGGACAGCAATTTGCGCTACAACACGGGCACCATCGGGCAACCGAATACCGCGCACACCCGCCGCCGTTCGACCCATGGCACGCACGTCGGACTCATGGAAACGGATGGCCTTGCCGGTGGTCGCAAACAGGAACACCTCGTGATCACCATCGGTAATCTCGGCGCTGACCAAATAATCGTCATCGTGCAGACCCAACGCGATAATGCCGTTGGTTCGTGGTCGCGAGAACGCACTCAGCGGCGTTTTCTTCACGGTGCCCTGACTGGTCACCATGAAGATATATTTGTCTTCCTCGTACTCGCGCACGGGCAGCACGGCGTTGATACGTTCACCGTCTTCGAGCGGCAGCAAATTCACAATGGGCTTGCCGCGCGCACCGCGACCGGCCTGCGGCATCTGATACACCTTCAGCCAGTACGCCTTACCGAGGCTTGAGAAACACAAAAGCGTGTCGTGGGTGTTGGCGACAAACAGCTGATCAATAAAATCTTCGTCTTTCACCTGCGTGGCGCTCTTGCCGCGACCACCGCGCTTCTGCGACTGATAGGAATCCAGCGGCTGCGCCTTGGCGTAGCCCGCATGCGAAAACGTCACGACGACGTCCTCTTCCGGAATCAGATCTTCATCCGTGAGATCGGAATGATCGTGAGAGATTTCCGTGCGTCGATCATCGGCGTAGTCGGCACGGCAAGTCGCCAGCTCATCGCGGATGACGCTGGTGAGGCGTTCACGGCTCGACAATATATCAAGCAAATCCTCAATAGTTAGCAGAATCTCTTTGTATTCATTGCCAATTTTGTCTTGCTCGAGACCGGTCAAACGGTGCAACTGCATGTCGAGAATGGCTTTGGCCTGAATGGCCGAAAGTTGATAACCGCCGTCGATCAACCCCCACTCGCCTTCAATATCTTCTGGGCGCGTGGCCTCGGCACCGGCGCGTGCCAGCAAATCATTAACCAGGCCCGGCTCCCACCGTTTCGCGACCAATGCCTCGCGCGCATCCGCCGGCGTACTGGAACGCTTGATCAGCTCAATCATCTCGTCGATGTTGGCCAGCGCCACTGCAAGACCTTCAAGAACATGTGCACGCGCACGGGCTTTCTTTAAATCGTGGATCGTGCGGCGAGTGACTACCTCACGACGATGACGCAAGAACGCCGTCAGAATCTCTTTGAGATTCATGAGACGCGGCTGACCCTCGGTCAGCGCCACCATGTTGATGCCAAACACGGTCTGCAACATCGTCTGCTTATAGAGATTGTTCAGCACAACATCGGCATTTTCACCGCGCTTGAGCTCGATAAACATGCGCATGCCGTCTTTGTCCGATTCGTCGCGCAAATCGGAAATACCCTCGATACGTTTTTCACGCACGAGCTCGGCAATCTTCTCCAGCAAACGCGCCTTGTTTACCTGGAACGGCAGCTCCGTGACGATCAGTGCATTTTTTTCCTTGGACACGGGCTCCACGTGAGTGCGAGCACGCACGTAGATACGGCCACGACCGGTCTCGTAGGCCTGACGAATGCCCGCCGCGCCGTTAATGGTGCCGGCGGTCGGAAAATCCGGCCCTGGCAGTTTCTGCATCAACTCAGGGATCGTACTGTCCGGGGCATCCAGCAGCATGGCGCAGGCATCGATCACCTCGCCCATGTTGTGCGGCGGGATGTTGGTGGCCATACCCACCGCAATACCCGACGAACCGTTGACCAGCAGGTTGGGGACGCGCGTCGGCAAGACCGCCGGTTCGGTTTCTTTGTCGTCGTAGTTGGGTACGAAATCGACCGTGGACTTATCCAGATCGGCCAGCAACTCGTGAGCCATTTTCGCCATGCGCACTTCGGTGTAACGCATCGCCGCCGGCGGATCGCCATCGACCGACCCAAAGTTACCTTGCCCATCCACGAGCATGTAGCGCATCGAAAACGGCTGCGCCATACGCACAATGGAGTCGTACACAGCCGAATCGCCGTGTGGGTGGTATTTACCGATCACATCGCCCACCACACGCGCCGATTTCTTGTACGGCTTGTTGTAGTCGTTGGCCAGCACTCGCATCGCGTAGAGCACGCGCCGATGCACAGGTTTAAGGCCGTCACGAACGTCTGGCAGCGCACGACCCACGATCACGCTCATGGCGTAATCGAGGTAGGACTGCTTCATTTCGTCTTCGAGACGGACCTGGAGAATATCGCGTGATTCGTCGGTCATGCTGTGTTTGCGTGCTCTTTCAGTCGATCTGCAAGCGGCACGGAATACCCGTGTTTTCGCCGACAAACGAAGGTATCAACGCACTCCAAATATGGCTTTGGAATGCAGGACATCGCGCTCGTCGAAGTGCTTTGTTTTACGGCTTCGTATCCTACCATAAAAAGGCCTGTTTTCGCACCTTCGACGAGGGTAAAAATACGTTTGCATTCATGCTACTTGCGCTGCTCTGAACGCCCGCTGGCGATGCCCACGAACACGCCCTGTCAGAGACAATTTGAAGGCCCGACCGTGAACGGCTGCGCTGAGCCCCGAATTAGTGGACAATGCGTCCGCGATGAACACCAAAACCATGCCCAACGTTGATTCGTCCGAAGTTGCCAAGTTCGATGCGCTCGCCGAGCACTGGTGGGACCCCGATGGCGATTCCGGCCCGCTGCACGCCATCAACCCGCTGCGGCTCAATTACATCGATGCGCGTGCCGCACTGAAAAACAGTCGCGTGGCCGATATCGGTTGCGGCGGCGGCCTGCTCAGCGAAGCCATGGCCCGTCGTGGCGCTGACGTGATCGGTGTGGATCAATCCGTGGCGGCACTGGAGGTCGCGCGTGAGCATGCACAGGCGCGTGAGGTCGCGGTGGACTATCAGCACACCACCGCCGAGGCGCTGGCCGCCGAGCACCCGGGGCAGTTTGATACGGTCACCTGCCTTGAGATGCTCGAGCACGTACCGGCACCGGAAAAGGTCATTGCGGCGTGCGCCCAGTTGCTAAAGCCCGGCGGCCGCGCGTTTTTCGCCACCATCAATCGCAACCCCAAATCCTATGCGTTGGCCGTCATCGCTGCCGAGTATGTGCTCGGCATGCTGCCCCGAGGCACGCACAATTATCAGATGTTCCTAAAACCATCTGAAATCGACCAGGCCGCGGGAGACGCGGGCCTTGTACTCGAGCACATGACCGGGCTGACCTACAATCCAATTACCCGCGTGTATCGCCTTAGCGACGATGTGGACGTGAACTACATGATGACGTTTCGTCGCGAGACCGCAACGTGAACGCGCCTGCCGCCGTCTTGTTTGATCTCGATGGCACGCTGATCGACACGGCGCCGGACATGGCCGGCGCGGTTAACGACATGCTCACCTCACGCGAGCGTCCTGAACTGCCATTCGCACCACTGCGCACGCGCGTGTCACATGGTTCTCGCGCGCTGGTCGATTTTGCGTTTGAGCCGCAAAACGAGGACGACACCCAACGCTACATCCGAGAATTTTTGGCGGTTTACGAGCAGCGCGTCTCGCGCTCAAGTAACTTGTTCGAGGGCATGGCGCCATTTCTGGCCACGCTCGAAGCACGCGGCGTGCACTGGGGTGTGGTGACCAATAAACCCGGCGGACTGAGCCACTCGTTGCTCACCGACCTGAGGCTCCTCGAACGTATGGGCGTGCATATTGCCGGCGACACGCTGGCCCAGCGCAAACCCCACCCGATGCCGTTGCTGCACGCCGCCAAGCACATCGGCGTACCGGCCAACCGCTGCATTTATGTTGGCGACGCTGAACGCGACATCGTCGCCGGGCGCAGCGCAGGAATGACGACCATCGCGGCGGGCTATGGCTATATTTTGGAAGACGATTGCGCATCACGCTGGGGCGCCGATTTTCTGGTTGATTCGGTCGCACAGCTGCATCAGCAGGTTGATCGCCTGCTCGCCGCCTGACGCGTGGTTATCACCCAAGCGCAGCTCATCGCCGCCGCGGTTGGTTGCGGATTCGGTTTTTTCATCGGCGCTTTGGTTTTCGGGCTGATTTACGCCGGGCGTGCACGTGAGCAAGCCGCGCGTGCCGATGCGCTCGCTGCGCAAATCGCCAACACCGAGAGCCTGGACGCCGAGCGCGAAGCGATGATCGACGTCGCCGGCCAGCGTCTTGGCGCCACCTTCGACTCACTTGCCAATCGATCGTTGCAATACAACAGTCAGACCTTTTTGCGTCTCGCCACGGAAAACCTGGGGCGATATCAGGAGCGCGCCAACGCCTCGCTTGAGGAAAAGGAAAAAGCCGTCTCACAGCTCGTGGCGCCAATCACCGAAGCACTCAACAAGACCCGCGCCCAGATCGATGCCGTAGAGAAAAATCGCCATGAAGCGTTCGGCAGCCTGACCGCGCAACTGCGAGCGGTCGGCGAAGCGCAGCGCGCGTTGCAGCAGGAAACCGGCAATCTCGTCGGGGCGCTGAAGCGCCCGGAGGTCCGCGGTCAATGGGGCGAGATGACGTTGCGACGCATCGCGGAGCTGGCCGGCATGGTCGATCGCTGCGATTTTTTTGAGCAAGTGCAGCGTACCGACGAAGACGGTATTTGGCGCCCGGATATGGTGGTGCGACTGCCCGAATCCCGCTCCATGGTGGTCGATGCCAAAACGCCGCTGGATGCCTATATCGCCGCTTTTGAGGCCACCAGCGATGACGACCGAAAAAAACAAATGGCACGCCACGCGCGGCACATTCGCGAGCACGTCAAAGCGCTTGCGAGCAAGCAGTACTGGCAACAGTTTGAAAGCGCACCGGAGTTTGTCGTGTTGTTTATTCCCGGCGATCCGTTTTTGTCGGCAGCACTTGAAGTGGAACCACAGCTGATTGACGACGCCCTACGCCAAAAGGTCATTCTGGCCACGCCGTCCAGTTTGATGGCGCTGCTCAAAACCGTCGCTCACGGCTGGCGTCAGATGGAGCTCAATGACAACGCCAAAGAGATTCGCGATCTCGCCCAAAGTTTGTATCACCGTCTGGCGACGTTCTCGAGCCATCTGGCTAAAGTAGGCGCGACGCTGTCGCAAAGCGTGAAAGCCTACAACGCGGCCGTCGGCTCACTTGAACGCCAGGTGCTGCCAGGCGCACGCAAGTTCACCGAGCTGGGCGTTAGCAGCAAGAAGGATATCGAAGCTCTTGAAGCACTGGACGCCACCGTGCGCGACGCTCGCTCTGGGGCGACAGAAGACACCACACCAAGCCCCGAATCGCCCTCGGAACGCGTTGAATGAGTGATGCCACGGCAACATTTATCGAACGCTATCTCGAACCGGCCAGCGATGCGCATTACGCCACGTTGATGGCACCGGCCGCAACGCGCCATGCGACCGCGGCCGCGTTCGCGTTTCACCAACACATCCGCAACTTGCTCGCGATTGCCGCAGACGTCGCCCCAAGCAAAATAGCCTGGTGGCATGATGCGCTTGGGCAGCTGCGCGAAGCGCGCGCCGCGCATCCGGCGCTCGAACCTCTTTTGAGCCACGCAAGCGAAGCGTTGATTGACGATCTCAATACGCTGCTGCATGGCGCGGTCATGGATTTTAATCGCGTTGACGTCGATGACGACAATCTGGACGAGTACCTTAGTATGCGCGTGGGTGCACTGCATGCGGTGCTCGCACGAATCGAGCAGCGCCCCGTAGACCCCGCAAGTTCGATGGCGCTGGCAAGGGTGCATGGCGTGATCGATATGGTGCGGGAATCTCGCGAGCCCGCCTTTGCCGAGCAGCCATCGGCTCCCCTGACCTTGCCCAACACATCTGACGACGCGAGCATGGCAGCAGCATTGACGCAGCATCTGGAGACCGCGCGCAAACCGGCTGAAGCGGCGCGCTACGGCGTCGCCAGTCACGCTTTACTGGCACTGCGCATCGCTCAATGGCCCAAAATTGTCGAGACACCGAGCGGCGAACAAAGCCCGTCGCTGCCGCCTTGGCGTAAACTCTTTATTGCATGGCGCGCAGCACGCCGCGCCTGATTTTAAATTCGCTCACCTACTCGAAATGAGGAACCCACTGTGACCCATGTGATTGATGTTTTGGATCAGCCCGATCTCGACCCTACTTCGCTAAAAGATCGCGTAATCATGATCACCGGCGCCAATCGCGGCATTGGTCGCGCACTTGCTCATCTGTGCGCCGGCGGTGGTGCACAGGTCATCCTGTGTGGTCGCAATGTGAAGGGTTTGGAGAAAGTCGACGACGAAATTCAAAAAGCCGGTGGCGCCCCCGCCACGTTGCTTGCACTGGATCTGCTTAAGGCGACGATCGACGACTATCGCGCCGCCGCTGCGGCCGTGAAAGAAGCGTTTGGAAGACTGGACGGATTGGCGCACATTGCCGGCCTGCTTGGCGAGATGTCCACCATTGAGCACTATCCGGCGATGACCTGGCACAACGTGATGCACGTGAATCTCAGCGCCCCGTTTTTACTCACGCAGGCCTGCTTGCCGCTGCTAACAGAAAGTGCGGACGGCAGCATTGTGTTCGCCACCAGCAGTGTCGGGCGTGTGGGCCGAGCACACTGGGGCGCGTACAGCGTGTCAAAATTTGGCGTGGAAGGTTTAATGCAAACGCTGGCCGAAGAATGCGAAGGCCGACCAAGGGTCAATACCGTCAACCCTGGTGCCACGCGCACCCTGATGCGTCGTTCCGCGTACCCGGCAGAAGACCCGACCGTACTGGCGACACCCGAGATGGTGGCTCCGGCGTTCGGCTATTTATTGAGTCCGCAAAGCCTGCCGGTCAATGGCAAGACGTTTGATGCGCAGGCCCCAAAGACCTGAACGAGCGCTTATTTGCGGTCGTGTTTTTTGCGCGGATGACGCGGCTTGCGTGGACGGCGTTGCGTGGGACCTTTTGCGGCTTTGTGCAAGCCGGACATTTGGCTGTCGGTGAGCGGCCTTGTGCGTCCTGCACCCATATCGCGCTCCATGATGACGTTGCCGTAGCGCACGCGAATCAAGCGACTGACACGACTGCCCACGGCCTCAAACAAGCGGCGCACTTCGCGCTGTCGACCTTCCGTTAGCACGACGTAGTACCACTGGTTGGCGCCTTCGCCACCGCCGGCCTGGATGTCTGTAAAACGCGCCATGCCGTCGTCGAGCTCAACGCCTTTGAGTAGTATCTGCATTGACTCGGCGCTCAGGTCGCCCAACACGCGCACGGCGTATTCGCGTTCAACCTGCGACGAGGGATGCATGAGTCGGTTGGCCAGATCGCCGTCCGTGGTGAATAGCAGCAAACCACTGGTATTGATATCGAGTCGACCCACGCTGATCCACCGACCGCTGGGCGGTTCGGGCAGCTTGGAAAAAACCGTGGTGCGACCTTCAGGGTCTGATCGCGTACACACCTGCCCTACCGGCTTGTTGTACATGATGACGTGACCACCGGACGCCTCCAGTTTGAGCTCGATCGGTTTCTCGTCCAGCTCTACTTCATCGGTGGCGACCAGTCGCTGGCCCAAAACGGCCTCTTTGCCGTTTACAGTAATGCGACCGGCATTAATCAAGCGCTCCACTTCACGACGCGACGCCACACCGGACTGCGCCAACGCTTTGTTGATGCGCACGCCGTCGGTCATGACTGTCGCACGACGAAAATCATCTATTGCGCTGCCGGGCGGTTGCGGCTGTCATCGTCGTCATCGTCATCGTCATCGTCATCGTCATCGTCATCGTCATCGTCGTCGTCGTCGTCGTCGTCGTCGTCGTCGTCGTCGTCGTCGTCGTCGTCGTCGTCGTCGTCGTCGTCGTCGTCGTCGTCGTCGTCGTCGTCGTCGTCAGAATCATCATCTGAAGCGTCGTCGTCAACGGAGTCGTCGTCCGATACGTCATCGTCAGCGCGATCCGCGGGGTCAGGGTCACCCTGTTCGTCTTCGCGCGCCGCATCTTGCGATTCCTGAATATCGTTCAGCAACTCGGCGTCTTCGTCCTCCGACTCCGCAGGCTCTTCATCGCTGTCCATGATGTCTTCGAGTGCTTCATCGTTGTCGCTGCGCACCTGCACATCGGCGTCGCCCTCTGCAGGGGGTGTGCCCTCGCCCTCCACTTCTGGCGGGAGGTCAAACTCCAGCTCCACATTGATGCTGTCAAAATCCTTGAGCTCCGACAGCGCCGGCAGTTCGTCGAGTGACGACAATCCAAAATAGTCCAAAAATTCTTTGGTCGTGCCGAGCATGGCAGGACGCCCCGGCACATCGCGGTGGCCTACAATACGCACCCAACCGCGTTCGAGCAGCGTGCGCACAATGTTCGAGCTCACGCTCACGCCGCGCACACTCTCAATCTCACCGCGCGTCACCGGCTGGCGATACGCCACCAGCGCCAGTGTTTCTAGCAGTGCTCGCGAGTATTTGGGCGAACGCTGACCGCCAAGCCGGCCTAGCCATTCGCTGTACTCGCTGCGCACCTGAATCCGAAAACCGCTGGCCACTTTCTTCAGCTCAACGGAGCGACCGTCATAGTCCGTCGCCAGTTCGTCAATCACCTCGGTGAGTTCTTTGCGCGACGGGCGATCTTCTTCGTCCAGCAGGCGCAGGATGTCATTCGGTTCCAGCGGCTGGCCGGCGCACATCAACGCCGCTTCAACGACGTTCTTGAGTTTGGTTTTGTCCATCAATGATCCGTATCGGAATTATCTGATTGTGGTGTGTCGGTCTGGTCTTCCAGCGCGTCAAGATCCGGCTCTTCGCCGACGGCTTCCGGCGCACCCGCTGCCTTCACATGGATGGCGGCATAGGGCTCGGCCTGCACCAGCTCGACCAGTGATTCTTTGACCAGCTGCAAGATCGCAAGAAATGTGACGACGACGCCCATGCGCCCCTCTTCCGGGGAAAACAGTTTGGCGAAGTCGTGAAACTCCTTGTGATTGAGCGTAGAGAGCACGTCACCCATGCGCTCGCGCACCGACAGCGTTTCTTTTTGCACCTGATGGTGCGTGTACATTTGGGCCCGCCGCATAACGTCGGACAGCGCGTGCAAGAGCTCTTTCAGATCGATGTCCGGCAGAACCTCAACAATCTCCGCCTCGGGCTCTTCCACGACCGCGACATAGTGATCGCGCTCCAAACGCGGCAACGTGTCGAGATCTGTAGCGGCCTGTTTGTAGCGTTCGTATTCTTGCAGGCGTCGAATGAGCTCGGCGCGCGGATCTTCTTCTTCGCCTTCTTCGGACACCGGTCGGGGCAGCAACATGCGCGACTTAATTTCCGCCAACATTGCGGCCATCACCAGATAGTCGCCGGCAAGCTCCAGCTGCATGTCGCGCATCAGCTCAATGTACTCGGTGTACTGGATGGTGATCTGCGCAATCGGAATATTCAGAATATCGAGATTCTGTTTTTTGATGAGATACAGCAGAAGATCCAACGGGCCTTCGAACGCCTCAAGAAACACCTTGAGCGCGTACGGCGGAATGTAGAGGTCTTGCGGTAATTGAGTGACCGGCTCGCCGTCGACCACCGCGAACGGCATCTCAACCTGTTTCGCTGCGCCCTCCGCAAGCTCAAGCTCGGGTGCCTTCGGTGGCTCAACCACTTCGAGCTTCACGCCGTTGTCATCGGCTTCATTGTTTTGTTCGCTCACAGCGCCGCCTAAAAGTAGTCGAGACGCATGGCACTGCGTACTTCGGTCATCGTGTCACGCGCGACGTCGCGCGCCGCTTCGCTGCCTTCGCGCAGAATGTTGCGCACCTGCTCAGGATCCTGCACGTATTCTTTGGCACGCTCCTGAATCGGTTTCAGCTCCTCTATCACCGCGTCGATCATGGGCTTCTTACACTCGATGCAGCCAATTCCCGCCGTGCGGCAACCCTTGTCGACCCATTCGCGCGTCGAGTCATCAGAATAAACCTTGTGCAAATCCCACACCGGACACTTCTCCGGATTACCGGGGTCCGTGCGCCGCGCACGCGCAGGGTCGGTTTGCATGGTCTTGAGTTTTTGCGCCACCTCGTCGAGATCTTCACGCAATCCGATCGTGTTGCCGTAGGACTTGGACATTTTGCGCCCGTCGAGTCCCGGCATTTTTTTCACCGGTGCCAGCAGCGCTTCCGGCTCAATCAAAATGGTACGACCCGAACCCTCTAAGTGACCGAGCAGACGTTCGCGATCGGCTAGCGCCAGACTGGCATGTTCGTTGACCAGCGTTTGGCCCGCCGCCAACGCACCGGTGTTGCCCTTCTCTTGGTACGCTTTAAGCGCCTGGCGATAGGAACGCGCGGCCTTGCTGCCCAAATTGCGGATGGCGCGTTCGATCTTGGTCTCGAAGTCTGGCTCACGGCCGTACATATGATTAAAGCGACGCGCCACTTCACGCGTGATCTCCACATGCGCCACCTGATCTTCACCGACCGGCACGTACTGCGCCTTGTAGATAAGAATGTCGCTGCTTTGCAAAAGCGGATAACCAAGAAAGCCGTACGTGGCCAAATCGCGATCACGCAAATTTTCCTGCTGATCTTTGTAGGTGGGCACGCGCTCGAGCCAGCTCAGCGGCGTCATCATCGAGAGCAGTAAATGCAGCTCGGCGTGCTCGGGCACCAGCGACTGCACGAACACCGTCGACGAGCGCGGATTGATCCCCGCGGACAGCCAGTCGATGGCCATGTCCATGACGTCACTTTCGATCGCCGTGGTGTCGGCGTAATTGGTGGTTAGTGCATGCCAGTCGGCGACGAAGAAGAAGCACTCGTATTCGTGCTGCAACCGAACCCAATTTTTGAGCGCGCCGTGATAGTTGCCAAGATGCAGTTTTCCGGACGAGCGCATACCTGAAAGTACACGGTCGTTGCCGCCGGACAATGTGCTCAAGAGGGTCTCCCGCGACATCGCGTCGCTGCCTACAAACGGCGTAGTGTACCGTTACCTGTGGGACGATGCAGCACTATCTACCACAGCGCCAAAGCATTGATTTTCATGACAGTAAATTCGATCAGATGAACATACTGACGTCGCCGGCACCCACCCGCACGACGCGCGGCACATCCCCGGTCAAATCGATCACGCTGGTGGGCTCTAAACCGCACGGTCCGCCGTCCACCATTGCGTCGACATGGCTGCTCAGCCAATCCCAGATATCCTCTGCATCGTTCAAGGCAATCTCCTCGCCCGGCTTCTGCGCTGTCGAGCTCAGCACGGGCGCGCCGTGGGCTTCAAGCAGCGCTTGCGCCACGGCATTCTCCGGCACGCGGATACCGATAGTTTTGCGCTTGGTATCCAGCACCCGCTTGGGCACCTCGCGTGAGGCCTTGAGAATGAACGTGTATGGCCCGGGGGTCAGTTTCTTCAACAGTCGATAGGCTTGATTGTCGACGCGCGAGAAAATCGCGATCTCGGACAAATCCCGGCACAGAAGACTCAAGGGCTCCTGCGTGGATTTGTGGCGAATGCGCCGGATGCGGGCCACGCCGTCGGCATTACCCAGATCGCAGCCCAGGGCATAGCAACTGTCTGTCGGGTACACCAGCACGCCGCCGCTGGCCAGCACAGCGCTTGCCTCGACCACGCGATGTGGCTGTGGCGTCACGGGGTGTATGCGAATTCGTTTGGACATAAACCTTTGTCAGGCCTGATTTTATGAGGATAACGGCCATGTTTGGCCACACAGACGCGTTAGGCGCGCCCTGAGTGTTGCGCTATGATACACGGCCTTTTCGACCGCAGGTCCCTTCGTGCAACATCTTTTTGTCTATCTGCCGATCGTGCTTTTCTTCGGCGCGTACCAGCTTAGCGACATCTATATTGCGACCATGGTCTTGATGGCCTCCACCACAATATTGCTCGGTGTGGAACGTCTCACGACCGGCAGCGTGAAAAAGGCACACCTCTATATTACCGGGCTGCTTCTGGTGCTCGGCACGATCACGATCCTGGTTCGCGATCCCAAGTTTATTCAATGGAAAATGACCATTGTGTTCTGGATATTCTCGGGCATTTTGCTGTTCAGTCAGTTACGCGGCAAAAAACCGACGATCCAGGCGTTACTGGAAATGGCGCTAACGGAAGTGGGCGAGGAAGATGATGATCCCCTCACGCTCACCGACCCACAGTGGCGCGGACTTAATCTGTCCTGGGCACTGTTTTTTCTTGCAGTAGGTGCGATCAACCTGTTTGTGGCCTATACCTACTCAGAAGCGTTCTGGATCAAATTCAAGGTATTTGGCGTGTTTGGTCTGCAGTTCGCATTTCTGCTGATCTCGATGTTCTGGTTGTTCTCGACATCGGCGCGCAACAACAAACTTGAAGGGACGCCTGATGAGTGACGATACTCGCAAAGCACTTCAGCGCAGCCGTCTCGACGCCGTCGGCCAGAGACTAACGCAGACACTAGAGGCGTCGCAGCTGGATATTAAAGACGTCACGCATCGCCATCGCCGCCACGCCGAAGCGCAGGATGGCCGCGCCCATTTTGAGGTGCGGGTGGTGAGTGCCAAATTTATGGGGCAGCGCACGCTCGCCCGCCATCGCGCCGTTTACGACGCGTTGGACGATTTAATGAAAACCGATATTCACGCGCTCTCCATAACGGCTTTGACGCCGGATGAGGACAGCGAACTTTCACCCTCCACACTTAATTCCTGAGGAACACCAATGAAACTCAAACTCTCCGCGCTTTGTTGCGCCGTCGCCCTCGCCGCGTGTGCTCCGCAAGACGGCACCACCTCGGCTCCGACCGCGCCGATTGGCCCGATCGCCGGCACGATCAATGGCGAGGCCGTGGCAGAAGCCACGCTGAACGCGTTTATGTCCGGACAGTTTCGTAAAGACGCCAGTGAAGTTACGGCTGAAGAACGTGTCCGCGGGCAAGAAGCGTTCACGCAAATGATGGCGCTCGCACAAGAAGCTGAAAAGCTGGGCATCGGCAATGACGCCGACACGCAGGCGCAGCTTGCCGTACAGAGAATGGGTTTGCTGGCTCGGAATCTGATTAGCCAAAAAGGTGAAGAAGATCCGATTGATGATGCGAAAGTGCAAAGTGCCTACGAGGCACTCCTGAACTCTGGTGAAGCACGCGAATACAAAGCTCGCCACATTCTTCTTGAAACCGAAGAAGCCGCGAAAGCTGTCATTGCCAAACTGGATGCCGGCGGTGATTTCCAGGAGCTGGCCAAGACTGAGTCTACTGGCCCCAGCGGTCCGACCGGTGGCGATCTGGGCTGGTTCGGCCAGGGACGCATGGTCGAGCCATTCTGGAATGCCACGATTGGGCTGGAAAGTGGCAAGTACACGGCGGAGCCTGCACAGACCCGCTTTGGCTGGCACGTGATCCTGCTGGAACAGACGCGCGACCGCCCCTTTGCCGACTCAGAAGCCGAGCTTCGCGCTAATTTGCAGCGAGAATGGGTCGAAAGCTACATCAGTGGCCTGCAAGAATCGGCAAATGTGAGCTGGAATGATGCCAAACCTGCCGAAGCAACCACCGAATAGGCGGTAATGTGACACCGTTCACAGATTGTTAAGGGGGCGCTGGGTATAAAGATAGTGAGCCTTCTCCACGTACCCAGGAAGGGCTCATAACCTCAGAATCCCCCAAACGATGAGGCGAACTCGAGCCGGCAAGGATGCCGGCTTTTTTTTGTCTGAAAAAAATGCGATTTGCGCAAATGTGCAATTTTTGTGATCCCCATCACGGTAACAGCAATTTTTTTCGGTCTATTCGCCCATCCATCTACAAATTTTTACAAGCTGAAACCGTTGCGACATCACATGAACAGGTAGTTTCATGTGCATTCGTTTGGCAAAAGCGCTTTCTTTATATAAAACAAAGGCTTGTAGCCAGCCCGAAGAGTCGTGAAGCGATTATCGGCAGGATCGGCATCGCGTGCTACCTCGCGCGCCCCTAAGCAAAAACCCCTATATTTCACGGGAACTTACAATCTCCCCGCCCAAATATTGTGGCCTTTTTACCCCATCTTTCACATTCACGGGTTGCTTTGCCAAAGAGGTGGGACTATTTTCCCGATTACTGCTTATGTGAACAGCAAGCAATGAGCTGACTCGACTTGGCAAATGGTGGGAAAAACAAAGATACCGACGTAAAGAGAGGGCTGCTCGCAGCCTATCGTCGGTTCATGGCACCGCTTGTCAGGATATTGATTCGAAACGGAATTTCGTTCAATGAGTTTGCCGATGAGTTGAGGGGTGTATACGTCGACGTTGCCGCGTCTGACTTTCCGATTGAGGGCCGTAGTCCGTCTGGTACGAGGGTTGCGATTCTTACTGGGTTAACTCGGAAAGAGGTTAAGAGGCAGCTGGAAA
>JBGCEL010000064.1:0-15321 GCA_045106455.1 Gammaproteobacteria bacterium
ACCCAGGGCGTAGGCCATCAGGCTGAAACGCACCATCTGTGCATTGAACTCGGTGAACTCACCGTACAAATACACGGCGCTGACCATGGGACCGGCCAGCACAAACAACCCGCACGCCGCCGGTACGCTAATCAGCGCCACCCAACGCAAACCCCAATCCAGCGTATTGGAAAACGCCGTGTGCTCACCGGCCGAGCGCTGCCGAGACAGGCCCGGCAAAATGACCGTACCAAGCGCAATGGCAAAAATGCCCAACGGAAATTCCAACAGTCGATCCGAGTAGTAAAGCCACGCAATCGAACCATCCTCCAGATAAGAGGCAATTTTGCGATCAATCAGCAAATTGACCTGTGCGACCGAGGCGCCAAAGATGGCGGGCAACATCAGCAGCAGGATCCGGCGCACGCCCTCATGGGCCAAATCAAACCGCGGTCGCGGCAGCATGTTGATGCGCAGTAAAAACGGAAACTGAAACAGCAGCTGCGCGATACCGGCCACGAACACGCCCCAGGCCAGCGCCACGACGGGTTGGTCAAAATACGGGGCCGCGACAATGACCGCGCCGATCATGCACACGTTGAGCAGCACCGGGGTGAAGGCCGGCACGGCAAAGCGATCAAACGTGTTCAGCACGCCGGCGCAAAACGAGGTCATGGAAATAAAAAACAAATACGGGAACGTGATGCGTAACAGATCCACGCTCAAATCGAATTTGGCGGCATCCGCACCATCAAAGCCCGAGGCGAACAGCCAGATCACAACCGGCGCCCCCACGATTCCAAGTACGGTGACGGCGAGCAGCATCACGGCCAGCGTACCGGCCACCCGATCGCTCAGCGCGCGCACCTCGTCGTGGCTTTTGTTTTTGCGATACTCACTGATCACCGGCACGAAGGCCTGAGAGAACGCTCCCTCGGCAAACAAACGGCGCAGGAAATTCGGGATCTGGAAGGCCACGACAAACACGTCCATGGCCGCGCCGGCGCCGAGAAAACGGGCAAACACGACCTCGCGCACGAGCCCTAAAACCCGCGAAAGAAGCGTCATGCCGCTGACGACTGACAATGATCCGAGCCGTTTGGCACTCAAACGTGCACGCCTCTCACCTTAGATTCCCACCAAAAGCCCCAAAAACGCCCCATTATTAAAGAGGCCGAAAAACCTGATCGATGCTCGCCGCGGATGATACCGGTCACCGTGTGGCCCGGCTATGGCCCCGCCACGACCCCGTCGCGTATTTGCCCGTTGACAAGCCCCCGGGAAACCACGAAAATGCCGGGCTGGTTGACGCACCGACGGTGCTGGTCAGCCCAACAACCGAATTCACACCAACATATTAAGGTAACCGCTCGTGGCCAATTCGAAACAAGCAGCCAAACGCGCCCGCCAGAACGACAAGCGCCGCCTGCACAACATGGCGATGCGCTCCAAAGTGCGCACCCAAATGAAGAAAGTGACCACAGCCATTGAAGCCGGCGACAAAGACGGCGCCAGCGGCGCTTTCAAGGCCGCCCAGCCAATGATCGACGCGATGGTCAACAAAGGCATTCTGCACAAGAACAAGGCCGCACGGCATAAGAGCCGCCTTCTGCGCAGCATTAGCGCGCTGTAAGCGACGCGTCTTCTTCTTCGCGCAGACGCCGGGCCTCGGCGTCCTGCGCTTCCAGCCAGCTCATAACGTCATTCGCCAGGTGGTGCGTCCCCCCCCCGGCGAGTGCCGTAATGCGATAGACCGGCCCTTCCCAGCCCAACCGTGACACGATGTCTTCGCACACCGCGGCGGTCTCGTCTTCGGGCAGCAAATCCACTTTGTTCAGCACCAGCCAGCGTTCGCGCGTGGCGAGTTCCGGGCTAAACGACGCTAGCTCTTTCATAATCGCTTTGGCATCGGCGACCGGATCGGTGGCCTCGGCCAGCGGCGCAATATCCAGCACGTGCAAAAGCAGCCGCGTACGCTGAACGTGCTTTAAAAAACGCACGCCAAGGCCGGCACCGTCGGCGGCCCCTTCAATGAGACCCGGGATGTCGGCCATCACGAAGCTGCGCTCTCGGCCCACCGGCACCACGCCCAGATTTGGATAGAGCGTGGTAAAGGGATAGGCGGCCACTTTCGGCCGGGCCGCGCTAA
The DNA here is from genome assembly GCA_045106455.1 of Gammaproteobacteria bacterium. GTDB lineage: Bacteria > Pseudomonadota > Gammaproteobacteria > Steroidobacterales > JBCCMA01 > JBCCMA01. The sequence goes on from JBGCEL010000064.1 coordinate 2,129, forward strand.
GACTGCGGATCAAGGTGGATTTACCGGCGTTAGGCAGACCAACCAGACCCACGTCCGCCAGCAATTTGAGCTCCAGCAGCAATTCGCGCACGTCGCCGGGCTCACCGCGCGTGAACTGACGTGGCGCCCGATTCACACTGCTTTTGAAATGCACGTTGCCGATGCCGTTGGCGCCACCGCTGGCCACCAGAAGACGCTGGCCGTGCTCCGTGAGATCGCCGAGCAGCTCGCCGGTTTCGGCGTCGCTGATAATGCAGCCCGCCGGCACCTTCACTTCGAGATCTTCGCCACTGCCTCCGGTGCAGTTGCGCCCACGGCCTATATCGCCGTGCTCGGCTTTGAAGCGCCGGGCCACGCGAAAATCGGCCAGTGTGTTGATGCTCTCGTCGGCGATCAGAAAGACGTCACCGCCTTTGCCACCATCACCGCCGTCGGGGCCACCCTTGGCCACAAATTTTTCACGGCGAAAACTCGCGGAGCCATCTCCGCCATTTCCGGCCTGAACGCGAATACTCGCTTCGTCGACAAATTTCATCGTTTTACGTTACCACACAACGCAAAAACCCCAGCAATTGCCGGGGTTTCTACCTATTTTCTCGTGCAGAGGATGACGCCGCAGCGCACGCCTCAAGCCGACGCGATGTTAGTCGCTGACGACGCTCACGAACTGACGGTTTTTTGGACCGCGCTTCGAGAATTCAACACGGCCGCCTGATTTGGCGAACAGCGTGTGATCACGACCGATACCCACGTTCTCACCGGCGTGGAACTTGGTGCCGCGCTGGCGAACCAGAATGTTACCGGCGATGGCGATCTGGCCACCGTAGATTTTGACGCCCAGACGCTTGGATTGGGAATCGCGACCGTTACGAGTACTGCCGCCTGCTTTCTTATGTGCCATGGTATTGCTCTCCTCAGCCGCTGATGGCGTCGATACGCAGACGCGTGAACGCCTGACGATGGCCATGGGTACGCTTGTAGCCCTGGCGACGCTTAAATTTAACGATCTCGACCTTGCGGCCGCGACCCTGTTCTTCGATGGTGCAGCTGACTTTGCCGCCGTCCACAAACGGACGACCGACTTTCACGTCGCTACCATTGCCGACCAGCAGCACTTCGTCGAATTCGACTTTGGCGCCCTCTTCGGCGTCGATTTTCTCGACTCGCAGTGACGCGCCTTCTTCGACTCGATACTGCTTGCCACCCGTTTTAATTACGGCGTACATTATGTTCTGCTCCAGCTAGAGATGCGCACCGGCGGCCCGAAAACCTGCCCGTGCTGGCAAAGAGCGAGAATTCTAATGACAGTTGAGCCGCTCGTCAACGCCTAAGGCCCTGTTTTCGGTGCGCGACACCCTGCTGTTTTGGTGCTAGCATCGCCCGCACAAAGCCCAGAATACAAGACGAAAACCCCATGCAGCTTGCTGACATCAAGGCCCTGATGGCCGACGATCTCAAGGCCGTGGACGATGAAATCCGGCGCCAGCTGCACAGCGACGTCGTGCTCATCGACCAGGTCGCTAATTACATTATTAATAGCGGCGGCAAGCGCTTGCGGCCGATGCTGGTCGTTGTGGCGGCTCGTGCCAGCGGCTATCAGGGCTCGGCGCACATTGAGGCGGCGGCCATCGTGGAGTTTATCCACACGGCGACTCTACTGCATGATGACGTGGTGGACGCCTCGGCGCTACGCCGCGGTCAGGAGACCGCCAACGAGGTTTGGGGCAACGAAGCCAGCGTGCTGGTGGGCGATTTTCTATATTCCCGCGCGTTCCAGATGATGGTCGAAATTGGCGACATGCGCGTTATGGAGATTCTGGCCGACGCCACCAACACCATCGCCGAGGGCGAGGTGCTGCAGCTCATCAATACCCACGAACCCGACACCACCGAGCAGCAGTATCTGCAGGTGATCCACCGCAAAACAGCCAAACTGTTTGAGGCCGGGTTACAAATCGCGGCCGTCCTGTCCGGTCAGCCCAAGGATGTGGAACATCAGCTGGCGCAGTATGGCCGTCATTTAGGCACCGCGTTCCAACTCATCGACGACGTGTTGGACTACAGCGCTTCGTCTGAAAGCCTGGGCAAAAATATCGGTGACGATCTGGCCGAGGGCAAACCCACGTTGCCGCTGATTCACGCCATGGCCAAAGGCGACGAGGCCCAAACGGCGCTCGTGAAAACAGCCATTGAGCAGGGCGGACTCGAGCGCATTGATGATGTGATCAAAGCCATCGAATCGACCGGCGCCCTCACCTACACCGCCGAATTCGCGCGACGCGAGTCTGAGGCGGCCCTGGCCGCATTAGGCCGGGTGCCCGACTCACCGTTTAAAGATGCCCTCGCCGCGCTGGCCCGGCTATCTGTGGACCGCAGCTTCTAGCGTCAACACGCTTTGCATGGCGATCAAGAGCTCATGCTCCGTAAACGGCTTTTGAATTAACGGCACACTCGACCCGCCGCGCGCGTCATCGGTAAAACCGGTCATCAGCAGTACCGGCAGCCGGGGAAACTTCTGACCGATCCAGTCGCGTAGCTCGTACCCGTCGTGCTCACCCTTCATACGCACATCTGAAAGCACCAGATCGAACTGCGCGTCTTGCGCCAACACGTCACGGGCACCTTCCGCCGAGGTGGCAATATCAATATTGGCCCCGCGCGCTTCAAACATAATGGACAGCGCGCGGCCCAGCGCCTGATTGTCTTCCACGATCAAAAAGCGTCTGCCACGCACTTCAATAACATCGGGGCCATTGGCGGTCGCGTCCGGCTGCAAATCGCCAGTAGCTGGAAAGACCATGATGATTGAGGTGCCTGCCCCCTCTTTCGAATCAATGCGTACCTCACCACGGGATTGCTTCACAAAGCCATAGACCGAGCTCAAACCCAGCCCGGTGCCCTGACCCGATACTCGATCGGTGAAAAAAGGCTCAAATGCACGACGCAACGTGCGCTCGTTCATACCAATGCCGTTGTCTTTGACCTCAATCATCAAATAGTCGCCCGACGCCAGGTTCGTCCATGGCGCGGCGCCACCGGCCAGTGTCTGGAAACGAGCGTTGAGGCTAAGCTTCCCACCGTTTGGCATGGCGTCGCACGCATTGGACAACAGGTTCAGCAAGATGGTGGTGAACTGGCTGCTGTCGATCACGATGGAGGCATCGCCGGAGGTATCCGACACCGTAAACTCAATGCGGTCATCAACTGCCACCCGAAACAGTGCTTCGGTTTCGGCCAGATATTCGCCGAACCTCAATGCCGCGGGCCGCAGCTTCTGACGTCGCGCATAGGCCAGCAGTTGACGAATAATGGAACGCGCGTGCTGTAGCGCCGCCCGCGTGCCGGCGAACAACGAGCTGTCCTCGTCATTGGTGTGCTTCGCACTGAGCCGTTCCGTCGACAGACTAATAATCTGCAGCAGGTTATTAAAATCGTGCGCCACGTTGCCGGTGATGCGGCCGATCACCTCGTTGTGTCGGGTCTCCGCCAGTGAGCGCTCAAGCGCGGCCTGATCGCCAAGCTGCTTACGCAGAGCGACGGATTTTTCCTCTACCTCGCCTTGCAACCTGGCGTTCATTTGTTCGGCCTGATGCTGCAACTCGCGATCCGTTCTACGGCGGTTTTGCGCCACCATGACAAACACACCGGCACCGGCAATCAATGCCAGCACCGCAATACTTAAACGTCGGGCGCGTCGCTCCGCCTCGGCCAACGTACGTTGCTCGCTGGCCACCACAGCGCTGGTGGCCGCTGCGCTTTCCAAACGTATTCGATCCAGCTCGTAGCGCTGCAACTCGGCCTGCTGCGCCTGGATCTCGCGCATGCTGTCAAAGAAGCGCGTGTTTTGCTCAATGCGTTCGTGCTCGCGACGGCCACGCAACTTGTCAAACTCGTAGAATTCCGCCAAGGCCCCGCTGGCGGGCGTACCCAACTCGCCAAGTTTTGCCTTAACGCTCAGCGCCAAACCACGTTCAATGTTGGGCGATGACCGCCCGGTTAAAGCGTCGGTCTTTTCCAGCTCCATCAGCGCATCGGCAAAGTCGCCACGCTCGATCAACACTTCGGCCAGCGTCAGCCGCGCATCCGCCAGCTCCAGCGGTGCGCCGGCCAGCGTTTCGACCGCTTTGCGTGCGGCCACCAGCGCGTCATCATAACGGCCGGTGCGGGTAAGAAAATTCGCCATGAATTCGTAGGCATTGCCAACGATGTTGGGCACGGCGTCGGCGCGCGTATCGATAAATTCTTGCAGCGCTTTGGCCGCCGCGGCCGGGTCTTCGAGTTCGCCCTGCAGCTGCAGTCCATGCAGCGCCAATGAGTCGGTGTAGTGGCTACGCGGCGATTGCGCCACTGACGATAATAAACGTTCGTACCAGGCTTGGGCTGCCTGATACATACCACGCTCAATCAGGATCACGACCAGATTATTACCCGAGGCCACCACCACCGGGTGCACCTCTAATTCAAGCGCTTTAATCAGCCCGAGCTGAAAACGCTCGATGGATGCCAGCGCCTGACCATCCTGATACAGCGCGGTGGCGTAGCTCACATCTACGCGCAGCCGAGTTACCTGCTCCACCTGCTCCCAGTTTTTACTGATGACCTCTTCATAGGCACGCACGCTTTTTTTGCTGTCACCGTTGACCAGCCACATCCAGGCGCGCAGCGATGACATGATCGCAAACTGCGACGGATCATCCTTGGAGAGTTCCGGATAAAAACAGGTATCCAATGTTTCGGCTACCGCTTGCGCATTTAGATAGAGCGCATAGGCCACCGCGTAGCAACTCTTGGAGTTGAGCAGCGCGTCCTCCGGCCTTTGCGTCGTTACCGCTGCACGCGCCGCACGAGCGAGCTTCAGTCTCGCCGCCGGTTCCATTTCCGCGTAGTCGAGTACGCGTGCAATGTCACTAACGGCTTTGGCAACTGCGTCATCGCCGGATTCCTGCCCGGCAGCATAGCCACATACCGACATAGACACCAGAACGCTCAGCGTCAGCCATACGCCTCTGAACATCTTGCAAGTTTTAGACAAATTGCCTCCAAGCGTGGGTGCCCCTAAACGGTCTCGATTCAGGCTCGACCGTACCCGCTCCGCTGCAACGTTTCCAGTGTGTTTCTTCATGCTGGACGTAGTGCAATGGCGCGCGCTGGAGCAATTGAATCACCTATAAAGCGACGGCACACTCAGAGCCGTGCAGCCGAAGACGACATTGGCAAATCCCGACCTAGCTTAGATGCCCTTGCAACCGTTATCCGCGCACAGCGCCCAAACACCGTTCTGGTGCGGGCACACAATGTTCGGGGTGTAGCTCAGCCTGGTAGAGCACTGTCTTCGGGAGGCAGGGGCCGGAAGTTCGACAAAACCGCAACGCGGTTTTGGGCGCCCGCAGGGCGGGCCAACGGCCCGAGCGGCAACACCTTGGCCCCGCGGCTTTAGCGCCGTGTCGCCGAAATCAGCGCCTCGACTTCGATAGGTGTGGGCGGCTGGCAGCCCGCACGCATTACGTTGACTGCCGCGGCGGCACACGCGTATTCAAGCGCTTTGCCAAGGGCTTGTGGTCGGGCATTCGACAGATTTTCCTCTACGATTCCGTCTCGCAGGATTGCCGCCAAAAATGCCGCGTGAAACGTATCGCCAGCGCCGATGGTATCGACGAGATTGGACACCGGATACGCCCTGCTTTGCAATGATCCGTCGTTATGATGCAAAACTGCGCCATCCTCGCCCAGCGTGGCAATCATCAATCCACCGTGCATTTCTTCGTAAGCGATATGTGATGCCTTTAGCGTGTCCGAATGCAGCGCGAGTGCGGCAAGGTCTTCGTCGCTCGCCTTAACAATATCGCATAAGGGCAAAAGCGATCGCACGCCGGACAGATAGCGGTCTTCGTTTGCGCTCGCGCCGAGGCGCACATTGATATCGATGCTTACCGGAACACCGCGTTCGCGTAGTGCGGCGAACAGCGTCCTGATTTTCGGCAACTGACTCGGCGTTATCGCTAAAGAGCCGGTATGAAACAGTGTTAGGTCAGCGGGCAGGTGCGTCATCACTTCATCAGCGGAGACGTCCTTGTCCGCAACGCCCTCGCGATAGAGGCGGTACGCCGGGACGCCCTTCGAATCGAGCGTCACTAGTGCCAAAGAAGTTGGAAAACGCGAGCGACGCTCAATTGCAACTTGAACGCCCTCCGTCAACAATACGTCTCGCAGCTGATTACCGGGCTCGTCATCTGACAGTGGCGACAGGTAGTGCACATCCATATTCTGACGCGCAAGCCCAATCGCCACATTAAATGGTGACCCACCCGGATGCGCCCTGTAACTCTGATCGCCACTGGCAACCAGATCGATCAACGCCTCCCCGAGTACTGCTATTGCCATTGCGGGTCTCAGTCGCCCGCGTATTCGCTGCTATTGACGCGCTCATGCACAGCCTGCGCCGGGTTCTTTCGCCAGTTGTACAACATGCCGATAAACAATAGCCCGGCGAAGCCCATCGCCAACATAAAGCCGTAGCGTACATCTCCGAAGAAATCACCCACTGCCCCCATTAGCAAAGGACCAACCGCCGCGGCCACGGCAGTGAAAAACAGTATCACGCCGGCGACCGTGCCGTGCTCTGACTTGGGGAAACAGCTAATACCTTTCGAATTGAGCGTCGGATAGATCATTGACATGAACAGCCCCGACAGCGGCAACAAGAAAACGGCGGCACCCACACCAAAAAGAATACTGCCTATGTAACAGGCGAATATCAGCCCGCTGAATACCGCCATGACGGTCGTCCACGAGAAGCGCTCAAGCACCCAGACGCCCATAAATCGACCGCCGGCCCTAAGTACAAAAAACACGGTCAGCGCGTAGGCGGCTAGCCACGCGTAAGAGCCGTCATAGGTTTTCAGATAGGTTGGCATCCACACGTAGATGGCGACCTCTGTCGCAACATACAAAGCAATTGCCAACGAAAACCCCAGTGCGTAGGGGTTGCCCATCATTTTGAAACTACGGCCCAGACTTGCTGGCGCTTCGTTCGATTTTTTGGTCTCCGGGTACTGCGCAAAAGCAGCCATCAACATCAACACCCCGCAGGCGGCGCCGGCGATCAGGTACAAATATTTCCAGGACAATCCGGCGGTAAGCAATGCACTAACGATGAAAGGCCCGATAATGGCGCCCACACCGAAAAACCCCTCCACTGTGTTCATTGTCGACGTGTGCTCACGTGTGGATGATGAAATGTCGCCAATTAGTGCAAGTGCGCCGGTCTTGAAAATACCAATGGCCGCACCGGACATCGTGAGCAATGCCAGAAAATACGTAAAGCCATTGCCAACGGCGAACATGAAGCACGCGATTCCGAACAGCGCCAGCCCCAATAATATTGTGCGCTTGCGACCGATCCGGTCGGCGAGAAACCCGAGCAGTACGCCACTTAAGGCAATTGAGATCATGGTGGCGTAATGGAACGCGCCTGCCTGCGTCAGGCCAAGCCGAAACTCCTCAATGATCTCGGGGATGATCACCCCCACCGCGTCAGTCGTCATCGCAAACATCATAAACATCATGTATGTCAGCCACCGAATCAATCGCAGATTTTGCCTTGAATCGCCTTGCGTCATGACATCGTCCTCATTGACTCATCTATTTTGTACATACTGAATGTGCCCTGCTCACTGTGCTCGATGGTCGCCGTTACAGACGTCAGGTTTACATGCAACTCAATAAAGTCCGAGGCATCTTGCCAGCGCAGCTTCAACTGATCTGGCGGTGCATCAGGCAGACTGAACTCAGCATTAAACAACGCGGTGCGGTTGCGCAATCGAATCAGATCTAAAAGCGACCGCACCATGGAGGAAGCTAGCGCAGAGTCAAACTCGCCTCGATCGTAATAGTGTCGGTTTATGTCGCGGCCGACACCCGTTTGTTTGAGCAAGTCAAGATCATTGACCCCGCCAAGCAAACCCACATAGTAAATTTGCGGTATGCCCGGCGCAAAAAACTGAATGGCGCGAGCAATCAAATAAAGCTGGTCAGACCGGCCGAGTGCGTCGTAGTACGTAGTATTCAGCTGATATATGTCCAGATTGCTGGCGGAGCTGCCACTTGCCAAAGCGCTATCTCCGCTTGAGCGCACGTGGACCTGCTCGACCAACGAGTCGAGTTGCCGGTCGCTCAACAGGCCCGGCTTGTTGCCATCACGTGCCGCATCAACAATGCCAATGCCATCGTGCGTATCCAGCACCGTTATGCAGTTGCGAGGTGAAATCTCCAGCCAGTTTTTTAGTGCCCGTGCGTCGCCCGTGTAAAGGGTATGCAAGACCAAAGGCGGCAGGGCAAAATCATAGACGCGCGACACCCGCGATGCGATGTCGATCTGGGTTTGAAAATGGGCGTGGATTTCTACCAGAACTTCCATTCCCAGCGCCTGTGCTTTGCGGGTGAGACCACCGATAAAGTCAAACGTTTCGGGCAGCATGAAGCAAGACGTGCCCTCGCGCTTGATGGCATACCCCGCAGCGTCCAAGCGTATCGACTGTACACCGGCCTTCGCAAACGTGTTCAGGATTTCCTCGAGATAGGTAACGCCTTGTTCCGTCTCAACGTTGATGTCGATCTGACGTTCGCTAAATGTCGTCCAGAAGTTCACCGTCGTGCCATCTTGCAGCCGGATCTTGGTAAACGGCGGCCCTGGGCGCGGGCGATACAGCTGGTCGATGCGCTCAGCGGATGCCTCTTCGAAGACATCATTTTCTTTAAGAAAAAGAGTCCAATAATCCGAGCCTTGCCCATTTTCGATAACGTCGAGAAACTGCGGGCTCTCGCTAGAAACGTGGTTGACGATCAGGTCCGCCATGACGGGTGTGTGACGCCCCAGTTCCTGCACGTCAGACCAATTGCCCAGACGCTTGTCAACGGTGGTGTGATCCGATGGGTCGAAACCCGCATCAGCCCCATCAATCGGGTCGAAAAAAGGAAGAAGATGAACGCCACCAAACAAGCCCTGGAGTTGATCACAAAGCAAAGCGGACAATCGTTGAAGAGTGCCGCCAAGACGATCCACGTAGGTAATCAATTGCACAGCGTTGCGCATCTTGGAAAGCCTCTTTAGGTTGGGAATGCGAATACCGCGCAGAGCATTGAAGCATCGCAAAAAGACGATGCAGCATCGAATGGCGATTTGTCGTTCGCAAACATGGCGCAGCGAGAAACGCCGCGCCATGTCTCGATACGTTATCGCTTAAAAGTCGTAGACAAAGCCGATAGACGATGAACGACCGCTCAATGGTCGCGCGCGGATGAAGTCACCAGGATTCGCCGAGCCTTCTTCCGATTCGGTAATCACAAATTCGTCCGTCAGGTTATTGACGTTAAACGTTGCCGCAAACTGATCGGTGACATACCACGTGCCGTGTAGGTTCAGCAGGTTGTAGCCGTCTTGCTTGAGACTGTTGGCGTCCGATACAAAGAACTCAGTCGATCCCTGCAACGTCGCGCCAACCGCAAACCTGTCTGTGCGATATTCCGGCGAAATCGTCCAGATGAAGTCCGCCTGGCGGCGTGGCGTGTTGCCAACCACGGACGCGTTCAGAGCGTCGGCGTCGATCTCGGCATCGGCCCAGGTTAGGTTACCGCCAACGTGAAAGCCATTGCTAAACGAATAGTCACCATTGAATTCGATGCCCTGTGCTACATAGTCGCGCACGAAAGTTAGGCCGCTGGTGATCTCTGCGTTGGTTTCCTGCACTTGGGTGTTGAAGTAGGTAGCAAACAGCGACCAGTTGTCACCAAGATGTTTGTACCCAATTTCCAACTGCGTGACGTTGTCGAACCCATCCGTCGTGCTGCTCAAACCACCGCTTGGCGTCAACGAGCCGGCAACCTGCGTCAACCGATCAGCGATCGCCCGACCGCCGTCGCTGTAACGAACAAACACGGACTGATCGTCATTAAAAAGATAGGTACCACCGGCCGAGAAGGACGTGTTGTCCGCGTCGTAATTCACGTTCACGACGTTGGCGCTGTTCTCATTGAGATTACGAACGCCACCACTGATAAAGCCACCGGATGTGCCCGCCGTGTTTTCGAGCAGCGCATCGCTGTCCAGGCGCACAATCGTGCCTGGGTCCGCATCCGTGGCACCGGGCATCACGACGATCTGTCCAATGGAGCCGTTGCCATTGAGGTCCGTCGAAACGTTGCCGCCACAGCAACCATCCAGACGTCGACCGCGCGCCTCCACATTGTCCTGGCGCACACTGACATCAAAATTCCAGTTATCACCTACTTCCCAACCGATGTTCAAGTAGGGGGCAAAGGTGGCGTACTCAAGATCCCAATCCCAGGCCAGAAAGCTCTGACTGACGGCACCGTTGTCGGCGAGCATAACGTCCACCGGATTGCCATCGGCATCGATGCCGGCATCGACAGCGACAAACTGGACATTCTGCGAGTTTCCACCGGAGACCGTTTGAGTACGCGCGTGCCAGCTGTTCCAACCAATGTCGATGCTCTGTTTGGAGTAGTACACACCACCTGTCACGGACACACCGTTAATCTCTTTAGTGATCTTGAAATCGTTCACCATCAAGCCGACGTCGTCGAAGCTCGTATCAAACGTCAGGTTGGTATATGCAAGCTGGTTTGGATCGGCTGCGACACCATTGATGGTTGCCAGAACGCCACCGGCGCAATTGATGCTGACACCACCGGCGCTGGCGCCATCGCACAGGGCCATGCCTTTGTCGGCAATCGTTGCCGTGCCTCCAGCAAAACCGTCTGTGAACGGCGAGATGAAGCCCCCTTCCACGCTTGATGTACGAAACTTGTTATTGATACGCAGCGTATCGGACAAATCGCGGTCAAATTCGAAACCAATGGCTGAAACCCGTGATTCGATGCCGTCCTGTACCGAGCGCCCCACAGGGTTACCGAACTGATCAAACGATGTCAGATTGCTGGTTTCCGGTGAGTGCAACGCTTGCGTCGCCGCATCGTAACCTGGCACCGGACCAAAACTGCCGTTGCTTTCGACCAGAACAGGCGACGGCAAATACGTGGTCACACGATCATCCAGGTGTTTGAAGTAAACGCGGAAAAATCCGTCGTCCATTTCTTTCGTAATGTTGGCCTTGATCTGGCCGCCATTGTCGCCGTTGAAATTGGTTTCTCGCACCCCCTCGCCATCGCGGAAAAATCCGCCGATGTGATAGGAAATGGAGTCATTAACGCGCCCACCGTAAGCGAAATCCGTGCGGAACTCATCGTAGTCTGCACCGAAGGACAGGCCGAATGTGCCCTCATCGTTACCGCCGGTCTTGCTGATCATGTTGATGATGCCGCCGGGCGAGTTACTCGCCAGTGTCGAGGCCGAACCACCACGAATGGACTCAATGCGCGCTACGGACTGGTCGAAACGGATGAAGTTGTCGGTATTGGCGAAATTCATGTCGCCGTACTCGAGGACCGGCAAACCGTCTTCATGAATCTGCATGAATTTGGAGCCGCCCGTTGCCAGCGGAATGCCACGGATAGTGATGTTGGCATTGCCGTTACCACCCGATGACTCAGCACGGATACCCGGCAAACTGCGGAACACTTCTGCAACCGAGCGCGGTGCCAGTGCCATAACGTCTTCGCCGCCCAAAGAGCTGACCGATACGCTCGCTTCGACTTTCGTAACGCCCTCCCGTGCCACGCCGGTGACGACGACTTCCTCAAGCTGAGGCTGTTGGACTTGGGGGTCGTCTTGAGCGAAGACAGATGCTGGTGTGAGGATGGCAGCGATACTGAGCATCAGAACGCTGTGTCGTTTGTCATGTTGGTTTTGTGGATGCATTGGGCGTATCTCCTACGGTGCAATTGGTGCGAGGGGTTGTCGTGCGAGCGATTATGGTGCGAGATCGAAACATAAACGCCCTTGCAATCGATTGCAAGATATGCCTTTGCAACCGATTGCACGACTCTTCAACCCATTGTTTCCTAATGTTTTACCGAGTCACCAGAAAAACGCACCAAAATAGCACCACGGGCGTGTCCCGCATTGCAGGCGCATAGTGCATCAATGCTCTAGAGGCCATCCAGGTGAGACTGGTTATGACAAATCAAATCGCCCCAAGCCCGCCGCAAAGCACCGCAATACACGCCCAAACGCGCCCTTGCGAAATGCTTTCGCTGGCCGGAAAATGAGCATCGTCGAGACACCATCGACTTCCAACACACCATTCGAGAAACAAAATTAAAGCAAAATCCACACCTCGAATTACGCAGATGCAGGAGCTGGCGGATCTGGCCGGGGTGTCGCGCGCTACGGTGTCTCGAGCATTGTCAGACAGCGCCCTGGTCAACGACGAAACCAAGCGGAAGATTCGCCAACTTGCTCGCGATCACGACTATCAAGTGAACCAGCGCGCACGCAGTTTCCGCTTACGCAAGACAAACATGATCATGGTCGTGGTCATGCTCGACGTGAAGTCACACCAGCACATGTCTGACCCGTTTTTTCTCGAGATGATTGGTGGCATTTCCGACGCACTATCCAGCCACGATCATGACCTTATTCTGGCCCATGCACCGATCACCGATATCGCTAATCTCCGCAATGGGCGACCGTACGATCAGTCTGATGGCGTCATTTTCATCGGGCAAGGTCAACAGCATGACCGGCTCAATGAACTGGCGGCGGGCAGCAAACCGATCATCGTTTGGGGCGCTGACCTACCGGATCGCGACTACCATGTCGTCGGCGGTAACAATGAACGTGGCGGCTACCTGGCGACGCGTCATTTGCTTAGCATGGGCCGCCAGCAAATCGCATTTTTTGGTAACCCTTCCCTGCCGGAAATAGCCGGGCGCTATAAAGGGTATATCGACGCGCATCAGGAAGCGGGAATATCAACCGATAATCTGGTGCTTACCGATGTGCCCTTTGAAATGGTTGGCGCACGGCGTACATTGCGACACCTTCTTGACCAAGGCATTCGTTTTGATGCATCAGTATGCGCCAGCGATGTTATGGCATTGAGCGCGATCACAACTTTTTCCGAATACGGTTTAAAAGTACCGGACGACATAGCAATCGTTGGTTACGACGACATCTCACTAGCGGCGTATTCCAGCCCGCCGTTAACGACCATCCGCCAGAACATTCGGTCGGCCGGTCGCCAACTTGTCGAAAATCTGCTCAAGTTGACTGC
>JBGCEL010000065.1:0-73251 GCA_045106455.1 Gammaproteobacteria bacterium
GTCCATGACGATATGCCGTGTTTTGACAATGCGGCCACGCGTCGGGGCAAGCCGTCTTTGCACGTCGCGTTTGAAGAGCGCCTCGCTGTGCTCGCTGGCGATGCGCTGATCGTGATGGCATTCGATACCCTTGCGCAGGGCGCCTCGACCCATCCGACGCGTCTGGTGCCGATGGTGCGCGTGTTGTCGAGGGGCGTGGGTGCGCCAACCGGTATTGCGGCGGGCCAGGCCTGGGAATGCGAGGACAGCCCCGTCCTGTGTCGCTATCAGCGGCAAAAAACCGGCGCACTGTTTGTCGCGGCGACCCAACTTGGTGCGGCATCTGCCGGCGCGGCAGTGGAAGAATGGGCCGGTCTTGGTCAGGGCCTCGGCGAAGCCTATCAGGTGGTCGACGACATTCTGGATGTTACCGCCGACCCCGACGAAATTGGTAAGCCTGTAGGTCAGGATTCGGATCTGGTGCGGCCAAATTCCGTGCTCGAACGCGGCATGCGTGAGTCCGAACGTCATTTACAGGATCTGCTTGAGGGAGCGGCCGCGTCCATCCCGGCGTGTCCCGGCGAAGTGGCGCTGCGTGAGCAAATCCAGCTTGAGTCTGAGCACTTTATGGACATGGCGCTGCTGCGCACCGCCGCTGCCTGATTGAACACAGCGCTCCTTATGCTGCGCCGGCAGGTTCTGCCCTGGCGCAACCGCTTGATATCCAATCCGCGTTTCCGAGCGTTGGCGAATCGCCTGTGGCCGGCACGCTGGGTGGCGCGAAATCAAGCGCGCGAGCTGTTCGATATCATCGCCGGCTTCACCTATTCCCAAATCCTTTTGGCCTGCGTACGCCTCGATCTGTTCACACGCCTTAAAGCCTCCCCGCAATCCGCTGCGGCGCTTGCGTCGAGCAGCGAGCTCGATGAAGCGGCATGGCAAGAATTACTGCTGGCGGCCGAGTCGTTGCAGCTGGTCGCCAATGTAGGTCGCAACGAATTTACGTTGGGCCGCCTGGGCGCCGTCGTCGCAGCCGATCGATCGATTCAGGCCATGGTCTTGCATCATGACAACCTGTACCGGGATCTGGTCGATCCCGTGGCGTTGCTGCAGGGTCAGGTGCACAACAGTGCGCTCGGCGAATACTGGCCCTACGCCACCAAGGATTCGATCTCGCCGGAGGCGGCGCAGCGCTATTCGTCATTGATGGCCGCATCGCAGCCCATGGTGGCCGAACAGGTGACAGGCGCTTTTGATTTCACCCCATTCAAGACCATCATGGACGTGGGTGGCGGCAACGGAGCGTTCCTGCGCGCGGTTGCTGCGGCGGCGCCGCATCTGTCGCTGCGCCTGTTCGATTTGCCACCCGTTGCGGACCTTGCCAGAGACGCTTTGGCCAAGGCTGGTCTGGCCGCCCGTTGTGAGGTGCACGGCGGAGATTTCCGTGCGGACGAGCTGCCCACGGGCGCCGACCTGATCTCCCTGATCCGCATTGCGCATGACCACAATGACGATACTGTGTTGTTATTGCTGGAAAAAATCCATAGATCACTGATGCCGGGTGGCACCTTGCTGATCGCCGAGCCCATGGCCGGCACGGCCCATGCTCGCCGCATGGGCGATGCCTACTTTCGTCTCTATCTCAAAGCCATGGGCACAGGCCGGCCGCGGACGTTTGATGAGCTTAAAGATTTGCTGCAACGCAGCGGTTTTGCCGAGGTTCAAAGCCGGGCTACGGCCATCCCAATGTTGGCAAGAGTTGTGACCGCACAACGTGATACATGACCTTGTAATCCTAAGTTGACAACATGTGGTGTCAGCGTAGACTGACAACTTGAATCTAGTCGCTCGAGTCCTTTTACGAGCTTTCCCGTGAGCCCTTTCGATGAGTCAATCAATGTTGCAAACCCGAGCGGTGGTGTTTGAAAAACCCAATGCACTGGTCCTTGCCGACTTGAACCTCACTGCGCCCGACGTCAACGACGTGGTGGTGGATGTCGACTTCACCGGCATCAGCACAGGCACCGAAAGACTGCTCTGGACCGGCAACATGCCGCCCTTCCCTGGTTTGAGTTATCCACTGGTTCCCGGTTACGAAACCGTGGGCCGCATTGCCGATGCCGGCGCGAACGCGCGCGATCGCATCGGTCAACGTGTTTTCGTTAGTGGTGCGGACTGCTACGACGGAAATGTACGCGGCTTGTTCGGTGGCTCAGCTTCACGCGTCGTTGTACATACGGACAAAGCGCTGGCCCTCACCGACGCCGTGCAGGAAGAAGGCACGCTCATGGCGCTGGCTGCGACCGCACTGCATGCCATTAGTGCAGGTGGCGACAACGCCGCACCAGATTTGATTGTCGGCCACGGCGTACTCGGACGCTTGCTCGCGCGCATCACCATGGCAACCGGTCATCCGCCGCCCACCGTGTGGGAAGTGGACAGCGTGCGTATGGATGGCGCCGCGGGTTATGCGGTGCAAAACCCGGAACACGACGAGCGCAAAGACTACCGCAACATTTATGACGTCAGTGGCGATGCCGACATTCTCGATAGCCTCGTGCAGCGTCTGGCCCCCGGCGGCGAGATCGTGCTGGCCGGATTCTACTCACAGCGACTTTCCTTCAACTTCCCGCCGGCGTTCATGCGTGAGATGCGCATGCGCATTGCTGCGGAATGGAAAAGCGCCGACCTGCTTAACGTGCAGCAATTAATCGAAAGCCAGGCTCTGTCTTTAGACGGTCTGATCACCCACACCATGCCGGCCAACTCGGCGAGGCGCGCTTATGAAACCGCTTTTGGCGATCCGCGCTGCCTCAAAATGATTATGGATTGGAGAGAACAAACATGAGCGCAAGCCAAATAAGCACCCAAACGGTGGACCCGCAGGTAAAAATGCGAGATCAGCTGCGTGCAGAAGCTGCGATGGATCCTGATCCCGTGGTTACCGCTGAGCCCACCAAAGAAACTCAGATCATTGCGATCTACGGCAAAGGTGGTATTGGCAAAAGTTTCACGCTGTCCAATCTGTCTTACATGATGGCGCAGCAGGGCAAGAAAGTGCTGCTGATCGGTTGCGATCCAAAGAGTGACACGACCTCGTTGCTGTTTGGCGGCAAAAGCTGCCCCACCATTATCGAAACCTCCGCCAAGAAAAAAGAAGCCGGTGAGCCGGTCGCCATTGGCGACGTGTGTTTCAAACGCGACGGCGTGTACGCCATGGAACTGGGCGGACCAGAAGTTGGTCGCGGTTGCGGCGGTCGCGGCATTATCCATGGCTTCGAAATCATGGAAAAACTCGGTTTCCACGAATGGGATTTCGACTACGTGTTGCTCGATTTTCTGGGTGACGTGGTGTGTGGTGGCTTCGGTTTGCCGATTGCCCGCGACATGTGCCAGAAAGTGATTGTGGTGGCTTCCAACGATTTGCAGTCGCTGTATGTCGCCAACAACGTGTGCTCCGCCGTTGAGTATTTCCGCAAGCTTGGCGGCAACGTCGGCGTGGCCGGTATGGCGATCAACAAAGACGACGGCACGGGCGAGGCTCAGGCCTTCGCCGAGTCGGTCGGTATCCCGGTGCTCGCCGCGATTCCAGCAGACGAAGACATTCGCCGCAAGAGCGCCAACTACGAAATTATTGGCAAGCCTGGCGGCGAGTGGGCGTCTTTGTTTGAAGAGCTGGCCGAAAACGTTGCAGAAGCACCGCCGAAGCATCCAACGCCTTTGTCGCAGGACGGGCTACTCGATTTGTTCAGCGGTGAAACTGTTGGGCGCAACGTAACGCTCACGCCCGCCACTGCCGAAGACATGTGCGGCGGCGAGATCGTTGAGAAAGATTCGCTTGAGGTCGTCTACGACGAAGTTTAAGTATGAGCGACGAACCCATCACCACGAACGTACCCGAAGCCGAGACCGCCGGTGGTTGCCACTCCAAGCAGGAGCTACGCGACTCTGCCGCCAAGGCCGGTAAAGCTGAAATTCTTGATCAGTACGCCAAAGACTATCCGGTTGGTCCACACGATCAGCCGCAATCGATGTGTCCGGCGTTTGGCTCACTGCGCGTTGGTCTGCGTATGCAGCGTACGGCCACCATTTTGTCCGGCTCAGCCTGCTGCGTGTACGGACTCACGTTCACGTCGCATTTTTACGGTGCCCGTCGCACCGTCGGTTACGTCCCGTTTAACTCCGAGACGTTGGTAACCGGCAAGCTGTTTGAAGACATTCGCGACGCCGTGCACGACATGGCCGATCCCGAACACTACGACGCCATCGTCATTACTAATTTGTGCGTGCCCACCGCCTCGGGTGTGCCGCTGCAGCTGTTGCCGGACGAAATTAACGGCGTGCGCATTATCGGCATCGACGTACCGGGTTTTGGTATTCCCACTCACGCCGAAGCCAAAGACGTGCTGGCCGGTGCCATGCTCAAGTATGCGCGCAACGAAGCGCAAAGCGGTCCGGTCGCGCCTTTGCCTGACGCCACGGACGAACGCCAAAGCGTGACGCTTCTGGGCGAAATGTTTCCCGCCGATCCCGTAAGCATCGGACAGCTTCTGGCACCACTTGGCTTGCGTGCCGGACCGGTGGTACCAACGCGTGAATGGCGTGAGCTGTATGCCGCGCTCGACGGTGACGTCGTGGCAGCGATTCATCCGTTTTACACCGCGTCGGTACGAGAGTTTGAAGCTGCTGGTCGACCCATTGTGGGCTCTGCGCCGGTGGGCCTTGATGGCACTGCCAGCTGGCTTGAGAACATTGGCAAGGCGCTGAACGTCGATCCTGCCAAGGTAGAAGAGGCCAAGAAGCTCATGCTGCCGCCGCTTAAAGCCGCACTTGAAGCCTCACCAATAAAAGCACGCATCACCATGTCCGGCTACGAAGGCTCGGAGCTGATTGTCGCGCGACTCCTGATTGAGTGTGGTGCCGATGTGCGCTACGTGGGCACCGCGTGTCCCAAAACGCCGTGGTCCGCCGACGATCGTGAATGGCTGGAAGCGCGCGGTGTGCGTGTTCAGTATCGCGCTTCGCTCGAGCAGGACGTGCAGGCGATGCTTGAATTCAAACCTGATCTTGCGATTGGCACGACTCCGGTGGTGCAAAAAGCGAAAGAGCTATCGGTTCCCGCGCTGTATTTTACGAACCTGATTTCCGCCCGGCCGCTCATCGGCGTGCCAGGTCCCGGTTCGCTGGCGCAGGTGATCAACAGTGCGTTGTCCCAGGCCGAGCGCATGGACACCATGAAAGACTTCTTTGAAGGCGTTGGCAGTGGCGACACCGCTGGTGTGTGGCAAGACACGCCACGTATCCCGAAAGCGCCGCGTAAAGCACCGCCGCCGGCGAAAAAAGCCGCTGAACGTGGCTCGACCATGCCTGATATTGGCGCCCCGACGAAACAAGCACCGAAGTCTGGCAAAAAATCGGGCAAGACGTCGGGCAAAAGGACGGTGGCCTGATGCTGGTTCTTGATCACGATCGAGCAGGCGGTTACTGGGGTGCGGTGTATGTGTTCTGCGCCGTTAAAGGCCTGCAGGTCATCATCGACGGCCCGGTAGGCTGTGAAAACCTGCCCGTCACGTCCGTATTGCATTATACCGACGCGCTGCCGCCGCACGAGCTGCCCATTGTTGTCACCGGCCTTGGCGAAGAAGAGCTCGGCCAGCACGGCACCGAAGGCGCGATGAAGCGCGCCCACAAAACACTCGACCCGAAACGCCCAAGCGTTGTGGTCACCGGTTCTATCGCCGAAATGATTGGCGGTGGTGTGACGCCGGAGGGCACGAAGATTAAACGCTTCCTGCCACGCACCATCGATGAAGACCAGTGGCAGTGTGCGGATCGCGCCATGTCCTGGCTGTGGTCGGAATTTGGTCCCAAGCGCAAGCTGCCAGCTCTGCCCAAGCGCGCCGAAGGTGCCAAGCCCAAGGTCAATATCATTGGTCCGGCCTATGGTCATTTCAACATGCCCTCTGATCTGGCTGAAATTACCCGGTTGGTTGAAGGTATTGGGGCCGAGGTCAATCTCACCTTCCCGCTGGGTAGTCATCTGGCGGACGTGCCGAAACTTGGCCACGCCGAAGTGAACGTGTGCATGTACCGCGAATTTGGTCGCCTGTTGTGCGAACAGCTGGATCGCCCGTACTTGCAGGCGCCGATTGGCTTGCACAGCACCACCAAATTTCTGCGCGAGCTCGGTAAGTTGCTGGACATCGATCCAGAGCCGTTCATCGAGAAAGAAAAGCACACCACGATCAAGCCGCTGTGGGATCTGTGGCGTTCGGTCACGCAGGATTTCTACGCAACGGCCAATTTCGGCATCGTCGCGAACGAAACCTACACCCGCGGCGTAAAGCATTTTCTTGAGCACGATTTGGGCATGCCCTGCAATTTTGCAGTGAGCCGTTTGCCGGGTAAGAAAACCGACAACGAGAGCGTGCGCGAACAGGTGCAAAACAATACGCCGATGTTGATGTTCGGTAGCTACAACGAGCGCATGTATTTGTCTGAGATTGGCGCGCGCAGCATGTTCATTCCGGCGTCTTTCCCTGGCGCGATTATTCGCCGCCACATCGGTACGCCGTTCATGGGTTACAGCGGCGCCACTTATTTGGTGCAAGAAGTCTGCAACGCATTGTTCGATGCGCTGTTTCATATTTTGCCACTGGGCACTGAGCTTGATAAGGCGCAGAGCACGCTGGCACGGGACACCAAAGCATTGCCATGGCACGACGATGCCAAAGCCAAAATGGATGAAATTGTCGAAGCTGCACCTGTATTGGTGCGGATATCGGCCGCCAAGTCGCTGCGCGACGCGGCGGAAAAACAGGCACGGGTCAGGGGATTGGCCAGTGTCGATGTTGACTGCGTCACGCACGCAGCAAACCAGCGTGGCGCGCTGGCTGTCTAGCCAACCGTTGACGCTAAAACAGGATAGAAAAATGAATCAAACAATGTCACACGCAAATGAGTCGCAGGACTACAAATCATCGTCGCTGGGCCAGCGCGCGGTTTTCGGCGCGAGTCTCGCTGCCGTACTGCCGGTCGCGATGGTCGCCTCGATGTCCGGCTGGCGCTGGCAGCCATGGCCGCCTGGTAGCAAGGGCTATCAAGGGGCCCTGCGTGAAGCAACGTTGACAGCCCGCAACCTCACGGCGATTGCGTTCTCTGTCAAATAAGAATTCGCGAGTTTAACTACTACGTTTTCGCGAACTCCCTGCCGTACGGGATTTGTACGGTAACGGCCGCAAGGCATCAGCAAGGTATCAATCCATGTCTGAAATTCGAAGCTCGGGAGGATCCATGTCGGGTCTGACCGCAAATGAAGCTAAGGAATTCCACCGTTTGTTTATGGTGGGTTTCGTCGGCTTTACGTTGATCGCAATCGTCGCGCACTTCCTCGTTTGGAGTTGGCGTCCCTGGTTCCCAGGGGTTGATGGTTATGCATCATTGATTGACAGCACTAGTGCTGTTGCAAACCACGTGCTTGCACGTTTCACCTAGGAGGGCCTGAACATGTGGCGTATTTGGCTAATGTTCGATCCGCGTAGGATCATGATCGCAATGGCGACCTTCCTGTTTACGCTGGCTATTTTCATCCATTTTGTCGTGTTGAGTACCGACCGATTTAACTGGATCGAAGGCCCGCGTGGTGCTGACGTAGTGACGTACCAGACGTTGGATATGGTGGCTCATGAAGTCACCGTAGACACGTCGAGTGCGCGTGCTACTTGAAGCAGATGAATAGCGTGCGGTCTGCCCAATGACGGGTGGCCCGCACGCTATATTGTTCAGTTTTTAGTGTGTATTGCGATGCGACCGCCTGCGGGCTGGTCGCTGAAGCGGAGTAAGTAAAGTGGCAATGCTCAGTTTTGAAAAAAAGTATCGTGTTCGGGGCGGAACATTAATCGGCGGGGATCTGTTCGATTTTTGGGCGGGCCCGTTTTACGTCGGCTTCTTCGGCGTCATGGGCATGTTCTTCACGCTCCTGGGGACGTCGTTAATTCTGTACGGCGCCGCAATGGGGCCGACCTGGAATATTTGGCAGATTAGTATCGCGCCACCTGACTTGAGTTACGGCCTGGGTTTTGCGCCGTTAATGGAAGGCGGGTTGTGGCAGGTCATTACGATCTGCGCGATCGGGGCCTTTAGTTGTTGGGCCTTACGCGAAGTCGAGATTTGTCGAAAGCTGGGCATGGGACTGCACGTTCCTTTTGCTTTCAGCATGGCCATCTTCGCGTACGTAACGCTGGTGGTCATTCGACCGCTTCTGATGGGCGCCTGGGGACACGGTTTTCCCTACGGCATCATGAGCCACCTCGATTGGGTGTCGAACACCGGTTATCAGTATTTGCATTTTCACTACAACCCGGCACACATGCTGGCCGTGACGTTCTTCTTCACGACCACGTTGTTTCTCGCCATGCACGGCGCGGCTATTTTGTCCGCGACCAATCCGGCGAAGGGGCAAACCGTCAGAGGCGCCGAGCACGAAAACTCCTTTTTCCGCGACACCATTGGTTACTCGGTGGGTTCGCTCGGCATTCACCGCGTAGGTCTGTTCCTCGCGCTGAACGCGGGCTTTTGGAGCGCAGTGTGTATTGTCATTAGCGGACCGTTTTGGACACAAGGGTGGCCAGAGTGGTGGGGCTGGTGGCTGTCTCTGCCAATCTGGGGTTAAGGGACGGATAGCAACATGATTGAATACCAAAACATTTTCACACGAGTTCAGGTGCACTGCGGCGGCGAGCCGAGTGTGCCGATGGAAAGCCCTACCTGGGTTCGCCAGGGTGGTCCTTATATTAATTACTGGCTGGGCAAATTTGGCGATGCGCAAATTGGTCCTTTCTATCTCGGTTGGCTGGGCGTGGCCTCGCTGCTGTTCGGCTTTATTGCGATCGAAATTATCGGTCTGAACATGGCCGCTTCGGTGGGTTGGAACCCGCTGGAGTTTATTCGTCAGCTGCCCTGGCTTGCTCTGGAGCCACCGTCAGCGGAATACGGATTGTCGATACCACCTTTAGCCGAAGGCGGCTGGTGGCTTATGGCCGGTTTCTTCCTTACCGTTTCCATCATCTTGTGGTGGGCGCGCATGTACCGTCGCGCACGAGCGCTCGGTATGGGCACGCACGTTGCGTGGGCGTTTGCCGCTGCCATCTGGCTGTATCTGGTGCTGGGCTTTTTACGCCCAATCGCTATCGGTAGCTGGGCCGAGGCAGTGCCGTTTGGCATCTTCCCGCATCTGGACTGGACGGCCGCGTTTTCCATTCGCTACGGCAACCTGTTCTACAACCCGTTCCACATGCTGTCGATCGCGTTCCTGTACGGCTCGACGCTTTTGTTTGCCATGCACGGTGCCACCATTTTGGCCACCGATCGGTTTGGTGCTCACCGCGAAGTTGAGCAGATTGTCGACCGTGGCACGGCCTCGGAGCGCGGTGCTTTGTTCTGGCGCTGGACCATGGGCTTCAACGCCTCAATGGAATCGATTCACCGCTGGGCCTGGTGGTTTGCGGTGCTTTGTCCAATCACGGGCGGCATCGGCATCTTGCTGACCGGCACCGTGGTGGATAACTGGTATCTGTGGGGCGTCGAACATGGTTTCGCACCGCCCTACCCGCTGGCCGATCCGCCGGTGGTTGATCCACTGCTTGGCAACTAAGGGGTGAGGATGATGAACGTATCGTTAAAAGATCTTCGCCTGTTGGTCTTGGTCGCGGCTGGCGCCGCGCTGCTGAGTGGTTGCGAGCGTCCGCCGATTGACACCGAGCAGGTGGGCTATCGCGGCACCGGTATGGTGATTGTGAGCAACCCACGCGCACCGCAGCCGGACCTGACGGTGCCAACACCGCAACCGCCCGCGTCTGCTGCGGGGCCAAAGGCCGGTCAGATTTATCAGAACGTACAGGTTCTGGGCGATCTGAGTGTGGGTCAATTCACGCGCGCCATGCTGGCGATGACCGAATGGGTGGCGCCGGGCGAAGGCTGCAACTACTGCCATAACCCGGCCAATCTGGCCGATGATTCCAAGTACACCAAAGTGGTGTCGCGTCGCATGCTGCAGATGACCCGTGATATCAACGCCAACTGGACTGCCCACGTGCAGGACACGGGTGTGACTTGTTATACGTGTCATCGTGGCAAGAACGTGCCGGCCGAAATTTGGTTCGATGACGAACCGGAAATTAAACGTCCCATGATGGCCGATCGTAACGGTCAGAATTTGGCGATGCCGAATGTGGGTCTTACCTCATTGCCGGGCAGCCCGCTGTCGTACTACTTTGGCGACAACACCAAAGACAACATCGATAAGATTCGCGTGGCGACCGAGGACTGGGAGCCGACGTTTGACGATGGCACCATTCAAAACACGGAAATGACCTACGCGTTGATGTTCCACATGTCCGAATCGTTGGGCGTGAACTGCAACTTCTGTCACAACTCACGTTCTTTTGCGAACTGGCCTGAGAGCCGGCCGCAACGCGTGACCGCGTGGCACGGCTTGCGCATGGTCAGCGGATTAAATCATGAGTACCTGACGCCGCTTGGCCCGGTCTATCCAGACAACCGTCTGGGCCCGACGGGCGACGCGCCGAAAGCCAGTTGTGCTACTTGTCATCAGGGTGTTAACAAACCCCTCGGCGGCGCAAAAATGCTGAAGGACTATCCGGCGGCACTGATCGGAGACTAAGCGACTTATCGGGGATGGCCTCTCCTCGATAGGGCGGTGACGGCATACGGACATGTCGGCTTTGAAGATAGGGAATTTCGTCAAAGGCAAGACGATGCTATGGCCGGATGGCGGAAACGTCATCCGGTTTTTTTATGGATTGACCGATTGTGTCAACCAAAAGCTCCGGCGCCCGTTGTTGTAGATGTGTTTCCCATCCGTGTCGAGAGCCTGCCTGTGCCACTACCTACTTTGCGCGAACTCACCGCGCTTATTTTACCGTCCGTGATTGTGTCTTGTGGGGGCGACGGCGGCGCCGTCGGGCCCGCCGTGCTGCCCGTATCCGATGAGCCGTTTGCCGGCGTTGCCACCGTGATTGAAGAATTCGCGGTGGCGGATATGGCGCTGGTGGTGGGAGACGCAGATGGCACGATATGGTTCAGCGAAAAGGGCACTTTCGAGTTGGATCAGGTGCAGCTTATTGCGTCGGCGTCAAAGTGGCTGGGCGCTGCCGTCATTATGGCGCTGGTTGAGCAGGGCGTAATGGCGCTCGACGATCGCCCGCAGGATTATCTGGACTACTGGACCAGCGCCGCCGCCGATCCCCGCAGTCGCGTGACCTTGCAGCAACTGCTGAGTTTCACCTCGGGCTTTGATCACGACACGCTGAATGTCAGCTGTGTGGAGGAATCTGCAACCACGCTGCAGTCATGCGCGCAAAATTTGTACTCACAGGCGTTGAGCTTTGAGCCCGGTACGGCGTTTTCCTATGGTCCGGCCCACTTAGCCGTGGCCGGCGCCATGGCCGAACAAGCTACCGCTCAGTCGTTTCGAACGCTCGCGCAGCTGCAGGTGTCCGCCGCGCTCAATCTCGCTAACACAGATGTGTTGCGACCCTCGCCTGCCAATCCTCGTGTTGCGGGCGGCTGGACCAGCACCGCTCGCGACTACGGCGCTTTTTTGCGCGGCTTGCTCAGCGGAGAGTACCTTGGCAGCGTGCGGGCGACTATGTTGGAAGATCAAACCGCAGAGCCGGTCATTATGGTCACTCGCCCGGCGGTGATTGACGACAATCAGTTCGATTTTCACTACGCCAGTGGTGCCTGGCGCGAGTGCACGCAGCCGCAATGGGATGAGACCTGCGATGCGTTGGGTATCGTCGCGAGCCCCGGCGCCTTCGGATGGTATCCATGGATTGATTTTGAGAACGGCTACTACGCGGTCATCGCCATGCGCGAATCGGTCGTCAATGGCCAGTCGGCCACCGCAGCCGCTATGGATTTGGCGTTGGTCCTCAGGCCGCTGATTGAGGACGCGCTTCGTTGAACTGGTTCTGTTGAGGCGACTGAGAGAGACTATCGCTCTACGGTCTCACACGGGCTTTGTTTATGCTCAAATTCACGCTTACCTTTATTACGCTCGCGTGCTGCGGCTGCGTCGCTGCACCGGCCACGACGGCCAATACAAACTCGGCCCCATATCTGCTCGTGTTGGGCGTGGCGCAAGATGCGGGCTATCCGCAAGCAGGTTGTTTTGCCCAACACTGTCTGGCGGGCTGGGAAGGCCGACGTGACAAGGCGTTGCCCGTGTCGCTGGGACTGGTCGATCCGTTAAACAACGCGCAGTATTTGTTTGAGGCAACCCCCGCCATTGGTGAACAGCTTTACGACCTGCACGCTGCCAATGCAACGACGACCATGCGGCTTGACGGTATTTTTTTGACCCATGCACACATGGGGCATTACACCGGTTTGATGCATCTCGGGCGCGAGGCCATGGGCGCGCAGGGAATCAACGTGTATGCAATGCCCAGAATGGCGCGGTTTCTCAACGACAACGGACCGTGGTCCCAGCTGGTCGACCTTGGCAATATCGCGCTCAAGCCTTTGCAGGCAGAGGTCGCGGTGGCTACAGGACAAATTCGCGTGACGCCATTTTTGGTGCCCCACCGGGACGAGTTTTCTGAAACCGTCGGCTATCGAATTGAAGGACCCAACCGGTCCGTTCTCTTTATCCCCGACATCGACAAATGGTCGAAATGGCAACGCGATATTGCAGTAGAAATTGAGCGCGTCGACTACGCGTTTATCGATGCGACGTTTTTTGACGGAGGCGAATTGCCCGGCCGCGATATGAGCGAGATACCCCACCCGTTTGTCGTGGAGTCAATGCAGGACCTGGCTTCTTTGAGCCCGTCACAACGCAGGAAAGTCTGGTTTATTCACTTCAATCACTCCAACCCGTTGCTGCTGGATGATTCCGCCGCCGCAAAACGAGTACGCAAGGCTGGCTTCGGCCTGGCAAAAAGGGGCATGAAGGTCGATTTATAGCCTTTAGCGAGGCTGATTCTGGAAATTGGTGTCCATGCTTTCGCCCCCAGCCGCCTATATTGCTCTTTTTCGGTGAATCCCCACTAAAGAGTTTTGTTGCCATGCCGAACTAATCTGTAGCGTCCCGACGTTTTGGTACCGGCAAATGATCAAAAACTACCGCGTTCAGCCTGTCGATAATCCCCGTGATTTCGATGTTCAGGAGCTGTTTTTCTCCATCACGGACCGTAAAGGTGTTATCCGTGGCTGCAATGAGGTGTTTACGCGCATCGCGGGTTTCGAACCTCACAAAATTCTCGACCAGCCGCACAACATCATTCGCCATCCGCATATGCCGCGCGCCGTTTTCAAGTTGCTGTGGGACTACATTCTCGACGGCCGCCCGGTTGGCGCGTATGTCAAAAATATGGCCGAGACCGGTGAATACTATTGGGTCTTTGCTCTGGTGGTGCCGGTCGATAACGAATTTCTGTCCATTCGCTTGAAGCCAACCAGCCATTTGCTGCCGGCGGTCGAAGCGCTCTACGCCAAGACGCTGAAATATGAGTTGACGTTTGGCGACGACTGGCGGCAAGGCATGGTTCAATCCGGCGACCAGTTGTTAGCCGATGTGGTCGAACTTGGCTATGAGTCCTATGACGATTTCATGACCCAGGCACTCGACGCAGAGATCAAAGCGCGTCGCGAGCAAATAAATAGTCGCGGTTCCAGCGCGGTATTCACGGTACAGCCACTGGTTGAAATCGAACCCTTGGTTGCGTTGCGTAGGCAACTGGTTAAAACCAACACCTATTTCGAAACGTTGTGTGAAGAAGTGCGCTACGTGGCGACCAATGCTCGCATCGTTGCGGCACGCTTGAAAGAAGGCAGTGAAACTCTGGGGGTCATTAGCCGCGAAGTATCCGAAGTGGCCGGCGACATCCGTGAAAATCGCGACGCGCTGGACAAAGAAGTGGACGGCTTTCGCAATGTTCTCTACGCGTGCACGTATTCAGTTTCCTATTTGGCCCTGCTGCGCGAAATGGAAGAATATTTCGACGACGAGCGCGCTCGAAATCGCAGTAGCGAGGAAGAGCAGCGCCAAAATTACGGCCGGTCTTTAAGCGAGCTGTCCAC
Source organism: Gammaproteobacteria bacterium (assembly GCA_045106455.1). Lineage (GTDB taxonomy): Bacteria > Pseudomonadota > Gammaproteobacteria > Steroidobacterales > JBCCMA01 > JBCCMA01. The sequence continues at coordinate 14,086 of JBGCEL010000065.1, forward strand.
TTATCTACGCGACTGTGTAGAAACGGCCGAACGCAGCAACGCTGACAGTCTGCGTCTGCTCGAAGTGACGTTGGGACAGTTTCGAACCTTCGTGCGTCAGCTTGCCAATATTCTGCTCACTCTGCAGTTTGGCTACGTTACCGGCAAAAGCATCACCGCGATTATCGAGAACGGTCACGAGTTTGCGTTGCTGCTGGAGTCCATGCTCGACTGCTCGCGTGGGGCCACCGATCAAGTTAACGATTTGAAGGCGGCCATCGTGGGCGTTGAAAGAGTGGTATTTCACTGGCGCCGCTTGTGTTATTCCGGCGCTTCCATTCTGCCACCCCCACGCCGCTCACCGGCTCTGCGTACTGCCGGTCAGTTCTGATTTACTAATTTCAATAGCCGCTGTCGGCGACCGGGTATCTACCGGACGAGCGCGCACTCGATGGGGTTCGCACCGAATCCGGGACGCCGGAAAAAATCGCGCCGCATGATTCCCAGATCAATGGCATTGATGTTGCCGTCGCCGTTGAAATCGGCGTCGGGATTCCAGTTGGCTTCGCCCGGTACGGCGAAAAATGCCGCGCGCAGCGTGCCAAGATCAAGCACATTTACCACGCAGTCGTTGGCGTTCGGTGCGATGTCCGCGTCGCAGGCATTGCCGAGGCCGTCGCTGTCGGTGTCGCGCTGCGGCGTGTTGGCCGTGAGGATGCAGTTGTCCTCGAAGTCGCCCACGCCGTCGTTGTCGGAGTCGAGTTGGATGTCATGCAGCAGGCCGACAGATTGATAGAGTCGGCCGGCAAGATGGGTGGACGCTGTCAAACCATTGATGACCTGACGATTGAACAAGATGCCTTGGGTCGGTGCAGCTTCCAGCACGCGCGACCACTGCTGCGTGCGTGGGTTGAATGCGTACAAGCTGCCAGCGGTGCGTGCATACAGGCGACCGGGTACGCGTGCGTCCACAGCCATGTGCTCTACATCACCATCAAAAACGTCCAAGTCAAAATCCAGTGTCCAGTCCAGCCCGTTGTTGTCGGATACCGCAAGCACGCTCTGCGGACCCGGTTTGCCGAAGGCATAGACACGCCCTGAAATGAGCGGATCGAACGCCACGTTAACCGTTGTGTCCCACAAAGACTCTCTGCTCCACGTTGCACCCGCATCGTCCGTGCGCCAAATGCCTCTCGTGCGCAAATGCATAATGGCCACCGATGCATTATGGGGCGAGCCGACAATCGTCCGTTCGGTTGAGGTAAGTGAGGGGATCATTGTACTGCGCTGCCAGCTGATACCACCGTCCGCGCTGTAGAGCATGCCGTCGACATCAGCAAGATGAACGACGTTTGGATCGACGCCACTGAACCCGACGCTAACGGCGCGGGTAACGATGGGTGCGTCCAAAGTCTGCCAGCTCAAGCCGTCATTGAAAGATTCAAATAACGCCGTGTTGCTGGCCAGCAGATGAGAGGGGTTTGTGGGGTCCAAAGAAAAAGCTCGAACGTCGCGACCCAACCCGTCGGCATTGCGTAGTGCCCAGCTGGGAGCAGCGGGATTGGTCGCCGCGAGGCCTTGCAAGCGGCTGCCGTAATACTGATCTTCGGTGCCCGGACGCAGGCGGAAGTCGGAGAATTCAAATTCATTGAAGCCTTGGTTTGCGAACGTCAGGCCGCCTGACCCGATTTCGCTAACCCCGGAAAACCCATACGCCAAACCGCTGCCGTCCGCCGCCAACGTCAGTCCGATCACCGATCCTTGTTGCAGCCCGCCGTCGGGCAGCGCCTGCCAGGTCAATCCGGCATCCGTGGACTCCAAAATGCGCGAGTTTAGATTGCTTGTGAGCAGGAGGATGCGCGCGCTGTCCGAGGGGTCCACACTGATACTGCGAAAGGCATCTGCAGGTACTGCGATCGCCGTCCATGTGTCGCCAGCATCCGTAGATTTGAACAGCGTTTTTGCGCTTCCACTGACCGCATAAACGGTGCCGGAAATGTTGTAGTCCACAGCGATCGCGGTAATGCGTTGATCGGTGGGAAGACCGCTGCTGGCGGCCACAAACGTCTGGCCACCATCGTCGCTGCGCAAAAACGTCTCGAGGTCGTCAATCGCGTACAGCACATCAGGGTTCTCTGGATCGACCAGCGGTTCAGCTGAAAAAAACGGTGGATTCGTTGATCGGATTTCCCAGGTTTGCCCGCCGTCCAGCGTGCGGCGCAGTTCAGTCTCGCCGCGCTTGAGGTAAAGGACGTTCGCATCTGATGGCGCGACCGCCAAGTTGTAAAGATTGACGAACGCTAAGTCTTGCCACAGAGAGGTCCAGGTGACTCCGCCGTCGAGTGAACGCACCACGGCCAGCGAATCGAAGGCTGAGCCCGATTCAAGTGCTGTAATAACACCCGGGTTGGTGGGGTGGCTGTTATAGGCGCCCAGAAACGCTGCGGGCGAACCATCAACGGTTGGGAAGACGCGCTGCCACGGCGCATCGACGCCGACACGCTGGTAATAGTTACCCCAAATGCTGCGCATCAGTGCGCTGCCGTCGGCTTGCGGGAAAACAAAGATGGCATAGCCACCCAAAGCGTTGTCGGCACCGGCCGGTTGCAGGCTTCGCCACTGATTAAGCGGCAAGTCAGCCTGCGCACTCAGCGCAAACAGGTTCAGGCAGGCAAGCGTTGCGGCAAAAAAGTTTGGTCTCATTCCATTGCTCAGAGGTACTTTAAGCAAAGGGTAACGCATATACCGCAAGAATCGCGGTGGGTCTGGACACAACGGGCGATACTGACGACGGGTCGCCCTCGCCCTCAGGTGCGCCGTTTCAGAAAAAACAACCAGCCAAATGTGCCTTGATTGTGCGAGCCCGAGACCAGCTCCCAACCTTGGCGCCCAAGATCGTTGAGCGCTTTATCCACTTGCTCACGAAATCCCTTGCCTAAAAACTTGGGCTTCACCTCGATCGTTTTGTATTCCCAATTCTGGTGGGCCATGTCGCTACTCCGTCTCATTGTTTTGTGGGGGTTCTTCGACAGGCTGGGTTGGTTTCGCCTGCAGTCGCCCGGCGCGACGCAGGGCATCGCGCAGGGCGTATTCTATTTGTGCATTTACACTGCGCAGCTCGTCATCCGACCAGCGTTTTACGGCCTCGAGAATCTCGGCGTTAATGCGCAGTGCAAAGCCTTTCTTCGGCACAGGATATCTCTTCTAATAAAGTGAGCCGGTGTTCACGACCGGCTGGGTGGCCTTGTCGGCGCACAGCACCGTGAGTAAATTGCTGACCATCGCCGCGCGGCGTTCGTCGTCAAGCTCCACGATGTTTTGTTCGGACAGCTGATCCAGTGCCATCTGCACCATACCCACGGCACCTTCAACAATGCGCGAACGGGCGGCAATAATGGCGCTGGCTTGCTGACGCTGCAGCATCGCGTTGGCGATTTCCGGCGCGTAGGCCAAATGCGAAATACGCGCTTCGATCACATTGACGCCGGCGTCACTCAGCCGCTCTTGAATCTGTGTCATCAAATTCTCGGAGATCACTTTCGGATGACTGCGCAGTGAAGGTTTATCGGTGTGATCGTCCTGATCGTAGGGATAGCTCGAGGCCATCGCGCGAACCGCCGCCTCGGACTGAATTTGCACAAAGCTTTCGTAGTCGTCCACGTTGTAAACCGCTTCGGCCGAATCGACCACCTGCCACACAATCACCGCCGCAATTTCAATCGGGCTGCCATCGAGGTCGTTCACCTTGAGCTGTCCGCTTTCGAAATTGCGCACGCGCAGCGACACTTTGTTTTTCTTGAAAAACGGATTGTTCCAGCGCAGACCCGGCGTGGTGACGGTGCCGATGTAACGGCCGAACAAACTCAACACAGCCGCCTGATTGGGCTCCACCGGATACATGCCGGAAAGCATAAATATGGTGGCAGCAATCAACGGCAGCACGCCCAACACCAGAGCATCCGTGTTGCTGCGAGCTCCGGTCACTAAAAGGAAGATCAGACCGGCGATCACCGCGACGCCCACTAAGAGAATGGGAATACCGCTGATCGATTTCGCTGTACGTTCTTGCATGTTTTTCTCCTGAATTAAGCTGCTACGATATCATTTTGATAGCATATTGAGCAAATCTACGAGAATCTCCCACTTTTATGGGATAGACGTGCTCGAGCTTCGTGATCAACGTGGTGGCATTACCAGCAGTAATCTCTCCCTGGGGGGCTTCCGTTGCCCGCGTTGCCAGCCCGATCCGGTATCACCCCGTAGCCGGATCGGGTTGGTGGCTTTTTCACGAACCTGCTATAACCTCTCGCCCGATCACCCGGAAGGAACGCGAGATGGAATACCTGCACACCATGGTCCGAGTTACGGATCTGGACGCCTCACTCAAGTTTTACTGCGACCAGCTTGGCCTGGTCGAGACGAATCGTCATGACAGCGAGAAAGGCCGTTTTACGCTGGTGTTTCTGACCGCACCGGGCGATGCGCAGCGTGCCCGCGACGCAAAGTCACCGCTGCTGGAGCTCACCTACAACTGGGATCCGGAGGATTACGACGGCGGACGCAATTTTGGCCATCTGGCGTTTGCTGTGGACGATATCTATCAGACGTGTCAAACGCTGATGGACGCCGGTGTGGTGATCAATCGGCCGCCGCGCTGCGGTCACATGGCGTTTGTTCGCTCGCCTGACAATATCTCGATTGAGCTTTTGCAAAAGGGCGAGTCGCTTAAGCCCGCCGAACCGTGGTCCTCGATGACCAATACCGGCAGCTGGTAGGGTTACTCGTTGCCGCGGTTTTCCTGTACCAGAATAAACGGCGGCACGGTCACGGCCCACACTTGAGCGTCTGCCTCGAACCAGCGGCGCGCCGTGTCATCGCTGACCGCAGCAAGCTCTCCGGCCGTCTTCCATTGGGCAACTTTCTGGGTGTCGTCATCCGCGAGCGCCGTACCCACGCCGGGCAAATCGAGTCCGTCGGCCACGACCAATACCACGCCCTGCGCAAAAAACCGGGTCAGATCGGACCACGCAATTTGGCCGGTTTCCTGACAAAGCTTGAAATACGTGTCGTTTGGGCGCACAACTGAAGACTCCGGAATCGAAAACGGCCAAGAGTGTAAACGAACCCCAGCGATGATCGACAAACCACCCGAGGTAGAAATTCTGCTCAAAGACGAGCATACCCCGCCGCCGCGCCCTAAAATGGCCGCAGCAACGGGCGGTTACGGTCGTTTTATCGCGATCGGCCTGTTGGCGTTTTTGTATCTGATGTTGTTCAACGTGTTCCAGCAGTCGTTTGAGCCGCGCGTTGAGTGGGTGGACAGCAACGGGCGTACGATGCTCGAAGAACGGCCGGTCTTCTGGCCGCTGATTGTTTTTGCGATTTTCGGCCGCTTTGCTGCGGCCATGGTGGCCTGGTTTCCGGCATTTATGGATCCCACGAAGGGATTGTTGCGTGTGCCTGACTCCCCGGAGCTGCAAAAACGACGGCTGCTCTTCCGGGTGCTCTATGTCGGCGGCCTCGTGCTCGCGACATGGACCTTGTTTAATAATCTCGCATTCGCCGACATTCTCGGCATTTTGCGTGCGGTAGCGCTTGTTGGACTCATTTTAGTGGGCGTTGCCTTCTTGTTCCGCGTGGCGCTCCTGTCTATCCTAAGCCGTATGAGCGCCAATGTTCGGCGCCCGCCATATCAATAAATAACGCCACGGGCGGTTTTCATGCCTCAGACTCAAGAGCGGCTTCGCCGCCGCCTTCTCGACGGCGCGCAAGCGCTGCAGTTGCCTATGCCACACGAGAAAGCGGACCAAATCCTGGAGTATCAGGCGTTGTTGGAGCTCTGGAATCGGCGTTTCAATCTCACGGCCATCCGCGACCCGTATCGCATGGTCACGGAGCATTTGCTCGATGCTCTAAGCATCGCCACAGCGATTAAGGGCACGCGCGTGATCGATGTGGGCACCGGCGCGGGGCTGCCGGGCCTTGTTCTGGCCATCTATGCGCCAGAGCGCGAAACGGTGCTGCTCGATTCCAACGGCAAAAAGACCCGATTCTTGCGCGAAGCCGTGCGTCTGCTTGGCCTCGATAATGTGGAAATCCAATCCAAACGTAGCGAGGACTACCGCCCGGACGCAGGCTTTGATACCGTTATGTGTCGGGCGTTCGCGCCGTTGCCACGCTTAATTGAAGTGGCTTCGCATCTGCGCGCACCTGATGGAATTCTGCTGGCCCAAAAAGGCCAGTATCCAACCGCCGAAGTCGAGCAGCTGGGCGACACCTGGCAGGTGCAAAGCACCCCGCTGACGGTGCCCGGACTCGATAAGACCCGGCATCTGTTGCTATTGAGGCCGACGCAAAACGCATGACCAAAATTATCGCTGTCGCCAACCAGAAAGGTGGCGTTGGCAAAACCACAACCTGTGTCAATCTTGCAGCGTCGCTCGCCGCGACGCGCCGCAGTGTTCTGCTTATCGATATGGATCCGCAGGGCAACGCGACGATGGGTTGTGGCATAAATAAACACGAGGCCGAAGCCACGGCCGGTGCCGTGATGCTGCGCGAAGCCAACGTGCGCGAGGCCATCGTGCGCTCCGAGGAGCCGGGCTTCGATGTGTTGCCAGGCAATGACGAGTTGACCGCCGCTGAAGTGACGTTGCTGAACGAATTCGGTCGCGAAGTACGACTGCGTCAGGCGCTGGAAGAAATTAAAGATCAGTACGATTACATCCTGATCGACTGTCCGCCGTCGCTAAACATGCTGACGGTCAATGCCTTGACCGCCGCCAGTTCGGTATTGATCCCAATGCAGTGCGAGTACTACGCATTGGAGGGCCTGTCTGCGCTGATTACGACCATCGAGCAAATTCGCGCGGCCGTAAATCCGGACCTTGAAATTGAAGGGATCGTGCGCACGATGTTCGACCCGCGCAATAACCTCGCCAACGATGTGTCGAATCAGCTCATCATGCATTTTGAAGAGAAGGTGTATAACACCGTGATCCCGCGCAACGTGCGCGTCGCGGAAGCGCCAAGCTTTGGCCTGCCGGTTCTTTTGCACGACAAGGCATCACGCGGTGCTTTGGCATACCTTGCGCTGGCGGGTGAAGTGAATCGTCGTCAGGGCTTTCCGGTGCGCGCTACTGCCTGAGGCAGCCGCACTTAAGATGGCAACAATCGGAAACGTAATCTCATGGTGAAACGAAAGAGTCTGGGCCGCGGTCTGGATGCCCTGTTGGGTCCCGGTAAAGCCGTCCCGGCCAAGACCCCGGCCGCAGGCGCCAAGCCTGCATCCGGCAGCGCTGCGAGCAGCCCACCCGATCCTTCCGGCGGCGTGCAAACGTTAGCCGTAGATCTCCTGCAGCGTGGCGCAATGCAGCCGCGTCACGACATGCGCACGGAAGAGCTCGAGGACCTGGCCGAATCCATTCGCAGTCAGGGCATCGTGCAACCGATTGTCGCACGACCGCTGAGCAAAGGGCGCTATGAAATTGTTGCCGGCGAACGCCGCTGGCGTGCCGCGCAGCTGGCCGGATTGCAGGACGTGCCGGTGATCGTGCGTGATCTGTCTGACGCCGATGCCGCGGCCATTGCGATCATCGAGAACATTCAGCGCGCGGATCTTAATCCGATGGAAGAGGCGCGCGGTCTGTGGCGTTTGAAAGAAGAACATGACATGACGCATCAGGAAGTGGCTGACGCGGTGGGTCGCTCGCGTGCCGCGGTCAGTAACCTTTTGCGTTTGCTCGATCTGGAAGACGCGGTCAAGAAGATGGTCGACGAACGTCGGCTCGAAATGGGGCACGCGCGCGCGCTGCTCGCGCTGTCCGGCGCCGCCCAAATTAATGCCGCGCAAGACGTCGCCAAAAAAGGCCTGTCGGTGCGCGCCACTGAGGCGCTGGTCAAACAGCTGGCTGGGTCGGCGGGCAAAAAGCCGACCGCGGCGGCGGGCAAAGATCCGGATGTGCAGCGGCTTGAATCATCGCTCAGTGAAACACTGGGCGCGTCGGTAAGCCTGGAGCAGGGCCGCGGCGGCAAAGGCAAGCTCACGATTCGCTACAACAGCCTCGACGAGCTCGACGGCATCCTCGAACACATCAAATAACGCATCGACCCGGCGGCGTTAGCCGCCGGGTGCGTGATCTCTAGAACAACTCACCAAGGAAATTCGCCATCGCCTGCCAGCTGCGGCGAGCGGCGTCGGCCTGATACAAAATGCCGGATGCGGCATCGTCGGCGGCGGGGTTGGTAAACGAGTGCATTGTCTGACCGTAGGCGTGGAGCTGCCAATCACAGTCGGCGTGCGTAAGCTCCTTGCTTACCTCAAGTACAGACTCGGGTTTGGCCATCGGATCGTCCCAGCCGTGCAATACAAGCACTTTGGCCAGATATTTGTCCGCCGTTTGCGGCGGCGGTGTAAACAGCCCATGCAGACTCACCACGCCATTCAAATTGTCGCCGCTGCGCGCCAGGTCCAGTGCGCACAGACCGCCGAAACAGTAGCCAATGGCCGCCGACTTGCTGCTATCGACCGCCGCATGGGCGCTGCCGGCCGCGATGCCGGCGCGTAGTCGGCCAAGCAACTCCGCGCGATCCTCCAACAGCGGCATCATCAAAGCGTTGTTTTCTTCCGGTGAGCTGCCGACGACGCCAGCGCCATAGGCATCGATGGCAAAGCCGGCGTAGCCAAGTTTGGCCAGCTGCTCGGCTTTGTCGTTCTCAAACGCACCGCGTCCGCCCCAGGCGTGGCTGACCGTGACCAACGGTCGTGGGCCTGACATGGCATCGTCGTAGGCCAGATGCCCTTCAAATTCTTTGCCATTGTGGGTGTAACGGATCGATTCGGTCACGATGCTCATAATGTGGTGCCTTGCTGCGTGGGTTGATCAGCGCAGTATATGTCAGGAGAATCGCAGGCCGAAGCGAGGGTCTGCGAGGGAGGCCAATATGGGTCGATGGCGACCACCACAACCGGCGTCTTCGCCGTACATCACGCCGGAAGGCTTTGAAGCGCTGCAGGACGAGCAGAAGTCGTTGTGGGAGCGTCGTCGTGACGTGGTCAAAGCGTTATCGGCGGCGGCCGCAGAGGGCGATCGTTCGGAAAACGCTGAGTATATCTATCGCAAGAAAGAGCTTGGCGGTATCGATCGACGCATTCGCTATTTGCAAAAACGTACGCCCAATCTCAAGGTGGTGCGCAGCTCGCCCTCTGCCGACAAGGTTTTTTTCGGTGCGTGGATCGATCTGCTGCGCGACGATGATGAGACCCTCGTTTATCGCATTGTCGGGCCCGACGAAACGCGTGCGGCTGACGGTTGGATCAGTCTCGATTCCCCCATGGCGCGCGCGCTGCTGGGCAAAGCCATTGACGATGAAATCGCCCTTGACCTCGAGGGCAAGCGGCGTACCTTCGAGATCGTTGCTATTCGCTATGAGTAATCCGTTGAAAACCAATTTTGTGACGCACCTTGAGTGCGCGATGACCGGTGAGAGCCACCCCGCGCACACGTTGCACAACCTGTCCAAAGAGGGTTGGCCACTGCTCGTGCGCTACGATCTCGAAGCACTGGGCGCCGCGTTTGGCAAAGCAGATCTGGCCACGCGCGAAGCCTCGCTGTGGCGCTACGCCGAAATGCTGCCGCTGCGAGATCCGGCCAATCGAATCTCTTTGGGCGAGGTAATGACCCCTCTAATTGAGCTGTCGGCCACAGCACGAGCGCACAACGCGGCAAGCATTGTGGTGAAAGACGAGGGGCGTTTGCCCACGGGCTCGTTTAAGGCGCGCGGTATTGCGGTTGCGCTGAGCATGGCCTACGAATTGGGCGTGCGGCATGTCGCGATGCCCACCAATGGCAACGCCGGCGCCGCACTGTCGGCTTATGCCGCGCGCGCCGGCATGCAGTGCGACGTGTTTTGCCCCAGCGACACGCCGGCCATCAATATCGAAGAGACGGCCTTGCAGGGTGCGAATGTTTATAAAGTGGACGGCTTCATAAACGACTGCGGTCGTATCGTGGGCGCGGGCAAAGCCGAGCACGGCTGGTTCGATTTTTCTACGCTCAAAGAGCCGTATCGTATAGAGGGCAAAAAAACGATGGGGCTGGAATTGGCCGAGCAGGGCGGCTGGACGTTGCCCGACGCGATCTTCTATCCCACTGGCGGCGGCACCGGGCTCATCGGCATGTGGAAGGTGTTCAGTGAGCTAAAAGCGATGGGCTGGATCAGCGGACCTTTGCCGCGCATGATCGCGGTGCAGGCCGAGGGGTGCGCGCCCATGGTGCGCGCGTTTGAGGCTGGCAAGCGCCACGCCGAGGTGTGGGAGGATGCGCACACCGCGGCCGCGGGTATTCGGGTGCCGGCGGCCATCGGGGATTTTTTGGTGCTCGATGCGGTCAGAGAAAGCGGCGGCTTTGCGGCCGCGGTCAGCGACGAACACATTCTGGACGCGCGCGCACGTGTGGCCCGCGACGATGGGCTACTGCTGTGCCCCGAGGGCGCGGCGACGCTTGCGGCGTATGAGAATGCGCTGGCAGATAATCGCGTCGCCAGATCGGATCGCGTGGTATTGTTCAACTGTGCAACGGGCCTCAAGTACCCGCTGCCGGAAGCAGGGATCAGCTACACGGGCTGAGCGACCAACCCCGCTGTATTTCTTCAGCGCTACAACAAGGATGTTGTTATGGATACGACACTCGCACGACCCAAACAAATGGACACATTGACGCCGCATTATCAGGTGCTGGCTCAGTACAACCGATGGATGAACGAACGCGTGTTCGCCGCGTGCACGGCGTTGCCGGACGACGAGCTGCGCCAGGATGTGGGTGCGTTTTTCGGCTCAGTCATAGGCACGCTAAATCACGCTTTGGTGGGCGACATGATTTGGCTGCAGCGCTTCGCGGGTCATCCGCGGCGTTACGTGGCGCTGCGCGATATTGCGAATGAGCCACTCCTCAATCAGCTGGATAAACGCCTGCACAATCAGTTTGCCGCGCTGTCACGGGCGCGCAGCGATCTGGATCAGCTCATCGTTGCCATGTGTCGCGATTTTAAAGACACCGACTTCGCCACCGGGCTGTGCTACACCGACACCGAGGGCGAGCGCATGACGCGCAACTTTGGCCTTTTGGTGCAACATTTTTTCAATCATCAGACCCATCATCGCGGTCAAGTCACCACCATGCTGTCGCAAAAGGGCATCGATATTGGCGTGACCGATTTGTTGGCGCTCATTCCCCGAATTTAAGTCGATTGATCCTGATCGCGCGCGCGTTCGAGCATGCGTGTTAGAAAGCGATGGCCGAGCTTGCCGGCGCTTTTCTCTACAATTTTGTACAGTACGTTCATGTCCTGTTTTTCAATGGCTTGTGCCAGTGAGTTGGCGACATTGACGTAGGTCTCAATCATTTGCGGGCCGTGGGCGTTGGCCATCTGAATTTGTGCCAGCAAATCCAGATCGGTATGCAGCACACGACCCATTGTCGCGAGTGATGCGCGCGAGTTGGGCGAGCTGTATTGATCCAGCGTGTCCGGCTCATCGAAGCTCTGACACACCACTTCGGCCAGCACCAATTTCGTGAAATGCTCGAGGTTTTGATGCAGCGCCATTTGTTTGTCGTGATGTGCCGGATCGGTGTAGGTGATGCGTGCACCGTGCTTGTAGAAGATATTTTCAAATTCCTTGCACAGTGTGGTCGAGCGCGCGGTGCGCGTGAAGATCACGTTTTGACCGCGCAGACTGGCCGCGGCGGGGCCAAACACGGTGTGCATGCCCAGCACTTCTACCTTTGACGGTGCGTGCAGCATCATGGCGTTGACCGGGCCGGTCTTTACCGACGTGTTGTCGACCAGCAACTGACCGGCCGTCATCATGGGGGCGATGTTGGCGATGGTCGCTTCGGTGTGCTGAATGGGTACGTTAATCAGCACGGCGTTGGAATGCGCCACACACTCTTCGTAGGTCAAATCCGTATTGCGCCCGGCAATCAGAACGTCGAAGCCGGCGCTGCCCAGGTGCTGTCGAAACCACTGACCCATGGCGCCGGTGCCGCCAATGATGCCGATGGATTTGATGCGTTTGGTGGAAAAACTACTGCGCGGAAAACTGCCCAGCACGGTCAGTTCGATTCGATACGTGCGTAGCTCGTTTTCGAGTTCGCGCAGACAGTTGGCGACCGGGTCGTCCTCCACATGCCCTTCGATATCCAGAAAAAAGCGCAGGCCGCCGCGCTGATCGGGTCGTGAGTACAGCGCACTCACGTTGAGCTGAAACTGTCCGCTGATGATATCGAGAGCTTCACGCAACATGCCGGCACGATCTGCCGGCGGCGTGATGATCAGCGACGTGGTGTCGCGGCCAGTGGGTGCGCGTATGCCCTGATCGCGACGGGCCAACAGCACGAAGCGCATCTTGTTGTTTTGATCACTGATATTGCGTTCGAGAATGGGCACGCCGTAGCGTTCCATGGCGCGCGGGTTGCCAATGGCGGCAATGGATTTGTCACGCGACTCGGCCACGTCGGCAATCGCCCGGCTGGTGCTGCTGACCGCCTCGCGCGTGGTATTGGGATAGTGCGCACTCAAAAAACGGTCACACTGCGTGAGCGTATTGCCGCGCGAACAAATAGTGCGAATGCTGGTTTGGGTGCCGAAGCTGCCCAGCGCGTGGCGCACCGGCATTACGCACATGTCGGCGATCACCACGTGTTCGCGCTGCGCCGCGAGCACGTCGAGCGTTTCGCCGACCGGTCCGGCAATGACGTTGTCAATTGGCAGAAGCGCCAAATCGGTGTCGCCACTTAAAAGCGCGGCTACGGTTTGCTCGATACCGGCGAAGGGAATTAATTGTGCGTCGGGCCGACTGGCGCGGGCTGCTTCCTCGCCAAACGTTCCTTCCGGGCCCAGATAACCAACTCGCATGGGGCGCTCCTTGTTGTTATGCGCCCCAGCATGCCAGAAAGCGGCTGCGCGGCGCTACGGCCGTGCGTGTCGCTGCACGACAATCAGCCAGTCGGTGGCGGGCGCCGGCGGTGGCGTGCCCAGCGCGCGGCGACCGCCGCTACCGACGCGTCGTACGCTGCCGTGCTGCAAATCGCCGCCCGATACGGTGTCGAACCATTGGATATCGAACGATCCGGTCGTCTGGCTCAAGTCGAGTGTGGGGGGCGTGCCCGGGGCCGGGTAGATCAGGAAAGTGTCGTCGGGATGGCCATAGCAATAGGCATCCAAACCCGCCTGCGCATTGCAGGGCGAGAAGCGCATCAAATCGAAACCCTGCATGAAGTCTCGTGCGAGCGCGGTTTGCCGCCACAGCGTGTCGTACGTGCGCCAGTCGTCTGCCGTCAGATCGTTGCGCGGCTGACGAGCGCCGAAATACCACTCGATGCCGCCGGCGCCGGCAAGCAGCGCGCCCCATAGAACGTGACGTCGCAGATTATTGTGAGCGGGGTCCAGCGCATCGGGTGTCGCGCCGGTGTGCCACGGGCCTACCTCGTCCATGCTGATCCACCACGGTTGCGGTGTCTGTTGTGATCGCGCACGCCACTGCGCTACGTCATGATTAACGCGCTTTGGATCGTCCACCTGCAGCGACAGGCCGTGCAGGTTTTTACGTCCCAGCAGGGGGGTCAGAATCTCGTCCTGCCCCTCTTCGCTTGCGTGAGTGTGCAGCACAACCGGATGGTGGTACGGATCGTGGCGCTCGAAAAACGCGATCATGGCCTCGCGCTGAGCGTCATTCTGGCCGTCTGGCGAGAAATCCGCCGGCCCGTTTTCTTCGCCAAGATTCCAGATCAGCCCCGGGTGATGTGCGAAACGGGCAATCATCTCGTGGAAGTAGAGCTGCCGCAGTCGCCCGGTGTCGCCACCGTCGAGCCAGCGCTCGTTCTCGGTTTCTTGCAGCACCATGTGCAGCACGACGCCGCGGCGCTGCATGTGTGTGAACAGCAAATTCCACTGTGCGAGCTTGCTGACATCAAAGCGCGTGGGATCGTCGGGATCGGCGTAGGGCCACACGTCGTTGCCGTCGCCGCCGATGTTCAGCGTCAGAAAATACACGCTGTTCATGCCGCGCCCGGCCAGATAGTTCACCGCCCCCACGATGCCTTTGCCGCGGCCGTTGCGCCAGGTGATGTCGCCGGCACGCCAGTCTTGCTCATGGGCCTTAAAGTCGCGCAGTTCGCGCGTACCGCTTGCCTCACCGTCACGTGCCTCGGCGTCGCGTTTTACCGTGCCGTCGAACTGGGCGTAGGCCAGAAAATTTTCAGGACTGTTGGCACCGGCTTTTAGCCACAGTGATTGCTCGCTGCCGCGCACGGCGTAGCCGTTGCGCACACCCAAGGGTGCCATCGTGCGCCAATCATGATCTTCGCGCTGATTCGGAACGACGTGGAAGATGCCGCTGGGTTGCGCGAGGGTGACGGCTTGACCGCCCGCCGGGTCGGCGCTCAACGCAATGTCAGATCCGCGGTGCAGCGCGGCGTCATAGCGCCACTGCCCGCTGCGCGGCGGGGCAAAGCGCACGGTCCATACGTCGCCGGCACTGGCGCCGGTGTCAGCGGCGTTGCCGTCGGCGGCATAGAAACCGCGTACCACCCACTTCTGATCTGCGTGGGTAAACGTAACGAGCAGCCGCGAATCGGTAAATGGGTTCGATGCATCGCTTTCGCTGCTGGCCGGACCCGCAAAGTTTAATTCGAGCGGATGAAACTGCCTGTGGGCGGGAACAGCGAAGCTGGCCGCCCCTAGCGTTTTGGGCGCGGTAACCTCAGCCGTTCCAGGCTAGTGAGTTCGGGTTTGCCGCCGCGATTGCCGCAGCCGGAGGCGGTGTACAAATAGCCGTCCACGATCGCAAAGCCCGTGCCGTGCCGCCCGCGATTGAGCGGTGCATGCGTGCGCCAGCGATTACCGCGCACGTCGAACACCTCCACCTCGCTGTGCGCCGCCACCTGAGTAGCGCTCTCGCCGCCGGCGACAAAAATTTGATCGCCCCAGGCGATGGCCATGTTGCCTGCGCGTTCGGTGGGCAGGGTCAATGCGTCGGTGCTCGCAAGCCACGCGGCGCGTTTAAAGTCGTACACATTGCCACGTCGCTCGGTAAGATCGATCACCTGACCGGTGCCTTGCGACGTGCGTCGGCCGGCAAATACATACAGTCGATCGCCGGCGACGGCCGCCTGCAAATGATCGCGCGCGATGGGCGCGTCGGCGAGTGCCCGCCATTGACCGCTGCGCGGATCGAATTCGTCGAGCCACGGTTGTGCACCTCCCACGTGACCGTTGGTGATGCCGCCGACGATGTAAATTCGCTCGTTGTACACCGCGACACCGGCGGCGCCTCGGCGGCGGTGCTCTGGAATGGTGGCGCCCCACTCGAAGCGGTCCTCGGCCGGCAAATATTTCAGCACGCGATCCAGCGGTACTTCATTGGGGTAGGGGCCGGTCATCGCGCCAATGAGATAAATTGCGTCGCCATAGGAGACGGCTTGCACATGATGCAACTCCAGCTCAGGCGTCGCTTTCTGGCGCCAGCGTCGTGTGAGCGGATCAAACACGTCCACCGGATTGATGCGTCGACCGCCGATCAAATAGAGCTTGCCCTTGTGTTCAACAAACGCCGCTTCGTGCCGCGCAGTGGGCGTGCCAATGGTCTCGAGCGTCTCGAATTGTGCGCTGGGAGTGGGTGCTGTCGTGCAACCTGTGGCGTTGAGCAGCGTGAAAACGGTCAGCACGAAAGTTAAGAAACAGCGACGATACGCCATGGTGGTTTTCCTTCTATTTGCTCGAGAGGTTGATGGTCGTTTTGAGCATCTCGCAGGTGCTGTCCACGAGTGAGGCAACGTTTTTGTCGGCCGCAACAAAATGCACATCAGGCTCATTCTCAGGTTTCTCCAGCGCCCGAAACTGGCTGGGCAGCAGGCTGGCCGATGCGAAATGATCACGGCGCCGCGCCAGACGCAGAGCAATGGCGGCGGCCGAGATGTCGAGATACAGAAAAACGACCTGCATGCCGCAGTCGCGCAAGCGTTCACGATTGTGTCGCTGCAAAGCGCTGTGCGCCATGACGCAGGGCTCGGTGCGGGCGCGCAGCTGCGCGCAAACCCGATCCATCCACCGCGTGCGCTCTGCTTCACTCAGACCGATGCCAGCGGACATGTTGTGCCGCGCGCGCGATGTGTGCAGATCATCGGCATCCAGAAACGGGAACTTCAGACGTTGCGCCAGACTTTGTCCGAACGTGGATTTGCCTGAGCCGCTGACACCCATACAGACAATCAACTGCGGGCGCGTCACGGCGTTGGGTCTGGCACAGTGACGGTAACGTTGAGCTGCTGTCCGGGCGCAAAGTCGCGTATCACGTTGTCACTGAGCGCCGCGCCGTCGACACTGATGGCGATCTCCGCGGCGCTGGCATCGCGCTGATACGACACCACGAATGTCGCGCCGCGAAACTGCCGCTCAACCTGCGCCGTGGGCCAGTCGCTCGGCAGTTGGGGGTGTATCTTCAAACCGTCGGGGCAGCCTTTGAGGCCGAAGAGTTCTTCGATAACGATGCGATAAAACCAGCTGGCTGCGCCGGTGTGAAACAAATGGCTGGAGCGTCCCGCCGTGCGCGGAAATTGATGTACGGCGCCACGGTAGTAGTTTGGAATATAGATGGGCAGCTGACCGCGACGCATCAGGTCGTCGTTGTCGTCGGCCGGCAGCGCACGCCGCAGGGCTTCAAATGCACGATCGCCGTGACCCGTTTGGTACAGCGCGTAAACATAAAACATGGCCGCATGATTGTAGATCGAGCCGTTCTCGGCACTACCCGGGTGCTTTTGCGTAACCCGACCGATGTCTTCGCGCATGGCCGTATAGGCGGGAGCGAGCATCATGGCGCCGTAGGGCGTGTCGAGTTGTTCGTTAACCGCGCGCAGCATGCGTTGTTGTTGCGTGTCCGTTGCGATCCCGGCCAGCATCGCCCAGCTTTGAGGATTGAGAAAAATGCGCCCCTCTACATCGTCACTAATACCAAACGCTATGCCATCGTCGGTGATACCGCGGGCAAACCAATCGCCGTCCCACAAATGGGTCTGCACCGCGTCAGCAATGAGGCGTGCTTCGTGCAGCATGTGCTCACTGATCTGTGCGCGGTTGTGCTCGTCGCACAGAGCGGCCCACTCTCTTGCGGCATAGACCGTGGCCATCGACAGCCACGCCGACACGCCACGTCCTTTATGGCCAACCATATTCATCGGGTCGCACCAGTCGCCCTGAGCCATAAGACTCAAGTTGCGTTGATCGCGAACGCCCAGTTGCCAGTGCATGGCAGCGGTCACGCGTTCGAGCACGGTCGCCGTCTTGCCGTCGCTACGCCCGACGATGGCATGGTCCAGAAACGTTGAGTCGCCGGTTTCATTCAAGTACGCGCGCAATGCGATGGGCAACCAGACGCAGTGATCGTTGTGCGGTATCTGATTGATGTATTTGAGACGGCTGTTGCCGTTGAGCAGAATGCCCTCGGGCATACGGCCATCGGCTTCTTGCTGCGACAACGCCAGGCACAGTGCGTCCCGGGCCGCGGATGGCGTCACGTAGGCGCTGCCCATGTTGTCTTGCAGGAAATTACGAGTTTGCGGGTCGGTCGTCAAACGATGCGCGCGGGCAATGTAGAACACCTGACGTGGCAGCCAGCGATTCACAAACGTGTCGAGCTTTGGGTCGGGTGTCGCCATGGCCAGACAACCGTGGCCGCCGGCCTGAAACGCAACATAGGCGCGATGTGCGCGCTCAAATCCTTGTGGGCCTAAATATTTCTCGCGCGCCGCCGCGACATCATCGTCGCAATGGGCGGGCCCAAACACGAAGCGATAGGTGTGTCGTTCGCCTGGTGCGAGTTTCAGTTGATACTGCAGAGCCGCGATGGGTGTCTCGTACAGCGCATCCCCATTGCCGAGCGCGCTTGCCGTGACGCCGTCGGGTTTTTGAATGCCGCCTTCGCCTTCGAATGTCTCGCGGGAGGTTTCCCAGGCGACCGGTGCCTGATCATGAATGAAGTAGGTGCAGTCTTTGAGTGCCTTGATGGCCGGATAGTCTTCGAGTTTCTGATACGGCGTTACGGAGCAGGCGAGAACGCCGCCCAGATCCTCACGATAACGCGCTGATTGATTCATCCAGCTCATGTAGCCCACGGAGAAACACGGGTAGATCGAAATCGAGCGAGTGCGGTTGGAGGTGTTGCGTACGCTAATCTCCCACAGCTCGGCAATGTCATCAGCAGGCAGCGCAACGCTCATATCCACTTCGATGCCGCGGTTTTCCACCTGCCAGCGAATGTCATTGCGACCCACAGAAAAAAGGTAGCGCTCGGGTGCATCACGCACCGGCTCGTGAGGCACAGAGAACAGGCCCTGGTCATCCTCGTCGCGCACGTAGCAGAAACGCCCTGGATGATGGGCGTAGAACGGGTGTTCGGGTTGGAAGAACGTCTGCGCTTCGAGGGTGGGCGCGTGCGAATATTTGCCCGGTTCGGGCTGCATGTGTTGCGCGACCACGTAGCCGCGGCAGTTTACCTGCAGCAGCATGCGTGGATTCCACAAAAAACCGCCGGCCTTGGGCAGGGTTTTGGGGCTGTACAAATCGAGTCGCTCGCCGCCGGCGCTGTGTCCAATAATCTTAACCGTCATCGCGGCGTTCCAGTGCAGTTTGAATGTCTTGAAGTTGGGCGCCGGTCAGCGGGTAGGCCCGCACCACCAGCATGGCAAGCAGTGCAAACACGCCGGGCACCACGGTTTGCAGTAACGCGATGCCGGTTTGTGAAGCGCCGGTTTGGGCCTGATTGGCGGCATAGCCGATAGCCGCCAGTACCCACAGCATGCCGGCGGAGCCCAGCGAGCCGCCAATTTTCTGTGCAAATGTGGCGGCCGAAAAGGTCATGGCCGTGGCGCGGCGACCGAGGCGCCATTCGTTGTAGTCGGCCGTGTCGGCGTACATCGACCAGGTCAATGGTGATTTGGGTCCCAGCGCGAGACTAATCAGAACATTGAGCGTAAACATCGCCCAAATCATATCTTTGGGCACGAAGTAAAAGGCGATGGACAGCACGCCCACCAGTCCCATCAAAATCATCAGGAGTTTGGCCTTGTCGACAAAACGCGTGAGCACGGGCGCAAGCAAAGCGCCGGCAGCGTAAGCGATCATTTGTAGGAACAAGTAGTTGGGCAATAGATCGGGGCGCTCAACGTAGTAGGTGAAGTAGTAGTAGGCCGAGCCGGCGCGCATGGTGATCGTGAGCATGATCACCATGGCAAGGACAAACAAAATCACCCACGGACGATTGCTGGCCAGATCGCGCAGGTCGGCGATCGGGTTGGTCGTTTGTGCCGGATCGGGGGTAATGCGTTCTTTGGTGGTGGCAAACGTGGTGAGGAAAATGAACACGGCGATGCATGCGTACAGCAGCATCGTGAGCTGCCAGCCGCGAGCGTCATCGCCGGCCCCAAAGTACGCGACTAGCGGCAGCGTAAATTTATTCACCAGTGCGCCACCGGTGAACGCGAAGAAAAAGCGCACGCTATTGAGCGTGGTGCGTTCCTGCGTGTTCGCCGTCATGACGCCGGACAGCGCCGAATACGGCGTGCTCAATATGGTGTAACCCACCATCATGAGCGTGTAAGTAGCGTAGGCCCACAGCAGCTTGCCGCCGTCGCCTAAATCGGGCGTGGTGAACGTCAGCACGACAGCCGCGGCCATCGGCACGCCGGCAAACAGGAGATAGGGCCGGAATTTGCCGAAGCGGGTTTTGGTGCGATCGGCGACGGCACCCATAAGCGGATCGGTAAACGCGTCCACGATTTTGGTGACAAACAACATCGTGCCAGCGGCGGCGGCCGAGATGCCGAAAACGTCCGTGTAGAACGCTGCCAAAAACGACGCGATGGTGGTCCAGTAAAGATTGAAGCCCAGGTCGCCAAAGCCGTAGCCCAGTTTTTCGCGCCAGCTCAGCACGATTTTGCGTGCGCTGCTCATGCGTCGGTGTTCTCCGGTGCGGCGCAATGACGCGCAATAAAGTCCCGGTGGGTCGGCATGACCTCGGCGGAGCGTGCCACGATGTTGCGCAGCTGCTCGAGCCGAGCATGAACTTCGTCGTTGCCCAGTGCTGAAACAAGCGGATGATGTCCACGGGGTGTAACCCCCTGGCCATGCATCACCGCCAGCCAGCTGGTCTCGGTAAACAGCTCGTCACGCTCACGAATAATACGGCCGTTAGCGGCATACAGATCGAGTTTGCGCTGCAGGTGATCGGTGACCGGCAGCTGCTGACAGTGACGCCAAAACGGCGTGTCGTCACGCTCAGTTTGGCGGTAGTGCAAGACCAGGAAGTCCCGCACGTATTCATATTCGGCGCGTGTGGCTCGATTGTATTCATCACGATCGGCGGCCGCGATGGTGCGCGTGGGAAACAACGTCATCAGGCGCGCCAGTCCGGTTTGAATCAGATGAATGCTGGTGGACTCCAACGGTTCCAGAAAACCGGCGGCGAGCCCCAAAGCGACGACGTTGCGCTTCCACACTTCGCGCCGCATGCCGGTAGTGAAGCGCAGGTGAATGGGGTCGCGCAGCGCGGCGCCCTCGAGATTACCCAGAAGCGTGGTGGTGGCTTCGTCTTCGCTGCTGTACTCGTCGCAATAGACGTGGCCATTGCCCGTGCGATGTTGCAGCGGTATGCGCCACTGCCAGCCGGCGGTGCGTGCCGTTGAGCGGGTGAACGGATCGGGGTCGCCCACATTTTCGCTGGGCACGGCGACCGCGCGGTTGCACGGCAAAAAGTTCTGCCAATCCTCGTAGCCGCTGCGCAGCGTCTTCTCGATTAGCAGGCCACGGAAGCCGGAGCAATCTATGAACAGGTCGCCGTCTACGTGTTCGCCGCTTTCAAGTGTGAGCGTAGTGACATCGCCACTGTGAGCATCCAGCGCAACGTCAACTACACGACCTTCTACACGCTGAACGCCGAGTGCTTCGCTATAGCGTCGCAGGTAGCGGGCATACAGACTGGCGTCAAACTGAAACGCGTAAGCGATGTGCCCCAGCGGCGAATTGCGCTGCTCTTTGTCCGGGCGCATAAAGCGCGACTGGCGTGCGGCGAGGTCCTGCAGGCAGAAATCCGCCAGCGGCGTGGCGTAATCATTTTGCGTTTGCTGTAACCAGAAATGATGAAACGGTATGCCGTCCATGTCGGCGCCGTAGCTGCCAAACGGATGAAAATAGCGGTGGCCCTTGCGTGTCCAGTCAACAAACTCGATGCCTAGCTTGAAGGTGGCCTGCGTCGCACTGATAAAGTCGTTTTCATCGATGCCGAGCAACCGATTAAACAGCGTAATTTGCGGAATGGTGGCTTCGCCAACGCCCACGGTGCCGATCGCTTCGGATTCGATCAGTCGCACCTGCACGTTGCGGTCTTTGAGCAAGCGGCCGAGGGTCGCCGCCGCCATCCACCCGGCGGTGCCGCCGCCAACAATGACAATGTTGCGAATCATTGGGTCGGTCATGCGGGGTCTCTGGTTTTCACTGCGCGCCGAACGTAGTCGTCGGCGGCACAAAAGCGCTCGATAAACGCGGCGTGCGGCGGCATGCGTTCGGCTGCATCGGCGTAGACCTGACGCAGGTCGGTAAGCGTTGCGAGGATATGTTCGTTTGGCACGGCGTCGACCATCGGATCGTAGCCCTCAGGCTCAACGTGCTGCCCAAGCATGACCGCCGCCCAGCTGATCACGGTAAATAGATCCGAGCGGTGGGCGAAAAAGCGGCCTTTGCAGCGAAACAGCGCCAGCGTTTGTTGCAACGACTCGGGTACGCTCATCGTGCGCACGTGGTTCCAGAATTCGGAGTCATCACGTTCGGTCGCGTGGTAGTGCAGAATAATAAAATCGCGAATGTAGTCGGTCAGGTTGCACAGGATTCGATTGTAGGCGTCAGCTTCACGCGCATCGAACGATGTATCGGGGAACAGCGCCAGCAACTTGCTGATGCCCTCCTGAATCAAATGGATGCTGGTCGATTCCAGTGGTTCCAAAAAGCCGGCCGATAAACCAATGGCGACGCAATTTTTATGTCGGAAGACGTTGCGCCGACCCGTGCGAAAACGCAGTAGGTTCGGACTCGCTGTGGGTTCGCCGTCGAGCGCACCGTGCAATGTCTCGAGGGCCTCGTCATCACTGCAAAACGACGAACTGTAGACATGACCGTTGCCATTGCGATGCTGCAGTGGGATGCGCCAGATCCAGCCGGCACGTTGCGCGGTTGACGTGGTGTAGGGCGAGAAGTCACCCGCCGCGGCGCACGGTATCGCGATGGCGCGATCGCAAGGCAGCCAGTGCGACCAGTCTTTAAATTCTACGTTAAGGGCGTCGCCGAGCAACAAAGAGCGAAACCCCGTGCAGTCGATAAACAGCTCGGCGCGCTCGTGGCTGCCGTCATCGAGTTGCACCGAGCGGATGAATCCGTTGTTGGGATCGAGCGCCACATCCACTATTTTGCCTTCGCGGCGGACCACTCCGCGCTGCTCGGCGAAGCTGCGTAAAAAGGCGGCGTAGCGCCCGGCGTCAATGTGATAGGCGTGGCGGAACTGAGACAGCGGCGACTGCGGATCGGCGTTCCCGGGGCGCAAAAATTTATTCTCGCGTGCGGCCAGCGCGCCAATGGTGTAGTCGTCAAATGGCGTGGCTTTGCCGAGCGCTTTGGCTTTGAGCCAGAATTGATGAAACGCAATGCCGCGTTGGTCCACGCCGAACGCACTGAACGGGTGAAAATAGCGCGTACCGACCCGTCCCCAGTCACGAAAGTCGATGCCCAATTTAAACGTGCCGCCGGTGGCTTTGACGAAGGTGTCCTCGTCGATGCCCAGCATGTCGTTGAAATCGGTGAGCGGCGGAATGGTGGCTTCGCCAACGCCAACGGTGCCAATCGCTTCGGATTCAATGAGTCGAATTTGGGTGGAGGGCGGTACAAAACGACTCAGTGCGGCGGCCGTCATCCAGCCGGCCGTGCCGCCGCCAGCAATGATGATCGAGGACACCGGGCGTGCATTGTTCATGCCGGCGCGCCCGTACGTTGTCGCGGCGGTGTCGAGCGGGCTACCTGCAAATAGTGATCGAGCGCTGGAAACTCGCCGACCACACGCTCGATGTCGTGCTCGAGTTGCGTGACCATTTGGTCCACCTCGGATTCGGGCAGGCGCCGCGACAGCGGGTCGGCAGTTTGCGGTAAGAGTCCACGGCCGATAAAGGCATTGATCCAGTCATCGGCCGTGACCACCGCACCATCGCTCGGCATTACCCAGCCACGCTTGGCGAAAAGCTTGTGGCGGGATACGAATCTTGCAGACGCGTGGTCGAGGTGACCATCACGCAGCCAGTGTGTCAGATCGCGCACCTGCTCGGCGTCCCGCGCAAACAGCTGATTGAATTCGCACGCCACCGCCCGCATGTCGCCGCCGCTCGGTAGCAGCTTGATCAGGCGCACGAGGCTTTGGTTTAGAAGCCGCGACTGCAGTCCCGCTAGCGGCAGTGAACGCGCGGCAGTATGACCCAGGGCCACGACGTTGTGCTGCCACGGCTGCATTGAAAACCCGGTCGAAAACGGCGCACTGGTGTTGGCGCTCGCTGGCGTAAAGTTCAAGCGCAGATCGTCGCTGTGCAGCGGCACATCGATACGCCACTGCGTGGCATTGTGGTGAACTGAGAAAGCAGGCCGCAGCGTTTGAGTGCGGGGATGGCGGGATGACTCAACCTGCCAAGACAGCGATGCGTGGCGCGACCATTGTTCAACGGGTCGTTTTTTGCACAGCGCCTGATGCGGACCGCTGGCATCGATAAACAGCTCGGCGCGATGCACCTTGCCACTGGTCAACAGCACTGTGTCGATGACACTGTCGGGCTCGAAACCTTGCTGTGCGGCCAGCGGCGCCGCCGTTTGGGTAACGCCTAAATCCAGCGCCGTTGTGCGCAATAAATCGCGCAACGCCGTGGGCTCTACGTGACGGGCAATTTCATGCTGCAGCGAACCGATGGCGTTGTGCGGCACGGGCGGTGCGAAGACGTTGCGCGCGAGCGCGCGGGCACCGGGTGAAAAACGGAAATAGTCGGCCGGCGTGGTGCCAATGTTGAGTCGGCGCCAGTGATGATGGAATGCGACGCCGCCGAGGTTGTTGCCGCTGGCGCCATACGGAATCACCCTGTCATCCTGCCAGACGCTGCCGAGGCCAAATGAGGCCGCGCAGTTTTGCACCAAGCTTAAATCGCTTAGACCCACGGCGCGCAAAGTATCGTTGGGCTCGAGCGGTTGTACGGCATAGAGCGCATCCCAGACATCGGCATGTGCGGCCGGTACCACCGTAATGGAGGCGCTGTCCGGTGGTAGCGCGTGCGCGAGTCGGGCGGCCGTTAGCCAGCCCTCAATGCCGTGGCCGATGATCGCAATGTGCGTCATCCGAGCGCCTCAGCACCGCTGTCGCGTAAGTAGTCCGCATGGAGCGGCATGTTCTCGCTGCAGTGCGCGATGCGCTGACGCAGGCCGGCAAGTTTGGTGGCGATGGTAGCGCCGTCCAGATGATCGATCCGCGGATCGTGACCGGCGGGGCGAATACCCTGGCCCAAGTACACCGCCAGCCAGCTCGGTGCCAAGAAGAGTCCCTGCTGATAGTCGGCGATGCGACCGTGCGTGCGAAACAGATCGATTTTCTGCTGCAGCGAGGGCGGCATCGGTGTGTTGCCTATTGCGCGCCAGAAGTCGCTGTCGCGGCGCGTGGTTGCCTGATAGTGGAGTACCAGAAAATCGCGCACGCGCTCAAATTCGTTGTCGAGCAGGCGATTGTATTCATCGCGCTCAATAGCGTAGTCGCTATCCACCGGGAACAGCTCGATAAGCTGTGTAATCGCCGCTTGGATAAGATAGATACTGGTTGATTCGAGCGGCTCCAGGAAGCCGCCGGACAGACCCACCGCTACGCAATTTTTTTGCCACATTTTGCGCCGCTTGCCGGTGACAAAGCGCAGCGGGCGAGGCTCGGTCAGTGCCGGTCCTTCAAGCTGGTCGAGCAGGCGTGCTGTGGCTTCATCCTCGCTCATGAACTGGCTGCAGTAGACATAGCCATTGCCGAGTCGATGCTGCAGCGGGATGCGCCAGCGCCAGCCGGCCGTGTCGGCGGTGGCTCGTGTGTAGGGCAGCAGCGGGCCGGATTTTTCGCACTGTACGGCCACGGCGCGGTCACAGGGCAGCAAATCCGACCAGTGCTCGTAGCCGGTTTGCAGCGTTTTTTCAATTAGAAGACCGTGGAAACCCGTGCAGTCGATGAAAAAATCGCCGTCGATGCGCGGGCCGTTTTCAAGCTGCACGGCGGTGATATCGCCGCCGCTGGCATCGCGCTGCACATCCACCACCCGGCCTTCGGTGCGCTTTGCGCCACGGGCCTCGGCGTGCTCACGCAGTAGCTGGCCATAGCGAGCGGAATCGAAGTGATAGGCATAGCCGAAACTCGATTCCAGTGTATCGGGTGCGCCGTCGGGGCGACGGAAGCGAGCGTTGTAGGCGGCGACCACCGGCAGCGAGTAGTCGCCGATTGGGCCAACGTCCTGATGCTTGCTGGCGGCCTGCCAGTAGTGATGAAAATCCACACCGCCCAGGGGCGTCCCAAAGGCGCCAAAAGGGTGAATATAGCGTTCGCCTATTTGATGCCAATCGACAAACTCAATACCCAGTTTGAAGCTGGCACGGGTTGCCGCCATGAACGCGGCCTCGTCGAGACCGAGGTTTTCATTGAATTGGCGCAGATGCGGCAGCGTTGCCTCGCCCACGCCAATAATGCCAATGGTCTCGGATTCAACGAGCTCAACCGTGACCTGATTGGCCGGTAACGCCGTAGTAATGGCTGCCGCTGTCATCCAGCCGGCTGTGCCACCTCCCACGATGATAATCTTAGTTTTACCGTTGTCAGCCATTCAATTTGACTTCGCTCGCTTTTTCGTTATTCTCTCGTAACACGATAATGACAACGCAAGTCATTTAGGGCTCAACCATAACGGTTCGCGAGCATAAATGCATGCGAAATTTTAAATCGCCGTGACGCAGTCAGAGGCTGCCAACACGGTTTGCCGGTCACCGACCTTATTTTCGGTTGCACGTGGCACACACAGGGGAGGTCTCTTCTTATGAAGGACGATAACGCAGGTGGGCCAAAAATGGCCAAACTCGCTTACTGTATTCGCCTTGCATTAACCGGTATTGGCGCGTCCGCGTTGTCCATGTCGGCGCTGGCGCAGAGCGCAAACGATGACGCGGTTCGTCGTGACAGTGCGCGCAGTAATGATGAAGATGTGGCGATCATTGATGAAGTGGTCGTCACCGGTGTGCGTGCGAGCCTCCAGACTTCGCAAGCGCTCAAGCGTGATTCCGATGTCTTCATTGACGCCGTGACCGCGTCGGATATCGGCGCGCTGCCAGATCGCTCCATTACCGAGGTGCTGCAGCGAATTCCCGGTGTGTCGATTTCGCGCTTTGCTGGCGCAGACGATCCTGACCATTTCTCGGTGGAGGGATCGGGTACAGTCATTCGCGGGCTTGGTTTTGTGCGCAGCGAGCTAAACGGCCGTGATGTGTTCTCAGCCGATGCCGGTCAAGCGCTCGGTTTTCAGAACGTGTCGCCTGAGCTCATGGGCTCGGTGCAGGTGTTTAAGAACCAGTCGTCGGACCTTATCGAAGGCGGTATCGGCGGCACGGTGAATCTGGTCACGCGCAAACCGTTTGATCGTAAAGACGGCGGCTTCTCCTTTTCGGCTGAATCCAACTATTCGGACTTTCAAGAGGACTGGTCACCCACGGTATCCGGTTTGTGGTCCGATCGCTGGAGTCTCTCCAACGGTAGTGAATTCGGCGCCATGGTAGCGGCTGCGTACTCCGAGCTTAGTTCTCGCGCCGACGGCACGTTGGTCGCTGACTGGTTGGACCGCGACGGTACGAATCAATTTACGCCCAGCGGTGGCGGCGTGCGCACGCAGAATTTCGATCGCGAGCGCACCGGCATTTCGGGTGCATTGCAATGGGCCAGCGCCGATGATCGTATTCAGGCCACCACCCAATTTTTCCACTCAGCCTACGACAACGCCTGGAACGAGTTCGCGATTGAACCGAGCATCGACGACGGCCCCGGCATCATTCCGCTGGCCGGCACCAGCTTCAATTTTGGCTCTGGCGGCTTGTTTGAAAGCGGCGTCATTACGGAGAGCGTCGGTTGGCGTTCCAACGACGCGGCATTGCCACTCAACGGTGTGCGCAATCTGGCGCTGCGTCGTCAGCGTGTTGAAAACCCGGTCACTAACGAATACAGCATGAACGTGCAGTTCACGCCGTCCGACCGACTGCGCGGTCAGTTTGATGTGCAGCACATTCGCTCCACAGTGGAAGTGGCCGATAACACCGTGCACAACGCGTTTTTCACCGACACAAATCTGGATATTAATGGCGACGTACCGCAGGTTCTGCTGCAGCCGCCGACCGGAACTGATCCAAACTATTTGTCATCACCTGAAGCGTTCTACACGCGTTCGATTATGGATCACCTGCAAGATAACGAGGGCGACGAAACGGCCGTTCGCGGTGACATGGAATTCGATTTCTCCGGTGACAGCTGGGCCAAATCCGTACGCTTTGGCGCGCGTTATGCTGAGCGCGATCAGACCGTGCGCTACTCCGATTTTAACTGGGGTAACGTCAGCGCTACCTGGAATGATCCGCAGCGCATCTCGGAATCCAATGCGCCAGGTTTTTACGCCCAGCACACGTTCGATAATTTCCAGCGTGGCAATGCGCCGGAAAACAATGGTGCCTTTTTCTACGCAGGTGAGTTTAATCCCCAGGCCCTGCGTGAGCTGGCGGCACTTTCCCCCGTCGCCAGTTGGGTACCGCTGGAAGACCGCGGTGGCGTGATTCCCGGTACGTCATTTCTGCCGGGCGAAGTGAATATTGCCCGTCAGGAAACGACGGCTGCCTACGTGCGCTTTGATTTCGGTTCGGATTTCGAAAACGGTATGACGCTGGATGGCAATGTGGGCTTGCGCTTTGTCTCCACCGATCAGTCAGCCGTTGGTGGTATCAACTTCCCGAACGTGCAGCAGTTCCTCGATGGCGCGGCGGCGGATGTGGCCGCGCGCTGCGTGCCCGAAGCCCCGGGCGCACCCGTGCCGGGATTCTGTAACCTGCCCGCGACCACGCAGGAGGCCTATCTGCGCTGGGCCGATGGCGCGAGCACGGTGATCGACGATTCTTACGATTACAACAACGTGCTGCCGAGCTTGAATATGCGGCTCGGCCTAAATGAAGACATGCAAATGCGCCTTGGTTTGTCGCAGGCCATTAGTCGCCCCGACTTCGGTTTGCTCAAGAGCTTCTTCACGCTCGAGTTTGGTCTGGACGATCCGGTGACCGGCGAGTTCCTCGGGCCCACGGCCAATACCGCCGAGGTGCGTCTGGATCCGATCACGGCCAATCAGATCGACCTTTCGTATGAGTGGTATTTCAGCGAAGTGGGCTCACTCACGGTGACCGGCTTCTTCAAAGAGCTGGAGGATTACATCGTTCCCTCCACCAGCGTGCGCTCGTTCACGAACAACGGCGAGACGTTTGATGTGACGGTCAACGGTGTGGGCAACTCCGATGAGACGGGGCGTGTGCGCGGACTGGAGATTGCCTACCAGCAGACCTTCGACATGCTGCCGGGCTTGTGGAGCAATCTGGGCATGCAGGCCAACGCGACTTTTATTAGCTCCAGCGGCGTACCAAATATTGGTGCCAACAATACCAGTGCAGACGGCACCTCTACGGCCCCAAATTTCGATGTATCAAACATCGGCTTGCCGGGGCTCTCCGACCGCACGTTCAACCTCGTGACGTTCTGGGAAAACGACAAGATCAGCGCTCGACTGGCCTACAACTATCGCTCAGACTTCACGCTGACGGTGCGCGACGTGATCTTCCCGTTCACACCCATCGTGCACGCACCCACCAGTCAGCTCGACGGTTCGTTCTTCTACAAATGGACGGACAATCTTGAGCTTGGCGTGCAGGGCGTAAACCTTCTCGATGAAGTGATCGAAACCCGCGCGGTAATCAACGAAGCCGGTGACCAGGCACCGCGTTCGTTCTTCCGCAACGACCGACGCTTTACCGTGATTTTGAGAGGACGTTGGTAGAGCCTAACGGCTTGCTGTTGCCTTGATGAAGGCCGCCTCAGTGGGCGGCCTTTTTTTTGGCTCGAGGTTCGGTTTGTTTGGGGTTGCGTGGGGTTCGCATTAGTGCGGTTGGTCCGGCGTCCGGTTCGGTGGGTATACCCCTGGGACCGCCCGAGGACGGGCTAACAACCCAGGCGCATACCCACCGAACCGAACGCCGGACCAAGTGCGTAATTCGAATCCCGCTCACCGGGATCGAAGCGCAACAAGCCGACCCGACGTTTAAGTTTCGCGCGGCGCCGACCCGGTAGAGCTGCGCACAATCAGCTCGGCTTCCACAACATGACTTTGCGGCACCGACTGCGGATCTCGGCAGTAGTCGATTAACATGCGTGCCGCCAGTCGCGCCATTTCATCGAGGGGCTGGCGTACGGTAGTAAGCGCTGGCCAGATCTGTGCTGCCATGGGGATGTCGTCAAAACCTGCCACCGATACGTCGTCGGGAATCGATAGTCCCATTTCGTGCACCACTTTCATGACGCCGGCGGCCATATGATCGTTCGCGCAGAAAATCGCCGTGGGTGGCGTTTTACTGCGCATGAGTCGGATGCCGCAATCGATGCCGGACTCGAACGTGTTCTCGCCCTGAATTACCAGTGATTTACGTACGCGCAGGCCGGCTTCCGCCATGCCGTCCATGAAGCCCTCATATCGATGGGCCATGGCTTTGTGATCAGGGTGGCTGCGGACAAACGCAATGCGTTCGTGGCCCAGTCGGAACAGGTGGCGGACCATCTCCATGCAGATCTCGCGATCATTCGTGCCCACGGCCGGTTGTTCTCCGGTGGGGGCGTCGCTCGAGAGCGCCACGTAGGGCACGTCCAGTTCGGCCATGAGTTCGCGTACGGAGGTGAGATCTGACAGCGGCGGAATCAGCAGCAGGCCGTCAACACGTGGGGTGTCGAGCAGCGCTCGCATTTGATCAAGCAATGTCGGGTCGGTGTAACGACAGGGATGGATCAGCAGATCGTAATGTTCGTTGTGGCAGGCCTCGAGCACGCCGTTTTGGATGCTCGTGATGTAGCTGGAGTTTGAGTTGTAAATCAGGCCCAACAAATAAGTGCGGCTGCCGGCGAGCATTCGGCCCGGCGAATTGGGGCGGTATTTGAGATGGCGGATCGCCTCCTCAACGCGCTCGCGCGTCGTCTCGCGCACCTTGGGTTCGCGATTGAGTACGCGTGAGACCGTTTTGATTGATACGCCGGCCTGCTTGGCCACATCGTTGATGGTCGTATTTTTGGCGCTGCGCCCCGCAGGTGGCGGCATAAATTGTGCTCCTGATGGCAGGTGATCGGCGGCTTGGTGGGCGAGGCGTTAGCGCCGCGCCGTCTGGTGATGCTGCCGGTTCTTGTGTATATTAAGCACAAATGGCTTGCGTTGTCATTTTTGCATTCGTATTTCTAATACGCCATTGAATGATCGGAGAATAAAGCATGTCGCGACCAGACAAAATGCGCCGCAGATTGCTCTTGAGCCTCGGCAGTGTCGCGGCCACGCTGACCGCGGCCGAACTCGTCGGCTGCGAGCGCGCGATCAACGTCGCCGACAATTACGAGCCGAGTCCGGACGCGGCAATAGCCGCTGGCAAAACCCTCAACGCCGTGCAGCTCACAACGCTGCGCGACGTGTGTGTTCAGACGATTCCCGCGACCGATTCGCCGGGGGCAGCTGATGTCGATGTGCACGGCTTCATCGACAATCAATTGCACCACTGCCACAGCGACGGTCAGAAAAACGCGGTCCGCGCCGTTTTGGACACGCTAAACGAAAGAGCGGGCGGCAGCTTCAGTGCGCAGACCCCCGCAGATCAGCTGGGTTTGCTCGAGGCGCTCGAAGGAGCGCGAGACGGCTTTAGCGATGACGACCGCGACCAGTTCAAATTTACCAAGTCGCTGATCGTGTTTGGCTACTGCACCTCGGAAGCAGGTGCGACACAGGCCTTGCGCTATTTGCCCTATCCGGGCGGCTTTAAAGGCAGTATTCCTGCCGACAACACAACCAGAGCGTGGTTATTGCAGTCATGAATCAAAACGACGCAGTGATTCGCGAAAGTCGCGAAGAATTTGATGCCATTGTCATTGGCTCGGGTATCACCGGCGGCTGGGCTGCCAAGGAATTTACCGAGCGCGGTATGAAAACGCTCATGCTCGAACGCGGCCGCATGGTTGAGCATCAAAAGGACTACACGGGTGAGGGGCTGCCACCGTGGCAGCAGGCCAACCGGGGTCGGGTGGATAAAGAGATCGCCGAGCGCGATCAAGCAATACAAAAGCGCTGTTACGCATTCAAAGAATCGTCGCGCCAGTTTTTCGGCAACGACCGGGATCTGCCGTATCAAACCAAAGAGGGTACGGAGTTTTCCTGGATTCGCGGCAATCAGCTGGGCGGCAAATCATTGCTGTGGGCGCGTCAGTGCTATCGCTGGTCGGATTTTGATTTCAATGCGAATAAAAACGACGGCGTGGCGATCGACTGGCCCATTCGCTACAACGATCTCGAAAATTGGTACCGCTACGTTGAAAACCACGCGGGTATCAGCGGGCACGCCGACGGGCTGGAACAAATTCCTGACAGTGAATACCTGCCGCCGTTTGAAATGACCTCACCGGAAATCGCCTTCAAGCAGGTGGTGGAAACAAAATTTCCCGGTCGCAACGTGGTGATCGGACGCACGGCCAATCTCAGTACGCCCGGTCCCAAGCAGGTGGAACAGGGGCGCACCAAATGTCAGGCGCGCGATCAGTGTGAAAACGGTTGCTCGTTTGGCGCGTATTTTTCGACGCAGAGTTCGACGCTGCCCGCAGCGCTCAAAACGGGCAATTTACGCATCGCACCCAATAGCGTCGTGCATAGTCTGATTTACGATGCGCAGAGTCTGCGTGTGCGCGGTGTGCGCGTGATCGATGCGGAAGATTTGAGCGAGCGCGAGTATTTCGGGAAAGTGGTTTTTCTGTGCGCCTCGACGCTCGGCTCTACACAGATTTTGCTGAACTCAAGCACACCCGAATTTCCAAACGGGTTGGCGAATCGTTCCGGAGCGTTGGGCCACTACCTGATGGATCACAGCTACAACGCGAGTGTGGATGCGCGCGTGCCGGGGTTTAAAGACGAGTACTACATGGGGCGTCGACCCACCGGCATCTATGTGCCGAATTTTCATTACGAACCCAAGCGCTATGCCAAAGACTACATTCGCGGTTACTCGCTCGGTGGTAAGGCCTATCGCCAAAACTGGAAGTCGTTTCGCTACGCCGACGGCTTTGGCGAGGACTTCAAAAACACCGTTACACGAGCCGGCGACTGGCGCTTCATCTTGTACGCTCAGGGTGAAATGTTGCCGCGCTATGAAAACGAAGTGGCGCTGCACACCACACTCAAAGACAAATGGGGCATTCCGCAGCTGGAATTTAACTGTCAGTGGTCGGACAACGAGCGCAGCATGGCGCAGGGCGCGGCCGATGCCTGCGTGGAGATGTTTACCGCGGCCGGCTATGACGATTTTCGCATTAACGTCTCGAACAATCCGCCGGGCATCGGTATTCACGAGATCGGTACCGCACGCATGGGTCGCGACCCCGACGAATCGGTGTTCAATGAGAAAAATCAGGCCCACGACATCGCCAATTTGTTTTGCACGGACGGCGCGACATTTTGCTCCGGGGCCACACAAAACCCATCGCTCACGTTTATGGCGCTGACCGCGCGTGCGGTGGATTTCGCCGCAAACGAAATCAAGAACCAGCGCCTGTGAGTACCAAACGAGCAGTACGCATCGCCATGGTTGGTGGTGGTGAGGGGGCATTCATTGGCGACATCCATCGTCAGGCGATGCGCCTGACCGGCCGCATCGACTTGGTGGCCGGAGCGTTTCATCGTGACGCCGCGGCTTCGCGTCGTTTTGGATTAACACTCGGGCTTGATGAGACCCGTGCGTACGGCTCTTACGCCGACCTGCTTGAAGCCGAAGCGTCGCTGGACCAAAGCGAACGAATTGATGCAGTCGCCATCGTGACGCCAAACGATTCTCATGCGGACATCGCTTGTGCGGCTCTGGCAGCAGGCTTCCACGTCATGTGCGACAAGCCACTGGCCACTGATTTGGAAGCGGGGCAACGGATCGAACGCGCCGTGAACGACAGCGGCCGAATTTTCGGGCTCACCCACACCTACACGGGTTATCCCATGGTGATTGAGGCGCGCGAACGCGTAGCGGCCGGTGAGCTCGGCGCGATTCGCCGCGTGAGTGTGAGCTATCTGCAGGACTGGTTGGGCGCCGAAGAAGACGCCAGCGCCAGTGCGCAGGCCAGTTGGCGCGTCGATCCAAAGCGCTCGGGCGAAGCCGGTGCTCTGGCAGATATTGGCACGCACGCCTCCAACCTCGTGGAATACATCACCGGTCAGCGCATCGCCTCGGTGGCGGCGCAGCTGCGCGCCGTGGTGCCCGGGCGAGCGCTGGATGATGACGGCGCGGCGCTGTTTACGCTTGCCGAAGGTGCCGCCGGGGTTCTGTCGGTGAGTCAGGTGTGCAGCGGTGCGGTGAACGGTCTGACCATCGAGGTGTATGGCGATCAAGCGAGCCTGCATTGGGCGCAGGAGTTGCCGCAGCGCTTGAGCATTTCTCATCGCGGTCAGCCGGAGCAGGTGTTGCAACCCGGCGTGAACATGAATTATTTGTCGGCCGCCGCACGGGCGGCGTGTCGCACGCCGGGCGGTCATCCGGAGGGCTACCTCGAAGCGTTCGCCAATTTGTACGCGGGGTTCGCGGACGCCGTACACGCGTTTCCTAATGTACCCGCCTCGCCGGGTTACGCCTCGGTGCAAGACGGCGTTGCGGCGCTCAAATTTGTACGCGCTGCCGTTAGCAGTAGTCGTCAACAATCCAACTGGACAGAATTATGAAGGGACCGGCCATTTTTCTGGCGCAATTCGCGGACGACGCAGCGCCCTACAACAGCCTTCAGAGCATGGCCCGCTGGGCGGCTTCGCTGGGTTATGTGGGCGTGCAGATTCCAACCTGGGATACGCGCTTGTTCGATTTGGCCAAAGCGGCCACAAGCAAAACCTATTGCGACGAAGTAGCGGGCATCTGCGCGGATGCCGGTGTGGCGATCACCGAGCTGTCTACGCATTTGCAGGGTCAGCTGGTGGCCGTGCATCCGGCCTATGGTGATCTATTCAACAACTTTGCGCCGGTAGAGGTGCACAACGATCCTGAAGCACGCACGCAGTGGGCGATTCGTCAGGTGCAGCTGGCGGCCAAAGCCAGCGCGAATCTCGGGCTCACCGCGCACGCCACGTTTTCTGGTGCGCTGCTGTGGCACACGTTTTATCCATGGCCGCAGCGCCCGGAGGGTCTGGTGGAGGCGGGCTTCGCTGAGCTTGCCGCGCGCTGGCGTCCGCTGCTTGATGCGTTTGATGAGGCCGGTTGTGACGTGTGCTACGAACTGCACCCCGGCGAAGATTTGCACGATGGCGTGACGTTTGAGCGTTTTTTGGATGCCGTCAATCAGCATCCGCGTGCCAACATTTTGTACGACCCCAGCCACTTCGTGCTGCAACAGCTCGACTATCTGCAGTTCATCGATTTTTATCACGAGCGCATCAAAGCGTTTCATGTGAAAGATGCTGAGTTCGTGCCCACCGGTAAGGCCGGGGTGTATGGCGGCTTTCTGGATTGGAAAGATCGGCCCGGCCGCTTCCGCTCGCTGGGTGACGGCACCGTCGATTTTCGTAGTATTTTTTCGGCGTTCACGCGCTACGGTTACGACGGTTGGGCCGTACTCGAATGGGAATGCTGCCTGAAGCATCCCGAGCAGGGCGCGCAAGAAGGTGCACCGTTTATTTCGCGGCATATGATTCGCACCACCGACAAAGCGTTCGATGATTTCGCTGGTGGTGATGTCGATCCGGCGCGCTTGCGTCGATTGCTTGGGCTCGATTCATGAGCGCGGTCATGCCGGCATCGCCTAGCACCGATTCGAATCGCTCCATGTTGTTTGTGATTAGCCTGATGGCGCTGTTTACCGCTGCCATGGTGTTTTCGCTGCGCGTGGCGGCTTCCGGCGCGATCAAAGAAGCCCTCTACGATCCGGTCGATATCGCCAACTCCGGGCGCATGATCGGCGATGCCCTGGGCGCGGCGTTTTTGGGTTTCGCCGGCTCGCTGCTGATTGCCAGCCCGCTGCTCGATATTGTCGGCGTGAAGCGCGTGTTTGTGCTCTCGTCGCTGTGCTATATCACTGGCGCGCTGATTATTGTAGCCGCGCCCGTTATGGCCTCCGGCGCCGACGTGGTGCCGCTGGTGTGGTGGGGCATGCTGGTATCCGGCGTTGGCTGGGGCTGCACGGAGGCGGCGATCAATCCGCTGACGGCCGCGATTTACCCGGACGAAAAAACCCATCGCATGAACGTGCTGCACGCCTGGTGGCCGGCCGGTGTGATCATTGGTGGTCTGCTCAGTTTGCTGTTGTTTCAGATGTTTGATCTGGACTGGCGCGTCGCCATTGTCGTGCCGATCTTGCCGGCCGTTGTCTTTGGTGTGTTGGCGCTGCGCCAGCGATTTCCCACCACCATCGAACCGGCGCACGATCGCAGTTACGGCGACATGCTTTTGGTCGTGCTGCGTCGCCCCACGTTCTGGATTTTCTTCTGCATCATGTTTTTGACCGCCTCATGCGAGCTGGCTCCGGCGTCGTGGGTGGACGTGGCGCTGAGCGAGACGGTAAAAATGCCGGGCGTTGTGGTGTTGGTGTACGTGGCCGCAATCATGTTTGTGATGCGGCATTTTGCCGGTGCGCTGGCGCACCGACTTAGCGATATTGGGTTGCTGTGGGCCGCGACGATTCCCACCGGCATTGGGTTGTTTTTACTCAGTACCGCCGACTCACCGCTGACGGCGCTGGTGGCGGCCACGGCGTGGGCCATTGGCGTGTGCTACCTGTGGCCAACGATGCTCGCGGCCGTCGCGCAGCGCTATCCCCAGGGTGGGCCGTGGGCCATTGGGCTTACGGCGTTTGCCGGCGCGATGGCCATACGCTACGTGTTGCCGCAGCTCGGCGCTATTTATGATCGCTCGAAGTTTGAGGCCGCCGGCGGCGCCGAGGCGTTCGCCGCGTTGGCGCCTGAGTCTGCGCAAATGGGCGAGGTGATGGCACACGCTGCGACGGTGTCGTTTCGCACCATTGCGCTGATCCCCGTCGCGCTGTTCGTGATTTTCGGTGTGGTGTGGTTGATCGAAAAACGCCGCGGACGGCCGTTGGGTTAATTTCGCAACCTTAGCGCTGCAGCAGTATCTCGCTTAGCGCGCGACGCCCCACGGCCGCCGTGCGAAACGGATGCGTGGGCTGATCGTGCTCCACGAAAAAATGCTCCAGCGACGCGGCGACGGGGCTTTTCAAGATACGTGCGAAGCTGATCTGGCCGCATCCCACGTCCACCATGTTGCCGGCGTCGTCCATGTCCTTGATGTGGGCCAGGCGAAAACGTTTTGGCGCTTTGCCGAGGACATCTTCCACCTGCAGGCCGGCCTTGCGCACCCAGAAAAAATCCAGCTCGAACGCCACCAGCTCCGGCTCGGTGTTGGCGAGCAACACGTCGTAGGGCACGGTGTCGCCAAACGCTTCAAACTCAAATTCGTGGTTGTGATACGCCGCTTGCAGGCCGGCTTTCGCGGCCAGCTCGCCGGCGCGATTGAGTGCGTCGGCCCAGCGCTTGTAGTCATCGGCCGAGCGCCGATCATCCTGTTCGAGCCAGCCGATCGTCACAAAGCGATTGCCGATGGCGGCCGCGGCATCGACGATGGCCTGCGGATTGTCACGCAGCGCGCGCGCGTTTACATGGGAGCTGGATGAGCGCAGTCCGCGGGCATCCAGCATTTGCCGCAAAGCGTTGGGTGAGCGCTCGAAGTAGCCGGCAAATTCCACGTCGCGAAAACCGATGGCGGCCACCGCGTCCAGAGTCGCCGGCAGATTCTCCTGCATGGAATCGCGCACCGTGTACAGCTGTATTCCGGGGGCGGCGTTAACATTCGGGCGTTTCGCCATCGCCAACGCGGTGGTCGCGGGCAGTGCGGCAGCGCACGCGAACGCCGCACCGGTTTTTAGTAACTTTCGCCGCGTAACGATAGGGGCGGTGTGATCGGACATATTGGCTCCAGTCGAGGCGGGCGAAACAGGTCTTAAAGTGTAGCCCAGAATGTCTCGCGCTGTCATTAACGCTGTAACGATCAACGACCTTTAGAGATAACCCTTCGCCTGCAGATGAAACAGCTGCGCGTACTGCCCGTCGAGCTTCAGCAGGCTCTCATGATTGCCACGCTCCACAATGCGCCCGTTTTGCAAAACAAGAATCTGATCGGCGGCACGCACGGTCGAAAAGCGATGCGAAATAAGAATCGCGATTTTATCCTCGCTTACGCGTTGGAAATGCTCGAAAACGGACGCTTCGGACGCCGCATCCATGGCCGCCGTGGGTTCGTCCAGCACCAGAATATCGGCATCGGTACGCATGAACGCCCGCGACAGAGCGATCTTCTGCCATTGCCCACCCGACAGCTCGCGCCCGCCTGCAAACCAGCGTCCGAGTTGGGTGTCGTAGGTCTCGGGCATGTCATCGATAAACGGTGCGGCCATACCGGTGGTGGCCGCCGTGGCCCAGCGCTCACGATCATCAAAATAGCGCTGATCGCCGGCGCCAATATTCTCGCCCACGCTAAATTGGTAACGGCCAAAATCCTGAAAAATGACCCCGACCCGCGCGCGCAGCGATTCGTGCTCCCATTCCTCCAGCGGTCGCCCGTCGAGCATGATGCGCCCGCTCGTCGGTTCGTAGAGTCGCGTGAGCAGCTTGATCAGCGTGGTCTTGCCCGAACCGTTCTCCCCGACCAACGCCATGCTCTGCCCCGGACGGATATGGATGCTGATGTCTTCAACGGCGGCCGTCGTGGCGCCGGGATACACAAACGATACGTTTTCAAAACGCAGACCATCGTCGGGTACCGGACCGCTCAGTGCCTCGCCGGTCTTCTCGCTAACATCTTGCTCCAGGTACTCATACAACGTGGACAGGTAGAGATTGTCTTCATACATACCGCTAATGGCCGACAGGCTCGCGGCAACGGCCGTCTGGCCCTGGCGAAATAGCAGCAAATACATCGTCATTTCGCCAAGCGAAATGCGACCACCGACGGTGGCCATCACGATCCAGGCGTACGCGGCATAAAACGCCGCGGTCGATACCAACCCAAGAACGAAACCCCAGATATCCCGGCGCAGCGTCAGCGCACGAT
Organism: Gammaproteobacteria bacterium; assembly: GCA_045106455.1. Lineage (GTDB taxonomy): Bacteria > Pseudomonadota > Gammaproteobacteria > Steroidobacterales > JBCCMA01 > JBCCMA01. The sequence goes on from JBGCEL010000065.1 coordinate 52,609, forward strand.
CTTCGGTGTAGAGCTTCGCGAAAATACTTCGATAGCGCTGCAGTAGCCGCGGTCCGAGCCCGAAAAGTTTGACCTCTTTTACGCCATCCTCGCGTGCGAGCACCGATTCGAGATAAATCTGCATGCGTGTATCGGGCGAGCGCCAGCGAAACAGACGAAACGCATCGCCGGAGAACTTTGCCTCGGCAATAAACGACGGCAGTCCGGCCAGTGCCAGAATCAGCACGGCCCACGGCGAAAATTGATACAGCAGCACGCCGTAGCTGACCAGTGAAATGCCGTTTTGCACCAGCCCGAACGTTTTGTTTACAAGGCTTAAAGGCCGGCTCGACGCCTCGCGTCGCGCGCGTGTGAGCTTGTCGTAAAACTCGGAGTCTTCGAAATGCGACAGCTGCAGCGTGAGGGCTTTTTCAAGAATCATGACGTTCACGCGCTGCCCCAGCTGGGCGCGCAGCAACGACTGACAGGCCGAGATGCCGCGCTGTGCGGCGGACATCAAGGCCACGATAATCGCCTCAATGATGACCAGTCGCAGTACGCCGGATATATCGTGCTGCGGATCATTCATAGCGCTCACGACGCCATCGACGATGAGTTGCCCCACCCACGCAATGCCGGCAGGCAGCACGCCGGCCGCAATCGTGAGTACACCCAGCGTCAGCGTTAAGGTTTTGCTCGTGGCCCAAACCAGCTCAAGCGCCCGACGCGAGTAGCGAAAAACACCACCGAAACGCCGCAGCATTCCGGTTTCATCGGGTGGGGTGGGATTGAGAGCATGGGGTGGCACGTCGCGATTGTACCGGGGATGCTCGCGCTGTTGTGTTTTTTGTCTACACTGCTTACCCATGATTCGTTCATTGCGCAGCAAAATTCGCGCGGCCACCGCAAAACTCTGGCAGGACACCCGTTTGCTGCTGGGCGTTTTAGGGTTGGTACGTTTTCACCTGATCATGCTTGGGATCGGCCTGGTGCTGGTGCTCGGTGTCGGTCAGGCCAAAGATTTGTTGATCTACTACGGGCTCAAATGCAACGCGGGCTTTAGTGCGGACGTGGTGTTTTTCGTCGCGACCGCAATGGCCTGTGCACTGACCATCTGGTATTCGGCCCGGGTCATGTTTCGCTTTCGCTTCGTCAAGCCCGATCAGCGTCTGGCCACCGAGCCGGCCGTAGCCCCATCGGATCAGAAAGTACTGCCGTGGCTTAAACATCACTTGCCGCGTTGGCTGGGTGCGGCTGTGTTTGCCATTTTGTTGCTGGGTTTGTGGGGACTGTGGGACACCAGCAGTTTTGAGCCGTGGACGCTGGTCATTGTGTTGCTGGTCGCGCTGAGCGTTTTTGTCGTGTTTGTGAATCTGCGTCGACGTTGGTTTGGCCTGCCCAGTTACCGTGAACAAAAAACTCATAACAATCTCAACGACTATCACGAGCTGCCGCTGAGCACGCGGCGCTGGTTTTGGTTCATGTTGTTGTCAAACGTGGCGGTGATGGCGGCGGCCGTGATGTCACCGCATGCGTTGGCCGCCGTGGTTGGGCCGGGTGGCGTGATGTTGCTCGGCGCCGCGTTGTCGGTGGTGGTGGGTTCCATGTTGGTGTACGCATCGAACTGGTGGCGCTTTCCTGTGGTTACCGTGACGCTGGCGTGCATTGCGTTGTTTAGCCTCACCAACGGCAATCATCTGATTCGACTGTGTCCTGACATGGTATCGACCGGTTCGCCCGAGCGTTGTGCGGCGCAAGCTGCGACACCGGTGGCCGACAGTGCGCACGACGCGCTCGAACAGTGGGTCGTGCAGCGCAAGGGCGAACATGCGCGCCTGCCGCTCATTATTGTGGCAGCAGAAGGTGGTGGTATTCGCGCCGGCTTCTGGACCGCTGCCGTGCTCGCGCAGCTCGAAGAGGCCAGCCCGGTCGATGCGCCGACAAGTGATTATGTGTTCGGCATTAGCAGCGTGTCGGGCGGCAGCCTGGGCGCGGCGGTGTATGCCTCCATGACCGCTCAGGGCGGCGCGGGATTTCCAGATCGCAGTCGTGAAACCCTGTCGCGGGATTTTCTTGGGCCGACGCTCGTGACACTGATGTTCCCGGATCTGCTGCAGCGGTTTTTACCGCTGCCAATTTTTGAAGACCGCGCCATGACGCTGGAGCAGAGCTTCGAGCGTGCCTGGCGTGAGACGGCCGGCAGCGATCAATTCGCCGCGCCGTTTCTCGATCTTTGGCAAAGCTCGCGGTCGGTGCCGTTTTTGTTTGTGAACAGTACGATGGTCGAGACCGGCGAGCGTCTGGTCTATGCGCCGTTCCCCGTGCAGGGCATGCTCGATGCGCGTGACGGACGAGCTGTGCTCGGCAACACCGTGCCTTTGTCGACCGTGGTGCACAACAGTGCGCGGTTTCCGTACGTGAGTCCTGCCGGTCTGGTGCGCCGTCAGGATACTGAGGCGGATGATCAGCGCGAACACTGGGCGCGTTTGGTGGATGGTGGTTACTTTGAGAATTCCGGCAGCCAGACCGCGTTGGAGTTGCTCGAATTCGTGCAATCGCAGCGTGCAAATATTGCAGCTCGCCACGGTGTAGAGCTCGTGCCTTACGTCATACAGATTACCAATTCCGAGGCCAACCCGGTGCGCGACTGCGATCGTGCTCGCGCAAGCTTGGAGGAACGGGCGCAGTCAGCGGACTGTTTCAAGCGGCGCTTTTTGCCCGAGACGTTTTCACCACTTTTTGGCGTCCTAAATGCACGCACGGCGCACACGCGCCTTGCCATGGACAAGCTACGCGATGGCGCCACCGACGCCCGCTACGCGCATTTTCCGCTGCGCGACAACGGCATCGTGCATCCTCTTGGCTGGATGCTCGCGCAGCCGTCGCGTGATGACATGCGCTGCCAGATCGTGGGCTACGACCATCAGGATTGCGTCATCGACAGCGCACCGGCCAAAGACGTGGATGTGCGTGCGGTGTTCGCATCGGTGCTATCTTTTATTGAGCGAACGCTGGATTCGCCGCAGCCATAAGGATCTGTTCATGACTCATGTCCGTTGTTTTTTCGTTTTTGTAATGTTGTTGGCGCTTGGCGCCACGTCTGCTCATGCGCAGAAGAGTGCGTTGGTGGGTGGTCGTTTGGTGGATGGTTTGCTGGGTGAGCCGATTGCCGACAGCGTTATTTTAGTTGACGGCGACAAAATTGAAGCCGTCGGCAGCGTTGAGTCGCTGCCGGTGCCGGCGGGCTACACGGTAATTTCTACCGAAGGCATGACGGTGATGCCGGGCCTGTGGGACATGCATGTGCATCTGATGATCAATGGACACTCCGATTACGACCATTGGCACAAGGCCTACATCGATCGCTTTGCCGATGAAATTATGCCGGCGTCCGCGGCGCAGCTGCTGCTGGCCGGTGTGACCACGGCGCGCGATTTGGGCGCGCCGTTGGAGGCGAGCCTGAGCGTGCGCCAGCGCATCAATGACGGTGAGATTCCGGGGCCGCGTCTTTTTATAAGCGGGCCTTTTATTCAGCACAAGCCATACCCTGGGAGCGAAGCCTATCGCTGGGGTGTGAACGGGGTGCGTGATGCCCGCGCAAAAGTGCGGCGGCTGGCTGAAGCCGGTGTCGATGTTATTAAGCTGGTGGATCAGGATGAGATGACCATCGAGGAAGCGCGTGCAGTGGTCGACGAAGCCCACTCCCACGGCTTACCCGTGGTGGGTCATTCGCATCGTCCGGATGAAATTCGCGTGGGTCTTGAGATTGGTATCGACAACTTTGAGCACACGGGTCTTGCGGCGGCGCCGGGCTATCCCGAGGACATTATTACGGCGCTCAACGAGCGCACGGCCACGGGCCGGGTGCGTGGCGGGCCGCTGTACTGGACGCCCACGGTCGAAGGCTTGTGGCAATACGATGAGGTGATTGCCAATGACGAACATCTGGACAACACCTGCTGGCATCGCGGTCTGAAGCCCGACACGATTGCCGACATCGCCGCCTCGATCCAAAGCCCCAAAAATTTGTTGTACTTTGATCTGACGCCCAAACGCAAACCCACGTTGATCAATAAAGTGCATCAGCTGCGTGATGCTGGTGTGGTGCTGATGATCGGCACCGACAGCGGCATCCCGATGAAATTTCACTGCCAGTCCACGTGGAATGAGCTCGATGTCTGGGTGAATGTGATGGATATTCCGGCCGCTGAAACCATTCGTGCGGCCACCTACTGGCCGGCCAAGATGATGAAAGTGTCGGACCAGTGGGGCACGGTGACGCCGGGGCAGTTTGCGGACATCATTGCCGTGCGCGGTGATGCACTCAAGCACATCAATTTGCTGCAACGCGTAGATTTCGTCATGAAAGGCGGTCACGTGTACAAGCAGGACGGCAAAGCGACTTTTTAATCTCGACCATGCCGCGCGGTGTGGCCGCGCGGCGTCAGGGATCAACACGTGTGGTGCCGACTGGCTGCGCCTGTATACTGCGCTGCGCCGCAACGTGATGGAACTCTTGTGCACCAGAAACACCATGTCCCGATTCTTGCCGCTATTCTGATCGCCCTGGGTCTGGGGTTGTTCTGGTTTAAAGCCGTGCGTGTGGGTCTGCCGCTGACCGCAAACCTTGAGTCGGACATCTGGACCGTGGAGGCTCGGGTGAGTTTTGTGGGCGACGGCGGACCGGTCAAAGCCAATATTCGCATCCCGAATAACCCTGCCGGCTTTGGCATTCTCGATGAGAATTTTGTGTCGCGTGGCTATGGTCTTGCGACCACCGAAGAGCAGGGCAATCGCGAAGCGCAGTGGTCCAGACGCGCGGCCGGCGGGCCGCAGGCACTCTACTACCGGGTGTCGGTGTATCGGGACAGCACGGTGCAGGGCAATACCAGCGACGTAGAGCCGCCGAGTCTGCCCATCCTCGAAGAGCCGTTTGCGACCGCACTGGATGAATTGGTGGCCGACGTGCGTGCGCGCTCGGCCGACACGGCCACGTTTGCCGAACAGGCGCTTAAACGACTCAACATAGCGCAACCTGACGACAGTGTCGGGCTGTTTGTCGATGAAGGCGCGTCCACATTAGACATCGCGCGCGTGGCGCAAACTATCCTTGCATCCGCGCTGATTCCCAGTCGTATTGCGCAGGGCATTGAGGTGCGCATGGAGCCCCACTTTGCGGCGGTCGAGCCGTGGTTGGAGGTGTTTGACGGCGCGCGCTGGCTGCACTTTAACCCGCGCTCTGGCGAGCGCTTTGAGGCCGCCAATCGTCTCACCTGGTACTACGGCACCAGCCCGCTGCTTCTGATTGACGGCGAACGTATCCGCAATGTGGATACCGAAATTTTCGTGCGCCGCGACGTCGTAGACGCGTTGTCGATCGCCGAGCAGCGCGCCAGCGCAATGGGCTCGCACGCGCTGGAATTTAGCTTGTTCTCGCTGCCCATTCGCACTCAGGCGGTGTACAGCGTGCTGCTGATGATTCCACTGGGCGCGCTGGTCATGGCCGTGATGCGCAACATTGTGGGCATCCCAACGTTCGGCACATTCACGCCCATTCTGGTGGCGCTGGCGTTTCGTGAAACGCGGTTGCTTTACGGCGTGCTGCTGTTTTCACTGGTGGTCGCACTGGGACTGACCGCGCGCTTTTATCTTGAAAAATTGCGTCTGCTGCTGGTGCCGCGGCTGGCCGCGGTGCTGACGGTGGTGGTGCTGCTGATGCTCTCCATCAGCATTGTGGGTCACGGACTCGATCTTGAAACCGGGCTTTCCATCGCATTGTTCCCAATGGTAATTCTGACCATGGTGATCGAACGTATGTCGATTGTCTGGGATGAGCGCGGCCCCACGGCGGCGATGACGGAGGGTTTGGGCTCGCTGGTTGTGGCAATGGCGGCTTATGTGGTGATGAGTGTGGATGAGCTCGAGCATTTGTTGTTCGTGTTCCCCGAGCTGTTGTTCATCATTCTTGGGTTGTGTTTGCTGCTGGGTCGTTACACCGGCTACAGGCTTACCGAGATGGCGCGTTTCTCCGAACTGTCGACTGAGAAAAAGCCGTCGTGATGTTTGCCTGGCCCGGTCAGCTGCGGCGTGCAGGTGTGGTGGGTATCAACGCCCGTAACGCCGAGTACATCATGCGTTACAACGAGCGCAAGCGGTATCCGCTGGTCGACGACAAGCTGCAAACCAAAGCGTTGGCCGAGGCGGCGGGTATGGCCGTGCCCGAGCTTTACGGCGTGCTGAAAACTCAGCGCGATGTGCAAACGCTGCACGAGACGCTCGGCAAGCTGGATAGCTTTGTTATGAAGCCGGCCCGCGGCAGTGGCGGCGACGGTATTGTCGTGATTAAAGGCGTCACGTCACGCGGACTGCGCCGGCATGACGGCACGCTCATGACCTTTGATGAGGCGCGCTACCACGCGTCAACCACGTTGAGCGGTCAGTACTCACTGGCCGGTATTCCGGATCAGGTGATGATCGAATATCGCGTGCGCTTTGATCCGCTGTTTGAAAAGGTGGCCTACCAGGGCATTCCGGACATTCGCATTATCGTGTTCCAGGGCTATCCCGTGATGTCGATGGTGCGTCTGCCGACACGCTTGTCCGATGGCAAAGCGAATCTGCACCAGGGCGCGATTGGCGTGGGTATTGATATCGCCACGGGCGTTACCTCCAGCGGTTCGTTTGGCAACGACATTGTGACCGAGCACCCCGATACCGGCTTTCCCATCGCGGGGCTTACGATTCCTGATTGGGAAACCATCCTGCGTTTGTCCGCGCGCTGTTTTGACGTAACGGGGCTTGGCTATCTGGGGGTCGACATCGTGCTCGACAAAGATCGCGGACCGCTGATTCTGGAGCTCAACGCCCGGCCCGGCCTCAATATCCAGATCGCCAACGCCACCGGTCTTGGCGCCCGACTGCAGCATATTGAGTCGAAAGAAGCACTGCTGGACGACTGCGAGGCGCGTGTTGCCTTCGCGCGCCGGCAATTCACGGGGCACAGCGCCGACATCACCTAATTGGGATCTCCCCGATTGACACGACCGAACGGGCGTGACTACACTGGTGAAAACTCATCGAGACCGGCGGAGGGATAGGCCCTTTGATGCCGGGGCAACCTGCAAGGCTAACCACCTTTGCGATGGTGCCAAATCCTACGGAGACTTCGGTCAGCCGGAAGATGAGAAGCAAAAACAACCGCATTGTGCCGGTCCGGGTTTTTGCCTCTCCCCCCGTCTGCCCCTGCGTAGTTTTCCGATGAGTTCATCGGATAAGACTATGGAGATAGGGCTATGACTTCTGATATCACTCGCTCGGTGCACGCCGGGCTCGGGACCGACACACAGCACGGCGCCGTTGTGCCGCCGCTGCATTTGTCGTCCAACTTTACGTTTGAGGACTTTGATCAGCCGCGGCCGTATGACTACACGCGCAGCGGCAATCCCACGCGCGACGCATTGGGTGAGGCGCTTGCGCAGCTGGAGCACGGTGCCGGTTGTGTGGTGACCAGTTCGGGCATGGCGGCGATTAATCTGGTGTGCCAATTGCTGCGTCCCGGCGATCTGCTGATCGCGCCGCACGATTGCTACGGCGGCACGTTTCGCCTGTTCGACACGCTGGCCGCACGCGGCGCTTTTCGCGTGGAGTTTGTGGATCAAACCGATAGCACGGCGCTTGCCAAAGCGCTGCGCCATCGGCCGCGACTGGTCTGGGTGGAAACGCCGAGCAATCCTTTGCTGCGCCTGGTGGACATTCAGGCAGTATGCGCCGCGGCTGGTGAGGTCGATGCGTTGGTGGCGGTGGACAACACGTTCCTGTCGCCGGCGTTGCAAAACCCGCTGGACCTTGGCGCCGACATCGTGGCGCATTCCACCACCAAATATCTCAACGGCCACAGCGATGTGGTGGGTGGCGCCGTGATCGCGCGCGATGAAAAACTGCACGAGGAGCTTGCCTGGTGGGCCAACTGCACGGGCACAACCGGCGCACCGTTTGACAGCTTTTTAACCCTGCGCGGCGTGCGCACACTTGGCGCTCGTATTCGTGCGCACGAGGAAAATGCGCTGGCCGTGGCACGCGCGTTGCAAAAACACCCAATGGTCAAACAGGTCAATTACCCGGGCCTTGCGAGTCATCCTGATCACGAACTGGCGCGTCGTCAGCAGCGTGGTTTTGGCGGCATGCTGAGTTTTGAGTTGCGCGGTGGCGAGCAGGAAGTGCGCGCGTTGCTCGGTCGGCTGAAACTCTTTTTTGTAGCCGAATCACTTGGCGGTGTAGAGAGTTTGGTGTGCCATCCGGCCACCATGACGCACAAAGCCATGCACGAGCAGGCGCGCGCGGATGCCGGCATCAGCGACACGCTCATTCGTCTATCGGTGGGTATCGAATCGGCGGGCGATTTGTGCGAAGACCTGCTGCAGGCACTGGACTATGCCGTGGTGTCGGTGCGGCGCGAAACTGTGGCCGCTGTCGCATGATTGGCTTGAACATTGCGATAGAGTCGGGCAAGGTCGCATCGCTGCCGGCAATCGCGCAGACGATCTGGCGGGCACGAATGCCCCGGCGTCGTCATGCGACGCAAGCTCAGCAAAAGGGCGCACAGAACAGGGAGAGTGGCGCGTAGCGCGACAATACGGATCCGCGTACACGGATTGGTGCACTAGACGCCTCTCTCCCGATTTACCGCCTTACCATCTGCTTTTTCCCCCGCACCTGACATAATTTGTCACGCAAACCTTCTCGATTTGCGCGGGTTGTGCCCCGCCTGTAGCCACAGAGGCGGCGGCGCTAGTCAGAATTTCTCTGCTACACTCCTTGCGAACAAAAAGTGCGCGTTGCAACGCGTCGATCATATTTTCGCGCGTCTGCGTGGAAGGGAGAAAAGTTATGCAGATTCCACTGCGGCGTGCAGTCGCGATGTTCACCGTTTTGTCGTGCAGCGTCTGGGCGCAGGCCGACGACATTTATTTTCAGGCTCAAGCCGATGAGCCGATTGCCACACTGACGCGCGAGCACGGCATGGTGCGCGGCGTCGCTGATGAGCCGTTGGTGGCTGTTTATGGCAGCGGTCTTGTACGCGTACATCGTGCGTCGTACATGATTAATCCCGGCGTCACCGAGTATCGTCTCGATCACGCCGCGCTCAATACGCTGATCGATTCGCTGTCCGGCACGTTTGGCATGAGCTCGGATGAGCTCAAGCGCGAGCGCGATGAAGCCGTCGCTGCCCGCGCAGCCGATTCGGGCGAGATGTTTTTCACGCTCGACTCCACCACCACAAAAATCACCGTGGCGCTGGACGGTTTTTCGCGCGATGGCGCGCAGCCGGTGGTGGTAAACACCTCCATCGCATTCGCGGATGTTCAGGAGCAGGCGCAGCGCTACGAGTTGGCGAGTCTGCAGTCGCTGGCTAAAGCGGAAAATGCGCTTCTGGCTCTGATGACCACAACGTCGAAAGCCGAGGGCGTTAGCAATGAAAAATAAGCAAATAATTTCTGTATGCAGCCGTGCCGTGGCGCTGCTTGTGAGCACCGCGGTGGCTATGCCGTCTTTTGCCGGCGCCTACATTGGTGCAAGCGACAGCAACCTCGATGTGATTACTCACCCGAGCAACTACACAGGCTCAGGCGGCACGCTGCAGGTCGGCGTGTGCATCAGCCCCAGCAGCTCGGTCACTACGCAGGCTGAAATTCCGGTGCAAAACGTGATCTTCCGGATGAATAATCTTGAACCCACGCTTGGCAACCTGATTTCCGGTGGAGCAAACAACATTCCATCGAACGCGGTGGATGCCGAGTCAGCGTTGCTGCATGAAGTGGGGCACTGCATTGGTCTGGCTCATCCGAATCTCGCGACCGAATCCGGCGTGCCGTCCTCGCAGCGCGACTACACCAAAACAACCCGTGGCAATAACGGCAGTTTTGATCTCAATGACGGCGCGGACAACGTGCTCGGCTCATCCGACGATCAGCGCGGTGACGACGTGAACCTGCACTGGTTCCGCATCTCCAACAACGATCCGTTTACGATTGCGACCGTGGTCGATTCCACGACCTACGCGCGCAATAGCAACATGCTTCCGGGCGGTGATGATTTTGCCGCTAATGCGTCGCGTCAGGTGGCGTCTATCTCCGGTGTGCCCAATACCGAGGCCGCCATGCAGCAGGGTCAGAGCTTCGACGAGGCTCAGCGCACGCTGGGGCATGACGATGTGGCCACGCTGCTTTACGGCGCCAGCGGCGTCGATGAAGTGGCCGGTACGTCAGACGACTACGACATTGAGCTGGTGTATCGCGGCATTACGTCGACCGGTTGCGACGTGACGGTCTCGATCGATAGCAACACGGGCTTTGCCTCTTGCAGCGTGGGCCTGACTTCCGTGTCCACGGGGCATCTGCGCATTACCAGCGGCACGGTGCGTTTGAATGAAAACACCAACTGGTTCTACAACCAGACGCCCGCGTTCGATCCACCAAACGTCGCACCTTCGATCACGTCCATTTCGGATCAGATTGTTGTGGAAGGCGAGTTTTTGAGCGTTCCTCTGGCCGCCACCGACAGCAACGAAGGCGACACGTTGTCGTTTATCGAAGTGGGTATGCCCGGTTTTTGCAGCCTGCTCGATGCGGGTGACGGTACCGGTAGCATCGATTGTTCACCGCTTTCGGGTGATGCCGGAAATTACGTGATTCAGGTGTTCGCGCTTGATGATGGCGCGCCACAGCAAAGCGACAGCGTTATGTTTACGTTGAACGTCGAAGAGCTGATGATCGTTGATAGCGATAACGATGGTGTCGCTGACGACATGGACAACTGCTCGACGCTTGCCAACGCCGATCAGGTGGACAGCAACGGCGATGGCTACGGCAATGCCTGCGACGCCGACTTCAACAACGACTGCGTGGTGAACGTGGTGGATCTTGGCATCATGCGTACGGTGTTCTTCACCGCGGATGCCGACACCGATCTGAACAACGACGGTGTTGTTAACGTCTTGGATCTTGGCTTGCTGAGAACCCAGTTCTTCGCCGCGCCGGGACCAAGTGGTCTGACCGACGTCTGCTCCGGCGGCTAGTTAACTTTCTGTGTCCGACGCGTCAGGCTTTTGGGCCTGGCGCGCTTCGGGCAACGCCGGTGCCGGTGCACTGCCGGTCGCAAGCGTCAGGCCGCTGCGAAACGCGATGGCCGCACCTTCGGATTCACCCATCGTCTCCAGCAGCTTGCCGTACAGATGATAAGCATCGACGCGCGGCAGGATCGCCAAACTCGATTCCAGATAACTGCGGGCTTTGCCCCACAGCTCGTTACGCATGGCAAGACGAGCCACCGTGAGCAGCAATACCGGATCGTTGGCGTGGGTTTTGAGCCAGCCTTCGGCCACGCTTAGCTGTTTCGAGGCATCCGGTCCTTCCAGCTGGCCGTAATCGCGCACAAGCTCCGGATTCCAATCATTGGCAAGCGCCTTGCGCAGGGTTTTTTCCGCGGCGCCAGCCTGACTCGAATCGGTGAGCGCCGTGACGTAGGCGTGCAGCACGCCGCTGTTTTTTTGCAGCGCGGCCGGTGTCCCGGACCACAAAGCGCCCAGTCTTTCCTGATCGCCAGCAAGGCCGGCTTCGCGCAGCAGTTCCATGTAGGTGCGCTGGGTAACGGTCGCGAGTTCTTCCGGCGCAAGCGCCTTTTTCTTTTTCAGCTCCGGCAACATTTTGCGCAGCGCTTTCCAATCTTCGAGGCGTGTGTAGATGGACGAGAGCAGGGCCAGCGCCTGACGATGGCCGGGCTGGGTGTCGTTCACGCGGCGCAAGGTGGCGAGCGCCTCTTCAAATTGTTCGTGATCGATCTGCAGCTGCGCCTGCGTAAGCAGTACCGCGCAGCCGGCATCTTTGTCTTGCTCGTAAGCAAGCTTGAGCCAGTTGTCGCGACGCTCGTGCGCGCCCTGCAGCTGAGCGGCGCGTGCCGCGTTCAAATAATTGAGCAGCGGTGTTTCGCTGGAGCTGGCGCCCTGCGACAGCAGGCGTTCTGACTTGGCCCAGTTGCCTTCGGCCATCTCGATCAGGCCCTGATTCATTTTGCGTTTGGCCCGATCCATGCGCTGACGTCCAACCGCTTCGCCAAACTGACCGGGCGCCCGCAGCAGGCGCGTGAGCACGCGCACCACAAGATAAAGACACAGCAGAATAAAGATGAGACCAAACAACGTGGTTTCATAATTGGTGTTCAAAAAATGAACCTGCACGTAGCCTTTGTCGGCGACCAAAAAGTGCGCCGTGAGTACGCCCAAAATGGCGGCAAGTAAAAGCCCGAGGCTGAATCTCACCTTCATGGCGACGTGCTGCTCGCGGCGACCAGCGCGCGCAGCATGCGCAGCGAGTCGGAGATGTCGGGCAGATCCGGGTTGATGGGCGTTTCGGCCATGTCATTGATCCGCGTGATCATCTTGCTTACACCGGGATCGTCGTTCACAAAATGCTGCTCAAGCCAGCGGCTGGCGGTTGTCAGCGAGCCTTTGAAATTCTCGGTGTCCTGGCGCATCAGCGCCAGACGCGCGATGGTGAGATTGAGCTCGAGATTGCGATAAATAAAATACGCATCTTCGGGGGCCATGATGGCGGTGATGTTGCCGTCGTCGGGTGTTACCCGCACGATGCCGGCGAACGCGCCGGCTACTTTGGCTTTGGCGCGATCCAGTCCGCTGAGCTCGTCGGGGTCGACGTCAGACGGAGTGGGTTCGTAGCGCGTGGTGATGTCACCTTTTTCAATAGGCAGCGCGGCCACGCGTTCAGACATGCCGAGCAGGACTAACGCAAGACCTTCGATGTCGGGCTGCGGTACGGCTTCGACGGCCAAAATTTCTTCGGTAATTTTGGCGCGCACTTTAATCAGGCCCGGGTCGCCCAGCGCGCCGATACGCTCGTCGGCGGCGCGCAGTGCAGACAGTGCGCTATTCACATCGCCGGCCAGCTGCAGACGGCTGTTGGCGGTTTGCAAAAAGTACTCGGCTTCGGCACGCACCCAAGTGTTGCGTACCGAATCCGACACGCCCTGCATGGCGTTCATGTTGGATTCGATGCCGGCCAGTCGATCGGTAACCGTGGTGATGGAGCGTTCCTGCCCGCTGAGGCGGCGCGACAGCGTGGTTTGCTGGCCCGCAATGTCATTCACCTCATCGCTGACGCTGGTCAGATCTAGGGATTTAATTTCGCGTTCCATATCCGAGCGCAGACTGCTGGCGGTGCGCTGCACGTCGTCGCGTACGGCGTTCACATCGCTGCGCAGCGTGTCGGCCACCGCGTTCAGCGCGATGCTCGGGTCTTCCACTTCAACCGGCGCAGGAAATTCGGGCAACTCGGGCGTTTTGAGCCAGGCCATGGCGGCCAGTGCGATGGCACCCGCTGACAGCAGCAGTGCCAATAGCGCAACGCCGCGACCGCCTTTGGCCGGTTCGGCAGGGGCCGCCGCGACAGCGGCCGCTTCCATCGGGGCTGACTCGGAAACTGTCTCCACGGTTTCGGTCACCGTCTGTTCAATGACGGCGGGTTCACCGTCGGTGTCGGCAGCATCGACCGTTTCTGGTTCGCCGTCTGGTTTGACTCCGGGCTCGTCAACCGGCGCATCGAACGTGGCGTCGTCATGATCATCCGGCTTGTTTGTGTCGGCAGCCATTTTGGCATTCTCCATCGAGGCAGGTGGCTCGAGCTCCGTCGAGTCGGACTGTGGTGTCGCCGCTGTGGGCGGCGAAGCGCGCCATTTTTTCAGCGCATCTACCAGAGCACCATCGTCTGGCGCATTGGCCAGCAGTACATCTTGAGTGTACCCGAGCACTTGCGCTTTTTTTAGCACTCGGTCGCTTGCGGTCACGACTTTGACATCATGTAACAAACTAACGTGCTCAGGGCCCGCCAGCTCGTCCAAATTCAGCAGGGTTTCGACACTTGTGGCCGTCACCGCGTCAAAGCCCTCAGCCAGCGCCTGTTGGAGGTCAGAGCCCGCCTGCTGTGGTAAATCTCGCCGGTAAATCTCGGCATAGCTCACCTGAGCACCGCGCTCTCGCAGCGTGTCGCCTAAAAGCGCCCGGCCACCGGTGCCACGCACGATGAGCACGCGCTTGCCAGCCACCTCACGCAGGGCCGCCTCGGCGAGCAGCGCTTCGGAGGTAAAACCGCTGTCCGGCACAATGCCGCAGGGGTAGCCGGCATCCTCCAGCGCCCGGGCCGTGCTGGGACCAACCGCCACGGTGGTGGCGTTGAGTGTGTCGGCGTGTGGCAGGTGGTCCAGCGCAAACCGCACGGCGTTGATGCTGACGAAAATCAGCAGATCAGCCGACGCGGCGTCGGTCAGGGCGTCCTTTATAACGCTGCCCGCGACCGGCTCGATCGCCATGACCGGCAGCGCGACCGCTTCAAAGTCGGCCTCAATGAGTGCGTCGCGTAACGCATCCGCCTGGCCGGCGGGGCGAGTAACGACAACGCGCAGTGGCCGGCTCATGGTCAGTTAGGCAATGTCGAGCAAAGCCAGTGCGCCGCGATCGATGAGCGCTTTGGCGGTTTGTTCGCCGACGGTGCCGCCATCGTCACCGCGAGTGGTTTCTTCCAAAAGCGTGGTGCCATCAGGGGCAGCGACCCGCGCGGTCAGGCTCACTTCGTTGTCGTGCAATGTGGCGAGCGCCGCCACCGGCGAGGTGCAACTGGCGCCCAGCGCAAGACAAAAAGAGCGCTCGGCGGCCAGGGCGCGAGCGCAGGCGTCGTCGTTGAGCACGGCGATGCGTTTGGTGACGGCCGCGGCGTCGCTTAAGCATTCGATGCCAACGGCGCCCTGGGCGGCGGCGGGCAGCGATACATCGGTGCCGATAAACTCCGCGATGCGCTCATCAAATCCCAGACGTTTGAGGCCGGCCGCCGCGAGAATGATCGCGTCGTAATCGCCGGCGTCGAGTTTGGCCAGACGCGTGTCCACGTTGCCGCGCAGCGGGCGGATGTCCAAATCGGGGCGCTTGTGTTTGAGCTGACTCTGACGACGCAGGCTGGAGGTGCCAACTACAGCACCTTGTGCCAGCGCGTCGATGCCACTCACCTTGCCGGACACCAGCGCATCGCGCGGGTCCTCACGCGGCAGCACGGCGGCAATGTGAAAACCGTCGGGCATTTGTGCCGGCACGTCTTTCATGGAGTGCACGGCCAGATCGGCGCGGCCCTCGAGCATGGCGACTTCAAGCTCTTTGATGAACAACCCCTTACCGCCGATCTTGGCGAGGCTGTCGTCGAGGCGACGATCGCCTTCGGTGGTCATGGGAACCAGTTCAACCACCAGATCGGGGTGGGCGTCACTGAGAAGGCGGGCGACCCATTGGGCCTGCCACAGGGCCAGACGGCTCTGGCGTGTGGCGATACGGAGTACTTCAGTCATCCGCGTATTGTCGCAGAAAACGCGCGCCGGGATCAGCCTCCGTGACGGATGAATTTGCGTAAACTCGCCACGTGGCGTCGGCTGATGTCCAGCGCCTTGTCGCTGTTGTGCACGAGGGCCACATTACTGCCATCGCTGCGCTTCTCGATGGCGCGCAGGTGACCGACGGCAACCAGCGCATTTCTGTGGATACGAAAGAACACGTCGCTGCCAAATTCCGCTTCGATGGCTTTGAGCGAGTCGTCGATCAGCACCTCTTCACCCGGTAAACCCACAGCCACGTATTTTTGATCCGCCTGCAAATACAGGACGTCGCTAACCGGAATCATGCGTAAACGATCCGCGATTCTGGCGCTAAAGTGGGTGCGCGGGCCGCTGTCTTGATCGGCGTCGCTGACCGCATCGAGTTGGCCGACAGTGAGTCGTTCGGCGTGGGTGAGGGCCCGTTCGAGGCGCTCGCGGCGCACAGGTTTCATTAGATAGCCGACGGCCTGGGCGTCGAACGCCTCGAGCGCGTATTCGTTGTAGGCCGTGGTGAAGATGACGGCAGGGGGCTTTTCCAGGCTGGTGAGATGGCGCGCGGTTTCAATGCCGTCCATGCCCGGCATGCGAATGTCCAGCAGCACCACGTCGGGGTGATGCTGTTCGCACGCGTCGATGGCTTCGCGCCCCGTGGCGGCTTCGCCAATCACCTCGTGCGTGTCGCCGTCGGCCACGATTTGGCGCAGCCGATCGCGAGCTGGTTTTTCGTCATCCACGATCAGCAGTTTCATGTCTCGTGCTCCACTTTTGGAATCCACAGCGTGACGCGGTACTCGTCGTTTTCGGGGCCCGCGTTAATTTTCGCCGGTCGGTCGTACGCAAGCTCCAAACGCTGGCGAATATTTTTCAACGCAATCTGATTGCCTTTGGACGGCTTGCGATCGGCCGGCAGCGGCAGAGGGTTACGGATGTCGATCTCAAAGCCTTTCCCGTGGTCGCGGCCGGAGATGGTAATGGTGCCACCGTCGGCGCGTTTTTCGATGCCGTGGTATATCGCGTTTTCCAGCAGCGGCTGAATGCACAGTCCGGGCACCAACGCGCGCATGGGCAGCGCCTCCACATCCCACACCACCTGCAGACGATCGCCCAGACGCAGCGCTTCAATGCGCTGGTACATGCGCGTCATTTCAAGTTCTTCTTTTAGTCGAATTTTATTCGCGGCGTCGGACAATGAGGAGCGAAACAGATCGGCTAAATCTTCGACGGCCTGCTCGGCGAGCATCGGATCGCTGCGCGTGAGCGCGGCGATGGTGTTCATGCTGTTAAACAAAAAGTGCGGGCGAATGCGTGCCTGCAGTGCACTGATGCGCGACAGTGCCTGCAGTTCCACGTTGCGACGCCACTGATGCGTCACATAAAAGTAGCGCAGTAACAGCGCTGAGACGATGGCGCAGATGCTGATATTGCGCAGCAGAAAAATAGCGGCACTGCCGGGCTGCAAAAGGCTGTTGGCACCGTCGCCGAAAAAATAGCGACCGAGCGCCAGCGTGGCAAACGAAATTAGGGCGGTGGTGCTAATTAAAAGCCCGCCGGCCAGTGCGCTTGCTCCCACTGTGCTGCGTTTGGCTAACGCCGGTCGTGCCAGACACAGGATGGCCGCGCTACCAAGGCCCACCCACAGCAGAAACAGCGACGCGCGGGCGAGTCGCAGCCAGAAGTCCGAGACGGTAGTGAATTGGGAAAGCGCTAAAACCAGCGCAACGAATTCCGCCACCAAAACGATGGCGAGCACCATCCGGCCCGAACAGAAATTGGGCAGGTAGCTATCGTGTTGGGATTGCGGGTCCGACGCCATGGTCGAACCTTACCACTACTGCTAGCCGCACCACTGTGCGACGTCGGCCTCGGCCTTCGCGCGTCGAGCGGTTGTCTCGTCGTTGTTGAGATAGCGACGGTCGCCGTCATCGGTGGGCACATAGAGGCGGCGTGCGTTGGCGATGCTTTGTAGTGCGGCCTGAGCGCGTTTGCAGTTTTCGGCGTAACGCGCGGCGGCTTTTACCGGATCTTCCGGCGCGGCTTCCGGCGATTCCGCCGTCTCGACCGCTTTGGCCTGACTGGACACGGCACGCGCCTGGCGCTGTTCGGCGATACGCTGGTTGTCGGTGGCCTTTGAGGTGATGTCCGTTAACGCGGCCTTGTCGGTCAGCGGGCGATCGGAGTAGTGGACGTTGCCTTCGGTGTCGGTCCAGCGATAGACCTCGCGGTCATCGGCCTGGACACCCACGGCCATTGCACACAGCAGGGCGGCAGAAAGTATTCGGTGAAATCGCATCAAAGCTCCACATCGTTCGGGTCGTAAAATGAAACGCATCCTGTTCGCAGCCACAGGGTGCCACAGAACGTGTTTTGGCTCTGTGATCAGCTTCACGAGCGGGCGGATTGGCCTTCAAAAAGGCGTGCCGCGAGAGCGGCTCAGCCTAGGGAGGATCGGCGCTAACGCGCTGATATTTAAAGGGCTTGTGAGCCGTCTTCGCCGGTGCGGATGCGAATGGCCTGCATCAGCTCGGTCACAAAAATTTTCCCGTCGCCAATTTTGCCGGTGCGGGCGGCTTCGGTGATCGCCTCGATGACGGCGTCCGTGCGTTCGTCGTCCACGGCGATTTCAATTTTCATTTTGGGCAGAAAATCGACCACGTATTCGGCGCCGCGATAGAGCTCGGTGTGGCCTTTTTGGCGGCCAAAGCCCTTTACTTCCGACACGGTGATGCCCTGCACGCCGACATCAGAGAGCGCATCGCGCACGTCGTCGAGCTTAAAAGGTTTGATGATGGCAGTGATCATTTTCATCAGTTCGGTCCTTGAGGGCGTGGCGGCCCACCAGAATACCGAAAGCCCAGACCATTGGCTATGGCACTCCCTGCCCCTATCTAAAGGTATCTACCGGAATTGCACGTGTCGCCCACCGCACAGGTTGGCTATGATCGTGTTATTGAGTACTGGCGCGGGCTTAAGGCCCCACACACCACGGAGTTCGATTATGGAACCGGGATTAATTGATGATCTGGCAAAGCGTCTCACGGCGCGTCTGCCTGAGGGGCTTGGCCATTTGGGCGAAGATCTGCAAAAGAATTTCAAAGCCGTGCTGCAAAGCAGTCTGGGCAAAATGGATTTGGTGACCCGGCGCGAGTTCGACGTGCAGCGTCAGGTGCTGGAGCGCACCCGCGAAAAACTCGATGCCATGATCAAACGACTGGACGAGCTCGAGAACCAGTAGTGCCTCACTCGCCACGGACGGCGTAGTGCGACTCGCAACGGTCATCACACGCAGCGCGCTGGAGCTGCGTGCTCCCGAAGTGTGCGTGGAAGTGCACGTGAGCGAGGGGCTGCCGAAGATCAGCATCGTGGGTTTGGCCGAGACCACGGTGAAGGAAAGCAAAGAGCGCGTGCGCGCCGCCATCCAAAACAGCGGCTTTCAGTTTCCCTCCGACAAACGCATCACCATTTCGCTTGCGCCGGCCGCGCTGCGTAAAGAGGGTGGTGGCTTTGATTTAGCCATTGCGCTGGGTTTGCTTGCGGCTTACGGCAAGTTGGGTTTGGAAATACCGAACAACATCGAGTTTGGTGGTGAGCTGGCGCTCGACGGATCGCTGCGGCCGGTGCGTGGTGCGTTGCCCATGACGCTGGCGGCCACGCGTGTAAAACACGACGTCGTGTTGCCGCTGGCGTCTGCACCCGAGGGCGCGTTGGTGAACGATGCACGAGTGTTTGCCGCGGGCTCTTTGGCCGAAGTGGTCGCGCATTTAAAAGACGACGTTCTGTTACCGCGTGCCGAACCACCGGACGCCGCGTCGTGCACGGCCACGCCCGACCTTTGCGATGTGATGGGCCAAGACGCCGCACGACGTGCGCTTGAGATTGCGGCCGCCGGCGGACACAGCCTGCTGATGACCGGGCCGCCCGGTACCGGCAAAACCATGTTGGCCGATCGACTGCCCGGCATCTTGCCCAGGCTCACCGAAGCGCAGGCGCTGGAAAACGCCGCACTGTATTCACTGCGCGGGCAAGCGCCGCCGTTATCGCGCTGGCGTCTACCGCCGTTTCGGGCACCGCATCATACGGCCAGCAATGTGGCGTTGGTGGGTGGCGGGCGAGTGGCGTTGCCGGGTGAGGTGTCGCTGGCGCATCACGGTGTGCTCTTTTTAGACGAGCTACCCGAATTTAATCGCAGCGCGCTGGAGGTGCTGCGCCAGCCGTTGCAGTCGGGCACCGTGTCGGTGTCGCGGGCATCGGGGCAGGTGGAATTTCCGGCGCGGTTTCAGTTGGTGTGTGCGATGAATCCCTGCCACTGCGGCTACAACGGCGATCCGGATCATGATTGTCATTGTTCGGATACAAGTGTGGCCACGTATCGCAAGAAGATATCCGGGCCGTTGTTGGATCGGATTGATTTGCACGTTACCGTGCCGCGGGTTGCCGTGCATGTGTTGGATGAGTGCGCGCCGGCTGAGTCGAGTGCGGTGGTGGGTGAGCGTGTTGCCAGGGCGCGGGAGATTCAGAAACAGCGGAGTGAGATTAATGCTCGGTTGCCGGCCAGTGAACTAATCGATGTGGCTTGTTGTGACGAGCAGAGCCGGGCGCTGTTAAAGAATGCGAGCGAGCGGTTTTCCATGTCGGCTCGGGTGCAGCATAAGGTGCTGCGGGTGGCGCGGACGGTAGCGGATTTGGCGGGGGAGGCGCGTGTCGGGCCTGCCCACATGGGTGAGGCGATTGGGTTGCGTGAGAATGACTAGTAAGTATCTGATTTACCTTGGAATGAAGCGGTCGCCTACACTGGTGGTAGGATAAAGTAGTATTACTGCTGGCGATTGGAGCCCAATCATGGGAATGGTGAAGAAGAGCATTACCGTTACGGACGAACAGGCCGCCTGGATGCAGACGCAAATGGCGACTGGGCACTACGGCACCGATAGCGAGCTGATCCGTGAGGCGCTGCGCGAAAAGCAGTTGCGAATGAATGAGATCGAGCAGATCCGCGCCGCTCTTATCGCTGGCGAAAAAAGCGGCGTGTCGGGGCTGAGCTTGGACGACATATGGAAGCGTGTTCGTACCCAGCAGCAGGAACCAGATGGCTAGCTATCGTCTAACCACCGCAGCTGCGAACGATTTGATGGAAATAGCCAGATATGGCGATGAGCGTTTTGGTGTTGCTCAATCTGATGCATATCGCGATCAACTCAAGGCGCACTTTTCTCGCCTCGCGCAACAGCCGAAACTTTTCGCTGC
>JBGCEL010000066.1:0-89121 GCA_045106455.1 Gammaproteobacteria bacterium
TTTTGCGCTTCGCCCCCCCGAAGGGTCGGCTTTAGGTGCTTCGATCCCGGTGAGCGGGAGTGGCGGGTTTCACTCTGGGACCGCCCGAGGAACGGGCTAACAACCCAGAGCAAAACCCGCCACTCCCACTCCCCTAATTGATACGTAGCTTTTGGGGTGGGCGCCTCTAGCGGCGTAGCCTGAGAATGTGTCGCGCTTTTCGTAGCGTGCTGCACGACCGGCGGCACCTCTTATCTCTTGCTCTTACCCCCCATGCGCGCGGGATTCGAATTACGCAATTGGTTCGGCGTTCGGTTCGGTGGGTATGCGCCTGGGTTGTTAGCCCGTTCCTCGGGCGGTCCCAGGGGTATACCCCCCGAAGCGGACGCCGGGCCAACCGCCAGAATGCGAACCCCGCGCCACCCCCGCGCCACCCCAAACAAACCGAACGTCGAGCCAAAAAAAAGCCCGCTTGAAAGCGGGCATGTATCAATCAGACGTGTTGTTCTTTTTGTTCTGAAAAGCTCGCGTCAGAGATAACTCTTCAGATCGCCCGATATTCTGTCGAACACTTCAAATCACCGACGTCCATCCTGAACGCCTGCTTAACTTGTGAGCAGGTTTCGTGCCAGATGGTGGCTTGCAACGGTGGATCAAGGGCTTGGATGAAAGCCTGCCCAGTTATGTTAAGCGCATGAAAGAATTAAGAAATTTGGTTGCTTCGACCTGTTAAGAAACTCGACGTGTCGCCGGATCGCGACACCTCAGGAGGGTCGCGGGCTTGTGCTAATGTCTGGCTAACTAGAACAAGTCTTTTTGCAATCGTTTTCTTGGGGGAGAAAGAAGCATGAGTGTGATGAAAATCGGGCGCCCGTTGGCGCTCGCGGCTTTTTGTGCGCTGGCGACGACCAGCGTTTGGGCGACCGATACCGATGGCGATGGTCTCAACGACATCGACGATAACTGCATCAATGTGTCCAACGCCGACCAGCGCGACACCGATGGTGATGATTTTGGTAACGCTTGCGATGCCGATCTGAATAATGACGACATTGTGAATGTGGTCGATCTGGGCATTCTGCGAACGCGCTTTTTTACCGCGGATGACGATGCTGATTTAAATGGTGACGGCGTTGTGAACGTGGTCGATCTTGGCATCATGCGTCAGCTGTTTTTCGTGGCACCGGGCCCAAGCGGCATTGCCATTGCAAACACGCCACTGCAGCTCACACGGATTTTTGCGGGTGTTTCCATGAGCTCGCCGCTGTCGATGCGTCAAACGCCGGCCGATCCCAATCGCTGGTATTTCCTGGAGCGCGCCGGTCGTCTCGTCAGCCTTGAAGCAGATGACGCAACCACCTCGTTGAAAACGGTGATGAACACGCCGAGCGTGGACACCAATTTTGAAGGTGGTGCACTGGGTTTCGATTTCCATCCTGACTTTGCGAACAACGGTCACATCTATGTGAGCTACACGGCAGAGGGCCCGACGTTTGCGGTGCCTCTGGTATCACGTATCGCGCGTTTCGATACGTCGATTGACCCGGCCGACGGCATGATCATCGCCGACCCCGATAGCGAAGAAATTATTCTTGAGGTGAACCAGCCGTTCGCGAATCACAACGGCGGCAACATGTTATTTGGTCCCGACGGACTGCTCTACCTCGGACTCGGCGATGGCGGTTCGGGCGGCGATCCGTCCAATCACGGTCAGCGTACCGAAACGCTGCTCGGCAGTATGGTACGCATTGATGTGGACGTAACTCAGGCCGACTTTGACAACGGCGTGCGCTACTACATTCCAGAGGGCAATCCCTTCTCCGCCTCACCCGAGTGCGGTCAGGGCGACGGCTGCCCCGAGATTTTCGCCTACGGTCTGCGCAATCCATGGCGCTGGAGTTTCGATCGCGAAACCGGTGATCTGTGGGCGGGCGATGTGGGCCAGGGCGCCCGTGAGGAAGTCAGTGTGATCACCGAAGGTGGCAACTTTGGCTGGCGCTGCCGTGAAGGCATCCTGTCGTTTAATTCGACGGGCTGCGGTCCGGCAACCGATTACATCGAGCCGATTGTGGACTACAGCCATTCGTTTGGTTTCTCGATTACCGGTGGCTATGTCTACCGTGGCTCGCAAATCCCGAACTTCCAGGGCATGTACCTGTACAGCGATTTTGGCAGCGGCCGTTTCTGGGGCGTGTACAACTTCGACGATGCCGGGGAGCTGTTTGATACCACTTTTAATGTGGTCTCATTTGGTGAAGACCTCGATGGCGAGATCTATGTTCTGGCCTCGTCACGGGTTTATCGCCTGGAGCTTGCGCCCTAACGTATGAGTGTGGACGCCGGTCGACTGGCGTCGAACGCATAAACGCGTTTCAATCGGGCGGCGATCATTTGTGATCGTCGCCCGTTTTTTATTTCACGGAGAACCTGCCATGAGCGATCGCCTCCTGATTGATGTCGTGGACCACGTTGCCCACGTACGTTTGAATCGTCCCGCAAAACTCAATGCCCTGGATTTTGAGATGTTTCATGCGCTCAACGCGGCGCCTGCAACCATCGCGGCGATGGATGACGTGCGTGCCGTGGTGGTGTCGGGTGAGGGTAAGAGTTTTTGTTCGGGGTTGGACGTGCAGTCCATGATGCAATCGCCCGAATTTTTTCAAAAAGCCTTTGCGCCGGTCGACGGCACGAGCGCCAATTTTGCGCAACACGCGGCGCTTGGCCTGGGTGCGCTACCGATGCCGGTGATCGCCGCCATTCAGGGGCACTGTTTCGGCGGGGGGCTGCAGATCGCACTGGGAGCGGATTTTCGCTTGATGGCCGACGACGCTGATATGTCGGTGATGGAGATTCGCTGGGGCATCATCCCAGATATGGGGATCACCGCCGCGTTGCGCGACATTGTGGCGCGCGATCAGGTGAAAGAGCTGACCATGACCGGTCGCGTCATCGGTGCCGATGAGGCGCACGATCTGGGTCTTGCGACGCGCGTGTGCGCCGACCCGGTGGCCGAAGCGCTGGTGCTGGCCCATGAAATTGCCCAGCAGTCACCGGACGCGATTCGGGCGGCGAAGCGCTTGTTTGACGAGGCGTGGCACGGCAGTGTCGAGGAGGGGCTCGCACTGGAGGCGCGGTTGCAGCAGACGCTGCTGGGTCGACCGGCGCAGATGGAGGCAATGCAGGCAGCCTTTGAAAAGCGGCTCCCTGAATTTGGCCCTGCGGGCTCGTCCTGACTGTGAACTCGAACACGCTTTTGTGCGCGGATCCCGCGCTAAGCTCATGATCCCGGAGGGCGGAAACCCTCGATTCTGGTACCCGATCTATGCGCGCTGAGAATCTGCTGTTTGTACTCGATGAATGCGATGAGCTCCAAGTGCTCTTGCGAGAGTCATTCCGGCCCAGCGCCTTAGGTGTGCTGGCACTGCTGCTGACGATGCTTGTGGTGACTTGGGTAACCGCTTCGCTTGCCTTGGGGTTTGCGGCTCTGGTGATTGGTGCCTGGTGTGGTCTTAGCATCGCGTGGGTCAATGAGCGTCTGGTTCCGCAGCCCGTACGAGCGCGTACAAATTTGCGTCACGACTAGCCTTGGGGTGCAGCCTGCGCCTGATCTTATGGCGTGAACCACACCGCTGAATGTGGTAATTTCGCGGCTCATTTCAAGGAGCCCGCCGTGTTCGAATCCCTCGACAAATTGCAGCCCGATCCGATCCTCGGTTTGATCGGTGCGTACAACAAAGATCCGCGGCCCGAAAAGGTGGATCTGGGTGCGGGTGTGTATCGCACGGAGCAGGGCGAAACCCCGGTAATGGCCGCGGTCAAAGACGCAGAGAAAATTCTGTTCGAAACACAGGCCTCCAAAACCTACACCGGCTCCGAAGGCGAAGCGCGCTTTAATGAGTTGATGCAGGCACAGATTTTTGGCGCCGACCATCCCTGTATTCGCGACAACCGGGTGTGGACCATTCAGACACCAGGTGGCTCAGGCGCACTGCGCATCGCTGCGTGGCTGTTGCTGCGTGCCGAGAAGAGTAAAACCGTGTGGGTCAGTGATCCCACGTGGGCAAACCATATTCCGCTGCTCGGTAGCGCCGGACTCGAACTCAAGACTTACCCGTATTACGACGCCACCACCGGCGGTATTCGTTTCGACGAGATGCTGGCCGCGCTGGAGCAGGTGCCCTCGGGCGACACCGTGCTGTTGCACGCGTTTTGCCACAATCCCACCGGGGCCGATTTGTCGGCCGAACAGTGGCACGCCGTGGCGGACGTGCTTGAGCGACGCAAACTGTTGCCGTTTCTGGACATGGCTTATCAGGGTTTTGCGGGTAAGCTCGAAGAGGATGTCGTGGTGCTGCGTGCGTTGGCCGAGCGCTTTGATGAAATGATCGTGGCCTCGTCGTGCTCCAAGAATTTCGGCATGTATCGCGATCGCGTTGGCGCCTTGAGTGTGGTCACCAAGACCGCAGCGGCGTCGCAGGCGAGCTGGTCGCAGGCTGTGAATATCGTTCGACGCGTGTACTCCGTGCCGCCAAATCATGGCGCGGCGGTGGTGGCGACGATTCTGGGCGACGCTACGCTGCGCCCCAAATGGGTGAGCGAACTCGACGCGATGCGCGAGCGCATGATCGGGAATCGTCAGGCACTGGCCGATGCGTTGGCCGCCGGCCCGGCGGATCGCGATTTCTCTCATTTGCCGCGCGGCAATGGCATGTTCGCGTTGCTTGGCCTGACGCAGGACGAAGTGCTGCGAATTCGGGATCAGTACGGTGTCTACATGGTCGGCTCGAGCCGGATCAACATCGCCGGTGTCAGCCAGTCGAATTTGGAATATTTGGCGGCGGCTGTCGCCAGCGTTTGCACGGCAGCTTAGGCCGAAAAATTTTATCAAGATCAGCACCCTGCAAGGTGTCGCGGCTTTGACCGTGCACGGCAGGCGTGCTACAACCCGCTTAATTTTACGCGCCGCGGAGGCTACAGATGGAAGTGATCGGCCTGGATATTGGTTTCGGCTTTACGAAGGCGACCAACGGCAAGCGCTCCATGATTTTCAAATCGGTGTATGGCGAAGCCAGCGACATGCAGTTTCGCGAGCAGCTTCTCACCAGCGATAAGCCCGAGGAGCATCTCCAACTTGAAATTGGGGGGACGTCCTACTTTGCCGGCGAACTCGCGGAACGTCAGAGCGTCGAGCGATTCTTCACATTAGATCAGGCGCAGTTTGTGCGTGACTTCACGAAGATTCTCGCGCTGATGCCTCTGTCTCACATGGTCGCGCGACAGGACCCCGTGAAGCTCGTTGCGGGGCTGCCCGTGAGCTACTACCGCAAACACAAAAAAGAAGTCGTGGATATCCTCAAGGGTCAGCACGAAGTGACCGTCGTGGACGGCAAGGGCGAACGCACTGAATCGGTGATCCGCGTGAGCGACGTTCGCGTTGTGCCGCAACCGTTTGGCGCGCTGATGGATCTGATGCTCAACGACATCGGTGAAGTAAAAGACAAACGCTTCATGGACGAGAAGATCGGCGTCGTGGACGTAGGTTTCCGCACGACCGATTACACCATCGCTGACAAAACCCGTTATTCCGAGCGCGGCAGCCGCACCATCGATCTGGGTATTTCCAAAGCCTTCGCCACCATCGCGTCAAAATTGCAGGAGAGCAGCGGCGTCAATGTCGAGCTGTATCGTCTGTACGATGCGGTGGAAGAGGGATCGATCAAAATCCACGGCAAGCGTTACGATCTCAAACTCATCGTCGAGCATGCCTTTATGCAGCTCGCGACGCGCGTGGCGAATGAGGCCAACCGCTTGTGGGCCAACGATTGGGATATCGACAAGGTGGTGATTACCGGCGGCGGCGGTGCCGTGCTGGCGCCGTTTGTGCAAAAAATCGTCAAGGGCGAAGTGCTGGCGGTTGATCCGAAAACCGACACGCGACTGGCCAACGTGCGTGGCTTCTGTAAGTACGGCAAGCGTCTGTGGACGCGCGGCTCTAATCCGCCGGCCGGACGCTAGAACGATGGTTGATCAGCGGCATCGTCTGCGCGGTGCTGCTTTGTGATGAGCGGTTTTAATGCCCAATTGATTCGCCATGCCACGCCCGTTGATGAAGTGGGCGTGAACGAGCGCGTGGCGCGGCTGCGCAGTCGCAGTATCAAAACCTCGGCCAAACGCGATGCGTTGCATCTGATCTTGAGCATGATCGATCTGACCACGCTCGAGGGAGCGGATACCAAAGACAAGGTAAAGCGCCTGTGCGCCAAAGCCCGCACGCTGCATGCGCAGATGCCTGAGCTGCCCATGGTGGCGGCCGTGTGCGTCTATCCGCGACTGGTGGCGGTTGCCAAAGAAGCGCTCCGTGGCACGCCCATTCAAATCGCCTCGGTGGCAACCGGGTTTCCAAGCGGACAGATTGAGCGCCCGCATAAACTGGCCGAGACGCGCAAGGCGGTGCAAGCCGGCGCCACCGAAATCGATATGGTGATTTCACGCGGACGTTTTCTGGCCGGCGACCTGCGCCACGTGCACGATGAAATTGTGGCCGTCAAAGAAGCCTGCGGTGATGCGCATCTGAAAGTGATTCTGGAGACTGGTGAGCTCGGCTCGCTCGACAACGTGCGCCGTGCCTCGCTGCTGGCGATGCACGCCGGCGCCGATTTTATCAAGACATCCACCGGCAAGATTCCGTCGGCCGCCACACTGCCGGTCACGCTGGTGATGCTTGAGGCGATCCGTGATTACGTCGATGACACCGGGCGCATGGTCGGCATGAAACCGGCGGGTGGTATTTCAAAATCCAAGCTCGCTATTTCGTACCTTGTGATGCTGCGTGAAACGCTGGGCGATGCATGGCTTTCGCCGCTGTGGTTTCGCTTTGGCGCCAGTTCGCTGGCCAACGACGTACTGATGCAGCTTTCGAAACAACAAACCGGGGCTTACGAGTCCGGCGACTATTTCTCTAAAGATTAAGCGATGGGAACGAAGCGATGGCAAAGATAAAGCGCGAGCCCAATCCATTTGCGACGGGCGGACTGTGGGACTACGCCGCAGCACCCGA
This sequence comes from Gammaproteobacteria bacterium, assembly GCA_045106455.1. Classification (GTDB taxonomy): domain Bacteria; phylum Pseudomonadota; class Gammaproteobacteria; order Steroidobacterales; family JBCCMA01; genus JBCCMA01. The sequence goes on from JBGCEL010000066.1 coordinate 7,037, forward strand.
AAGCACGGATCATGTTTCCATCGATGAGCGCTATGGTTTGTTTATTAACGGCCAGTTTAAAGCGCCGCGATCGCGGCGTTTTTTTGACACCATTAATCCGGCGACCGAAAAAGTGCTGGCCTCGGTGGCTCAGGCCAACGCGCGCGATGTTGATGATGCGGTGACTGCCGCACGCGCGGCTTACACAGATGTGTGGGGGCCGATGAAACCGGCGGAGCGCGGCAAATATCTCTATCGCATCGCACGGGTGTTGCAGGAGCGCGCCCGGGAATTTGCGGTGATCGAGTCTATGGACGGTGGTAAGCCCATCCGCGAATCGCGCGATGTGGATATTCCTCTGGCCGCCGCGCACTTTTTCTACTACGCCGGTTGGGCAGACAAACTGCCGTTTGCCTTTCCGGGCGCACGGCCTGCGTCTCTGGGCGTGGCCGGGCAGATTATCCCGTGGAACTTCCCGCTGCTGATGGCGGCCTGGAAAATTGCACCGGCACTCGCCTGCGGCAACACCGTGGTGCTCAAACCCGCGGAGACCACGCCGCTGACAGCATTGAAGCTTGCCGAGCTACTGCGCGACATCGATTTGCCGCCCGGCGTCGTGAACATAGTGACCGGCGCAGGCACGACCGGCCAGGCGTTGGTGGAGCATCCGGGTGTCGACAAGATTGCGTTCACCGGATCGACGGCGGTCGGGCGTAACATTCAGCAGACGCTGGCCGGCACGGACACGCGCTACACGCTGGAACTCGGTGGCAAAGCCGCGAATATTATTTTTGAAGAAGCGGCGATTGATCAGGCGGTGGAGGGAATTGTTAACGCGATTTTCTTTAATCAGGGTCACGTTTGTTGTGCAGGCTCAAGACTGTTGGTGCAAGAGTCGGTGGCCGATGAGGTGTTGCGTAAGCTCAAGCGGCGCATGCAGTCGCTCATCGTCGGTGACCCGTTGGATAAAAACACCGACATTGGCGCGATTAACTCGAAGATGCAGCTGCAGCGCATTCAGGAATATCTGGCGCTGGGCAAAGCCGATGGTCTGAGCAGCTTTTCAACCAAAACGCGCCTGCCGCGTAAGGGCTTTTGGTGTGCGCCTACGGTGTTTGAGCGTGTGGCGCAATCACATCGGGTATCGCAGGAAGAGATTTTTGGTCCGGTGCTGGCCGTGCAAACGTTTCGCACACCGGACGAGGCAGTGAGCATCGCGAACAACACGCCGTATGGTTTGTCGGCTGGCGTGTGGACCGACAAGGGCGCGCGCGTGTTCAAAGTGAGCGCGGCGATGCGTGCCGGCGTGGTGTGGGCCAACACCTTCAACAAATTTGATCCCACCTCGCCGTTTGGCGGCTACAAGGAAAGCGGTGTTGGGCGCGAAGGTGGTCTGCATGGCCTGTCTGCCTACGTCCACCTTGATGGCCAGAGCGGAGCGTAACGATGGCGAGCAAGACCACACAATCGCGATTAGATGTTGCGAAAACCTACAAGATGTACGTGGGCGGCAAGTTTCCACGCACCGAATCGGGACGCTACTTCAAAGTGCTCGATCGCAAAGGCGCGACGCTTGCCAATGCGTGCCGCGGATCACGCAAAGATCTGCGTGAGGCCGTGGTGGCCGCGCGCGCAGCGGCTGCGTCGTGGCAAGGCATTAGTGCGTATCTGCGTGCGCAGATTTTGTATCGCATTGCCGAGATGCTCGAAGGCCGTTCCAGTCAGTTCGTCGAGCTGCGCATGGCGCTTGGCGACACGCGTCGTCGCGCAGAACGAGACGTGAGTTTGAGTGTTGACCGGCTCGTGTACTACGCGGGCTGGTGCGACAAGCTGACGCAGGTGTTTGGGGCGATTAATCCGGTGGCGTCGTCGCACTATAATTTTTCATCGCTGGAGCCGACGGGCGTGGTGGGCGTGCTGGCGCCTGAGCAGGGCGGTTTGTTGGCCCTGGTGTCCGTGCTTGCGCCCGTGCTTGCCGGTGGCAATACCTGCGTTGCGTTGGCCTCAGATATCGACCCGCTAACCGCGGTTACGTTTGCCGAGGTCGTGCACGCATCCGATGTGCCAGCCGGTGTGTTGAATCTCCTGACCGGACACGCCGATGAGATTTTGCCGCACATGGCCAAGCATAAAGATATCAATGCCCTGGTCCATTCGCTGCCGGCGGGCGCGGCGCGCAAAACGCTGGAGCGGGAAGCGGCGATCAACATAAAACGCGTGGCGCGTCATGCCGCCGCTAACTGGGCGCGCGCGGAGCTTACGCCCTACCGCATCCTCGATACGCTCGAAACCAAGACCACTTGGCACCCGGTCGGTCTCTAATTGACCTGAAACACCCCTTGATCCAACCGGTGCGACGCGGCAGACTCTGCCGCACTATGCACCGTTACGAGCACCAGCTTCCGTTTTCTATGCGCCGCCTGATGGTGGCTGCGTTGCTGTGCTTTTGGCTTCTGGCTCAAGGCCTTGCAGCGGCGCACAGTCATGAGAGCGTGCAGCTGCACGGCGATTGCGCCATGTGCCACGTGGCTCAGGCCGAGTCGCTTCCCGGCGACTCTTTCCCGCAATCGACCGCCTGGTGTGCGCGCGACGTTGATGCGCCCGCGCCGCTGCTGGCACAAGCCGTCGTACCGTTTACACGTCATTTCCGCGCTCGCGCGCCCCCGCACTTCTCCTAAACCCAAAGAAAAAATAATTCTTGTGGCGGCGCGTTCCAACGCGATCGGCCGCGCTGGTTTTTCAGGAGAAGACAAAATGTCTCGTTCTATTTTTGTATCAGCTGCCACGGCAGCGACGTTGATGTGTGGATTGGTGGCACTGCCCGTAGCGCAGGCCGATGATCAAGAGCTCGAAGAAATTGTGGTGCACGCGCACCCGCTATCGGGTGAAGGATTGGCGCAAGCCAGCGATACGCTTGCGGGCGAAGCGCTGGCGCGCAACGCGGCGGCAAGTTTGGGGGACACCGTTGCGACGATCCCCGGCGTGCACTCTGCCTCCTTCGGGCCGGCCGTCGGTCGCCCAGTGATTCGTGGCGTTGGTGGTCCGCGCGTACGGGTCATGGAAGATCGGATTGATACGCTGGATGCATCGGTCAGTAGTGGTGATCACGCGACGACCATTGAGCCGTTTGTGGCCGATCGCATCGAAATTCTCAAAGGCTCCAGCACCCTGCTTTACGGCAGCGGTGCCATTGGCGGTGTTGTGGATGTGCACACTGGGCGCATTCCTCATGTCGTGCCCGAGAAGGCTGTGGAAGGTCGGGCGATGGTGCGTAGTCAGAGCAACGGCCGTGGCGAGACGGCGGCGGCTCGGCTTGACGGTGGCGCCGGCCAGTTTGCCTGGCATCTCGATGGCTTCACGCGCGACATGGAAGAGTACGATATCCCGGGGTTTGCTGAGTCGGCGGCGCAGCGTGCACTGGAAGGTGCTGAGGATGAAGATGAAGAACGTGGTCTGGCCGAAGGCACGTTTTTCGAGGGCACCGGCGGCGCTGCTGGTGGGTCGTGGGTCGGTGAACGTGCGTTTGTCGGATTTGCAGTCAGCAAATATTCGGCTGAGTACGGACTGCCGGGTGCGCACGAGCATGAAGAAGAAGAGGGCGCCGAAGAAGAAGAGGAAGAAGGTGTCCCAGTGCTTGATATGGATCAGACCCGTGTGGATTTGGAAGCCGGCTTCGAAGCGCCTTTTAATGGCGTGGAGAGCATCAATTTGCGGGTAGGCATTAACGATTACGAGCACACCGAAATCGAGCCGTCGGGTGAGGCGGGCACGCTGTTTTCGAACGACGCCTGGGAGGCACGTGCCGAACTTGTGCATGAAAACATTGGCGGCTGGCGCGGTGTTATTGGTCTGCAGGCCAACGCACGTGAGTTTTCGGTTACGGGTGAAGAGGCGTTCGTACCACCGGTAGATACCGACAGCTTCGGTGTGTTCTGGGTGGGTGAGCGCCGCTTTGGCGACTACCAGATTGAGGCGGGCACGCGCGTCGAGCGAGTTTCGCATTCGCCAGAGATTGGTGCTTCACGTGATTTCAATTTGTTCTCGGCCTCGGTGGGTATTGTGTCCGATCTTAGTGAGCAGCTGCGCGTGACCGGATTGCTGGACGCGTCATCACGCGCGCCGGTGTCTGAGGAGCTTTACTCCAACGGACCGCATCTGGCCACACAAACGTTTGATGTGGGTGATGATTCACTGCGCCGCGAACGCGCGTTAAACGCATCATTGACCCTCGACTACGCCAATGAAAGCTGGGGTTACACCGCAACGGTCTATCACACGAGCTTCTCGGATTTCATTTACCAAACGTTTACGGGCGAAATAGAAGACGATCTGTCCGTCGCCGAATATCGTCAGGACGACGCCCGTTTTACGGGTTTGGATGCCAACACCTATGTGAACCTCGGCGACTGGGGCGGCGCGCAGTGGCAGTTTGATGCACGCTTTGATTCGGTGCGCGCTACGGTGTCAGGGCGCGAAAGCGACAGCCTGCCGCGTATTTCACCTACCCGTGTTGGTGTTGGGCTGTCCGGGGACTGGGCGCAATGGCGTGCGGCGGTGGCTTTGCTACGTGTCAGTGAGGTGGACGATGTACCACCGGAGCAGCTGCCGACGGATGCCTACAACGACGTGCGTATTGATCTTGGATACACCACCACGGTGGGTCGCAGCGAGCTTGATGTTTTTTTGCACGGGCGCAATCTCACCAACGATGAACAGCGCAATCACACGTCGTTGATCAAGGATTTCGTACCGCTGCCCGGGCGCAACATTGAAGTGGGCGCACGCCTGAATTTCTAACCGCTTAGTTGCGTTTTTAGCTCGATGCGAAGCGCGCGGCAATCTGCGCGCGCGTGGGCATGGCCGGCGCGGTGCCGGGCTTTTCGGTGGACAAGCCGCCGACGCGCGACGCCTTCGTGCAAGCATCAATAATGGCCTGGGTGCCGTGCTCGGCGAGCGCGGCGGCCAGGCCACCGTTGAAGGCATCGCCGGCACCGGTGGTGTCGATGGGATTGACCTTGGCAGGTGGCACGCTAAAGAAATGCTCGGTGAGCGCGCTCTGCGCCGCGTCGTCGCTCATGGAGACGAACGCGCCGTGGGCACCCAGTGTGATGACCACGATGGGAACGTTTAGCTTGCGGCAGGTTTCGTGCAAATTGGCACTGTCTTCCAGCCAGTATTCAGCGGCCAGTTCGATACCAAACAGATGCTTGCACAAGAAGGCAAATTCGGTCTCGTTTGGCGTCAGAATGTCGACGTGTCGCAACACCTCGACCGACAGGCTCTCATTGATGGGTGCCGGGTTTAGCAGTGTGATCACGTTCGCCGCGCGCGCGATTTCAAACGCTCGTACGGTTGCCGTAATGTTATTTTCCAACTGCGAAACCACCACTTTGGCGTGACGAATCTGCGCCGTAAAGCTGTCGATGTGTTCGGTGGAGAGCGCGTCGTTGGCGCCCAGCGCCACCACGATCAAGTTTTCGGCCTGCGCATTAATTACGATGGAGGCCGCGCCGCTTGGCTGCGAGTCGATGGTTTCGAAGCCGCACTCAAGTTGCTCTTCACGCGCAAACACGCGCGCTTTCTCGGCGAACATGTCGTCGCCCACGGCGCCGATAAACAGTGTTGCGACACCTTGGCGATTGGCAGCGACCGCCTGATTGAAACCCTTGCCGCCTGGCCCTGTTGCAAATAGACCAATGCGGGTTTCACCGGGCGCGGGAAACGCCTGCGTGGAGAACGCAAAATCCTGTACGAAACTACCAACTACCACGACATCCTGCATCGGGACTCCTTCACAATTGATTACGTTTGTAGCATTTGAGCCTCAGCAGGCTCGTTCGCATCCTGTTGCCAGTATCAATAAAGACTGCGTCCACAAGGCATTACGACATATATCGTCATTCGGACACAGGCACCGAACTACAACATACTGCATAAAACAACGCTAAGGTACCGGCTTGCATGAGAAAAACACGTCGCGGTACAATCCGTGGCGGAGACGGACTGGCTTTATGCCCTACGCGTTATGTTGCCGATCACGAATCAACATAGTTTTGAAAAGTGATACTAGGCACACATTTTGTAAGCGCGGATGCTCTTACCATTTCGTCATCATCCAGCGCACATTACCTACGTGGAGATTTTTGACATGAGAAGAGTATTCGCTCTGGCAGCAATGGCCTCGCTGGCCCTTACGCCTGGCGCACACGCCTACAGCATCAAGCACAGTTACTCGGCACCCGGCAACGCAACCGAGTACTACGGGCAATGTTCCAACGGCGCGCAACTCATGGTTGTTGAGAAAGACAACGGCCTGTTCTCGTATGAAGGTCCTGCGGGTCAGGGTACGGTGAAGAACGGCAATCTGGACGCCGCTGCCAAAGCCGCCTGCGGCGAGTAAGCCTTAACGAAAAGAATCGCGCGTTACGTCGGCGGTTGTCATAACTGACGGCGTTTCGCGCGCGTTTCGTGATTGCGCTCACGGCGCGTTACGAACAAATTCGCTAGGCTTATTTTCTATGCCTAGCTCTAACACTCAGTCTGTCGCCACAGACATTTCCGTCGCTCTGCCGCATCGATCTGACGCGGTTTGCGAAACTACTGCCACGCTTGAATCACGCCACACCATGGCCTGTGAAGCACTGCTTTCGAACAAGCCGTTCGCAGCCGAAGCGTTGATCCAATATTTGGCAACCTGGCTGTCCACTTTCGACGACTACACCTTGAACGAGCCGGCGAACGGCCTGCTTGACACCAAAGTGCTTGAGGCTATCGATGCGTTTGCGCCCGCGCTCGCAAAGTATCGCGAGCTTATGCTTGCTGTTGCGACGCATCCGGGCGCTACCGATCTGGTTAAACACCTGCTGCCTTTTCTGCGCGAGGCGGTTGGCTTCAAGCAGGATGTCTCCAACTCGCGTCAGTGCGTGCTGTGGGCTGACGGCTATCGGTTCTTGTTGCGTGAGCTTTATCTCACCACCATCGCTATTTTGATCAAGCATGAGGCGTACGCTGCGGTAAGTGTTTTGCTCGACGCCGACTACTCCCAGAACGACGACGGCCCGGCTCTGCGTTTCACCGTGTTCGATGGCTACGCCAAAACACTCGATGAGTTTCGCAATCGTCGTTTGCAGCTGCATCGTATGTCGGTGAGCAGTGACGTAATGCGTGACCGGGTGGATCCGACGGCCTGCGATTTCGAGTCTCTGATGCAGGCGGACTTTATCTTATGCATGCGGTCGTTGGTGTGCGAGCCAAGCTTTTTCGTACGCTGGTATCCACGCTTGCTGGTGTATGCGGACGATCTGGCGATGACGGGCTTCGATCTGTTTGTCCGAGGCGTGGATGCCGCGCAATTCGGCCCCATTGCCCAACTGCTCGACTGCGCCGATTGGGCAACGTTGCTTGAGCGTTTCAATAGCGTGCATGAGGCGTGGGCGCTTGAGCGCTGGGAAGTGGGTGGCACGCCGCTGGATTTTCGCGGTTATATGGGCCTGAACAACCGCGCCTTGCGCCACTGACGCCGCCACGCCGGAACTCGCAGGCTTGCATTGCTGTCTCATTACCTTAATGTGGCAGCTGTTCAAGCCCGCTTTAGTTGATGGAGGTGGTGTATGTCGTTCCCAAAACGGCTTGCCCCGGTTTTAGTTGTTCTAAGTGTTTCGTTGTTCGCACTGTCAGGTTGTATCGGTCAGGCTATTGAGACCACAACCGATGCGGTCATTGCGGTCGGCAAGGTGCCATTCAAGGTTGGCGGTGCCGTCGTTGATGTTGTGACCGGCGATGACGACGAAAAGAAAAAAGAAGACGATGACGACTGACGCGGCCTCGCCAGCCGTGCGTGTCGCGGCCGCGTTGGTCGGTGTGGCATTTTGTTTTGTTGGCGGTGCCGTTCTTTTCAACGCCGCGCAGGCGCTGTGGTCGTTGGTCACTCAGCTATTGAGTGCCGGTGTCTACACACCGCGTGACGCGCTGTACGTATTGGTGTGGACCGTTTTTTCTGCGAGTCTTCTTGCGGCTGGTTTGTCGCTCGTCTACGCAGCGCTGCGCGCCAGGCGCTACAACATGGTGCCAGGGCCCACGCTCTATTTTGCCGGTGCGAGCCTGCTGGTTATTTCATTTTTCTTAACGGCCGCGGCGGCGCCTTTATACGCTTTGGTCGCGGCCGCGTTTGGAATCAGTCTGCTGGTGGCCGAATACAGCAGCGAGATCGTGTAGAGAGGCGCTCATGGATAAAGACAAAAAAACCGCCAGTGAACTCACCGCCGAGCAGTACTCGGTGACACAGGAAAAAGGAACGGAGGCGCCGTTCAGCGGAGCCTATCTGGATAACAAGGCGTCCGGGGACTATCGCTGCATTGTGTGCGATGCGACGCTGTTTTCATCGACCACCAAATACGATTCGGGCTCGGGTTGGCCGAGCTTTTGGGAGGCCAGTGATCCGGATTCGGTGCGTATCGAGCTGGACCATTCCCACGGCATGCGACGTGAAGAAGTACTGTGTGCCAACTGTGATGCGCATCTTGGTCATCGCTTCAGCGATGGCCCAAAACCTTCGGGTCAGCGCTATTGCATCAACTCTGTGGCGCTGGATTTCGCCTCTCAAGACGACGACGGCTAGCCAGCGCGCGAACCCGCTCGGTATACTCCAGCAGCCGCCACCTACGCGCGGCGTTGTGCTGTGAGGAAATACTATGTCCGTTCGTCTGCTCGCCGTCTGTGTGACGGTATCTATTACGCTCATCGCCTGCTCGCCCCAGACGAACGAGTCGGCCTCAGAAGCAAACGTTGCGCAAAAGGCAGCAAAGAAGGCTGACCAGATGGTGGCCGAAGCGGCCGCTCCGGCCGAGAAGCCAAAACAGCCCTCGTTCGTGCCGCGCCCGATCAAAGAAGGCGTGCCTTTTACAACAGAAGGCGGCATGACCATCATCGCGCACAAACTTGGTAGCGGCACGCTGGCCACCAACGGCCATCCCACAACTGTGCACTACAGCGGCTGGCTGTACGACGAGACCGCGACCGACAACAAGGGCGATATGTTCGACAGTTCCGTAGAACGTGGCAGTCCGTTTCGTTTCACGTTGGGCGTCGGCGGCGTCATCGAGGGCTGGGACCAGGGCGTGCTGGGGATGAAAGTAGGTGGCAAGCGCACGCTTGTTATTCCGCACGAGATGGCCTACGGCAAACGTGGCCGCCCACCCGTGATTCCGCCCGCATCAACGCTTGTGTTTGATGTCGAGCTGCTGGGGGTCGAATAAGATGAGTAAGTTTGTAGCTCGCTTTGTTTTTGCGCTCGCTCTGGCGTGTGCGACACAGCTGGCCGCTGCGCGTACGCTAATTCATGCCGGTACGCTGATTGACGGTGCGTCGAACAGCGCCCGCAGCAATGTCACGATTATCGTGAACGACAAGACAATTGAGGGCATTGAAGACGGTTTCACAACGCCCTCGGCCGGTGACAAGCTTTACGATCTCAGTGAGTTCACGTTGCTGCCGGGCTTTATGGATATGCACACGCATTTGTCCATGCAGTTTAGTCAGTCGGCCTACCTTGACCGCTTTCGTAAGGGCGAGGGTGATCTGGCGCTGTTTGCGGCACACAACGCCCGCACGACTCTGGCAGCGGGCTTCACCACCGTGCGCGATCTGGGCGACAGCTATAATGTCACGGTGTCGTTGCGCAATGCGATTCGTTCCGGGCTTGCGACCGGTCCACGTATTTTCACGGCAGCAAAATCCATTGCCACAACGGGTGGCCACGCGGACCCGACCAACGGTGTGCGCGCAGATTTGCGCGGTGATCCCGGGCCTGCTCAGGGCGTGATCAACAGCCCCGAAGATGCCGCCAAAGCCGTGCGTCAGCGTTATAAAGACGGCGCCGATCTGATCAAAATTACGGCGACAGGCGGCGTGCTCAGTGTGGCGACGGCCAGTCAGAACCCCCAGTTTACCGAAGCTGAGCTGAAGGCTTTGATCGCGGCGGCCAACGACTACGGTTTTCACGTCGCGGCGCACGCGCATGGCAAAGAAGGCATGAAGCGTGCGATTGAAGCGGGCGTGAAGAGTATCGAGCACGGCACCTACATGGACGACGAAATCATGCGTCTTATGAAGCGCAACGACACCTGGTACGTGCCCACGATTACGGCAGGGCGGTGGGTCGCAGAGAAAGCGGCCATCGACGGCTTCTTTCCGGAAGTTGTGCGTCCCAAAGCGGCATCGATTGGCCCGCTGATTCAGAGCACGTTTAAAAAAGCGCACAAGGCTGGTGTGAACATCGTTTTCGGTACCGATACCGGGGTTTCCGAGCACGGCACCAACGCGCAGGAGTTCGCCTATATGGTGGAAGCGGGTATGCCCGCGATGGACGCCATCAAGAGTGCAACTTCGGTGGCCGCGCGCTTTCTTGAACTCGACCATCTCGGTGTGGTCGCAACAGGTAAGACCGCGGACATTGTCGCGGTGATGGGCGATCCGTTGCAGGACATCAGTGTGTTGCAGCGTGTTGAGTTCGTGATGAAAGACGGCACGGTCTACCATCGGCCGTAGAGTTCGGAGCGCATTATGAGTCAACTTTTGCGAATTGGCGTGAGCCTGTGTGTGGCCGTCATTTTGGTGGGCGCTTTTGCGTTGTTTGGGATCAATTCCTACTTCGAGCAGCCGCCCGTCAATCAAGTGGCTGCGTTTCGGGTGGAGACGGCGACAGCCGAAGAGCTGGCGGCCGCGCGACGCATCACGGAGCCGGAGCAAGCGAAACCGGAACCACCGCCACCACCACCGGTGGACCGAGACCTCGAGCGCGACGGGTTTGTGCAGGTGCAATTCGAGGTGACGCCGGAAGGGCGAGCCGCCAACGCCGAAGTCGTGGGGGCCATGCCGGCAGGCTATTTTGAATCTGAGGCGGTGAGTCGGATTGAGCGCAAGCGTTTTGTGCCCGAGCGCATCGACGGTCAGGCGGTGTCGTCAATTCGCACCGAGATTGTTGAATTCAAATATGTGCCCGTGCAAACGCGCGCCGTCGAGCCTTAGTCGGCTTGTAAGAATTCCTGCGCTTGCGCCACCCAGCGGTCGCGCAAAATTCGATTGGGGAATGCATTCATCTGCGCCGCAATCCAGCCAATATCCTCGTCACTGAGCGCCGCGATCTGGCGGAAGTGATAGATCCCCAAATCGTTGAGTTTGGCCTCGAGCACGGGACCAACGCCGTTAATTTTCTGCAGTTCATCCGGAACCCCTTCGGGCGCTTTTAAGAGGCCTTCCGGTGGCGCCGCAAACAAGTCGCCCGAACGCTCATCACGCGTGTCGCTTTTGCGCGGCCTGGGCGTTGTTTTGGTCTGTAACAGGCGTTCCTGAAGCTGTGCGATGGTTTGGTCGCGATCGCGCAGCGCGGCGTGTAGGGAGGTCATCTCATCGCTGTTGCTGGTCTGGTTTGGTGAGCTCTGGTCTTTCGAATCAGGTGTGGCGGCCGGGCGCTGATTGAGTTGTTCGATGGTGTTTTTTTGTGCCCGAATGACGTCAAGAAGTTTGGCGTGCTCGGCCGCGGCCATGGGCTGGGCCTGCTGTCGACTTAGCGTTTCGATGCGGGCGTTGAGCTGCTCAATGGTTTGCTGCTGATCGCGCAGCTTGTTTTTGACCTGTTGTGTTAGTTCGCCCGCGTTGGGCGCGGCAGGCGCGGGCGACGCCTGGGCTGGCACGGCGCTGGCTTTGGCGTCGCGCAACGCGGCGCTGGTTTGGTCGAGTCGCTGGCGCAGCGTCTCGTATTCGTTTTCACGCGCCGTGGAGGTCTTGGTCAGCGCTTCGAGTTTCGTCGTCAACAGTCCCACACGATCGCGTCCGTCTTTGGCCTCCGTCTCCAGGCGACGCACGTGTTCTGTAATCTTTGTCCGCGTCGCAGCGCTAATGGTGCCGTCGCTTTTGGTCGCCGCGACTTGCTCCAATTGATCGCGTAATTCATCGCGGGCGCGCTGCAGCGTTTGCAGCTTGATCGTGTGTTCTTTTTCCACGCTGCGCATCTGCGTGCGGTGACTCCCGCTGCGCAACCACCAGCCGATGGCACCCCACAGCAGCGCGGTCAGGATCAGGAACCAGATTATTTGCTGAATCAAATAGCTCATTCGTGCTTAAGCCTGTGGTGTGCCGCGTTACAAAACGCGAAATTCAATGCGTCGATTACGGGCTCGGTCCGCTGACGTCAGGTTGTCGACCAGTGGCTGGCTCTCGCCGTAACCGACCGCGGACAACCGGCCGAGCTTGACCCCGTTGCGAACAAAAAACTCCATGACCGACTCCGCCCGACGCTGACTCAACGCCAGATTGTTTTCGTCGGTGCCCTGATCGTCGGTGTGGCCGCTTATTTCGATGCGCGCTGCCGGGCAAGCCTTGGCCAGTGTGATCAGCGCGTTGAGGAGTTCGTGACTGTCGCTGGCGATATCACTGCTGCCGGTAGCAAAGTTGATGCGTTGATCGGTCATCTCATTGTTAATGGCGGTTTGGCAACGTGCGGCCGCCTCGGGGCTGCGATCAAGCTTTGGCGTGCGCCCAAGATCGATACGGCGGTCCGCAGGCGTGCTTCCTGGCAGCGGTCCCACGCGCGCCGCAAGGTCCGGGTTCTCGCGCATCATGGCGGCCAGCGTTTGACGCGAGCCGATCTGCATGGCCAGGTCATAGCCCTCGGGCAGAGCCGCGTCGATGGTATCGCGTAGACGCGTGAGATCACGGTCCGAAGCGGTCAGGCCCTCGACAAACAACACCTGATCACGCACGCCGGCGGCGCCGCTTGCCACCAGTCCGGCGACGCTCACCGCCTGACGTGCGGCGCGTACGAAATCGTAGGGCGCATCGGCATTGATGACCAGATCATCGCGTACGTCGATATTTTCGAATTTGGCCCGTGTCGCGTCCAGAAGCGCAACGCGTACGGCCTCGTCCGGCACCATGCCGCGCAGCGCGACACCACGCTCATTGCGCTCGACCCGAAATTCGTAACGCAAGCCGAACGCCGCGATATCCACGGCATCATTGGCCGCGGACACCAATGCGTCTTCTTTGGCTGTCGTGCCAACGGATTCGGGCGGCGTGTCCGTCGTGGTCCGCGCGCGTGCCGGTGCCGACGATCTGAGCGAGGTGGTTTTGTCCATGACCAGACGCACGCCGTGGACGCTTTGGAGCGCGTCCATGGCGCGTTGCTTTTGTTTTTGGCTGGGCGCCAGTCCGCTCAGCGTGACGTCGCGGCCGTCCACTTCTACGCGTCCCCAGTTCACGTTGCGCGCACTCAAGGCCAGGTCGCTGCGGGTCTGAATGTCTTGTGCGATGGAGGGCACGACACGCCATACGAACAATGCCGTAAGCAAGCATTGCGCAAGGATACCCAGCAGGAGTATGGCGGCTCGGTTCAAAGATGGTCTCGTATTCGTTGCGATGGCGACCCGTGCCTCCTTGTAATTGCTCTGAATTCGGAGGCGGTGCGGGCAGTGCCGACATTGTAGCGGTCTGGAGGGGCCTTGAGCAAAGCGTAAACAAAGGTTACGACGTCTGATGTCGCCGATTGTGGCGGCTGGGGGTGACGTGGGCTGTTGCGCCGTTGCCACGCTCCGGCTAGGGTGGCGAGTCCATGGGTCACGGTAGTTCGTGTGGAAGACCATCATTTTAGTTTTGCGCTGGTAAGTATCGTTGCGCTGGGTGTCGGGGCGCAGTGGCTGGCCTGGCGCCTGCGGCTGCCCGCGATCGTTATTTTGGCTGCGGTCGGCTTGATCGCAGGCCAGCTGGGTCTGGTGGATCCGAGCGCGACGTTCGGGCACGCGCTGCAGCCCATGGTCAGCTTGTGCGTGGCCATTATTTTGTTTGAAGGTGGACTCAATCTCCACTTCCGCGAGCTTAAAACGGCCGCTGTGGGTGTGCGTCGACTGGTTTATCTCGGCGCACCATTGGCCTGGTGTTTTGCGTCGCTGGCCGCGCACTATGTGGGCGGATTGTCCTGGGCGGTGTCGCTGGTATTCGGGGCCATCATGGTGGTCACCGGGCCAACGGTGATCATGCCGCTTTTGCGTCAGGCGAGTCTGAACCGCAAAACCGCCTCTTACTTTAAGTGGGAAGGCATCGTCAACGATCCCATCGGGGCGCTGCTGGCCGTTCTGGTATTTCAGTTTTTTGTATACAAAGGCGAAGGCTCGGGGTTTGGCTCTGTGGCCAGTGGGCTGGCGTTTGCACTGCTGTCGGGTGGCTTCCTTGGCGGGCTCGGTGGATGGCTTACGGGTAAGGCGTTCAAAGCCTCGCTGGTGCCTGAATATTTGAAGTCGCCGGTGATGCTTGGTTTGGTGCTGGTGGTCTTCACGGTATCCAACAGCGTCCAGCACGAAGCCGGTCTGCTTGCGGTAACCGTGATGGGGATTGTGATTGGCAACATGCATCTGGCCGGCATCCAGGACATGAAGCGCTTCAAGGAATACATCACGGTCATGCTGGTGTCGGTGGTGTTCATACTGCTGACGGCGGATCTGGATATCAAAGTGATCATGGGGGTTGATTGGCGCGGCGTCGCGCTCATCGTCGCTATTTTGTTTCTCGTGCGCCCGGCCGCGATCATGCTGGCCACCTTTGGTGCTGGCATGCAGTTGAATGATCGCGTGCTCCTGTCCTGGATCGCGCCGCGCGGGATCGTTGCGGCGGCAACCGCCGGTGTCATGGGGCCGCGTCTTGCGGCCGCAGGCTATGAGGATGCCTCCCGCCTCCTGCCACTGGTCTTTATGGTGATTTTCGCCACCGTGGTGTTCCACGGCTTGAGCATCGGCTGGGCGGCACGCAAGCTTGGGCTCACCTCGAAAATTCGCGACAGCGTGCTGATTGTCGGCGCGTCACCGTGGAGCATCGAGCTGGCGCGCAAGCTGCAGCAAATGAAGGTCAACACGCTGCTGGTGGATAGTTCGTGGCACAACCTGCGGCCCGCACGTCTGGCCGGACTGCCCACCTTCTATGCGGAGATATTGTCGGATTTTGCCGAGGAGTCGGTCGAGATCGGACACGTTGGCACTGTACTTGCGGCCACCAGTAACGATGCCTACAACGCGCTGGTGTGCACGGCGATGGCACCGGAAGTAGGTCGCGGCCAGGTGTTCCAGCTGCCCATGGGAGCAGGGGGCGAGGATGAAAGTCGCGCCGGTATGTCGCGGCCGTTGCGCGGGCGCTTTGCGTTTAGCAACGAAGCGGTGTTTGAGAAGTTGTGGCAACGCCATGTGCGTGAGTGGCAGTTCTACAAGACACGCATTAGTGAATCCTATTCATATAGCGATTTCCTCGGCGATTGCCCGACCGAGGCGATCCAGATTCTCACGTTGAACTCGGACGGCACGCCGCGCTTGCGCGCCGTTGACGCCAAGCGTGAACCGGGTGTTGGCGACACGATCTTGTACTACGCGCCCAACCGCGAGCGGGCTGCGGAGCCTGCAGCCAAACGGCCGCAGTCAACGGCGTGAGTAGTAGCGACGCGGTGGTCATTGACGGCCCCGCAGGCGCGTTACAGGGCATCTTTGAACAGCCCGATGACGTACGTGGCGTGGGGCTGGTGTGTCATCCGCATCCGCAGTATCAGGGCACTATGACCAACAAAGTGGCGCACACGCTGGCGCGCGCACTGCTCGATCAAAATTGCGCGGCTCTGCGCTTCAATTTCCGCGGTGTAGGCCAGAGCGAGGGTGAGTACGATGAGGGCGTGGGCGAGGTCTCAGACGCTCTCGCGGCCGCCGCCTGGCTGGAGCGGCAGTATCCGCATTTGCCGATGATCATCAGCGGCTTCTCCTTCGGTGCACGGGTCGCCATTTTGGCCGCATCACGACACGACTGTCGCGCGTTGGTGAGCGTGGCGCCGGCTGTGGCGCTTAATTTTGCACTGCCGTTTGAGCATCCCCAAGTGCCGTGGTTGATTGTGCAGGGAGACGATGACGAATTGGTCGACTGCAATGACGTTGTGACCTGGGCAGGCGAGCTTGAGCCGCGTCCGCAAATGCAGATCATGTCCGAGGTCGGGCATTTTTTTCACGGCAAACTAACGCCGCTGCGCCAAACGGTCGGCCGTTTTATCGCCTCTGCCATCGACTGATGCATAAAAAAACCGGGGCCGCTTAACGAGCGACCCCGGCTTCATTCCCGCGAACGGGAGAATAATGCGTCTGTGCTTAAACCATTTCTTTCAGGTTTTTGAGCGCCAGAACTTTCACGGCCTTACGAGCAGGCTTGGCTTTGAAGGTCATTTCTTCGCCGGTGAAAGGGTTGCGACCCTTGCGTGCTTTGGTTGCAGGCTTGGTCACTTTCTTGATTTTCAACAAGCCGGGCAGCGTGAAAATGCCGGGGCCACGACGACCGAGGCTCTTCTTGATGATCGTATCCAAACTTTCAAACACGCTGCTGACTTCCTTACGGGTCAGACCGGTGTCGTCCGAGATGTGAGCAAGAATTTCGCTCTTCGTCGGAGCTTTCGCTGCCGCCTGTTTTTTCGCCGCCATGTAGACTCTCCTGGTAAACGCCTAAAGCAAATAGTGCGACCTGCGCACTGAACGCAGCGGAAAATAGCACAACACACTGCTAAACGTAACTGAAAAAGTGAAAAAATTGCGTTAGCGGAAAATCCGTTTGACGCTAGCATAGCGCTGCGAACGGGCGATCACTTCGTAAAAAACTGTTGCTGAAATTTGACGTTCAGCGGATTGTTCGAATCGGAGGGTGTGGCGGCGATGTCGAAGTTCAGCGTTTCGTTATTTGCGACTGAGACCATACCGATGAAATAGACGGCGTCACCCTCGGTAATTTCTTCAAAAGTCACACTCTTAAGCTGACCTGTTAGATTTGACGTCTTCGCTGTGACCGTGCCGCTGATCGGCGTGTGGCCCGGCGAACCGTCTTTTTTGAGCATGACGATATTGACCAGAGCGTTTGAGCGACTGCGGGTAATCCCGTATTTTGCGGCGTCTTCGGGTGATAGAAGATCACTGGTTGTCGCATTGAAATGGACGACGTAATCACCGAAGTCCTGCGATGTTGGAGCCAGTTCGCGCGCCTCTGGTGCGTCGTTCAGGGAGGTTCCCGAGCCCGATTCTGCGCAGCCTGTCAGTGTGAATGCCACTGCGAACAACAGTGATGCGAATGCGCCGGTGCGGCGGAAGGTCGTGGTCATCGTTGCAATCTCCATGTGTGCTGACACATAGACTACACGATCCGTTGTGTGCGGGAACCTTAGCGCTTAACCGGGCAGGCGCGTCAGCACCTCTGTGCTCACCAGAATGGACAGTGCCTGCAGAGCGATCAACACCAGAATCGGTGACAAATCGAGTCCGCCAAGCGGTGGCAAAATACCGCGCGCCCGGCGCATCACGGGTTCTGTGAGGCTATGGATAACCATGGCCAGAGGGTTCGACGGATCGCGATTAAACCAGCTTAGCAATACGCGGAAGAAGATCAGCATGGTGTAGAGCGAGATGGCGGCCATGAGCAAAGCGCCGAGGGTGCCAAAGACCACACCCGGCACCGACAGACCGCGGATGCCGACCCCGCTGAACAACACGCGCATAACCATCGCAACGAGCGCTTGAACGATGAAGGCTGCAACGAGGCTGGCGTTGTCGAAGCCGCCCCAGCCTGGAATAAATTTACGTAGCGGCATCACCAGCGGATTAGTGAACTGTACTACGGCGGATGAGATCTGGTTGTGGAAGTTGGTGCGCGTAAGCTGCATAAAAAAGCGCAGCAGAAAAATACCAACTAAGAAGCGGCCCGCCAGATCGACAAGAAATAATAACGCTGCCATGGGTTTTACTGATCTCCGTTCGGTTCGGCGAGTTCCACCGAGCGTTTACGTGCTGCGGCGACGGCGCGCTCGACCAGCCCGTTGAGGTTGTCGTGCATGAATTGGCCAATGGCCGCTTCGGTGGTGCCACCGGGCGAGGTGACACGGCGTCGCAGCTCGGCTAGCGAGACGTCGGTTTCCTGCGTCATGGCGGCCGCGCCGGCGGCCGTCTGGCGCACCAGTTTCGCGGCATCTTCGTCGCTTAAGCCCAGCGCGAGGGCCTGATCCTTAAGGTATTCCATAAATAAGAAAAAATACGCAGGCCCGCTACCGGAAATGGCCGTGATGTCGTGCAGCCGATCTTCGCTTTGGACCCAGACCACCATGCCGCACGCACTCAGAAGGTGATCGACCGTGTCGCGATCTTCTTTAGAGACCGCGTCGCTGGCGTAGACGCCGGATGCACCGCGACCGACCAAAGCGGGCGTATTGGGCATGATGCGTGCGATGCGTGCGTGGCCCCCGAGTGCCGCGCCGATCGCGTCAATGGTGATGCCTGCGGCCACGGACATGACCAGTGCACCCGATGCGCCAATAGTCGCGCTAAGCGCCGTGCAAACGGGTTCGATCAGATGTGGCTTGACGGCCAGAATCACCGCGTCGGCGCTGGCTGCGGCGGCGATATTGTCGGCGACAACATTTAACTCACCAAGTTGGGAGGCCAGTGTGCGGCGCTCCGGTGATGGGTCTGCCACCGTAATCTGATTGGCCGGGTGTCCGGCCTGAAGCAGACCGCTGGCCATGGCCAGTGCCATATTGCCGCCGCCGATAAAGCAGATGTGCTGAGTCAAAAGGTACGCCTTAATAATGTGAGCCGGAATCGCTGGGGGGAGAATAGCGCTCGCGCTGCCTGCGCGCGAGTGCGTCGGTCACGTCCCCGGGCGCGGACCAAAAATGGCCGTGCCAACTCGGACCCACGTGGCGCCCTCGCAGATTGCCGCCGCCAGGTCGCCGGACATGCCCATCGATAGCTCATGCAGGGGCAGGCCGTCATCGCGGCCGGCTTTGGCAAGCGCTGCGACGCGCGCAAAATGACCTCGCTGGGCGTCAAACTCAGTCTCCGCCGGCGGCAGGACCATGAGTCCACGTAGCGCAACATTGGGCAGGTCATGGATCGCATGGGCCAGCTCGAGCGTGGCCGCAGGCGCCACCCCGGCGCGGTGCTCACCGCCGCCAAGATGTACCTGAATCAAGATGTTCAGCGGTGTGTCCTGTTCGCGCTGGTCCGACAGACGACGGGCGATGCGCAGACGGTCCACCGTGTGTACCCAGCTGAAGTGACGGGCGATCAAGCGGGTCTTGTTGGATTGAATTTGACCAATGAAATGCCAGTCCAGATTCTCCGGCAGCCGGGCGGTTTTTTCGACGCCCTCAGCGACAAAATTCTCGCCGAACGAGGTCTGCCCGGCCGCCTGTGCAGACTTGATGGCGTCGATACTGTGGCGCTTACTGACCGCGAGGAGCTTGATATCCGCCGCCGTTCGGCCGTAAGTACTTGCTGTATCGGCGATTGTTCGTTTAACGTAGTCGAGGTTGACTGTGATTTGGTTCAAATTTTTTCCAACCGTGGTCCGCTATACTGCGCGGGCGCTGTCGCGCTAGTTTCAACCGGAATCCCAAATGGCCGTAGATATTGCACAACTGCTCGCGTTTGCCGTCAAGAATGACGCGTCGGATCTTCATTTGTCATCCGGCGTGCCGCCGATGATCCGCGTCGATGGTGACATCAAACGGGTCAACATGCCCGCGCTGGAGCATAAAGAAGTTCATTCCATGGTGTACGACATCATGAACGACAAGCAGCGTAAGGATTTTGAAGAGTTCTTCGAAACTGATTTTTCGTTCGAGATTCCGGGGCTGGCGCGTTTTCGTGTTAACGCCTTCAACCAGAATCGCGGCGCGGGCGCCGTATTTCGGACCATTCCGTCTAAAATTTTGACGCTGGACGATCTCGGCGCGCCCAAGATTTTTAAAGATATTTCTCTGACCAACCGCGGCATTGTGCTGGTGACCGGTCCGACCGGCTCAGGCAAATCGACCACGCTCGCCGCGATGGTTGATTACATCAACGACACCAAACCCGATCACGTCCTGACGGTGGAAGACCCCATCGAATTTGTCCACGAGAGCAAGAAGTCACTCATTAATCAGCGCGAAGTGCACCGTGACACGCTCGGGTTTAACGAGGCACTGCGCAGCGCGTTGCGTGAGGACCCGGACATTATTCTGGTGGGTGAGATGCGTGACCTCGAGACCATTCGTCTGGCCCTGACGGCCGCCGAAACCGGCCATCTCGTTTTTGGAACGTTGCACACCAGCTCCGCGGCAAAAACCATTGACCGTATTGTTGATGTGTTTCCAGCCGCCGAGAAAGACATGGTGCGCTCAATGTTGTCGGAGTCATTGCGCGCCGTTATTTCACAGTCCTTGCTGAAGAAAAACGGTGGCGGCCGAGTGGCGGCACACGAAATCATGGTGGGCACGCCGGCCATTCGTAACCTGATTCGTGAGAATAAGATTGCACAAATGTATTCGGCGATTCAGACCGGTCAAACCTCCGGTATGCAAACGCTCGATCAGTGTCTGCAGGAACTGGTCCGTAAGGGCGTGATCAGTCGCGAAGAAGCGCGTTACAAAGCGCAACACAAAGACCAATTTTGAATTCGGGTGGACGTGCGTCAGAAAACCGCGCATCGTCCCTTCACGGCATAATCGGGAGCACCCATGGAACGTGATCAGGCCATTAAGCTTATGCAGGACCTCCTGCGTGGGATGGTGAGTAAAAACGGCTCTGACCTGTTTATCACCGCTGACTTTCCGCCGGCGATTAAGGTGGATGGCGTTATTTCGCCGGTCTCCCAAACGCCTTTGACCGCAGCGCAAAGTGCGGTGCTCGTGCGTTCAATCATGAACGACAAACAGAGCAAAGAATTCGACGCGAATAAAGAATGCAATTTCGCTATCGCGCCGCGCGGCATTGGTCGTTTCCGTGTGAACACGTTTGTGCAGCAGGGGCAGACCGGCGCTGTGCTGCGCACAATCACCACCGAAATCCCGGAATTTGACGATCTGCGACTACCGTCGGTGCTCAAGGATGTCGTGATGGCCAAGCGCGGTCTGGTGATTGTGGTGGGTGGTACCGGTTCAGGTAAATCGACTTCGCTGGCGGCGATGATCGGTCATCGCAACAACAACACGCGCGGCCACATCATTACCATTGAGGATCCGGTTGAGTACGTGCATCCGCATCGCGGCTGTGTGGTCACTCAGCGTGAAGTGGGCGTGGATACCGATTCGTGGCATGCCGCGCTCAAAAACACTCTGCGCCAGGCGCCCGACGTTATTTTGATTGGCGAGATTCGCGATCGTGAAACCATGGAATACGGTGTGCAGTTCGCGGAGACCGGCCATCTGTGTCTGGCCACGCTGCACGCCAACAGTGCCAACCAGGCGCTGGATCGCATCATTAACTTCTTCCCCGAAGAGCGCCGTGATCAGCTCTTGATGGATCTGTCGCTCAATATCCGGGCGTTGGTTTCGCAGCGACTGGTGCCACTGGAAACGGGCAAAGGGCGGATTGCAGCCATGGAAATCATGCTCAAATCGCCGCTGATCTCCGACCTCATTTTTAAAGGCGATGTCGCGCAAATCAAAGAAGTCATGGCCAAGAGCAACCGCATGGGCATGAAAACGTTTGATCAGGCGCTGTTCGATCTTTATGAGGCGAACGAAATCGGCTACGAGGAGGCGCTACGCAACTCGGATTCCAAAAACGAACTGCGTTTGCGTATCAAGCTGGAAAGCAAACGTGAATTCCGTGCTCAGGAAGAGGGCGGTCAAAGTTTGCGCATCATGGAACACGAGCCCGAAGCCAAACAGTTCTAAGCGGTTTTTTAAAAAAGCCCCTGCCACGAGTTAATGCATGAATACCAAACCGCTGTTTAAGCTGATGGTGCAGAAAAAGGCGTCTGACCTTTTCTTCACCACGTACGCCCCTGTGAAGATCAAAATCGAGGGCCGCATTGTGCCGGTCAACGACATGGAGCTCACGCCCAAAATGGTCAAGCAGGCCGCGTTTGGCTTGATGAACGAGGAGCAGCTCGACAAATTTGCCCGCGATCTGGAGATCGATTTTGCCGTGTCGGAACCGGGTCTCGGTCGTTTTCGCGTCAATGTCTTTCATCAGCGTGGCAACGTGGCCATGGTGCTGCGTTACATCACTTCGGACTTGCCGCGACTCGAAGACTTGGGCGTGCCGCTGATTTTGAAAGACCTGGCGATGCGCCGGCGCGGACTCATATTGATGGTGGGTGCCACGGGGTCGGGTAAGTCAACGACACTCGCAGGCATGATCAACCATCGCAACGAAACGGCGGCGGATCACATCCTGACCATCGAAGATCCGATCGAGTTTTTGCACCCGAACAAAAAATCATTGGTCAATCAGCGCGAGATTGGCGTGGACACGATGTCGTATGAGCGAGCGCTCAAAAGCTCGTTGCGTGAGGCGCCGGATGTCATTCTGATCGGTGAGATTCGTGATCGCGAGACCATGGAGGCGGCTCTGGCGCTGGCCGGCACCGGTCACCTGGCGATCTCGACGCTGCACGCCAACAACACGGCCGAAACGCTCGATCGCATCATCAACATGTTTCCAACCCAGCAGCACGCGCAGATTCTGATGGATTTGTCGCAGTATCTGCGGGCGATTATTTCGCAACGTCTCGTGGCGGGCAAAACCGGCCAACGCTGTGCGGCGGTCGAGGTGCTATTGAATACGCCGCATATCCAGGACTTGGTACTCAAGGGCGATATCGGCGCCATTAAAGAGGCCGTGGCCAGTGCCTCGGAAGCAGGTATTCAGAGCTTTGATGATTCGCTGTTTGAGCTGTACCGTGCAGGGCGCATTGATCTTGAGGCGGCGCTCGCGGCCGCCGATTCCCGCGCGAATCTGGAAACGCGAATCAGCTTCGGCTAGGCACTTTGCGCTGGCGGGAAAACCGCCGAGGCGTCGAACACCGGGCCGTCCACACACACGCGTTTCATCGCCACCGTGTCACCGTCATACACCGGCACGGTGCAACCGGCACAACCCCCGACGGCGCAGGCCATATATTCTTCCAGCGAGACCTGTGCGGGTACATCAAAGCGCTGGGCAACGCGCGCGGCCGCCTCGAGCATAGGGGTGGGGCCACAAGCGTAAATACACACCGCGGCACGCTCACTGGTGCTCAAAGATGCCAGCCACTGCGCTGCCAGATCCGTAACGTAGCCATCAAAACAGCCCTCGATGCCGCTGGCGCTGGCCAAGCGCGTGGCGATGCCCTGCGCTTCGAGCTCATCGATCGTGTGGGAGGCCGCCGGATCGATACCCGCCACTTTAATGTTCGATGCGCTGGTCTCAAACGGGAACGGAATCTCTGATCCCATCAGCACCAGTGGGTCCCAGACAGCTTTCGATTCATGACGATGCGCTTCGGCCAAAAAGACCATCGGCGGGATGCCCACACCGCCGCCAATGAGCAGGGCCTTGGGGCGCTTGGGATCGAGCGCAAACGGTTTGCCGATCGGTCCGAGCACGCTGACCGGATCGCCAACGC
Organism: Gammaproteobacteria bacterium; assembly: GCA_045106455.1. Classification (GTDB taxonomy): domain Bacteria; phylum Pseudomonadota; class Gammaproteobacteria; order Steroidobacterales; family JBCCMA01; genus JBCCMA01. The sequence goes on from JBGCEL010000066.1 coordinate 30,443, forward strand.
GACGCCGTGAGAGCTGCAGGAGTCCCTGCCCGACAATTTTGTACAGTACGTCGATCCAACCTTCGGTGGCATCCACGCGCATGATCGACAGCGGTCGACGCATCGGAAGCTCCGGGTCGCAGGTGATGTGTGCAAAGCTCCCCGGAAGTGCGTTGGCCGCCGTTTTGGGTGCGCGCAGCCGGGTGACAAATTGCTCGCCCGGCCAGGCGAATTGCGCCAGAACTTGGCCCTCATCAACAAAAATAGTATTGCGGTGGGTGTTGCTCATGAGTCGTACCAGTTGCGATGACGGGCTACGGTATCAAACAGTGCGCGTCGCACGGCCACGCCGTTGCGCACCTGTTTGAGAATGACGGATTGAGGGCCATCAGCGACCTCGTCGGTGATTTCGATGCCACGGTTGATCGGTCCGGGGTGCATCACAATCGCGTTGTTTTTCGCGCTTTCCAATCGCTTGGCCGTCAGGCAAAAATGCTCGACGTAGTGTTCGCGATTGAGCTGTTCGCTGTTGCGCAGCCGTTCGTTCTGGATACGCAGTGCCATGACCACGTCGCAGCCTTGAATGCCTTGCTCCAGATCATCGGTGATGACCACTTGCGGCATTTGTTGCGCCGGCGGCTGCCACGCCGTGGGGGCCACGATGCGTAAATCGGTACAGCCAAGCGCAGACAGTGCGCGCAGCGATGAGCGGGCAACCCGTGAGTGCGAAACGTCGCCCACAATGGCTACGGACAAGTTTTCAAAATCACCTTTGTGCTGGCGGATCGTGAGCGCGTCCAGCAGTCCCTGTGTCGGGTGGGCCGCGTCGCCTTCGCCGGCGTTAAACACGGCCACGTCGCGACCAACCACTTTGCCTAAGTCCTGCACCAGACCGGGCTGCGCTGTGCGCACGACGAACGCGTCGATGCCCATGGCTTGCAGCGTTTTGTACGTGTCGATGAGCGTTTCGCCCTTGGTGAACGATGAGTTCTGCATATTCAGATTAACCACGCTGCCGCCGAGCGACTGCGCTGCGAGTTCAAACGAAACACGCGTGCGCGTGGAGGGTTCAAAAAACAGGTTGGCAATATGCCGTCCTGCCAGCGTCGGTTCCGGGTGACGCTGTTTTTCCAGCGCCTCGGCACGGTCGAACAGGGCGTGAATATCGGTCGCGGTCAGGTCGGAGAGGTTAATCAGGTGCTGCATGATCAGTCGGTAGTGTGCGGTTGCGGTCGAGCCAGCTTTGAAGGATAACCTGCGCCGCGAGTTTGTCGACATCTGTGGAGCGTGCGCGGCGTTTGCGTCCCCCACGACGGGCGCTGCGGATCATGTCTTCGGCTTCGACGGAGGTGTGGCGCTCATCGATGCGCTCGATGGGTAAATTGAATTCGTGCGCAAGCTTGCGCGAAAATTTGTCGGCGGCGCGGCTCATGTCATTGGCCTTGCCATCGAGCCCAAGCGGCGCGCCCACCACCAGTCGTGCGGCCTGCCATTCTTTTATCAGGGCGCCGATGGCCGCGTAGTCGGGGCCGGAAGGTGCGCAAATGAGCGTGTCGAGTGCGCTGGCCGTGCCGAATCGGCGGTTGCCCACGGCCACGCCGATGCGACGCCGGCCAAAATCAAACGCCAGCAGTGTCTCATCGTGCGCGCTGGCGCTCACGAGTGCCCGGCCACCGTCGAGAGTCGGCTCGGATCGATGCCAAGAAGCCGTGTTGCCGCATCCCAGCGCTGTTCCACCGGCGTCTTAAATATGAGTTCGGGGGAACTGGCGACACTGAGCCAGGCGTTCTCCGCCATCTCCGCTTCAAGCTGTCCGGCCGTCCAGCCCGCGTAGCCCAGCGCAAATAGCGCCTGCCCGGGGCCCTTGCCGATCGCCATGGCTTCCATGATGTCGCGCGAGGTGGTGAGGTGCAGACCGCTGTCGAGACGCAGCGAAGAGTCCCAATTTTCATCCATATCGTGCAGCACAAAGCCGCGGCTCGTGGCCACCGGCCCGCCGTGCATAACCGGTTGCGCCGGCACCGACGTTTCGTCGTGGCTCAGCTCGAGTTGCTCGAACACCTGCCCCAGGCTCAACGTCGTTAGTTTGTTAATGATCAGCCCGAGAGCCCCCTCCGCCGTGTGCTCGCAAATAAGCGTCACGGAGCGTTCAAAATTGGGGTCCGCCAGACTGGGCATGGCAATCAGAAACTGATTGGCAAGAGACTCGTATTCGCTCATGTCCCAATTATTGGGCCACGCCGTCGCGCAGGCAAGGTCACGGCCCGATGTGTCTGATTTGGAACAGGTAAGCGCGGGTCCGACTTAGGGTGTGGTGGCGGAAGTGCGCACCGTGGCGCGCTCGCGCTGACCGTCGACAAACTGCCACACGTAGACGAAACGCAGCACGTCGTAATTCTTGCGCACTTCATCTGGAAACGGATCGAACGGCGAGGCGAGGCGCACAATGCGCAGGGCGGACTGGTCAATCAGCGTGTGGCTCGAAGAGCGGCGGATACGGATGTCGTGCAGGGCACCGTCAGCGCGGATGGCGACTTCCAGCGTGGGGTTGCCGGTAAGTCCGTCGAGCATGTCGTCGTTGGGGAAGTTGAGCGTGCCGACCTGCTCAATTTTTTTCTTCCACAATGCGAGGTAGCGCGCCACGCTTGCCTGGCGCGTGTTGACGGCGACATAAAGTTCGCGCACCTGATCGCTGTGCAGTTCTGTTACCTGATCAATTTCATCGACCAGCTCATCACGCGCCGCCTGGGCGCGCATTAATTTGGCTTGGGTGCTTTGCTCTTGCGCCTCTTCGTTTTGCTCCTGCAGCGCTTTGACTGAGAAGTTGGACAACGCGCGGGCGGCGACCAGGCTGACGCTGTCGGCTGCCGCTTCACGCATTTGCGTGTCGAGTGCATCGCCGCTTTCGGCGCCGTCATTGTCGGCCAGCTGCGCGGTGGCCATCTGCGAGCGCGCACGCACCTTAGCGGTGGTCGTGCCCGAGCCGCTCATATTTTGCTCAGCCAGATACAACGCCTCGTCCGGCGTGACGTCGGTTTGTGTGCGACTTTGTACCAGAACCACTTCGAGGCTTGGCGCCGCTTCGCTGCGACTGGGCAAAATGCCCGTGAATGAGACGCCCATAATCAGCAACCCGTGCACGAGCGAGGCCACGAACAGCGTCGTGACAAAGCGATCTTGTGTAGCAGGCGCGGCGTGGTGCACGGCGTTATCCGTGAAATGGGACGTTAAGTATAACGTGGTGACGTGGTGCAGCGGACGACGGAGTTAACAAAATTTGTGTGCTCTACGGTGCCGGGTGAGTATGAACTTGGGTCGTCTTGGGGCGTTGAAATTGTAGGCGTTCACGCAGGCCTTTGCTGACAAACACCACGCCGTCGGTGTCGACAATGACGTAGTGGTTGGCATTTTCGACCGGTGCCAGTGTGGTCAATTTCGGATGACTCGCGCGAGCGCGTGACGCGGCAACGTACAAAGCCGTGGCCGCCGCGTCGGTGTCCGCCGCATGGCGACCAAATACGGTCACCGAGGCGATGGACGTGAGCGGCGTGCCGCTGACCGGATCGAGGATGTGGCCGTAGCGGCGCCCCTGATAATCGCGGAAACGCTCGTAATTGCCCGATGTGAACACGGCCTCGCCATCTTTGAGTTCAATGCCGGCCAGAGCGCCTCCCTGTGGATCGCGGATCGCCACGCGCCACGCACGTCCACGGCCTTGGCCGCGTGCCTTGAGATCACCGCCCACATTGACGATGGCGTTGTGGATATTGGCGCCCGCCAGCGTATCGAGCAGCTCGTCGATGATGCGCCCTTTGGCAAACGCGCCGGCGTCCAGGGCGACGGCGCCTTCAGGGCAAGCTTGATCATGATTAAGCTTGAGATTCAGCGCGCGCGGGGCGGATTCAAGCTGCACCAGCACGCCGGCCTTGGGCGGCGGCTGCCAGTCAGACTGCGCGTCATTGCCGGCTTCGTGCAGCTGCCACAGACGTGTCAGGTCGGCGAGGCCGGCATTGAACAGCCCTGGGTGCAGGCGCTCATAGCGCTGCGCATCGCGAATGAGGCCCGCGAGCCGCGTCGACACGCTCGTGCATTGCGCGCGCGCAAACGCCGCGTTGGCCTGCGCCAGTTCGCCATCCCCGTAGGCGTACATTTGCGTGCCCCAGTCGTCGAGCTGCTGGCGCAACGTTGGCGCCACCGTCTGCAGGCGATCCCCGGCGCCCGGCGTCGTGATTTCCACCACGGTGCCCAGCGCCAGAATTTGCATTGAACGGGTGTCCGTTTCGGGGGTGCAACTCGCAGCGAGTAGTGCGCACAGCGCAATCAAAACCCGCCGCGCGCCACGCATTCTTAGTCGTCCAGATGGTCGCTAAGCGCCTGCATCAGGTCGCCGGCGATATCGAGGTCGTAGGCCGCATCCAGTTCGCGGATACAGGTTGGACTGGTCACATTAATCTCGGTGACTTTGTCGCCAATCACGTCCAGACCGACAAACCACAGGCCTTTTTCCACCAGAGTGGGTGCGATGGCTTCGGCAATGGCCCGATCTGTGGCGCTCAAGGGTTGCGGGACCCCGGTGCCGCCGGCGGCCAAATTGCCGCGCGCTTCGCCTTTGGCTGGCACGCGTGCGAGGCAGTAATCCACGACCTTGCCATTGACCACTAAAATGCGTTTGTCGCCCTCGCTGATTTTCTCAATAAAGCCCTGCGCCATGGCAAATTGCCGATCGGTGTCGGTGAGGGTCTCGAAAATCACGCTGCGATTACTGTCGCCTTCACGCACGACAAAGATCGATTTGCCGCCCATACCATCGAGTGGTTTGACGACGATCTTGCCATGTTCGCGTAAAAACGCGTCCATTCGCGCCATAGAGCGAGTAATTAGCGTCGGTGGGCACAGCTCTGGAAACCACGCGGTGTAGGCCTTCTCATTCACATCGCGCAGGCTCGACGGACGGTTGACCACCAGCGCCCCAGCCAGCTCCGCACGTTCGAGAATGTAGGTGGCGTAGACGTATTCCATGTCGAACGGTGGATCTTTGCGCATCAGGATCACATCGAGGTCGCCAAGCGCGGTGTCGGCAGCGTCGCCCAAATCAAACCAGTGCTCGTTGTCATCGCGCACACGCAGCTCGCGCGTGGCACTGCGCGCTTGTCCGTCGCGCAAATATAAATCGTCCATGGTCATGTAGTGCAGCGCAAAGTCGTGGCGCTGAGCGGCCAGGAGCATTGCGAGCGTGGAATCTTTGTACGGCGTGATGGACTCAATCGGGTCCATAATGACGCCAAGCTGGCGCGGTGCACTGGGCATGAAAATGCTCCTGAATTGTGAAGGCGAAAAGAACTGTGAGCGCCGAAATGGCAGGCGACAGCCCAATATGATAAAACGTTCGGCTTGTCACGGATACTTTCTTAGTTTTCAGTGAAGTATCTCAATTTTTGCAGTGCGGGGCCGCGCGTCAGACTGGCGCCGCACAGATGGTTCAGCTCAGCGAGCCGCACTTCCGGTGCCGTTGGTTGAGCGCGAGCGATTAAAGCCCGGCGATATTAGGTCGCTGGAGGCACCATAACGAGGATGCCCATGAACCCTGCTGAACATACAGTGTTGGACGGTCTGAAAGTGCTGGTCATTGACGACAGCAAGACCATTCGACGTACCGCGGAAACGTTGCTGACCAAGGAGGGATGCCAAGTGTTCACCGCCACCGATGGATTCGATGCATTGTCGAAAATTGCGGACCACGAACCAGACATTGTGTTCGTGGATATCATGATGCCCAGGCTCGACGGCTATGAGACCTGTTCACTGATCAAAAATCACAGCACGTTTCGAACGACGCCCGTGATCATGCTGTCGAGCAAGGACGGCTTGTTTGATCGCGCGAAGGGCCGCATCGTCGGCTCGGAGCAATACCTTACCAAGCCCTTTACAAAAGATGAATTAGTCGGCGCGATTGAACGCCACGTGGAGCGCTAGCCGTGCCGCTGGTTTTGATTGTGGATGACTCGCCCACCGAGGTGCATGTGCTGCGCTCGGCGCTCGAGGAAAACGGCTATGCGACATTGTGCGCGGAAGACGGCGACAAAGGTGTCGAGCTTGCCCGTGAGCGTAAACCCGATCTTATTTTGATGGACGTCGTGATGCCCGGCCTTAACGGCTATCAGGCCACGCGTCGTCTGCACAAAGATCCGGAGACCGCGGGGATTCCCGTCATCATGGTGACCACCAAAAGTCATGAAACCGACCGCATCTGGGGCATGCGCCAGGGTGCGGTGGACTATATCGTGAAGCCGGTCGATCCCGTGGAGTTGCTCGAGCGCGCACGTGCGGCGCTGGCGGCCTGAATCCGATGAGCACACATGCGAACCGTTCATTGCGCGAGTTGGTGGCAACGCCGTTCGAACTGCTGCTGGAAATGGAGCAGCGCGCGACGGCGCGTTACGCCACCGTCACCGATACGTCGACCTGGGTGGGCGTAGGTTTACGTGTTGGCACGCAACGCTACGTGGTGCCGCGTGAGCAAATCCGCGAGGTCATGAAAAAACCTGAGCTAACGCGTATCCCAGGTTCGAATCAGTGGCTGCGGGGCCTTGCCAACGTGCGTGGTCAGCTCATGCCGGTCGTGGATTTAAAGATGCTCTGCAAGGCGCCGGCAACGGTGCCAGAGCGCCAGACCCGTGTGGTGCTGGTCAACGATGATCAGGTGCCGATGGCGGTGATCGTAGATGAAGTATTTGGTTTTCGACGTTTCTCGGCAAGCGAACGTCAGACGCTTGACGATCATCAGGCGGAGCCGGATTTGAGCGATTTTTTGGACGGAGCCTATCGACGCGACGGAGCGTTATGGCCGGTCTTGAGTTTTTTTAAAGTAATCCAGAGTTCGCGATTGCTCAGCGCCGTGTAGCGCACTGCATGTGAACCTTAATGTTCGGTGAGAGAACGCCGAAACTGTAGAACAGACAGACGGAAGAAGTGATATGGCAAATTTGGAATCCGGCGGAATGAAGCGAATTGGGCTTGGTGTGCTGCTACTGCTATTGCTGGCAGCCGCGGCGATCAGTTTATTGCTGCAGGGTCTTAAAAGTGGCGCTGATAACGGCTCGGTTGCTCGGCACGTGGCGAACGCGCAGTCCGTGGCGGCGCGGGCGCAGATGGCCCTGTCCGGCGATCCTAAGATTTTTGACGAGCTTGCGCGGCGTCAACGCGCGCTGCCGAAAAAAGACGCGCTACTCGCGGCGTTGCCAGACGAGCAGGGCGGCAGTTTTGGTCGCAGTTGGGGGCAATTTACGAACGCCCTTGATAACGTGGTAGATGGCCGTGATGCCATCATTGCTGGCCACGATGCCGCCGCGACGCTGCGCCAAAAAGCGGCCAGCGTTTTGAGTCGTCTGGATGAATTCGAAACCGCGCTGGGCGATGCCCAGAGCGCGCGCGCTATGCCATTTCTCGACGGCATCGCTTCTGACATCAGAGCGACCGTGCGCGATGGCGAAGCACTGGCGTCAGGTACCGGTGATATCGCTCAGACCGTCGAGCGCATGCAAAGCGCGGACCAGCGTGTCACGCAGATTTTGCGTGGTTTCGCGGGCGAGGAAACCGATCAGGGTGTACCACCGGCCAATTCCGGCACCACGGCACTCGCCGCGTTGCAAAGCACGTTCATCGATTTTTCCGGTGCCCTGCGCAATGCGACCGAGGCATCAAGCGGCGCTCAGGTAGTCCACAGCGATGCGGCGCAATTGACCTCCAGCACGCAGACGCTCTTTAGTACGATTAGCCGCAATGTGTCCACCTCTGGCGGTGGCGGCATTGGTCGTTTTATTCCGTATCTGCTGCTGTTGCTGTCAGGGCTGGTTGGCTTCCTGCTTATGCGTAGTTCGGGCGGAAGTTCTGGCAATACAGATCGCACGCAACTGATGCAGGCGACCGAGCAAAACGAATCCAACGAGAAAGCCATTTTGCGTCTGCTCGATGAAATGAGCAGTCTCGCCGACGGTGATCTGACCGTGGAAGCCACCGTCAGTGAAGATATTACCGGCGCCATTGCCGACTCGATCAACTACGCGATCGAAGCGCTGCGCGATTTGGTGTCGACCATTGACGGTGCGGCCACCGAAGTGGAACGGCTTGCGCAGCAAACCGATGCCTCGGCCAACCACTTGGCCAAGTCCAGTGAAAACCAATCGAAGCAAGTGTTCGCGGCCACCGAATCCATTGCGAACATGGCAGGTTCAATTGAAGAGGTGTCGGGTAACGCCGAGCGTTCCTCGGACGTGGCGCGTCACTCTGTTGAAGTCGCGACCAAAGGCGCCAAGGCCGTGCGGCGCACGATCGACGGTATGAACACCATTCGCGAGACCATTCAAGACACCTCCAAACGCATTAAACGTTTGGGCGAGAGCTCGCAGGAAATCGGCAACATTGTCGAACTGATCAATGACATCGCCGAGCAAACCAACATTCTGGCGCTCAATGCTTCCATTCAGGCCTCGATGGCCGGGGAAGCCGGGCGCGGCTTTGCGGTGGTGGCCGATGAAGTGCAGCGTTTGTCAGAACGCTGCACCAATGCCACCAAGCAAATCGAAGTGTTGGTCAAGACCATTCAGTCCGATACCAACGAAGCGGTCGTGTCTATGGAGCGCAGTACCACCGACGTGGTCAGTGGTGCACTGCTGGCTGAAAACGCCGGCGAGTCTTTGGGCGAAATTGAGAAAGTGTCGAATCAGATTTCCAGTCTGGTGCAAAACATTTCGGGCTCGGCGCGCCAGCAGGCCACCGCCGCGGCCGACATCACGCGCAACATGGGCGTGCTGCAGGAAATCAGCGCGCAGACGGCCGAGAACACGGGTGCGGCGTCGCGCTCAATCGGACAGCTTGCCGAAATGTCGTCGCAGCTGCGTCGCTCAGTGGATGGCTTTACGCTGCCACGTGAGGGCAACGTGGCCAAGTCAGTGGTTGACGAATCGCTAATTGAAGAAGTAGCGGACCTGCCGCCGCAGGAAACACTGCTTGCCAATGCCAGCAGTAAATAAGCTGCGCTTAGACACGGTACGGACTTACACACTATGAGTGGTTCCCGTCAGGACATCACGACGGATGCACTGAATCTCATCAGCCACGAGCTGAGCGAGATTTTTGCGTCTGCCGGTCGCACGCTGGAGAAATTCGAGACCAATCAGGACGACGTTGAGTCGCTTGAGGAGGTCGTTGCAGCGCTGCACAGTGCGTGCGGTGCGTTGCGCATGGCGGAGGTGCACGGCGCGGCGTTGCTGGCTGAAGAAATGGTGACGGTGACCCAGGCGCTGCATGCGCGCAAGGTGCCCAACATCGTGGAGGGCCTCGAGGCTTTGTCGCGCGCACTGTTGCAAATGCCGACCTATCTCGAACGCGTGGCCGGTGGTGGTCACGATGTGCCGCTTATTCTGCTGCCGCTGCTAAATGACCTGCGCGCTGTGCGTGGTCATCCATTGCTGTCGGAAAGCTCGCTGTTTGTCCTCAATGCGGATCGCACCGGGATGATGCCCGAGCGGCCGCAACGCGCTCCCGAAGTCGATATTCGCGTGCTTGCGCACAAGTTGCGCGCGCCCTACCAAACCGCGCTGCTAAGTTGGCTGCGCGGCGTGGAACCGGAGCAACAACTCGAGACATTGTCCGGTGTTGCGGCGAAGTTTGAGTCCAGTGCACGCACACCGCTTGTGTTTCAAACCTGGTGGGTTTTGGGTGGCATCGTTGAGGCCATCGTCGACGGCGGTCTGCGGCCGAGTGCGTCCATCAAGCGCCTGCTAGGCCAGGGTGATCGACAAATTAAATTTCTGGCGGCGCGTGGCGAAGACGCTGAGCACGAGCGCGAAGTCAGTGAGGCGTTTTTGAATAACCTGTTGTATTACGTGGGCCGCGCGACGGCTGACGGCGAACGGGTTACCGCGATTCGTCAGGCCTACGGGCTGGAATCGCTACGTGCACCCACCGATAGCGAGGGGCAGGAGGCCGCGGCGGCGTCGTTGAGTGCACCCAGTGTCAAGCTGATGAAAACCGTGGGTGCCGCCATCCGCCAGGATCTAGCGGACGTCAAAGACGCCATCGATATCTTTGTGCGAACCGGTGAGACCGATCGCACCGCGCTCGGTCAGCAAAGCGTAGCGCTGACGAAAATCTCCGATACCTTGAGTGTGTTGGGTCTTGGAAACCTGGCTGAGCAAATGGCGCATCAGTCGAAATCGCTCACCGCGTATGCGAAAACCGACGAAGGCGGCGACGAAACATTGATGGCCATCGCATCGGTGTTAATTGGCTGCGAGACCGCTCTTGAGGAGCAGCTCCTGCAGCGCGTCACCTCCAATGCGATTGACCCGGCCACGCAAACTATGACGCCGGCTGAGATTGCCGCACAAACCGATCGACGCGACGTAGTAGAGGCCGTGTTGCGCGAGTGCGTTTACAACCTCACGAAAATTAAAGATTCGCTGTCGCAGCTGGTCATGCGCCCTGAACACGGCGGTGCACTGGACGAAGTGCCGAATTGGCTGCGAGGCATTGAGGCCGGGCTGCTAATGCTCGAAAAACGTCGCGCGATGGAGCAGGTCGCGGTCGTTGGCTGGCATGTTCAGCAGCTACGTGAACACGGCCTTGAACACATGGGCGGTGAAGAACTCGATCGACTGGCCGATGCCATTGTGAGCATCGAGTACTACATGGATACGTTGCGTAAAGGCCGCCGCGATCCGGACTACATGCTGGACAACGCCGAGTCGTGTCTGCAGTCATTGAGTCGTCAGCCGCCAGAGCCGACCGCGGAAGAGGAAGAGGAAGAGGCTGAGACTGCCGCGCCGGTCAGCGCACCGGCCGAGACAACCGTTGCTGCGCAAGAGCCCGCGACGGCCACACCGCCGCCGCCGATAGAGTCGCCGCTGATTGCTGATTTGGAAAACGCGGTCGTGAGCGACGCCCGTGTGCATGTAGATCCTGAGCTCCTTGAGCTGTTTATCGAGGAAGCTAAAGAAGAAATTTCGAATTTGCAGCGTCAGCTGCCGCGCTGGCGCGAAACCATGGACAACCGTGAGCGTCTGCTAAACATCCGGCGCTCCTACCACACGCTCAAGGGCAGTGGTCGGATGGTGGGTGCGCGGGTGCTGGCCGAGTTCGCGTGGTCGATCGAAGAGTTGCTCAACGCGGTCATCAACCAGGATGTAAGTGCGGACGAAACGCTCCACAGCATGTTGCATGATGCCGAGAGCGCACTGCCGCAGCTGGTCGAACAGCTGGAAGTTGGCACGCTGCCGCAGCTCGATATTAATGCCATCGTGGCGCGTTGCGCGGTGCTGTTGGGCCGCCAGCCAGCCGCGGCCGAGTCGGAACCGGCTGCGCAAGCCGCGCCCGTTGAGTTGCCGCAACCAGAATTGGAGCTCGCCGCGGAGACCGAAGAGATCGGTCTGCGACTGGACCCCGTATTGCTGGATATTTTCCGCAAAGAGACGCAAGGGCATTTGGATACGATCGATGCGTTTGTTGCCGATGCGCTTGAGCGTGGTGCGACACCAAGAGTCGATGAGTCTTTGCACCGGGCGTGGCACACGCTGCGCGGCAGCGCCAACATGGCGGCCGTGCAATCGGTGGTCGGTATCGCCGAACCGGTAAACGAATTTTTGCGCTCCGTGATGCATGACGAGCGGCGGCTTGGGGCCGAGGCGCTGGATACGGTGGCTCGCAGTAGTGCGGCGATCGCCTCGATTGTGGCCAGTATCAACACCGGGGCCGACGCACCGGATCACAGCGCACTCATTGATCGCATCAACGCCTTGCAGCCCGAACTTACCGTGGAGACGCCCGCACCGGTGGTGCCGTCGGAGCCCGAACAGGCCGACGTCGGTTTCGACCCCGAGGTGGCGGCGATCTTTGCCGAAGAAGCCGAAGAGATACTCGATGCCTGCGATCCGAGTCTGAATCAGTGGCTGGTGGACGCACAAAATGCGCCCGCACTGGCGGACCTGCTGCGCCATCTGCACACGCTGAAAGGCGGAGCGAGGATGGCCGGCGTGCAGTCCATGGCGACGCTGAGTCACGAGCTCGAATCGGTGTTTGAGGCAATGAATGCCGGCGAACTTCACCTCACGGATCAAACCAGCGACATACTGCGTCTGGGTTTTGATCGTCTTCATGTCATGCAGGAGCTGCTGGCCGCGCAATCGGTTCCGCCTGCAGCGCAGGACGTGATTGCTCAGCTGCATTCGCTATCGGGCAAGCCTGCTGAGAATGAAACGGCCGCAGCAGAACACGCCGCAGCAGAACGCGCCGAAGCAGAACGCGCCGAAGCAGAACGCGCCGAAGCAGAACGCGCCGAAGCAGAACGCGCCGAAGCAGAACACGCCGAAGCAGAACGCGCCGAAGCAGAACGCGCCGAAGCAGAACGCGCCGAAGCAGAACGCGCCGAAGCAGAGCGCGCCGAAGCAGAGCGCGCCGAAGCAGAACGCGCCGAAGCAGAACGCGCTGAAGCAGAACGCGCTGAAGCAGAACGCGCCGAGGCAGAACGCGCCGAAGCAGCCCGCCAAGATGTGGCGGACATGGCCAGTGAAATGGCCCAGTTGGTCGAAGATCTAAGCGTTGCAGGGGATGTCGAGTCGGCCTTGCCCGAGTCTTCGCCAGAAGAAGATTTTGCGGCCCGACTTGCCGCGGTAACGCAGGCGGTCAAGCCCGAGGCGGGTGCGTCGATCGAACCACCGGGGCCTGCATCCTTGCCCGCAGCGCGACCTGCGGATGTACCGGAGCGGCCCACTGAAACCGCACGGGTGGATGCGAAGCTGCTGGACGATATGCTCAACAACGCGGGCGAAGTCAGCATTTTCCAATCGCGAATCGAGCAGGAAATGAGCTCGATTGGCTTCAACCTGGCAGAGCTGTCGCAAACGGTGGTGCGTTTGCGCGATCAGCTGCGGCAGTTAGATGCCGAGACCGAAGCGCAAATTCGCTATCGACATCAGGACGAACAAACCGAAGAACGCGATGAAGGCCAGGAGTTTGATCCGCTGGAGCTCGATCGCTATTCCACGATTCAACAACTGTCCCGCGCACTGGGTGAATCGGTCAGCGATTTGGTTAGTATTCAGGATCTGCTGAGCGAGCTCACGCGTGAATCCGAAAACTTGCTCGTGCAGCAGTCACGCGTCACAACGGAGTTGCAAGACTCGCTGATTCGTACGCGCATGCTGCCATTTTCCAATTTCACGCCGCGGCTGGAGCGCGTTGTGCGTAGTGCAGCGCGTGATATGAGCAAGCGCGTCAACGTGACCTTCCGTGGGGAGTCGGGCGAGCTGGATCGACAGGTTTTGCAGCGCATGATGCCTGCCTTCGAACACCTTCTACGTAACGCCGTGGCGCACGGCATTGAAACGCCCGCGGCGCGGCGTGACGCCGAAAAAGAAGAGGCCGGTAACATCACCGTGCTTTTGCAGCGTGAAGGTACGGAGATGGCGATCCGCATTCGCGATGATGGTGCCGGTCTTGATATCGATCGCATTCGTCGCGTTGCGGCTGAGCGTGGTTTGATCGGTGCGGATGAGAAAATTAGTAATGCGCAGGCCCTGAGCCTCATTCTTGAGCCGGGTTTTTCGACGGCCAAGCAGGTGACACAGGATGCCGGACGCGGGGTTGGCATGGACGTCGTCGCGAACGAAATCAAACTGCTTGGCGGCTCGATCGCCGTGGATTCCACGCCGGGCAAGGGTACTGAATTTGTGGCACGACTGCCGCTCACGCTGGCCGTCACTCAGGCCCTGCTGGTGCGTTGTGCGGATGATCAATTTGCCATTCCGTTGCCCGCGGTCGAGGGCATTGTGCGCGTACCGCGCACCGAAGCGGCGCAGTATTTGGCCGACCCGTCGCGACGCTATTCTTACGGCGCGCAAAACTACAAGTTTGAACACCTGGGTCGCTACGTCGGCTCAACCACATCGGATGTCGAGCAGGGCGAGTCAAATTCCATCCCGGTTATATTGGTGCGCGCTGGAGATCACTCCACGGCTCTGATTGCCGACGACATGGTTGGTAGTCGCGAGGTGGTCGTGAAGTCGGTGGGGCCATTGGTCTCAGGCATCCCGGGTGTCGCTGGCGCCACCATATTGGGTGACGGCAGTATCGTGATGATTCTGGACGTCGCGACGCTGGTGCGTCGCGCACAAACGGTTGCGCCAGTATTGCAAGCCACGGCGCGTGATGACGCCCGCCCGCTAATTTTGGTTGTGGACGATTCGATCACCGTGCGTCGCGTTACGCAGCGACTGCTGGAGCGCAACGACATGCGTGTGCTCACCGCGAAAGACGGTGTCGACGCCGTGTCGATCATGGCCGAGACCGTGCCGGACCTCGTGTTGCTGGATATTGAAATGCCGCGTATGGATGGCTATGAAGTATCAACGCACATCCGCAATTCCGATCAGTTGCGACATTTGCCCATCATTATGGTGACGTCACGCACGGGCGATAAACATCGCTCACGTGCGTTTGAACTGGGCGTGGATGGCTATCTTGGCAAGCCGTATCAGGAGTCACAGCTACTCGATGCCATGCGTCCGTTATTGACCGACGACGAAGATGCGCAGCGAGGTGAAGCATGAGTGATCCTGTCGTGCAGCAGCAAGATATCTACAGTCTGCTGGTGCCGCTCAGTGAGCATCGCTTACTGGTGCCACGTGCCAACATCGCCGAAGTAACCGGGCATCGTGAATGTAAGTCGATTGACGGTGCGCCGCCGTGGTTGCTCGGCACGTTTGCGTGGGAGAAGGAAATCATTCCACTGATTTCTTTTGAAGGCGCGATGGGCCATGCAACGCCTGAAACGAACGCGCGCACACGTATCGTGCTACTGCGCACGCTTGGCGATGCGTTGAAGGTGCCGTGTTTCGGTGTCGTGACGCACGGCTTTCCCCAACTCGTACGTGTGAATTCGATGGTCGTCACGCGCGATGAATCAAACGAATGGCCCGCTGAGGGGCCCGTCTTGTGTCAGCTGCGGATGGTTAATCAGACGCCCCTGGTGCCGGATATCGAATATCTCGAGCAGCAAATTGCTGCGGCCTGGAGCGCCTCGACGCGCTGATCTTGCGGGTGGGGGGCGGCTCTACGCCAGATCGCCCCATTTGGTTTGTGCCATGGTCAGTGCCACGACGCCGGCCGTCTCCGTGCGTAAAATTCTCGGGCCCATGCGCCAACGCGCCGCGTCAGCCGCAACCAACTGGTCGATCTCCGCTTTAGACAAGCCGCCTTCGGGACCGATGAAAAGCGACAGTGTCGGCATCGTGCGTGGCCAACTGGTAAACGACAGGCCGTCATCCGGATCAAACACGACGCGGCCCGTTACGTCCTCGCGCTTGATAATGTCCGCAAGCGTTGCCGGTGCCGCGATACGCGGCAGCGCCGTGCGTCCCGATTGCTCGCAAGCGCTGGTGGCGACGGCCTCCCAGTGATCCAGTCGCTTCGCCGCTCGTTTGTCATCAAGGCGCACGACGCAGCGATCTGTAATCATCGGCAAGATTCGCGTTACGCCAAGCTCGGTCGCTTTTTGAATGCAGTAGTCCATCCGCTGTGAGCGACACAGGCCCTGCACAAGCGTGGTGTGCAGAGGTGATTCTTTGCGCCCGCCAATCGGGTTTTTTATGCGCACTGTCGCGCGTGTGCCCTGCAGCAGCATGATGGTGGCGGTGAATTCGCCGTCGTTGTTGTTGAATACTCTAATTGCGTCGCCGGGACCGCGACGCAGCACGCGGTTAATATAATGCGCGGTTTCTGGCGGCAGTTTTATCTCATTCCCGGGTGCCAGCGGTTGACCTACATGGATGCGCGCCATTAGCGTGCCTCAGCGGAATGTGTGTCGCGACAGAAGTGCTCAATAAGCGCACTGAGCGCGTCCGCAGTGGGTTTGATTTGACGCAAATCCAGATACTCGTCAGGTTGGTGGGCGAGATCGATATCGCCGGGCCCGAAGACCACGCTCTCACTCCCCAGTTCATTAAAAAACGGCGCTTCGGTGCCAAAATTCACGCAACCGGCGCGGTGACCGCTGAGCGCCTCGCAGTGCTTAACCACGGCGGCGTCGGCAGCCGTGGTCAGAGGATCAATGCCCTCAAACAGTACATCAAATTCAACCTCTACGCCGCTTGCTTGTGCGACGCGTCGGACGCGTTCGCGCAGAGCTGCACGACTGCGCGCAACCGTCATGCCCGGCATAAGACGCACGTCAATGTGCAGCTCGGCGCGGGCGCAAATTCGGTTTGGGTTATCGCCGCCCTCGATGCGACCAAAGTTTAAGGTAGGCGTCGGTACCGCAAAGTCCGGGTTCGCGTAGCGCTCACCCATTTCGCCGCGCCAGCCTTTGAGTGCACCGAGAACCTCGTGCATGGCATCGATCGCATTGTTGCCAAGTGTGGGATCACTGGAATGCCCGGAGCGACCCTGCAGAATTATTTTCTCCATGAAAATTCCCTTGTGCTGGCGCATCGGGACTAACGAGGTGGGTTCTCCGACAACGCAGAAGGGTGCCAGTGGCGTGCCTTGCGCAAGCAAGGCCCGGGCGCCAAACATGCCGGTTTCCTCATCGGCGCTGCCAAGCACAATGACCTGACGTTGCAATTTGGCGACGTTTTGCTGCGCCAGTACGCTGGCACAGATGGCAAGAAAGCCCTTCATATCCGAGCTGCCGAGCCCATAGAGTTTTTCTTCAACGAGCTGCGCGCCAAATGGATCGTGCTGCCAGCGAGCGTCGTCGAACGGTACCGTATCGGTGTGCCCGCACAGCGCCAGTCCGGGCGGCCCGGCGCCGAAGCGTGCCAGCAGGTTCACTTTGCCCGCGTGTCCCGACACATCCTGTAGTTCAACCCGGGCGCCAGCGCTTTCAAGATAGGTGGCCAGACGCTCACAGACGGGGCGGTTTGACGTGTCCAGGCGCGGATCAAAGCTGCTGATCGATGGTGTGGCGATCAACTCGGCGATCATGTCTTGGGAGGAAGGCAGCGCCATGGTGCATCTCGTGCGGGAACGGGCCGCTACTATGCCGGGCGCGCGTTGCCCGATGCAATGAAATTGGGCACACTCGCCGAAACATGATTGATATTGATCTGATCACAGGACGCGTGGCCGAAGCGCGCTGGCGGCCGTCGCCACACTACAACGCTCGGCCCGGTGGCGAGTTGCCCTCGCTGCTGGTGGTGCACAGTATCAGTTTGCCCGAGGGGCAGTACGGCACACCGTTTGTTGATGATTTGTTCTTGGGCCGATTAAATACCGCGGCGCACCCTACGTTTGCATCGCTTGAAGGTGTGCGGGTGTCCGCCCACCTGCTGGTCGCACGCAACGGCGAATTGACGCAGTATGTATCGCTCAACGAACGCGCGTGGCACGCGGGCGAATCGCGTTTTGACGGGCGTGATGATGTGAATGATTTTTCGATTGGTGTGGAGCTTGAAGGCACGGTCGTCGCGCCGTTTACCACGGCGCAGTACTGCCGTCTTGCACAGGTGCATCGTGGCTTGCGTGCGGCCTATCGCAGCATCGACGGTCGCCCGGTGGTGGGTCACAGCGATATCGCCCCGGAGCGCAAACAGGATCCGGGCACGGGATTTGACTGGCTACGTTGGTCAACAATGGCGGGAGTACAAACCGTATGAAATTTATTGCGCTGCTGCTGTCGGTTCTGATTGAGCGTACCTCGACGTCGCTGTTCAATCTGGGCGAAATACGTTGGCTCGATCGCTATTTTGATGTGGGTTTAAGTATGGTGCGTGGCGTTGGCGGTTGGCCGGGAGCGTTCGTTGCGCTCTTGGTTGTGAGCTTGCCGGTACTGCCGGTGGCCTGGATTGCGCTGTCATTTCAGGGCGTGCTGTGGGGCGCGGTCTATCTGGCGTTTGCCGTTCTGGTGTTGCTCTTTTCTTTAGGGCCGCGTGATCTGTCGTCAGAGGTTGATGACTTTATTCGCGCCACGCTTAGCGGTGATACCGAGCGTGCCCATCACGTGGCACGCGAGCTGCTTGAGACCGAGCCACCGCAGGATCGTACGCGCCGTTCGCTCGCGCTCGAAGAGGCCGTGTTTGTTCAATCCAACAATCGCTCGTTTGGGGTTATTGTCTGGTTCGTTGTGCTGGGTCCTGCGGGCGCGTGGCTGTTTCGGGTCACGGATTTGATGCGGCGGCGAGCATTTTTTGAGGCCGACCGCGCGCGCGAACGGGGCGAGGAATGCGGGCGCGATGTAGCGTCGGTGCAGCGCTTGCACGGTTTACTGGCGTGGCTGCCGTCGCGTCTGGTGGCGCTGACGTTTGCGCTGGCGGGCAGTTTCGAGCCGGCCGTGGCCGACTGGCGCAACTATTATCGCAACTGCTCTGAACATTTTTTCGATGTGAATGAAGAGATCGTGGCGTGCGCTGGTCTGGGCGCTTTGGGCGGGCCGCCGGAGACGCAGGAGGACGCGGTGGTGGCCGGCGCGGAGGCGGCGATGGGCTTGGTGCATCGTTCAGAAATTATTTGGCTTGTGGCTGTGGCGGTGCTCACGGCGATTGGCATGCTGGCCTGATGCGAACGCGGCGTTTTGCGGCGCTGCTGCTTCTTCTTTTGAGTGCGGCCTGTGACTCCGAGGTTGAGCCTGCGGATGCGGCCCGGGTAGCTGCCGACCAAGATGAACTGCGGATCGTGTCGCTGGCGCCGCATTTGACCGAGCTGGTATACAGCGCCGGTGCAGCCGAATTTTTGGTGGGCGTAGTCGAGCACAGTGACTATCCGGCCCAGGCACAAGCGCTGCCGCGCGTCGGGGATGCCTTCGCCATCGACTTTGAGCGCCTCGCTGTATCGGCGCCAACCGTTGTGCTGGCGTGGGAGGGCGGCAATCCTGTGTCGCTGATCGAGGCCATTCGCGCACGTGGCTATCGCGTTGAGGCGTTGGCCACCGGAAGCCTGGACGATGTCGCGGCCAATCTGCGCGACATCGGTCGTCTCACCGGAACCTCTGCGCAGGCCAATGCCGCGGCCGCTCAATTCGAAAATGACATCGCGGCGCTCGCTCTTGAGTTTACCGCCGCGCCCGCACTGCGCGTGTTTTTCCAAATTGCTGAGCAGCCGGTGTACACCATTGGCGGGCGTCATGCGATCTCTCAAGTGCTCTCGACCTGTGGCGCGAGCAATGTCTTTGCCGATCTGAAGTCACTGGCGGCAGTGGTGACCGATGAAGCCGTGGTGAGCGCCGATGCGGACGTCATGATGACGACCGGTGACGTAACGGCGCTGGCGCGATGGGCGCGCTTTAACGGGCGCGCTCAGCGTGCGAACACGCTTTACGGTATCTCTGCAGACACCATCACGCGGGATTCACTGCGTGTTTTGGATGGCGCGCGGGAAGTGTGTCACGCATTGGATGATGCACGACGCAAGTTGCGCGATTTGCCGCGTTAGCTTAACTGTCGTGAATGCGATTGCGGTCCCAGAGCACTTCACTGCCTGATTCATGGCGCGCCAGAACGCGAGCCAGAACAAACAGGAAGTCCGACAGACGGTTCAGATAGTGCGGCGTGGCGGGGTTAACCGCTTCATGACGTGCCAGCGACCACAGACGTCGTTCCGAGCGACGGCAAATAGTACGGGCCATGTGACACGCGGCCGCGGCCGGTCCACCACCGGGCAGAATAAATTCTTTGAGCGGGGGCAGATTTTCATTGAAGTCGTCGAGTTCGCGCTCCAGCCGTCGGACGAAGGCCTCATCGATCACGCATTGTCCCGGAACGCACAGTTCGCCCCCGAGATCGAACAGATCGTGTTGGATCTCGTTAAGGCATTTGGTCACGTTCTGCGGCAAGTCGGCTGTCGCGAGGATCACGCCGACGGCACTGTTGAGCTCGTCAATGGTGCCGTAGGCCTCGACACGATGGCTATCTTTGTCGATGCGCGAACCGTCGCCAAGCCCGGTCGAGCCGTCGTCTCCGGTGCGTGTATAGATTTTGCTTAGTCGATGGCCCATGGGGCGTTCTCCGCTGGTTAACGATTACGATAATACACGTCTAAGTACAGTCCGCGGCCCGGCGTGTTGAAGCCGAAGGCGGTTTCGTATTCGGCGTCCAGCAGATTCTCTATTTTGGCGCGAAATTCAAATTTGTCGTTCACAGGCACCCGTGCGCTGAGGTTGGCAAGAACGTAGCCTGCGTTCACTTCTGCGCTGAAATCCGAATCTTTGCGCTCGCCGCTCAACAGCAGGTCGAAACCGAGCTCGGCGCGACGCACTTTGCGAAACGCATTGATGGTCAGGGAGCGACGTGCGCGACGGGGCAATACGCCGCCGGTTTGTTCGTTTTCCGGGTCCTGAATGACAGCGGACGCAAGGACGCCCCAATCGGAAGAACGCCACTCGTAGCTGGCCTCAATGCCGCGTGTGCGGGCCTCGGCAATATTGCGATTTTGACCCGCAAACGTGACCGGGTCGAAATCAAAAATGATCAGGTCGTCTATGGCGTTGTCAAAGGCGGTAAACCGGATCCGTTGCTGCCCCGACGGACGCCAGCTCAAGCCCGCCTCCACACTGGTCGAGACTTCGGGGTTCAGATTCGGATCGCCACCAAAGCCAAAGCGATCGGTGGCATCGGGAGCGCGAAAGCCGCGGCTGGCCGAACCGTAGAGCGCCAGCGTCTCATTCAGCGCGTAGCCATAGTCCACATGCCAGGTCGTTTGCCCGCCAAACGTATCGTGATCGGTGTAGCGCGCCGCGACCGACAACGTGTGCGCATCGCGCTGCAGGTTGTCTTCAACGTACACGGCGACCACGTCGGTTTGCTCATCAAAACCGGTGCCGAAAACCAGCGATTCGGTGTCTTCGGTAAAGGCGTAGAGACCGGCGACCAGCGTCTGGTCAGCGCCAAGGTCGATGGTGTTTTGCCAGTCAATCGCAAGCCGGTCTGTGTTGGCCACGTCGTCGCTTTGCTGCTGCTCGATGTCGTCGGTCGCAAGGCTTACATCCACTCGCGAGGTCCACGTTGCGGTCAGCGGCGTGTCCAACGTGACGGCTGCGACGCTGTTGCGAAAGTCCTGATCCACCAGTGAATCGAAAAAATCGAGGTACTCGGTGTTGCCGGTGGCCTGAAACCAGCGTGCGCTGAGCGTGCTCGATCCCACCGGTGTGCTCACGCCCGCGTTCACATTCAAATTATTGTGGCCGGTGTCGAGCTGGGCGTCGCGCTTCGTTGGGAAGCCGTCCGCCGATGTATAAGCGGCCGCAAAATCAAACCGCGTATCGCCACGCTTGGTCGCCACACGGGCGGTGGCCTCACGTGCGCCGTAACGTCCGCCGCCAAGACCAAACTCAAGCCGATCGCTGCGCTGATCGCGCGTGATCACATTGATGACGCCGCCAATGGCATCGGAACCGTAGAGACTGGAGCGATTGCCTTTCACAATCTCCACCCGCTCGATCATCTCCGGGCGGATATTCTGGATGGACGGTAAGCCCAGCGTGCCGGGGTTAATGCGCACACCGTCCACGAGCACCAGCGTGTGATTGCTCTCGGCGCCGCGAATAAACGT
The DNA here is from genome assembly GCA_045106455.1 of Gammaproteobacteria bacterium. Lineage (GTDB taxonomy): Bacteria > Pseudomonadota > Gammaproteobacteria > Steroidobacterales > JBCCMA01 > JBCCMA01. The sequence goes on from JBGCEL010000066.1 coordinate 51,956, forward strand.
GGACGTGGCCTGACCCGGTCCGCCATTGCGGCCAATGTCGATACCCGCGGAAAAGCGCAGAAGCTGCGCCAGATCATCGGCCAAACTGCGCTCAATCTGGGCGCGGTCAATGATGGTGACCGGCAGGGCCAGATCATCGAGGGGTGTGGGCTGGCGTGTGGCGGTCACCACCAGCGGCACGAGCGTTGGCGATGCACTGTCGTCGTTGGAAGCTGCCTGCGCAAGCGTCGGGCAGGTAATTGAACACACGCACAGGCACGCGAATACGCGAGAAGAAATCTTTGCCAACATGAAGAGCTCCCGGCACGCCCATCCGCACGCCGTTAGGAAAATATAACCGGGAGCCTTGCCGACTACCTGAGGTATCGGCCCACCGCCGCCCGGTACGTGCCATCGGTCGGTCTCCGGACTGACAGGCGGAGCGAACTCCGGAACCCGATCGCCTTCCCACGCATCTTGCGCAGTGGCTGTCCGGCCGTTTGGCCTAACATGACGGGTTCCATTCACCTGATCACCGTTGCGGGGGCAGTGCCGGAATTGCGCAAGCGCGTACCGGCTTCCCGTAGGCGTTTCACAACGCTTACCGAATGGTGAGTGCATGGTGAGACTCAGGCGCGCTTGAGTCAACCAGCGAGGTGGCGAGGCTTAGAGCTATTTCTGCTAGGCTTCTGAGCTATGAGAGATTCTGCCAATCGGTGCGTCGAGCAACTCGACGCCGCACGCCGCGCTGCCGAGCAGGCTGCGCAAATAATTCGCCACTATTACGACGCGCCGTTCGATATCGAGACAAAGTCTGATCGTTCACCGGTCACGATTGCGGATCGTGAAGCGGAGGAGTCTATTCGCAGCATTTTGTTGGGGGCGTTCCCGAGCTACGGTTTCTATGGCGAGGAGTTTGGCGAGGTTGAGGGCGACCCGGACAACGTATGGCTGGTCGACCCACTCGATGGCACGAAGAGCTTTGTGCGTCATTACCCATTCGTGTCGACGCAAATTGCGCTATGGCGCGAGGGCCGCAGTGAAGTAGGGGTGTCGAGCGCGCCGCTATTTAATGAAGTGGCCTGCGCCGTGCGCGGCGGCGGCGCGTTTCTAAACGATGAGGCCATTCGTGTCAGCGACGTGAACGCTATTGAGGACGCCACACTGTCTGGCGGCAATTTGGGTACGTTGGCGCAAAGCCCGGCGTGGGCCGCGTATGGCGAGCTTGTGAGTGCCGTTCATCGCATCCGCGGTTACGGCGATTTTTATCACTATCATTTGCTCGCGGCGGGCAAGATTGATGTGGTCGTGGAGTCGGACGTCAATATTCTGGACATCGCCGCGCTGCAAATATTGGTGGAGGAGGCCGGTGGTGTGTTTACCGATCTCAATGGTCGGCCTGTGACGCGGGAAACCACCTCTGTGCTGGCGACCAATGGTCATTTGCATGAGACCGTTCTAGAGCACCTGAGTGCTTTTTCGAGCTAACCGTAAACGCTAAAAAATGCGCCGTCATCGAGCGCCCGAACGGGTGTGGCGTACAACTCGCTCAGGCGATCAGCGGTCAAGACCTGCGCGGCGTCATCGAGCAGCCAGCGACCGTCACCAAACAGCAGCAGCGCGCGGTCGGCCAGCCGTACGGCGGCATTGACGTCGTGCAGGGATACGGCGATGCCGTGACCCGCATCCCGCGCCTGACGCAGCACCCCCATCGCCTGACTCTGGTGCACCGGATCAAGCTGGCTGAACGGCTCGTCCAGCAGCATTAGCGTTGGACGTTGCGCCAGCAGCATGGCCAGCGCGACACGCTGGCGTTCACCGCCGGACAGCGTGGCGGTGTTGCGCGTGGCGAAACCGGCAAGGCCAACCCGCTCAAGCGCCTCGACGCTCGCCGCACGGTCGTCGCCGTGTTGCCACTGCCAGACGCCGCCGCGGGCGTAGCAACCGAGCGCCACCCGTTGCGCCACTTGATGATCGAAGCCGTCGTCAATGCTTTGTGGCATCAAGCCGATACGCGCGGCGCGCTGCTGCGGCGCGATATCGACAATAGATGTGTCGTCCAGCAGGACGGTGCCGCTTGCGGGCGTGCGTAACTGGCACAGCGTTTCGAGCAACGTGGTTTTTCCGGCACCGTTCGTGCCAAGGACCGCGATGATCTCGCCGGGCTTTAAGGTGAGATTCAGGTTGTTGATGAGCGGGCGATCGCCGGCCACAAGCGTGACGTCCTGTGCCGTGAGGTGGCTGTTAGGAAGCGTGCTCATTGGCTACTCGGCGACCACGCTAATGTCGTCGATCTGATCGCCGGAAATGGTAATGGTGATTTCCATCGGGTGACAGCACACCGTGCAGTCTTCAACGTAGGTCGCGGTGCCGCTACTGACATCGATAAACAGCGGGTGCGGCTCCCAGCAGTGGGGGCAGGTTGTGTTGCGTTCCTCCAGTTGTCCCGTCATTACGGATTGAGACGCGTGCCGCTCCAGCGGTCGCCGGCACGCATTCCGCCGTCCACCAGCTCGAGCGAGCGTTCGAAGCGCGCGCGGTCGTGCACGCGATGGCTGCCGCCGTGCCACAGCTCGATCGCTTCAATCCACAGGTGATAACCACCCCAGTGTTCCGGGCGGGGAATGTCCACCTCGACGGATTCGGCCTCCAGGCCGTTTTTAAGCGGCACGCCAAAGCGCGCGGCCTCTGACTGCACGCGCGTGAGCAGGTGGTCACGGGATGCGAGTGGCTGTGACTGTTCGCTGGCCCACGCACCGACGCGTGATCCCGCATGGCGAGAATTGAAATACGCGTCACTGATATCGCCGGGTGCGGGGACGGCGATGCCCTCGATGCGTACCTGGCGCTCGTCACCGTCCCAATGAAACACCGCACTGCAGCGTCCCGCGGCGGCCAATTCGCGGCCTTTGCGTGATGTGTAATTGGTAAAAAAAGTAAGGTGACCGGCCGCCGCATCAATGGCCTTGCACAGCACCACCCGCGCGCTGGGCTGAGGTGGTTTGCGGGTCACGTCCACGGTGGCCAGAACCATGGCGTTGGGGTTGTCAGTGACTTTGCGTTTATGCGCGTCGTCAAACCAGTGTTCGAACAGCGGCAACGGATCGGCGGGCAGTGGATTGGGCAACATGATGAGCGTGTCTCTTAAATGATTCGCTAAGGCTTGAGTTTAGCGCACTGAACGTAGTGCGGCAGACGCGGTTAGCCGGCGGCGGTGCCACCGAGTCGACGCGCATCGGCGCCAATTTGAAAGCCACCGCCGGGATCGACGCTCACGGCCCCAACCCCACCGAAAAACATCGACAGCGGATCGCATTCGCGCAGCGGCATGCGGATGTCGGCGACGTCGATACCGCGCTCGTAGGCCACCTGCTCGCCTTGTTCGAGTAACTCGACGTGCAGACGCGGCTGTTCGATCGCCTCATTCAAAGGCAAACCAAGTTGCACATGATTGACGAGGGTTTGCACCAGCGCGCTGGTGATGCGATCGGCGCCGGGTGAGCCGATAGCCAGCACGTCGCCAGCGCGTGTGCGGCCCACCGTTGGCGCCATGTTTGACGACAGACGTGTACCGGTTGGCCCCGCAATCAGGCCGCGTCGGTTGAGCTCAATTTCGCCAAGGCAATTGTTCATCCACAGGCCCGTGCCTGGCGGCATCACACCCGCACCGTAGCCCGCTGACATGGTGATCGTGCAGGCGAGGCCGTCGCGATCCGCGGCGGATGTGTTCACCGTGGCGCCGCTGCCGTTGCGCGTGGGTACGCTGCCGCGACCGGCATGGGCCATGAGTTCGCTCACGGCCGCCAGAGGATCATCGGCCAAATCCAATTGATCAAAACGATAGCGCAGCACATTGGCCTGAATTTGTGCCAGCCGTGCGACTGACGCGCTGTCCCAGCCGTTCATCGGGTGTTGCTCAAGCAACGTCAGCATGGCGCTTAACGTCGCACCGCCAACGGCCGGCGCCGGGTTTGTGGCCAGTCGCCAGGGGCCGAAATCGGTAATCAGCGGCTCGCGGCTAATGACTTCATATTCCGCCAGATCGCGCGCGGTCATCACGCCATCGTGACGTTCAAAATCGGCCGCAATAAGTTTGGCAATATCACCGGCATACAGATCGCGTGTGCCTTCGCGCGCGATGTGCTCGAGGCTGTCACTGAGTTTCTCAACGCGCAGCAGCTCGCCGATTTTGTATAGCTCGCCGTGTTCGTCGTGCAAAGCGTTGTAGCTCTCTGCTTGCCAGCCGTATACCAACTTGTGGGCAAACTGAAGATAGGTGTAGGAGGCTTTGCTCATTGGGAAGCCGCGTCGCGTGATCTCCACGACCGGTGCCATGAGAACGTCCCAGGGCAGCGAACCGTAACGAGTCGCCGCAAGCTCCAGCGCCGCCAAAGCGCCGGGCGTCCCGACCGAGCCGTGGCCCACTTTGGTGGTGACACCGCCGCCGTAGTCGAGCACCACATCCCATGCACCGCCGCCCAACCGCTCAGGGTCAAGACCACGACCGGGCATTTCAATGTTGCCATCCAGTGTCACGGGCTTGCCACCTGCCGGCCATACGGTGATGTAGCCACCTCCACCCACTGAACACACGCCGGGTTCGGTGGCGATGGCCACCAGCGCCGCAGCCACGGCAACGTCCACGGCGTTGCCGCCCTCAGCGATCATGTCGCGACCGGCGTCGGCCGACAATTGCGTGCTGGAGGCCACGCCCACTTTGATGCTCGCACTCACGGTTTGTGCGCCAGTGCTTTGCTTGACGGGCGAGGGTGGGGTACTTTTTTTGGCATTAACACCATTCCAAGAGTCTCTAAGGTCAACATTGTGCCACGGCAGGAAATAAACGGTATTCAAATGCACTACATCGAGGCTGGTTCGGGAGAGCCGCTGGTGTTGCTGCATGGTCTTGGGTCGAGCTGTCAGGACTGGGAGTATCAAATACCCGAATTCAGTCGACGCTATCGCGTGATTGCTCCGAGCTTGCGTGGCTTCGGTGAGACGGAAATCCCTGACGGTCCGCACTCGGTTAAGACCTGGTCAGAGGACGTCGCAGCCCTAATCCAATATTTGGACCTGGGACCCGTGAATCTGCTGGGTTTTTCGATGGGTGGTGCGATTTCGTTTCAACTGGCGGTCGATCAGCCCGATGTGTTGCGCAAGCTGATCATCGTCAATTCACAGCCAAGTTTCGAGTTGGATCATTGGACCAAACACATGATGGTGTTAACGCGGATCGCGATGGCGCGTGCAGTAGGTATGAGCCGCTTGGCGCGCTTTGTGGCCAAGCGCATGTTTCCGGGACCGGAGCACGCCGATACGCGCGCACGCATGATCATGCGTCACAGTACCAATGATCGGGCGAGCTATATTCAGGCGGTGAACGCGCTGGCGGGCTGGAGTGTGTCAGATCGAATTGAGACGCTGGCAACACCGACGCTGGTCATTGCAGCAGACCAGGACTTCACGCCGGTGAGTGAAAAAGAGGCTTACGCCGCGCGCATGCCCGATGCTCGGGTTGAGCAAGTGATGGACAGTCGTCATATCACACATATCGATCAGGCTGACCGACTAAACGAACTGGTGATGGCATTTCTGGAAAACTGATCTCCAGAGCGAGGCTTAAATTAGCTGTAGCACCACGGTGCTGCGCTTATATTTGAGCACGAGTTGATGCTCCGATCGGCGCACCACGTCGAGCTTTAGCGTGGTTTGGCCAACAAGCTCGGATATGTCGCCGCCGGCCGAGCGCTCTTTCATCGCGCCGACGTTTAGAACCAGCTCATCGCCACGGTCCGCCAGATTGCCGCAAATATAATCGCGCCCCAAATTTTTCGCGTGAATCTGACGAAACACAAAGCGTCCGTTTTCGGCTACTTCCAGCTGCGTGAAAACACCGCTGGCCGATTCGTTGATCCAGTTACCCTGAATTGCTGAAGCGCCGGGCGCGTTGTCAGCGTGGCAGCACAACGCGACGAACAGGCTTGTGAGGACAGCAATAAAACGGACTTTGATCATGACGCGCGAGCTCTTGTAACGACAGCCTCAAGGTACCTGCGTCGTACTGTGCTCACTGTGATTCAAAGCGCGTTTCGTTTGTACCCCAACACGGTTGTGAACGTTTTTTTGACGCCCATCACATTGCATGCAGGGCGTATGTGTTGCGGCAAAACATAATTCGACGGTGCTATGTCAAACCTCAGCACATTGTAAAATGTGGCGCCGGATTTGTGTGATGAAGGGCAACGCAAACGGCGCCCGAATACGGCAGTCTGAATGTATGGTTAGCGTCCCAAACAATTTTTCTCGCGTGCGTGTCGGATCCGTTGGGATCGAGTATGAGGAGCGTGGCGAAGGCGAGCCTCTATTGCTGCTCCACGGGTTGGGCTGCAGTGCCAGCGACTGGGTGTTGCAGATGCCGGCACTGTCGAGTGAGTACCGTGTGATCGCACCGTCGTTGCGCGGCTTTGGTGGCAGCGATAAGCCCGCGGGCCCGTGCTCGATCATGCAGTACGCCAGCGACATGGTCGCGTTGCTTGACCAGTTAAAAATCCAGCGCGCACATGTGCTGGGTCATTCTATGGGCGGGGCCGTGGCCTTGCAGCTTGCCGTTGCTCACCCCGAACGTCTCAATTGTTTGATCGTGGTGAACGCACAACCGAGTTTTGCTGTAAAAGACTGGCGCCGCTATTTGATGCTCTTGATGCGTCTGATGGCCAGCGGTCCCACGGGCATGGAGCGCATGACGCGGTTTCTCGCGCGACACCTGTTCCCACATGATCATCAGGCGGAGCTGCGCGATCAGATGAACGCACGCTATGCCAAAAATGATCGGCGTGCGTTTCTCGCGGCGATTAATGCGCTGGCGGGCTGGTCTGTTGAGGCGATGGTGGATCGGGTGGCAACGCCGACACTCGTTGTCGCCGGTGAACATGACGTCACCTCGGTTGCCAGCGCGCGCGATTTTGCGGGTCGGTTGCCGAATGGTCATATAGAAGTGGTGGCCGATAGCGGCCATGCGACGCCGTTTGATCAGCACAATACGGTCAACAAGCTGGTGATGGAGTTTCTTTCCACGACCAGTTGGGGGCGCAATACACCGCGAACGGACCGCAGAGTCGTACCCCGGCCTGACGCAGCAGCTCCTGCCTCGACGCGACCGTTTTAGTCGGCGGAGCGGCTGGCGGACACGTCGCGGCTCACCAGCGTGAGCTGACCTTTCACTTTCTCAGCCTTCATAATTTCGGCTTTCAACGGCAGATGGTCGCGCTGTGGCGCTGCCCAAAACGTGGTCCGAATGTCGGATGCCTCGCGTGAGTGTGAATAGCGAACCAGTGCTTTCCCAAATTGATCGTCGTCCGAGATCTCTTCGCCCTCATAGCGAATGTTGAACCGTAGCCGGCCTTTGTGGCCCACCACGTCCAGCCATTCGGGGCGTTGCGCGCTGCTCAGATGCTGCATGAGGGCAACCTGCATCACCAACGTATTGGAGACGCCTGTTTCTATCGCAACGCTGGTGGTGTTGTCCTGATAAACGACCGCGGCGGTTTGCTTGTCCCAATCGTAGGTCACGCGAACGTTGCGATCTTCGCCGCTTATGTTGTCGCGGCGTTCGAAGTCGCGCGTTAGCAGTTCACCGTCGACGTAGTCGAAGTGCGCCACTTCGTAAATTTCGCCGCGTTTGAACAGCGACACGAGTCCGCGCAGCTTGGTCCACGATTCGACGACGAAACGCTCGTCGTCCAGACGTCGCAGCTCAAGCCGGGTTTCGCCTTTGGCTATGCCGACTTTGGCGCTGTAGGTGGCCGTGAAGTCATCCACCGTCCAGGCGGGTGTTTGTGCGCTGACACCCGAACATGCCAGGGCCAGAAGAAAGAGGACAATAGCGTTTTTCATGCCATTAGTGTGCGCGAACCGGCGGCAGAATGTGTTTCTAAACACTACAAATTGCGTAACAGTTGATCCAGTGCGCCCGATTCGTTGGCGACATAAAACAGCGCGCCGGCCGCCAGTGCGCCCGCAATAACCGCAAGCGCGATCTTGAAATAGCTGTAGGGCCGCTCACCCTGCACCTTGCCGGTGCGGGCATTAACCACAAACCGGTACGTCTTGTTGCGAAACCGAAAGCCCGCGGACCATACCGGTAGAAGCAGATGCTTGAATTTGGTGTCCCGGTGGTTGGTGTCGAGATAGGTGATGCGTTGGTGATCGCCGCCGATGTCGCGTGCCACATCACTGCGAATCACGCGATTCATGACGTTGACGGCCTGATCAAAGCCCTCATCCAGATCCACCTGGTACACCTCGCTGCGAAAGCCGCTTAAGAACTTTTCGCTGTAGGGCGTGAGATTTTGCAGATCCCAGGGCGCGAGTCGATCGGTAATTTTACGCGGCAGTGAAAGCGAGGCACCAATCAGCACGTCGTCGAAAAAACGCTGCACGCGCCCGGACGCCGGGCGCCAGCGGATCTTGGTCACCATGCGAGTTCGTCGCACGCGGCGGCCGTTTTCCACCGTGGTGTAAGACTGCTGAACGGTGTAGTTGTCGCCGCGCTGCCCCTGATAACGTGTCTGCGTTTGGCTGTCGTAGGTCCAATAGGGCACGTACACGCCGGTGAGGTGCTGATCGCGGCGAGCGTGCGCTTTCATGGCGCTGGGGGCGAACCAGAGTTTGCCAATCCACTTCTTATAAGCGGTAAGCGCCTGATCCTCATCGATCTGAAATGGCAGAAGCGATTCGGGTTTGATGTGACGATTGTGGCCGGTGCCCTCAACGATCTGTGTGCCGCAAAACGGACACTCTCCCGCATGCACATGCTCGTCGAAATCAAATTCGGCCGCGCAGTTTTCGCATTGGGTGGAGGCGCGTGTGCCGGCGGGCGGCGCATCGGCTAGCGTGCGCAGGGCTTCGTCGAAATCATACTCGACAATCAGACCGTCGCGGATCTCAATGGCCGTGCGATGGCCGCAATAAGTGCACTCAAGCTCCGTGGAGCCCGGCGCGTATATTTGCAACGCGCCGCACTGTCCACACGGAAATTTTTGGCTGCCCGGAGCCGGGCTTTGCCTTGGCAACGCCTCGGATCAGCCGCCCGGCAGCGGCGGCGGCTGGCTCGAAAACAACTCGGCCACGTCTTTGATGTCGCCGGCATCCTGCCAGTCAGCCATGCCGGCTACCCACATCAGCGTTTCACGCTGCACGGTGCCCTGCTCAATCTTGGCGCGTAGCTCGGGTTTGGTAAACGGTCCGGTTTGGTGACCGTTTGATGCCACATAGTAACGCGCTTCCATTGGAATACGGGGCGGCGCTTCGCCTTGTGGCGCGGCACCGACGCCCGGTGCGCCAAGTGTTTCGCTCATGCGATGGGCCATCGCAATGCCCATACCGAGACCGACGCCGTCGCCGGCACCACCGCCGGGATTTTCGGCCGCTTTGGTCAGCGCCTCGGCTGCCTGATAGCTGGCGTACTTAGACAAATCGCCGATCACACCCATGGACGTACGTTTGTCCAGAGCCTTTTCAACTTCGGCAGGCAGTGAGATGTTCTCCACCAGCATGCGCGTGAGCGTAAGACCATACTCTTTAAATTCTGCGGCAATTCGGCCGGTAATAAATGTGCCCAGTTGATCATAGTTGCCGGCCAGATCCAGCACGGGGATATCGGCCTCGCCAAGCACGTTCGCGAAGCGCGAAACGATGAGATTGCGCAGCTGATTGGTGATCTCATTGGTGGTGAAGTGGCCGTCGGTGCCAACCACTTCGCGCAAGAAAATCACGGCATCTTCGATACGCATCTCGTAGGTGCCGAACGCACGTAGCCGCACACCACCAAATTCCTTGTCGCGCAGCATGATGGGGTTTTTCGTGCCCCACTTAAGGTCTACAAAGCGCCGCTTGTTGAAGAAATACACTTCGGCTTTAAACGGGCTTTCGAAACCGTGCGGCCAGTTTTGCAGCGTAGAGAGAATCGGCACGTTGTTGGTTTCAAGCTCGTACATACCGGGCTGAAAAACATCGGCGATGCGACCTTCATTCACAAATACCGCGACCTGTCCCTCACGTACCGTGAGCTTGGCGCCGTACTTTATTTCGTTGCCGTAGCGCTCGAAGCGATACACCATCGTGTCGGTGAGATCGTCCGTCCATTCGATGACGTCAACGAATTCGCCGAAAAGTTTGTCCCAAAATGCCATATCGAATCCTCGAGGTGTTGAAGTGGGCGCCGCTTAGGCGCCGTTGCGTTCTGCGCTGGCGCTGACGAGTGTTTTCTTGAGTTCGTCTTCCATGACCTGCAGTTCCTGCACGGCATCGGCGCGCATGCGCTTGCCTTCATCGGCAATTTGCAGACTCTCTTCGATCGTGGAGATGAGCTTCTCGTTCGCTTCTTTCACGGCCTCGATATCAAACACACCGCGCTCAATCTGACGGCGCGTCTCAGCGTTCGACTGGTTCAGCGTCTCTGCATTGTCGCGCAACAGTTCGTTGGTCAGATCGGTGGCCGACTTCACGGCCTTACCGGCTTGCTGTGAACGTGCAATCGTCACGGCGACCGCAAGCTGCTGGCGCCACAGCGGAATGGTGTTGGTCATGGTGGAATTGATCTTGTTCACCAGGCCTTTGTCGTTTTCTTGCACGATGCGAATGCTCGGTAGCCCCTGCATGGTGACCTGACGTGTCAGACGCAAATCATGAACACGGCGTTCCAGATCGTCGCGCGCGCTTTGCAAATCGCGCAGTTCCTGAGCTTTCACCACGTCGTCGGAGCCTTCGGCCTCGGCGCGTTGCGCCGGCAGCACCGTGTTGTCCAGATCGCGGAGCTTTTCATCGCCGGCGGCGATGTAGAGCTCGAGCTCGTGGAAATACTCGAGGTTGGCGGTGTACAAACGATCCAGTGAGGTGATGTCGGTGAGCAGCTGAGTCTTGTGGCCGTCGAGCTCGTTGCTGATTTTGTCGATCTGCTTTTGCACAGTCTCGTAACGCTGCAAAAATTTAACGATGTGCGAAGCCTTGCCAAACAGGCGTGCAAAGAAACCGGGCTTCTGCAGGCCGTCGGTATCAAAACCGCGCAACGTAGCGACCATGTTGTTCAAAGCCGTGCCGGCACCACCGATGTCTTTATTGCGCACATCCTCGAGCATATTGTCGGAGATGGTGGTGAGGTTTTCCTGCGCCTTCGCGCCAAAAAAGATAATGGAGTTTGAATCGCGCACGTTGAGCTCGGTCATCAGCGCATCGATTTTCTCCTTTTGTTCGCTGGAGGCCGACTGATAGACGACCATCTCGTCTTTGATCTGCGGCAACGATGCCACGGCTTCGCGCAGCTCGCCGCCTACCACGGTAGTGGCGGACTGATCGACTGTTGGCTGTTGGTTGTCTGACATCGTTGGAATCTCCCCTAAACACAAAAAACTCAAAAAAACTAAGGCGGCCCGCTAAATCACACCTTCACGTTTCAAACGTGTGGTGAGTACTTCTATTTGCACATCCAGATCCATGGCGTCGTCCTGCAGCAGACGCTCGCGGGTTTCAACGAAACTGCTTTCGATGGTCTGGAGCATGTCGCCAAAATTGGCGTCAATTTCTTCATTGCGCGCATCTTCGTGCGTATTGGCGTAGTTCGCCGTGACGGTGCGTGCACCATCGAGGTACACGTGCAGAAATTTTCGCGCGCGGCGCAAATCGGCTGGATCGTCTTCGATCACTTTGAGCACGGCGCGTGCCGAGTCGGCGATGCGGCGCAGCTGACCGGAAAAATCGGCGCTGCGAATCTTGCGTGCGGCTTCTTCAATTGAAGCGATCTTGGCTTCGGCCTGGGTAAGCGCGGAGACGATTTCCTGCGTCGAGTAACCGCCTGTGGACCCTTGCGCAATTTTGTCGCTACGCGGATCAATGCCGTAGGCAAGCAAGGTGCCGCCCAATCCCATGAGGCCCGCGACGATGCCGCTCACCAGGCCAATTTGTGCCACGGCGGTGGCGCTAATGAACGCGCCCAGCCCGACCAGTACAGCGGCGATTATTTTGCGCGGCGTACGTGGTGCCGCGGCAATGGCCCGGCGTTGAAACTGTAACTCGGCGCGCAAACCGCTGCGATTGAGCGCGGCGCCGCCCCACAGACAAAGCAGAGCCAGCAACGTCACGATGAGTCGCGGACTGTCGCCGGCGCCAAAAGCGCGGACCGCGACGGCGGCGAGCGGCAGCGGTAGCACATACAACAGAACCCCGTGCCACGGCCATTGGGTTCCCTGTTCTTTGCGATAGATCTCTGGCATTGCGTCTTCTTGTCAGCGTAACGAAGGTTAGGGTGTATTGAGTTGCGTCGGTGCGCGTTCGGTGACCGAGTGGTTGAACGCGGCACACGAGGGCACGCCAATCGCGAGGATCAGGAGCGCGGCTCCTGCCAGTTGTCGAAGGCCTTTCTTCATTTTACGTCCAGAGTGGGTGGCGTCTTATGCCGTCCTTCTAATTATAAGGAAAACCGCGGGGTGAGCCAGAAAGTGTCGTCCCGTCAGGGGGCAAGGCGCGTAAACGTTTGTCTCGTCCCGCCGCTGCGCGTTGGGCCCGGGCTCAGGCCAGCGCTGCGCACAATGCGGAGATATCGACGATTAGCTGCTTTTTCAACCCCTCGGCGTCGATTGAGGTGGCGACGCGCGCCGGCCGGGCGTCGGGCGCCGCGCGATCCAGCGCGCCGCATCGTGCGCCTTGCAGCACCACACCGAGCGTGATGTCGCCAAATTCGATTAGGTCCGGATAGCACACGGCCGCGACGGCCAGCGCGTCGTGAACGAAGAAGCGCGGCTTGCCAAGGCGCGCGATACTGGCTTGGCACATGGCCCTCAATAGTCCGTGAACGAAGCGGCCAAGGGCGCCCGGAAGTCGCAATTGCGTGATGTCCTGATCAAAAAATACCTGATGCGTGGTCTCCAGCGTAATGATATCCAGTGGTGCCTGAGCAAGCGTCGTCGCCCAGCTGCGTGGATCGTGGTGCACATTAAACTCGGCATACGGCGTGATATTGCCGCCATCCAGAGCGCCGCCCATGACCACCAGTCGTTGGGCCTGCTGCAGGGCGTCAGGATTCTGCTGCAGGGCCTGCGCCAGATTGGTCAACGGTCCTACGGCGATGAGCGCCGGTGCCGGCTCCATGGCGTTGAGCTGCGTGAGAACGTCCCGCGCGGGGGCTGCTGAGCGTGTGCGTGGCGTTAGCGGCAGTTGAGCGCGCAGGCCTGCCAGACCATCATCACCGTGCACGTGCCGAGCCTGTTCGCCGCCCGCCGCGCTGCCCGCGCTCAGGGGAACGTCGGGGCACTGGCAAAGTTGTAGTAACAGATCGGCATTCATCCACGTATCGTCGATACCCACGTTGCCACCGACCGCCGTGACGTGCGCCAGATTAATGCGCCCACTGCGATGCAGTGCGCACAGCCAGATCAGCGCCAATGCGTCGTCCGCACCCGGATCGGTATCGAATACGACGTTTGGTTTGGTCCCGATGGGCAACGCTGGTGTCATCGTCCAAACCCGTTACACTGCATTGTCATGGCAATAATCCTGTGCAAATCCTGCGGCAAACGTGTCTCCACCCAGTGGCCAGAGTGTCCCGGCTGCGGCACGATTCCCGGCGACAAAGGCTCGCAGGGCATTAAAAAACGGCGTCGCTTCAGCCCGGCGCCACACTATCTGATCGGTACCACGCTGGCTACGATCGGCGCGTTCATCTATGGCGCACAGCTGATGGGCCGCTCGGTGGACCCGCGCGTGATGACTGCGGGCATGGTCATGATCGCTCTGGGCGCGTGTTGGTATGCGGCGGCGCGCCTTCTTGCTGCGTTGCGCTAGCGCGAATTGGGCACGCGGCGTTGTGGCCGCACTATGACAAATGCCTTTTGTGTCACTTGTTGTGCACTCTACGAAGCAATACGCTAGACCAAACATCAAGAGAAAGTCAGCGCCAAGCCGCTGGCCCGCAACGAATAAAAACAACACACCAAACTCAACATTACGCCGTGTTCGGCATCTGAAATTTGTAGTCGGGGAAACATCGCGCTGTCGCGCGATTGGCGACCTCTTACCGGAGATACACATGAAATTGTTCTCAACTCTCGTGCTTGCGCTGATGTTGCCGTTGGCACACGCGCAGGAAAAGCCCGTCGAGGGGTGGCCCAAAGAAACCGAACGGGTTGTCGTTCGTGCGTTTTTTGAAACTCAAGATCAGCTGCAGAAATTTGCCGAGCAGACCGCGCCGTGGAAAGTGGATCGCAAGAAGGGTTACCTGATTGTTGATGCCGACGAACAGCAAGTGCGTGACATGACGGCCGCGGGTTTTCGCGTAGAGCTCGATTCGGATCGCACCCAGCGTATGAACAGTCGTCTGATTGTTGATGGTGCACAGCGTGCCGGCATCCCTGGTTTTTCCTGCTACCGCACGGTGGATGAAACGCTCGCGACAGGGGCCCAGCTGGCCGCCGAATTTCCAAATCTTGCCACGTGGATTGACGCCGGCGATTCGTGGGAAAAAGAAAACGGCTTTGGTGGCAGCGACATGATGGTGCTCAAGCTCACCAACTCAGCCATCAGCGGTGACAAACCCAAACTGTTCACGACCAGCGCCATTCACGCGCGGGAATACACCACGGCCGAGCTCAACACACGTTTCGCTGAGTATCTGCTCAACAATTACGGCACCGATGCTGACGCGACATGGATCCTCGACCATCACGAAGTGCATTTGATGCTGCAGACCAATCCGGACGGCCGTCGTCGTGCGCAAACCGGCATCCTGTGGCGCAAAAATACCAACCAGAATCTTTGTGGTGCGGGCTCAAATGATCGCGGTGCTGATTTGAATCGTAACTTTGCTTACGAGTGGGGTTGCTGTGGCGGTTCGAGTGGCTCGCAGTGCTCGACCGTGTATCGCGGCCCGGGTCCCGGTTCGGAGCCTGAAGTGGCGTCCGTACAAAATTATCTGCGCAGTATCTTTGACGATGCGCGCGGTCCGGGCGCTACTGACGCCGCGCCCGCCGACACCAGCGGTGTTTACATCGACATCCACAGCTTCAGTGAACTGGTGCTCTGGCCCTGGGGCTACACCGACACCGTCGCGCCCAACGGCAATGCGATGCAAACGCTCGGTCGCCGTTTGGCCTGGTTTAACAACTACAACCCCGAACAGGCCGTGGAGCTCTACATCACCGACGGTACAACCGATGATTTTGCCTACGGTGATCTTGGTGTTGCGGCGTACACCTATGAGCTTGGCACGACCTTTTTCCAGGACTGTGCCACGTTTGAAAACACGATTTTGCCGGACAACCTGCCGTCATTGGTCTATGCGGCCAAGAGCGCCCGTGCGCCGTATCTGTTGCCATCCGGACCGGATGCGTTGGATGTGAGCCTGAGCAGTGGTGCCATTGGCCCGGGTGACGCCGTCACGGTGAGCGCTGAAATTAACGATACGCGCTTCCGTAACTCCAACGGCACGGAGCCCACGCAGAGCGTGACCGAAGCACAGTATTCGATTGACACGCCGCCGTGGGAAGCCGGTGCGACGCTCGTTGCCATGACCGCCACGGACGGCTCGTTTAGCTCCAACGTGGAGCAGGCGAGTGCCGTGATGGATACCGCGGGCCTGAGTCAGGGACGTCACACCGTTTACGTGCGCGGTCGCGATGCCAGCGGGCAGTGGGGCAACGTGAGTGCACAGTTCCTGTTCGTCATCGATCCGGTCACGGCACCGCGCATCAGTGGTCGGGTGACGGCTGCCGATACCGGCGGCGGTCTTGCCGCCACCGTCACAGCGGGCACCTTCTCAACGACCACGGACGCCGCAGGCAACTACGAGCTGCTGCTTATCGCCGGTAGCTACGACCTAACGATCACGCCAAACGATGAGACCTACGGTGCAGCCTCGCTTGCAAGCGTGGCGGCCACCGACAGCCAGACCAACACTCAGAACTTCTCACTGTTCCCGTTCTGCGCGTTGTTCTCGGATGACATGGAATCCAGCGACGTTGCGTGGACCACGCAAGGCAGCTGGGCCCGTACCAACGGACAGTCCAACAGTGGTTCGTTTAGCTACACAGATTCGCCCGACGGCGAATACGGCAACAACGTGAGCGCATCGTTAATTTCGCCGCCGCTGGATCTGTCTCAGGTGGGCACGATTTCGCTGGACTTCGCGAGTCGTTGCGACACCGAAGCGACCTACGATTTTTGCTACGTGGAAGTGTCATCCGATGGCGCGAACTGGACGCAGCTTGATCGCTTTGACGGCTTCGCTAACTCGTTCAGCAATCAGTCGTACACCACGGGTGCGTTGGCCGGTTCGGCAAACGCTCAGATTCGTTTCCGCTTTGAGTCGGATGTCACCGTGACCGAAGACGGCTGGTACGTCGACGATGTGGTGGTGCGTGGCGCCGGTGCGCAGTGCGTGACCGTGACGGACACCGATGGCGACGGCGCCAATGACCTGATTGATAACTGCACGCTGGTGGCCAACCCGACACAGCTCGACACCAACGGCGACGGCTTTGGCAACGCCTGCGATGCTGATCTAAACAACGACAACATCGTGAACGTTGTGGATCTGGGTCTGCTGCGTTCGTCGTTCTTCGCCACGGGCGCACAAGATGCGGACTTCAACGGCGACGGTGTCGTGAACGTTGTGGACCTTGGCATCATGCGTAGCTACTTCTTCCAGGCACCGGGGCCCGCGGCCGGCACGCTCTGAGATTAGGCTGAAATTAGAGAGCCGCCTCTGCGCTTTTGCGCAGGGGCGGTTTTTTTATTTGGTCAGCTTTGGTCGCTTCGATCCCGGGGTCGGCTATTGGCGCTTCGATCCCGGGGAGCGGGAGTGGCGGGTTTCACTCTGGGACCGCCCGGGGAACGGGCTAACAACCCAGAGCAAAACCCGCCACTCCCACTCCCCTAATTGATGCGTAGCTTTGGAGGTGGGCGCCTATAGCGGCGTAGCCTGATCGTGCGACGCACTGTTCGGCGTGCGCCACACTCTCGGCTACCACCTCTTTTCTCTTGCTCTTAAACACCCCAAGCGCGCGGGATTCGAATTACGCACTTGGTTCGGCGTTCGGTTCGGTGGGTATGCGCCTGGGTTGTTAGCCCGTTCCTCGGGCGGTCCCAGGGGTATACCCACCGAAGCGGACGACGGACCAACCGCAAACAATGCGAACCCCGCGTGACCCCAGAAAA
Organism: Gammaproteobacteria bacterium; assembly: GCA_045106455.1. Classification (GTDB taxonomy): domain Bacteria; phylum Pseudomonadota; class Gammaproteobacteria; order Steroidobacterales; family JBCCMA01; genus JBCCMA01. Next base: position 69,137 of record JBGCEL010000066.1, read on the forward strand.
TCACCGGGGGGTTAGGATTAGCAGGCCGTCCTGCTGGTTAATCTCCACATCGAAGTGGCGCAGAAACGAAAGCCCCACCAGTCCATCCAGCTGCCCCATGTCTTCGAGCAAAACCACAGGTACTTGCTCCACCACCGCGCCGGCGAGGTTCATGGATTGCAGTCGGAAGGTTTGCGCAAATACCCGACCGTTCGCCGTTTCCAGTTCGATTAGCGGGGCGCCGTTGGCGAAGATGTCGTTGAGTCCGAGGCGCAGAAGAGTGCGGGTGTTGACGGCGGAATAGGATGCGCCGGTGTCCAGCAAGAAGCGAAACGATTGGTCCGAGCCGTTGAGTTTGACGTTGACATACAGCCCGCTGCCGCTGCCCAGCAGCGGGACTTCGACCTGCGTGTTCACCTGGCGTCGTTGGCGTGCCGTGTCGAGCTCGCGCGCTACGTCGGCCGCGTAGGCAGGGTCGAGTTCGACGGCGCGATTTAGGTGAAACTCGGCATCTTGATAGCGGCCCGCGGCAAACAACAAACTGCCAAGCTGGCGATGGTAGGGCGCATGGTTCGGGTCGCTGTCGAGCACGTCAAAGAGTAGCTGTGTGGCGCGACTGTCAGAGCGCTCGGCGCTGCCAAGGTAGCGCTCGACGGTGGTCCGCAAGACACTGATTAGATCTTCGCTGCGAATGTCGGTACCGGCGTACTGCAGCTGGCGTAGTGTATCGATGGCACTGAGAGTTGAGCCGAGCTGGGTGGAGATGCCGGCGAGCTCAAGCAGAACGTTTTGGTTAGCGCCAAAGCGACCGATGTTTTCCAGCAGCGCACTTTGCGCGGCCGCAACCTGACCGGTGGCCACCAGCGCTCGTGCTTCGCGCAGCATGCTTTCAAAGAGTGCGACGCGGCGCGCGGGCGTAAGGCGTTCGGGGGAATCGGGAAACAGTGACTGTGCGCGCTCGAGTGCGGCGGCCCAGCGGCCACGGCGGGTTAGGTCGTCAAATTCGCGCGCCAGGCCACCGGGCTGATTAAAAATGGCGTCATTGATGCTTGGCATGGAACGGGCAATGGGCCGCAGCCGATTGTCCAGAAAGTCGCGCAGAGTGCCGACATCCATGGCGTAGAGCTGCGGCGTTTCGCCATTGCGATCGGCCAGGCCAATCAGTTCATTCGATGCGGGTGCCACCACGGCCAACAGCGATGCTTCGGGCGGCGCCGCGCTGCGCAGCAGATAGCGGTAGTGATTGGGGCCGCGTTCGACCGCAGCGGAGTAGACGGTGGCCAAGCCTCCGGGCGCCGCGCCAATCAAGCCCACGTCCAGACCCAGAAAAAGTGAGCCGCGTTCGCGACCCAGGGCAATGCCATCAACGCTCGCATCATCGACGGCAAACGCAATCAGGCCAATGTCGAGATCCACCGCTATGGCCTGATCGATAACGTGGCGCAGCCCGTTGGCACTGATCCAGTAGGCGCGTTCGCTGCGCACGTAGTCGTCAAAGCGAATAATCAGGGCGGCAGGCTGTCGCAGCACGATGCCCGGCACACGACGCGAGACGGCCGCGTTTTCCAGCACGACGGTGACGGTGCCGTCACCGCGTTGCCTGCGCGCGGAGGAGGGCGTCGCTGCCGGTGCCTCTGCGGATTGCGTTTGGGCCACGGGTGCGCTTTGCGGGCGCAGCAACACGGTGCCCAGCACACCCAGAGCAAGCCCCAGCAAAAAGACCAAAAACGTGCGCACCGATTGAATGTCCCGACATCAGATTAACGGCAGACTACGCGGGGTTAGAGCGGGGCGCACCCTATTAGTTCGAGCTCGGCCGTTAGGCGAGGCCGTCGGTATGGTTGATGGATACGTAGTGGGTCTGTTTGGCCATGCACTGCAGCCAGCGATCGATGCCGCTGTAGGGACTCAAATCAAACCCACCTTCAGCCGCGACGTGGGTGTAGGCGTACAGCGCGATGTCGGCAATGGTGATGGATTGCCCCACCAGCCAGTCGGTATGAACCAACTGCGAATCCATCAATTCGAGTGCGGCGATGCCTGGTGCACGCTTCATCTCGAGCAGCGCATTTTGTGCGGCGTCGAGTTCCCGATGTTTGCGGATAAAACGGGAGGTGGCGATGTTGGGCTCGTGGCTGTATTGCTCGAAAAACATCCAGCTCATGAGCTGCGCCTGAGCAAACGTATCGGCGGGCCAAAACGCGCTGTCCTGCGCGAGATAGAACAGCACGGCGTTGCTTTCGCTCAACGTGCGACCGTCTTCGAGCTCCAGCACGGGAATGCGGCCGTTGGGATTGCGGCGCAAAAATTCCGGTGTGCGCGATGCGCCATTCAAAATGTCGACTTCCACATATCGATAGGGCCGCTGCAGAAAATGCAAAAGCAAGCGAATTTTGTAGCCGTTGCCGGAGTCGTGAAAATCGTAGAGTGTCAGCATGCGTGATCTCCCGCGCGCCGAGCGCGTCTAAGTGCGATGTTGGTCGAACCACTGTGCGATGGTGCGATCGGCGAAGGTGGGTTCGCGCCAGGTATCGATGTAGCCGCAGTGGCCGCCGTGTTGTGTGCGCATGAGTGTAAGGCAATCTGGTGTGGCCAGATCATCAAAATCCTTGATAGGTATGATCGGGTCATCAGCCGCGGCGATCACGAGCGAGGGCACGTCGAGTGTCGCGAGGCGGTCACCGGTAATGCGGTAGCCGTCAAAATAGTCCTCTACCTTCATGTAGCCGTAGTGCTCGACCAAATGCGCTGTGAGTGCGCGCATGTCGGAAATGGAGAACAGCTTTGGGTCGCTGTAATCATTGGGAAACAGATCGCGTTTGCGGCGCAGGGAACGACGCCACTTGCGCATGAAGTAGCGCTCATAGACCGGCAGCGCCTCTTCCATGGCGCGCAACGTATGCGCGGGGTTTGCCACGGGACAAATGGCGGCGATGGCGTGCAGATTGATGCCCGCCTGCGGTGCGCGCACGCCGATGCGCAACGAAAAATTACCGCCCAGCGAATAGCCGCCGAGCATCACCGGCTGATCATGGCCAAAGCGTTGCGCGATGTCCGCAACGCCGCCCACGGCTTCGTCGAGCCGACAGGAGTGAAACAACTCTCGATTTAGATGGTGTGAGTCGCCGTGATCACGCAGCTGAAAACGAAACACGCGATAGCCATTTTGATAGAGCAGGCTGGATGTCGAGAGCATGTACTGCGACTGAGCACTGCCCTCCCAGCCGTGGATCAAAATGGCCAACGGAGCGTCGTCTTGGCGCGCGCTGTACAAGCCGGTCAGGCGCACGCCGTCGCCCGCGTCCAGCTCCACATATTGCTCGGCCTCGAGCATGGCGGCGGCGCGGCGCCGAATCCATGGCGCCCGAAATTTGAGGCTGGCCAGCAAAGATTGTGCGTGGCCGTTGCGCAAAAAGCGCGGTGGCTTGAAGCGGTCCGCGACCGACATCAAACGTAACTAGACGGTGACTTTTTCGGCAAGCTTGACCACGCCGTCCGACGCGCCGCTGCCCGTCATTTGCATTTCGCCGTCAATCACCGCGCCCTCGGCGACGGAAATCATGCGACCGATTAAACTGCCGCGTACACGTGCGGTGGAGGCCACCTCAATTTTGCCATCCGTGCGGACATCGCCCTCGACGTTGCCAGCGATCGTAATTTCGGTCGCGCGAATCGTGCCTTTCCAGTGACCCTCGCGTGCCAGCGTTACAGAGCCATCGAGATCGCAATCGCTCTCGACTTCGCCGCAGACGATGAAGCTGCCTGTGCCTGCGATCGTGCCGGAGATGCGTACACCCTCGCCGATAATCGTTGCCGTGCCGGAGGCTCGATCATTTCTGTCGTTCATAGCCGCATATTCCTTAAGGTCGTAATGTTAAAAGTTTAGCAGAAGATGGAAACTGTTCGTCTTAATTCGTCAGGGTATTGCGCCAGCGTCGATGCCAGCCCGGCAGAGCCTCGGCTGACATGGGGCGCGATACGAAATAGCCCTGTCCCTGGTCGCATTTGAGGCTCTTGATCAGGTTCCAGTCGTCCTGATTGTCCACCCCTTCGGCCACCACGGTGAGTCCAAGGGAGTGGCCAAGCTGAATGCTGGAGGCCAGAATCATCTTGGCCACCTCGTCGTTGGCCGCGCCGCGCAGCATGGACTGATCCAGCTTGAGCTCGCTAAACGGCACCTGTTTGAGCCGCAGCATGGTGGAATAACCGGTGCCGAAATCATCGATAGACAACGCGAAGCCCTTCATGCGCAGCCGCGTCATGATGTCCAGCGCATCGATCGGATTTTGCTCAATCCAGCTTTCCGTGATTTCGACCGTTACGCGCTCTGCGGGTAAATCAAAATGGGCCGCTCGCTGGGCTAAATGATCGGGCAGATCAAGGTTGGCGAGCGATGCGCCTGAAATGTTGATGGCCAGTCGCGCTTCCAGTCCTTCGTCACGCCACAGATGCGTGCTGCTGAAGGCGTGATTGACCACGACGTCTGTGAGTGGCCCAATCAAGCCATTGTGCTCAGCCACGGAAATGAAGTGTTGCGGTGAAACATCGCCATGAATCGGGTGCGACCAACGCGCCAGCGCCTCTACGCTCACAAAAGCCATGGATTGGACGGCCACCTTGGGCTGATAGAGGACGCTGATTTCATCGTTTGCCAGTCCCTGACGCAGCTCGCTGGCGCTGGGCACAAACGTTGCCTGTTCCCGCTCAGGCGCGCGCGCAACCGCGGTATTGCCGAGTGCTTCGGTGAGCGCCTGCAGGTCCTCGTCCGCTTTGCCCAGCACGGCGAGCACGTTGAGGCCGCGGGAGCGTGCGAGACGTCCGGCGGCGTCACGGATGCGTGGATCCGCGCGACTCACGATCACCAGGTCCGGCGGCCGAATCATATGACTGAAGCGACGAATCATCTCGATGCCGTCGAGGCCTTTGAGCATCAACTCCAGAACCACCGTGGACTGATTGCGGTCCAGACTGCGATACAGCGACTCAATGTCGTCGATACGCTGCGCCGGACGACCGGCCGCGGCGACGGCCGCGCAGGTAGCCGTTGCCGCATCGCTGGGTGCGTCAACCACAAGAACGGGCTCGTCTGACTGGTTCGTTTTTTGCTTTGGATCGCCGGACATCTCCTCCTTATACCCCGCAACGCCGCGGGCGCAAAGGAACGGCGTCGCAGAGCCATCTATTCGGTCGTGGCCAGTGCTAAACTCGCTGCGCATGAAACAAGCAGGTCACACGTGAGCGACGCCGAGCAGCAGGTTCTGCACCTGCGTGCTCAGCTGTCATCGTTGATGGCAGAAGCTGCGCGCAATGAGACGATTTCGCGGCGTGCGCAGCGGCGGGAGATGCTTCTGCTGCAGTCGCGCTCGCTGGAAGACTTACTCGAAAATCTGGTCGGCGGGCTGCAGGCTTCTTTCGGTCTGGATGCGGTGTCGCTGGCGCTCTCAGACCCGGAACACGAAGTTCATCATCTGCTGCTGTTCTCTCAACAGGAGCGCGAGACCGCCACCGACGGGGTGCTGCTGGTGGAGGATCTCTACGCCATCTGTGGCCAATACGCCAAGCTTTCAGGTGCGATCCTTGGGCCCTACGACCGTGACGTACATAGCGCGCTGTTTGACGTTGAGGCCAGACTAAAAAGCGTGGCGCTTGTGCCGCTGATGCTGCGCGGTCGGCTGGTGGGTGTGTTGAATCTGGCGAGCACCGATGACACCCGCTTTACGCGTGAACATGCCACCGATTTTCTTAGTCACCTTGGGCTCATCGCCGGCTTTTGTCTTGAAAATGCGGTCAACCGCGCCCGCCTAACCTGGAGCGGCCTCACCGACGTCCTAACCGGTTGGCACAATCGTCGCTATTTGAATGCTCGTTTGCCTGAAGAGGTGGCCCGGGCGCGGCGCCTGAACTCGCCGCTGTGTGTGCTCATGTTCGATCTCGACTTTTTTAAGAAAGTGAACGACGAGCACGGACATCTGGTTGGGGATGCCGCCCTGCGGCACGTGGCCCGGCGGGCGCAAAAGCAGGTGCGCAGCAGCGATGTGGCGGCGCGTTTTGGTGGCGAGGAGTTTGTCATTGTATTGCCCGACACCGAGCTTGCCGATGGCCGTGTGCTGGGGGAACGCATTTGTCAAAGTATCCGCGAGGCGCCGGTGCCGGCGGATACCGACAAGCACATTAATTTGACGGTATCGATCGGGGTCGCGCCGCTGGACGAGCGCGATGGTGCGGAGGCGGACAGCGCTGCCACCCGACTATTGGCGCGCGCAGACGAAGCGCTCTTCGCGGCGAAGAGCGCTGGACGAGATCGCGTGGTCGCGCGCGCGACTATCAGCGGCTAGCCCGCCGCTGGCAGACGTGCGAAAAACTAGTAGCGTTCTGCCGAAGGACGCGCAGGCGGGCGATCGTGGGCTTCATTCACGCGTAGCGTGCGTCCGCCCATTTCACTGCCATTTATTTGCTTAATCGCGTCTTTGGCTTCATCGCGATCCATGTCGACAAACGCAAAGCCGCGTGGTCGACCGGTTTCGCGGTCCATAATAATTTTAACGGACTGCACTTCGCCAAAAGGGGCGAACAGCGCGCCGATTTCTTCTTCAGTCGCGGTATAGGGCAGATTGCCCACGTAGATCGATGCCATAGGGACCTCGTGATTCGTAACAGGAACTCACCCGGTTCTACTCCGGGTGCCCGGTCCGTCCCTGATTGGTAACCAGTGGTCAAACTGGCTATCACATGTCCATGCGTGAGCGCGGCGATGTTATGGCTTGGCTTGATTGATTGCAAATTTCTGTGAACGAAAAAGATATATTCATGGAAATCATGGCAATAGACCGTGCGTGGGAAAGATGGCCCACCCTAAGTGCGAGGTAGCGAGGCCCGGCGCATCAGCACAAGAAAAAACGGCACACCGATTAGCGCGATCAACGCCCCGACGGGCAGCTGGCGCGGCGCCACAATCGTACGGGCGGCCGTGTCTGCGACAATCAGTAGCGTCCCGCCGATCAGGGCGGACGCGGGAATCAGGAGTCGGTGACCCGGTCCGATCACAAGGCGCACGGCGTGGGGCACGACCAGGCCGACAAAGCCGATACTGCCGGCCGCCGTAACGGCCACTGCCGTCATCACTGATGCCAGCACGTAGACCGTGCGCCGCGTTGCGCTGACGCTCAAGCCCACCACGAACGCCTGCGCGGAACCCAGCGCCAGGACGTCCAGCGCGCGGCCCATCAATACACCGATCGCCACGCTCGCCACTGCGGCGATTAATGCCTGTGAGTAGTAGGTGCTGAGCGACAGGTCGCCCATCATCCAAAACAGCATGCCGCGCAGACTGGTGTCGTCACTGGTCGCAAGCAATAAACTAATGACGGCATTGAGTCCGGCCGCTATCACCACGCCGGTAAGCAGCAGACGCAGCGGTGCGAAGCCGCGGTCGGAACGCGCGAAACGATACACCAGGGCCATCACCAGCAGCGCGCCGGCCAGAGCGAATGACTGGCGCAGGAGCAGCGTGACGCCGGCTGCGACACCACTCAGCGCACCGACCGCCGCGCCGCTGGAAATGCCCAGAATGTAGGGGTCGGCAAGCGGATTGCGCAAAAGCACCTGCATGTAGACGCCCGCCACGGCCAATAAGGCACCCACCGCCAATGCATTGAGCGTGCGCGGCAGGCGCAGCTCGAGTACCAGCTGCCGGCTCAAATCGCTGCCGTTGCCCGTAAGCGCTGCCAGCGTTTCGCCAATCGGGAGCCCCACACTGCCAACGCTGAGCGCGATCACCACCGACACCACGCAGAGGCTGGCGCAGGCACCGAGAATAAGGAGTGTGCGAGTAAGCGGGTTCATGCGACGTTTTTTAAACGATTGTGTTTGTGCTGGTTCGCTGTCGGCGACTGTGTGAGAATTCCGGTAGCAGGAGAAAGGGTATGTCGGAAGACAGCATTGATCAGGACGGTTACCGCGCCAACGTCGGTATCGTTATCGCCAATCCGCGGGGCAAGCTCCTGTGGGCGCGGCGCGTGGGTCAGGGTGGTTGGCAGTTTCCTCAGGGCGGTATCCGTCCGGATGAAGCGCCTGAGGCCGCCATGTATCGCGAGCTGCGTGAAGAAGTGGGACTGGATCCCAGCGACGTCAGCTTGATCGCGATCAGTCGGGATTGGTGTCGCTATACGTTGCCCGAGCGCTATCAGCGCAAACACAGCAAGCCTTTGTGTGTGGGCCAGAAGCAACGCTGGTTCATGCTGCAGCTCAAAAGTGCCGATGATCGAATTCGCTTTGATTTGAACGACGATCCGGAATTTGACCACTGGGAGTGGGTGAATGCGGACGTGCCGGCGCAAAACGTGATCTTCTTCAAGCGTGACGTCTACGTGCAGGTTTTGTCGGAGTTTCGGGTGCATCTTGAGGCGCTCGCCTGAGCCAACCCGAGCGGCTTAGGCCGGCTGCTTCAGCACGGCCAGCAAGACCACGCCAAACAGCACCAGAACCGGTGCTTCGTTAAACCAGCGATACCATTTAGAACTGTGGCGGTTGCGCCCGTCGCGCAGCGCGATCATCAGGCGCCAGCACCAGACGTGATACGCCACCAGCAGCAGCACCAGCGTCAATTTGATGTGCATCCACGTGAGCTGCAGGAACGCGGGTACCCAAATAATCTGCGCAATGCCGAATATGGCGGTCAGTACGGCACCGAGCGTCATGATCGCCAGCAGACGCCGTTCCATGATCTGGAAACGGTCGATGGAAATCTGATCGCTGGCCTCCACATGGTAGATAAACAGCCGCGGCAGGTAAAAAAGCCCGGCGAACCAGGTGACCATAAAGATGACGTGAAAGGCTTTGAGCCAGAGCATGGGTGATCCCGCTAGTGTGCGACGCGTCGCATTTTGCCAGATAAAGCGGCTCGTTTTCTTTTCATTTATGTCGTGCTGCCAGTAATATGGTGAATCCGCTGATCAAAGTCTGGTCAATTCATGGCGAATCAAAAACTCGTTGTCCGCACGCACCAGCCGCGCCGTATGGGCCTGATCGTGGCCAGCAGCATCATTGGGCTGTTGTTCGCGTCGTTTGTCCTCTACGAGTGGGGGCGCTATCGGGGTGGCTACGACGGTTTGCGGGCCGACCGTGAGCGACGGGCATTGTTGGACGAGCTCGAGGAGCTCAAAACCGGCAATGGCGCACTGCGCGAGGAAATCGCGATGCTCACGATGTCGCGCGATGTGGATCGCGAGGCCTATCTGCGCGTCGAGAGCTCGCTCGGTGAGCTACAGACGCAGATCCAGACCCAGCGCGAGCAGTTGGCCTTTTACCGCGGCATTGTCTCGCCGGCCGATGGCGCCAGCGGCCTGCAAATCCAGAATCTGGTGGTCTCGCCCGGCGCCGCCCAGAGTGAATTTCGTCTTACGCTCACCCTTGTGATGGCCGCAGCGCGGCACGACAAGAGCGTTTCGGGCAACGTCGATCTGGCGCTTGAGGGCGCGCGCGACGGGGTGCAGGTAAGCTATCCTCTGAGCGAGCTTTTGATCGGTGAGGCCGAAGGCCCCAAGATGGGCTTTAAATTTCGTTACTTCCAGAACTTTGAACGCGAGTTGCAGCTGCCGGACGGATTCGTGCCAGATCGTGTGATGGTGGAAGTCAATCCCAAAGGCCGCTCCGCCAAGGCAATACGCCAGGCGTTTGAGTGGTCGGTTCAGTCAACCTAGGAGTTCAACCATGTTTGGTGGCAAGAAAAATACGCCGAAACCTAATGTCGCAGCAAAGCCGAGTCGGCGCCGGGCGCAGTCTATCGACACGCTGATCGCGGGTAATACCAAGGTGTCCGGCGATATCGAGTTTAGCGGCGGTCTGCATGTCGACGGCTACATCAAGGGCAATATCCAAGCCGAGCTGGAATCGAAGTCGGTGCTGAGCATTGCGGAGCAGGGTGTGGTCGAGGGCAGCGTCAGCGTGCCCCATGTGGTCCTTAACGGCACCGTGAAAGGCGATGTCAGTGCGCGCGAACGGGTGGAATTGGGCGCCACGGCGCGCGTGATCGGCAACGTTTTCTACAATCTCATCGAAATGGCGATTGGTGCTGAAATTAACGGCAAGCTGATCCATGAGCCGGTGGAGCAGGGCGCGATTAACGCCAAGCCACGCCCGACCGAAGACGAAGAGTTGGTGCAGGTTGGTGCCTCAAACAGCAAGCCTGCCTAATAACGGCTGGTCCGACCGGGCTGGATTTGGTTTAATGGCGCTATGACAGCACTCAATCAAGCAGCACCGCCGGCACCGCCTGCGAATATCGTGTTTACGGACTCGGCGGCCACCAAAGTTGCCGAGCTGATTACCGAAGAGGCCAATCCGGCCCTGAAACTTCGCGTCTACATTAGCGGTGGCGGCTGCTCGGGCTTCCAATACGGCTTCACCTTCGATGAGAATCTCGAAGATGGGGACGTCACGGTCGAGAATCAGGGTGTTACGCTGCTGGTCGATCCCATGAGCTTTCAATACCTGACCGGCGCCGAGATCGATTTCAAAGACGATCTGCAGGGTGCGCAGTTCATTATCCGCAATCCAAACGCGACCACCACCTGCGGGTGCGGGTCGTCGTTTAACGTCTAAGCCAGCCGGTTCGGACGTCCGCGAGGCCATCGGAGCGCGCGTCCGTTGAATGACCAAGAAGGTCGGGTGCTCGCCGCCGTCGATCTGGGCTCCAATAGTTTCCACATGATCGTTGCCCGCTACGAGGCGGGACGCTTGCAGGTGCTCGATCGTCTGCGTGAGATGGTGCGACTTGCGGCCGGTCTTGACGAACATCAACATCTGGACGAAGCGCGTCAGGACATTGCGCTGGCTTGTTTGGCACGTTTTGGCGAGCGCCTGCGTGAATTCCACGCGCAGGACGTGCGCGTGGTGGGCACGAACACCTTGCGCAAGGCCAAAAACGGCGGCGAGTTTCTAAAACGAGCGCGTCATGTGCTGGGTCATCCCATCGATATTATTTCCGGGCGCGAGGAAGCACGGCTTATTTACCTAGGCGCTATTCACGGCGCGCCGCCCACGGACGGCCAGCGATTGGTGATGGATATCGGCGGCGGCAGCACCGAGCTTATCGTGGGCGAGGACGAAGAGCCGCGAACGCTCTACAGTCTGTTTATGGGTTGCGTCAGCGTCAGCAAGACCTTTTTCCCCGCCGGTGAGATTACCAAAAAGGGCATACGCGAAGCGCGTGTGGCCATCGATCTGGAATTGGCACCGGTGCTCGCCCCGCTCAAAGCCATCGGCTGGCAGCAGGAACTTGGCTGTTCGGGAACGATTCGCACCGTGGCAAAGCTCGCACGCGAATTCGAAGAGACCAGTGACGGCATTTCGGCGTCTGATATCAAACAGATGGTGCGCCGGATCAGCGTTTTTTCAAATCTCGATGAGTTGCCGTTCGATGCCGTTAACGTGCGTCGCCGACCGGTGTTTCTGGGCGGGTTGCTGATCCTTGAACGTCTGTTTGCGGGGCTAAAATTAAAGCGCGTGCGTATCGCCGATGGCGCGCTGCGCGAAGGCCTCATTTACGACATGCTGGGCGCTCAGCTGGGCAACGATGCGCACGACGTCAGCGTCTCGGCGCTGCAGGAGCGCTACCTCATTGATAGCGCCCAGGCGCAGCGTGTCGAGGCTCTGGTCATGGGGATGCTCGCGCAGATGGGCAAGGACTGGGGTATTGGTAGTCAGAAGTGTCAGCGTCTATTGCGCTACGCGGCGCGCTTGCACGAAGTGGGCTTGTCGATTGCCCATTCGCACTATCACCGCCACGGTGCCTACATTGTAGAGAACGCCGATTTGCCGGGCTTTAGTCAGCATGAGCAAACGCAGCTGGCGTGGCTCATTGGCGGCCATCGACGCCGCGTGCCGCGCGATGTGCCGGCCGAGCTACGGCGCAAATGGCGCGATCGGTTGCCGAAAATGCTGGCATTGCTGCGTATCGCGAGCGATTTGGCGCGCGCTCGGCAGGAAACGCCGCGCTCAGAATTTACGCTTGTGGCCAAGGGCAATCAGCTGGCCCTGACGTTTGCGGATGGGTGGCTCGAGGCCCACCCGTTAACAGCGGCGGATCTCGCGCGAGAGGCATCGCAGCTGATGGAAATTGGTCTAAAACTCAGCGTGGCTTAATCGCCACTAACTGCGGCGCGGCCGAGGTGTCCGGCTCACTGCGAGCCAACAGGGTCTTCTGCACCGACTGACCTTTCTTGCTGTTTTTGCTCAGGCGCTGATAGCTGCCGTCTGCACTCAGTTGCCAGGCGCCGGCCTCATCCTGCAAATAGAGCGCTAATTCATCGAGCACGCGCGCCTTCGCGGCCGTTTCCCGAATCGGGAAGCTCACCTCGACGCGGCGGAAAAAATTGCGATCCATCCAGTCGGCACTGGCGCAAAACAAGTCGTCGGCGCCGTCGTTGTGAAAATAGTACACACGCGAGTGTTCAAGAAAGCGGCCCAAAATAGAACGCACGCGGATATTGTCGGACAGCCCCTCCACTCCGGGGCGCAGACAGCACATCCCGCGCACGATCAGATCAATTTGTACGCCTTGTTTGGACGCGTAGTACAACGCATCAATAATGCGTGGCTCGACCAGCGAGTTGACTTTAACGATGATGCGACCATCACGCCCTTCGCTCGCGATGGTCGCCTCGCGTTCGATGTTGCAAAGCAGACTAGCGTGCAAATCGAAGGGTGCCTGCCGGAGTCGTTTGAGTTGCGGTTTTTGACTCAAGCCGGTGAGTTGCAAAAAAACTGAGTGGACGTCTTCACAGGACTTCGTATCGGCCGTAAACAGGCCGTAGTCCGTATACACTTTGGCGGTGCTGGGATGGTAGTTGCCGGTGCCAAGATGCACGTAGCGTTTTAGTCCATCCTCTTCCTGGCGCACCACCAGAATTAATTTGGCGTGCGTTTTGAAGCCGACCACGCCGTAAGCGACGTGCACGCCGGCTTCGTGCAACCGGTTGGCCAGCTGAATGTTGTCGGCTTCGTCAAAGCGCGCACGCAGTTCGATGACCACGGTTACTTCCTTGCCGGCCTGAGCCGCCTCCACCAACGCATCGACGACGGTCGATTCCGGGCCCGTACGATAGAGCGTTTGCTTGATCGCCAGTACTTTGGGGTCGCGTGCGGCCTGACGCAAAAAAGCGATCACCGGTGCGAACGAGTCGTAGGGATGATGGAGCAGTACGTCGTGTTCACGTAATTCGCTGAACATGTCATCGACGTTTGGCAGGGCGGGGCGCAACGGTCGATCTTTCAAATCGGGACGATCCACCATGTCATACAGCGCCGACACGCGATTGAGGTTGACCGGCCCATCGACGCCGTAGCAGTCGTTGACCGTCAGGCCGAAATGCTCGCGCAGGTAGTTAACGTACTCTGGTGCACAGTGTTCCGACATCTCCATGCGCACCACCGCGGCATGCTGACGTTCGGCAAGCCGATCTTTGAGCGCGATCATTAGATCGTCAAAGTCTTCGCCTTCCAAAAACAGATCGCTATTGCGCGTCACGCGGAACTGATGGCAACCCTGCACCTGCATGCCCGGAAAAACATCGGCCGTAAACGCCCGGATGAGCGAGGCGAGGAAAACGAACGTATCTGGCCCCATGCCAAGCTCAGCGGGTAACCGAATCAGTCGCGGCAGTGAGCGGGGCGCCTGGACCACCGCGTAGCGTGCGGTGCGATTGAGTGCATCATTGCCACGCAAACCGACAATGAAATTCAAACTTTTATTGATGATTTGTGGGAAAGGCCGTGCCGGATCGAGTCCGAAGGGGCTCAGGACCGGCAGGATGTTGTCGCGAAAATGCTGGTGCAGGTGCTTTTTTACTTTCTTGGTCCACGTCGAGCGCGGGGCGATCACAATGCCCTGAGCGGCCATCGCGGGCAGCAACTGATCTTGATAAGTGCGGTACTGCGCGCCGATCAAATCGTTGGCCTGACGCGCAATGGCGCTTAACACCTCGGGCAATTCCATGCCATCGGCGCCGGGCGCCGCTGCGCCGAGCTCTATGGCGTGTTTCATCCGCGCCACGCGCACTTCAAAAAACTCATCGACGTTTGTGCTCGAAATGCACAAGAAGCGCAGTCGTTCCAGCAGCGGGATCGTATCGTCCTGCGCGAGCGCGAGGACGCGCTCATGAAATGCCAGAAGGCTCAGCTCGCGGTTAAACAGTCGCTGGCCGGCCGGCAGTTTGCGTGCGATGGATTTGAGTTTCATAGCCCTTAGTTTAGCAGTTGAGTCGTGAGTGCTTGTCAAAACGGCGGAGCCGCAGGTATAACGCCCGTACGTTACATTTTCGCGGAGCTTCGCATGGTTTATTTCGCGGCCTATTTTGGTCTGTTTTTCGCTATTGGTGGGTTGCTTGGGTTCGCGCTTGGGTATGTCTACCGCGGGACCAAACAGCCGGCAGTGGTGCGGCCGCAGGCAGTGGTAAAGCCGGTGGCGGTGGCGAGTGCGCAGATTAGCGGTCTGCCGGGAATGACCCCCGCCGCGGCGTCATCGCTGGCGGCAACGGGCATCGACAGCCTGGCTGCGCTGCGCGCCGCCACGGATTCTGATGACAAACTCGTGGCCCTGGCCGACGCGCTCCGGCTCGAGGATTTTGCGCTGCGCAAATGGGTGAATGTGGCGCAGTTGCAGTCTGTGGCGGGCGTCGACGGTGATCTTGCGAATGCGCTTTTGCGCGTCGGTGTGCGTGGCGCGGCGGCGTTGGCGGGCGAAAATCCGGATCGAATCCAGAACAAATTGGCCGCGCTGCATGATGCTGAGGGCCTGCCGGAAAATGTGCCGGACCGCCAATCGGTGGCCGCAATGATCGCCGCGGCGGCAAGCTGAGGCGCAATTTCGCAACGTTCAGGATCGGTTCAGCCGCTCCCACGCATCGTATCTCCCGACACTTAAATTTGCGTTCGGGAGGACGATGCGATGAACAAGGGATCCAGACTCGTACATTTCGGCTTGGCCGTATTGGTGATGCTTCTGACAGTGGGCGTGACCTACGCTGATCAGGGCCTCTATGTGGATGCGGCGTTTGGTCGCGCTAATGTCGACAACGAAATTGCCGGCATCTTTCTTGAAGACGATTCCGAAGCGTTGCGCTTTGGCCTTGGCTATGACCTTGGCAACAACATCTCAGTGGAAGCAGGCTATGTGTTTCTCGGTGAAGTCGAGGCCGACGTTTTGGGTGTGGCCAACGAAGGTGAAACCGACGGTGGCACGCTCGCAGCCCGTTTCGAACTACCGCTAACGGACACCCTTAATGCCAGTGCACGCATTGGTGGCTTCTTTTGGGAAGCCGAACTCGCGACGCCGGATGGCACGTTCGTGAACGAGGGCGAGGACTTGTTCTACGGCTTTGGCGTGGACTTCAAAGCCACCGATCGTTTGTCGCTGAGCGGCCAGTGGGATCGCTTTGAGTTTGGTGACAGCGAGGCAGATGTTATCTGGGCCGGTCTGCGCTACCGTTTCTAAACGGCGAAATTTGGAGCCTAGTCGCCCAGCGCGATGCGCGTATCCCGCGACACCACTTCCAGCTGGTTTTGGACCGCCGCCGTAGCGCGCTGGAAGTCGGTTTTGAACTTCGACGGGATAGGTCGCGCCTTGGGCAGGCTCACCGTACGCGGATTGCGATGCACGCCGTTCACACGATACTCGTAGTGCAGATGCCGTGCGGTGACCGTGCCGGTGGCACCAACGTAGCCAATAATCTGGCCCTGACGCACACGTGAGCCTTGTTTAACCTTGCGATTAAATTTAGACATGTGCGCATAGAGCGTGGTGATATTGCCGCCGTGCTGCAGGATCACGGTGTTGCCGTAACCGCCTTTGCGGCCACGAAACAGCACTTTGCCATCGCCCGCCGCAATAATCGGGGTGCCGGTTGGCGCGCCGTAATCAACGCCGCGATGAGGGCGTACGCGTTTATGCACCGGGTGCAGGCGCTTGGGATTAAAGTTTGAGGTCACCCGCGGCGTGAATTTAATCGGTGCCCGCAGGAAAGCCTTTTTGACGTTCACGCCGTCGGGTGTGAAGTAGCCGTCGTTGTCGTCGGGGTCGGTGTAGCGCAAGGCGCGAAACTCATCCCCGTCGTTCACGAACATGGCGGCGACGATGTTGCCATCACGCAAGCGCCGACCGTTCTGCCAGATTTCCTCATAGATCACGCTAAAACGATCGCCCTTGCGAATGTCGAGCACAAAGTCGATGTCCCAGGCGAAGATGCCGGCAAGATTCATGGCCAGGTTGTCGCTGATGCCGGCCGCTTTGGCCGCGAGGAACAGCGAGGAGTTGATCGTGGCGCTGGCGCGGTTGATGCGGATTTCTACCGGCGTATCTTCAATACGCGGCACGAAGCCCTCGTCGGTGCGCTCGATGTGTAGCGTGCGTTCTTCGTCGAGTCGTCGGGTAAGCGCCAGAATGCGAGGGCCATCATGACGCAGGCTGATCTGGTCGCCGGGCATCAGAAGCGTGAGGGCTTCTTTGGCTTCGCTTACGGCGAGCAGCGTGGCCAGGTCGCCGCGCGACAAATCGTTGTTGATAAACAGCTTGTCGAGTGAATCGCCTGAGGCAATTTCGAGGGTGAGTGGCTCGCCCGGCTGGTCGTCCGTGTCAGGGGCGACGGTCAGGGCTGTGTTTGTCGCGCGTTTTGGAATGGCCAGGGCGCGAGTTTGTTTGCCATCCACGTTTGTCGGCGGCGCAATGCCCGCAGGTCGCGGTTCGCGCGCGAGCGGTGCAGACGGCGCTGGGGTCGGTGCTTGTTCGACACGTGGCGTCGCCGGCTGCGGCAGTGGCAGTGTGGCCGTAGTGTCTGCTGCGTGTGGGACCGGTGCGGATGTAGCGACGTGTGTTGCATCGGATGACGACGACGCTGGCGGCAAGGCCAGCGCGATGGTGGTGCTGCCGGCGTCTGTTGTTGCATCGCGGGCAGGTACGTCACGGACTGGTTGGATGCGTTCACTGTGCGTCGGCGTGGGTGCCGGTGCCTGTTCGACGGGTGCGGCGTTCGCGCTCAATTCGGTCGGCGGGGTGTCTTGCGACGTTGCCGCAATGGCGTTTTGACTGTCGCCACCGGGCGAAACCAGTAGCACCAGGGCAACGAGAGCGACGGGGATAACAAGCCCTGCGACAAACCACCGGCGGGAGCGATGGCGTGGGGTGTGCCCATCGGGCTTTACCAGAGACTTATAATCGTGTTGTATCTGGCTCTTGACTCGGGTCACCGGCCGTCCCGCTCTTTAATGCTGAGCGTAAAATAGCGGTGAACAGACAAAGGGTCAATGTGATTTACCTATTCCCGGACACCATTTCCTCACTATGACACACACCATTGAAGACCAGCTGGCTCTGATCGGCCGCGGCGCCGACGAAATTCTCGTGGCCGAAGAGCTCGAAAAGCGCCTCAAAAAGGGCCAACCATTGCGGGTAAAAGCGGGGTTTGACCCCACGGCGCCGGACCTGCACCTCGGGCATACGGTGCTCATCAACAAGCTACGGCAGTTTCAGGATCTCGGTCACGAGGTCATTTTTTTAATTGGTGATTTCACAGGCCTGATCGGTGATCCCACCGGTAAAAACACCACACGTCCGCCGCTGACGCCTGAACAGATTGCTGAAAACGCCGTGACGTACAAAGAACAGGTGTTCAAGATTCTTGACCCGGAAAAGACCATCGTGGACTTCAATTCGCGCTGGATGGGCCCGATGAGCTCGGCCGATATGATTCGGCTGGCGTCCCGCCACACGGTGGCGCGGATGCTGGAGCGTGACGATTTCTCGAAACGCTATAAGGGCGGGCGTCCCATTGCGATCCACGAATTTCTTTACCCGCTGGTGCAGGGCTACGATTCGGTGGCGCTTAAAGCCGACGTTGAGCTCGGCGGCACCGACCAGAAGTTTAATCTGCTGGTAGGACGTCAGTTGCAGCAGGATTACGGTCAGGCGCCGCAGATTGTGCTGACAATGCCGCTCCTTGAAGGGCTCGATGGCGTGCAAAAGATGTCCAAATCGCTGGACAACTACATTGGTATTACCGATGCCCCGGATCAGATGTTCGGTAAGCTCATGTCAGTCTCAGATGATCTGATGTGGCGCTACTTCGAACTGCTGAGCTTCGAATCGATGGCAACGATTGAGGGCTGGCGCGGCGACATCGAGGCGGGCGCCAACCCGCGCGATATCAAATTCAAGCTCTGCGCTGAAATCGTGACGCGTTTTCACGGGGCGGCGGCCGCAAAAGCCGCGCATGAGGGCTTTATCACGCGTTTCCAGAAAAATGCGATTCCCGACGATCTGGATGAAAAAGAGGTGGCTTGCGAGGGGGACGAGCTGGGTGTTGCGCATGTGCTGAAACAGTCCGGGCTGGTCGCAAGCACCTCGGAGGGCATCCGTATGGTCAAGCAGGGCGCGGTACGTATTGATGGCGAGAAGGTCGCCGATCCCTCAATGCGGCTGCCTGTGGGGTCCAGACACGTGTATCAGGTGGGCAAACGCAAATTCGCACGAATTCGCGTTGTGCAGTCGGTGTAGAGGCAGCTTGAGCGAGGCAGCGATGAGCGTACGCATACAGGGATTCCGGCCGGAGCTGGCGCCGCATTTTGAGCGGCTTAACCTTGAGTGGCTGGAGCGTTACTTTCAGGTTGAGTCTATAGACCGCGAGGTCTTGGGCAATCCGCAGAAGAGTGTCATGGCCGCCGGCGGCGATATTTTGTTTGCCAGTCTGGATGATCAAATCGTAGGCTGCTGCGCCCTGAAGCATCAGGGCGATGGCGTTTTTGAGCTCACCAAGATGGCCGTGACCGGCGCCGCGCAGGGCCACGGCATTGGGCGCACCCTCATCGGGGCCGTGCTTGAGCGCTACAGCGAGCTTGGCGGGGTGCAGCTGTATCTTGAGAGCCATGATTCACTGGTCGCGGCACTTAAGCTGTATGAATCGGTGGGGTTTAAGCATCAAAAGTGCGACGGCACGTCACCCTACGCCAGATGCAACGTACGCATGGAGTATTTGCCGCAAGATTAAACCGCCCGCTAGACCTTCGGTTTCGTACGGGTGGGGTGGCAAAAACGCGCGAAATCCTCCGGCGAGCTCCAAGATGGCATTTGCTGGCTCAGGATTGGTTACTTATTGAGCAGGTTGTAATGCCGCTTTCGGGGCACCTTACCGCCGCTATTTGGAAGGCCGTGCGCGACTGGGCCGGTAAAGCCACAAAGAGTCGATTTAGGGTCTCTAAAAATCCGATGTATTTCCGCCACTTGCATTTTTTTTTCGAAAAGACCGATTTTGCTGTTGACGCAATCAGAACGTGACCTATAATGCGCCTCCCTCGACGGACACAGCGTCTTTCGAGGGCTTCAAGAAAAAACGGAAATTGTTCACCAGTCACTATTGACGAGAGCCATTTACCAGTTATACTTGATGGTCTGCCTCGACGAAGTTGCGAGGCACGCTCTTTAACAATTTGAACCAAATAATTTGTGTGGGCACTCGTGGGGTTGAGAGAGACTCAAAACCCGATGAGTGACCTAGATAGATTGCTTTGAAATACTCAAGTAATTGAACCGGGAAACTTATCAACCTTCTCAAAAGCTTTGCTTTAAAGTGAAGAGTTTGATCCTGGCTCAGATTGAACGCTGGCGGAATGCTTAACACATGCAAGTCGAACGGAAACGATGGGAGCTTGCTCCCAGGCGTCGAGTGGCGGACGGGTGAGTACAACTTAGGAATCTGCCCAGTAGTGGGGGACAACTCGAGGAAACTCGAGCTAATACCGCATACGACCTTCGGGTGAAAGTGGGGGATCTTCGGACCTCACGCTATTGGATGAGCCTAAGCCGGATTAGCTTGTTGGTGGGGTAATGGCCTACCAAGGCGACGATCCGTAGCTGGTCTGAGAGGACGATCAGCCACACTGGGACTGAGACACGGCCCAGACTCCTACGGGAGGCAGCAGTGGGGAATATTGGACAATGGGGGCAACCCTGATCCAGCAAT
>JBGCEL010000067.1:0-8073 GCA_045106455.1 Gammaproteobacteria bacterium
GAGCAAACGTTTCGCGATGAACTGATTGCACTGACGACCGGCGAATTCGATGTGCAGTTCACGTCGGTGCCGGCGAACTGGAGCAGTGACGGCATCAACGCCGCGCTCGACGGCGCCTATGCCAATCCGCAGATCGACTACGTGTTGGTCGTGGGGTTTGCGGCCAACCAACTGTTGGTTTCGCGGCCCTCGTTTCAAAAACCTACTTTCCTGCCGCTGGTGTTTAACCCAAGGCTCGTCGGCGCGCCGCAAACGGACGGCACATCAGGGCGCAAGCACCTCAATTATCTGGCTGACCAGGTGCCGTTTACCGAAGATTTGGCGTCATTCCAGCGAGTCATTCCCTTCACGCGTGCGCTGCTGGTCACCGACGCCTTGATCCTCGACGTACTGCCGCAAGCGCGGCAGCTAATCCAGCGTGAGGCACCCGATGCAGAGTATATCTTTGTCGGCCATGATGGTGTCGATCACGAGCCGCTCAAAGATCTGTGGGAGGGTGTGGATGCGGTGTTGCTGGGTGGCTTACCGCGCATGCCCGAGGCGCAACTTGATGCGCTGCTGGAGGAGCTCGCACGCCGGCGGCTGCCCTCCTTTAGTCTGGTGAGTGAAAATGAAGTGCGCCGCGGTGCGCTAGCTGCTGACAGTATCGAAACGGACATGCGCCGTATCGCGCGACGCAATGCGTTAAACATGCAGGCCGTGATGCTGGGCGCGCGCGCCGCTGATCAGCCAGTTTTTTACGATGGCAAGCGGCGCCTTACGATCAATATGCAAACCGCACGGAAGATCGGTCTGTCTCCGCGCTTTGACGTGCTCAGTAGCGCAGAGCTTATCAACGCGGAGGTGCGCGGCGCCGGCGCGGAGTTAGATCTTGCCGGGATTGCCCGCAAGACCGTGGCGGCCAATCTCGATTTGCAGGTAGAGCGTCGCAGTGTGGAGATTGGTGAGCAGGATGTCGCATTGGCCCAGTCGCAGCTCCGGCCGCAGATTAGCGTTTCCGGGGCTTACAACCTGCGACGAGATGCTGAGTTGGCCCGCGGGGCATTGGCGCCGCAGCGATCGGCGACCGGTGCCGTGGCGCTGTCGCAGCTACTGTATTCCGAGAGCGCGCGCTCCGCACGTGACCAGCAAACTTTTCTGCAAAGCGGTCGCGAATACGCTTTTGATGCGCGCGAGCTAGATCTGATTCTTGAATCCACCACGGCCTACCTACAGCTATTGCGAGCACGCACGCAGGTGCGCATCCAGCGCGAAAACGTCGCGCTGTCTAAATCCAATCTCGAGCTGGCGCGTGATCGGGTCGATGTGGGCTTTGCCAGCAATGCCGATATTTATCGTTGGGATTCAAATCTTGCGACGGCAAAATCAGCGCTGCTCGCGTCACTGGCCGTTAATCGGCGCGCTGAGGATGCGCTCAATCGTGTCCTGAATCAGCCACCGGGTACGCTATTGGCGCTTGCGACGCCGGCGCGGGACGCGCCGTTTGTTATGAAGGCTGAACAATTCGATGAACTCATTTCCAACCCACGCAGCTTCAATTGGTTTGTGGCATGGAATGTTGAAGCCGCGATACGTGCCTCCCCTGAGCTCAATCAGATCGATGCCCAAATTGCCGCCGTCGAACGCGATGTGGTCGCTCGCAAGCGTGCGTTTCGCGTGCCGGATGTCAGCGTGCAGGCGCAGTATCTCGACAATATCGATGCTTCGGGCCTTGGCTCTGGCAGCCCGGCCGATTCGCTCAACGACTGGAACGTGTCGTTAAACGTATCGATCCCGCTGTATCTTGGTAACGCGCGCAAGGCCCAGCTCACAAGATCCCGACTGACCCGTCAGCAGCTTGAGTTTTCCCGTGCGGCCACCCGGCAGCGTGTCGAGCAAAATGTACGTGCCGCCATGCACAACGCCCAGGCCAGCTACGGCAACATTGAGTTGTCAGAAGCCGGCGCCGATGCGGCGCGCAAAAATTTGGAGCTGGTGTCGGATTCCTATCGTCAGGGTGCGGTGAGCATTGTTGATTTGCTGGATGCTCAGAATCAAAGCCTGCAGGCCGATCTAAGTGCCAATAACGCTGTGCATGATTTTCTCATCGACATCATGAATTTCCAGCGTGCAGCGAGTCAGTATGATTTTTTGCTGTCGCCCGCCGAGCAAACACAAAAGGCCGGCCGGCTTCATGAGTATATTCAACAGCGTCAGCAATCGCTGGCCGCCCCGGGAGATCGATAAATGAGTCGCTGTGTCAGATTCGTCGCGTGCGCGACCATCGTCGCTTTGGTTGGCTGCGCCGAGCCGGATCAAGAGCAGACCAACGCGCCAACGCTGCGGCCGGTGCGTGTCGCGGTGGTGACGCAGAGTGCAGATGTGCGCACACGTGCGTTTTCCGGCGTGAGTCAGTCCACGCAGGCCTCTCGCATGAGTTTTCAAGTGAGCGGCAGCGTGGTCGAGCTGCCGGTGCAGGTGGGAGATCGGTTGGCCGCCGGGCAGATGATTGCGCGTCTGAACCCGTCCACCTATGACCTGCAGGTGCAGCAGGCTGAAGCGTCGCTCGCACAGGCCACGGCGAGCCAGCGTAATGCGGACGCCAACTACAGTCGTGTTAAAGGTTTGTACGCCAACGCGAATGCTTCGCGTAACGACCTCGATTCAGCGCGCGCGTCCTTCGAGTCGGCCGAAGCTCAGGTGCAGTCCGCGCGCAAGGCGCGGCAAATTGCGCAGCTCAACCGCTCCTACACCCGTCTCGATGCGGCCAACGATTGCACCGTCGCTTCGGTGGATGTGGAATTGAACGAAAACGTGAATGCCGGCGCGCAGGTGGCGAAGGTTAACTGCGGCGCGGGTATCGAAATTCGCTTGGGTATTCCCGAGAGCCTGATTGGTGATTTCGAACAAAAGATGCCGGCGATCATTAAGTTCTCAGCACTGGGTGATCGCGAATATCTGGGCGAAGTAACTGAAGTGGGTGTCGCGTCGGGGGCCAGTGCGGCCACGTATCCGGTGGTCGTGACGTTGCTCGATTCAGGTGCTGATATTCGCCCGTCTATGGCGGCCGAAGTCACCTTTGAGTTTTCGGTTGGAGCGGCTTCCGGCGCGTTCGTGATTCCGGCGTCGGCGGTCATCAACGACGAACGCGGTCGCTTCGTGTTTATCGCTGAACCCAGTGCAGACGGTCAGGCAACGATCCGCCGCCGTCAGGTCGAAGTGGGCGAGCTGACAGAACGCGGTATCCAAATTCGGGACGGTCTCTCGCTGGGTGAGCGCGTGGTTACTGCAGGTACCACCGTGATTCGCGAAAACCAGATTGTGCTGTTGCCGGACGCCTGAGCGTGAGTCTTACCTCGCTTGCTATCAAGCAAAATCGCGTCACGCTGGTTGTGACGGCGCTGCTTCTGCTGTCAGGAATCATGGCATACGTGGCGCTGCCCAAAGCGCAGGATCCGGGGTTTCTTGTGCGTACCGCTGTGGTGTCTGTGCAGCTGCCTGGTGCAAGCCCGGAGCGCATGGAACAACTGGTCACCGACAAGATCGAGAAAAAGGCCCAGGAAATGCCGGAGGTGGACAACATCACCTCGGACACGCGCACCGGCGTCTCGATCGTCAACGTCAACTTCAAAGAAAGCTACACGCAGATGCGTCCGATCTTTGATGATCTGCGGCGAAAAATTGATGACGTGGCAAGCGAGCTGCCTGCCGGCGTAAGCGGACCGTTTGTAAACGACGAATTTGGTGATGTCTTCGGCAGTGTGTACGCCCTGACCGGCGACGGTTATACAAATGCCGAACTCAAAACAGTCGCCGATGCGATCCGTGACGAATTGCTTAAAGAACCGGACGTCGCCAAGGTCAGCATCCACGGCGCTCAGGATGAAGTGCTGTTTGTAGAATACAGCACGGCGCGGCTGACCGAGCTGGGCTTGTCACCGCAAACGCTCTCCACGGTGCTTGGCAATGTGAACATCTTGTCGTCCGGCGGCAGCGTCATCAGCGGGCGGGAACGTATTGTGCTCGAGCCTACGGGTAACATCGAATCGGTGGAGGCATTACGCCGCACGGTGATCTCGCTGCCGGGCGGATCGCTGGTGTATTTGGGCGACATTGTCGAGGTAACGCGGGGTTATCGTGATCCACCGGATAGCCTGACGCGCGTGAACGGCAAACCGGCACTGGCGCTGGCCGTGTCGCTGCGTGACGGCGGCGATATTTTGAGTTTGGGCGGTCGGTTGGATGAGCTGATGCCGCACATTCAAAGCCGGTACCCGTGGGGCATCGAAATCGAAAAAATTTGGTTTCAGGCAGATTTGGTCACCAACAGCATTAGTGACTTTGCATCGAATCTGTTTCAAGCCATTGGCATCGTGATTCTGGTCATGATCGCATTTTTGGGGCTGCGCACCGGGTTGGTCGTGGCCGCGCTCATTCCAAGCACGATGATTGTCACGTTTTTCGCCATGCAGTTGTTTGGTATCACCGTGAACCAAATTTCGCTGGCGGCGTTGATTATCGCGCTCGGGCTTTTGGTGGATAACGCCATCGTGATGGTCGAGTCAATCTTGGTGAAGCGTGAGAACGGGATGGGCGCGGTGGACGCCGCGATTCTCTCCGGTGCCGAGTTGAAAACGCCGCTGCTAATTTCCTCGCTTACCACCGGTGCGGCGTTTATGCCGATTGGTCTGGCGGAGTCCGCCGTCGGCGAATACACCGCCGATATATTTTATGTCGTGACATTGGCGCTCCTGATTTCCTGGGTGCTCGCCATGACGGTGATTCCTTTGCTGTCGACCGTGGTATTGAAAGTGAGTCAGCAGCGCGACGGTGATGAGGCGGTGCCAGATAATCTGGCTTATCGAGTGTATCGCGGTGTCTTGACGGCCGTGCTGAAGTTTAGAGCTGTGTTTTTGATCGGTGTGATCGGGTTGTTTGCGACGGCGATATGGGGCCTTGGTATGGTGCCGGCGCAGTTTATTGCGCCGTCTGAAGATCCGGTGTTTTCGGGCAAGCTCGAACTGCCGTTGGGAACGTCGATTGAGACCAGCGAGGCCATGGTGCGGGACCTCGATCGTTTTATTTCCGAGGAGTTCTACGGCGGTGATGCCGATGCACCGGGTTTGCGCAATTGGCTGATGTTTATCGGCGAAGGCGGGCCGCGCTTTACGCTTGGGTTGGATCCGCCAAACCAAAATCCGGCCAATACGTTTTTGATTGCCAATACGAATGCTGGCAAAGACGTGACGAAAATCATCCCGGCGATTCAGCGGTATTTATTTGAAAACTACCCCGACGTTAGTAATCAAATTTCGCGCCTGGAAAATGGTCCGCCCGTGGGTTATCCGATTCAGGTGCGACTATCGGGCCCTGCGACCGATCAGCTTTACGCCATGGCAAGCCAGGTGACCGACCGCCTGTATGAAGACGCCGGCGTGCTGTCGGTGAAAAATACCTGGGGTCTACAGACCAAGAAGCTCATTGTTGCCGTGGATCAGGAGCGAGCACTGCGGGCGGGTGTCACAAGTACCGATGTCGCGTTTTCGTTGCGAGCCGGTCTTAGCGGTCTTGAGCTCAGCCAGTATCGTGAAGGCGATAAGCTCATTCCGATCACGTTGCGGATTGTGGATTCGGACCGTCTCGATATACGGCGTCTTGATGGTCTAAGCGTGTATTCGCCAACGGCTGGCCAACCCGTTCCATTGAAACAGGTGGCGGACGTGCGTTTGGCTTTTGAGCCGGGCATCATCAAGCGGCGTGATCGGGAGCGCACGCTAACACTGCAAGCTCAGCTGCATGAAGGTACGACGGCCACCGAGATTAACAGCACGCTGTTGCCGTGGCTTGAAAAGACGAGCGCCTCATGGGGGCGTGCCTATGCATATGAAATTGGGGGTGAAACCGAATCCTCTGACGATGCCAACGCGTCTATTGCCGCCAAGCTGCCGCTGGCGCTAATGAGCATTATTCTTTTGCTGGTGATTCAGTTCAATTCTGTGCGCCGACCAATCATTATTCTGATGACCATTCCGCTTGGCATGATTGGCGTGACCATTGGCTTGCTAGTCGCCAGATCGAGCATCGGATTTTTTACGTTTTTGGGCATCATCGCGCTGTCAGGAATTATCATTAACAACGCGATTGTGTTGATTGATCGAATCAAGATTGAGATCGACGAATTAGGCAAGACGCCGGAACAGGCTGTGATAGCGGCATGTCTGCAGCGCTTTCGACCCATTATGCTGACGACCGCGACGACGGTGCTTGGCATGATGCCGCTGTGGTGGGGCGGTACCGCTATGTTCAAGCCGATGGCGATTACCATCATGTTCGGGCTACTGTTTGCGACGCTTCTGACGTTGCTGGTGGTGCCCGTGATGTACGCCGTGTTGTTCCGCGTGACGCGCCCGGCTTAAGTGCTCGGAGGGTTGGCGCCGCTCAGCGGATAACTGCCCAGATCGAACAGCACCTGCGTTTGCGCGTCACCGCCCAGCGTGCGCGCCAGTGCGTCAGCGCACAGCTCAAGAACTGCCGGTGGCGGCGCGCCGGCGATCTCCAAATAGAACACCTGTGGGTCGAGTTGGGTCGGAGCGGCGGCGATGGCTGGTCGCGAGTGCAGTCGTGCGAGATTCAATTCAAACAGACCGAGTAGAGCCAAAATGTCAGCCAGCAGCCCCGGACGATCGGTTTGCGGTGCGCACGCGATAATGCACCGGTTTGGTGGCGGCTTGGCTTGAGTTTCCGCCTCGCGTTTGCCGATGAGCAAAAACTCGGTGTAGTTCGTGCGTCCGAAATAGGGGTTGGTGGCGTCGGGATTTAGAACGTTCATGCCGTGCGTCGTCAGCAGGTCCACGTGGCCGAGTGCCAGGGCGTTGTTGTTTCTCGCCTCATCCACACCTTGGGCGGTGGAGGCGACGCCGATCTGTTCGCGCTGGGGATGCTGCTCTTGCAAAAATTGGGCGCACTGCGCCAGAGCCTTGGCGTGGGAATAAATGGGGGCTGTGTCGCTCGCACCCTGTGCCTCGCCAAGGGCGATGCGAATGGGCAGCTGCAGCGCACCGTGGACGGTGAGGTTATTCGCGAGTATGCGATCGAGCGATTCGGCAACCAGTCCGTCAATCAAATTGTAGTAGGGAATCACGCCCCAGCTGTCGTTGTGTGCTGTGGCATCTACCACCGCATTGATCGTGGGGCACGGTGTGCGTGTGGTGTGTTCGTGTGCCGCGGGCAGCAGCGTTGCGACCAGTGCGTTCGATGCGCTGTCGCTAAAGGTGCCCGTTGGTCCCAAAAAGTAGATACCCATGCCACAGAGCATACAATTTCGGGCGGTGAGCGGCCATAGCACGGTGTCTTGAGTTCGAGCGTCCGCACTTGCATAGTCAAGCTTCAATTTGATTGGGACAGTGCACGCCATGAACGCTCTACGTTTTGCTTTTTCGCTGACGGCTGCGGCTCTTTTTGCCGTTATTTGTGCGGCGCCTCGTGTGCATGCCGATCAGGTGGAGTCCTACGATTATTTTGTTGCCGAGCGGCAAATGATCCGTAACGGCGTGCAGGCCGTACTGATGTGCAATGGCCTGTTTACCTCGCACAGGCCGCTCGATCTGGTGTTTTCTCAAGAGCTGCGTTATCTCGATGACCCTGTGGGTAGGGCAAGTGGCGGCGGCTATGACATCGAAAACGCCAGCCGTTCTGTTGTTGTCGGCGGTGGGGAGCACGGTACGTCGATCCGCGCCGCGTTTCGTGAAGGCATAGGTTGTGTGGTGATGGCGCCAGATCAAACGGCGGCGGAGATTGACGAACTGCCGGAAATTCCAAACGCCGCACCAGCGCGGGACGTAAGTGCCGTGCCGTGGCCGGATGGCGATGCTCTGACTCGCACGCCAAAAGCCTGCGTAACACCGGATGGGAGCGCGCTGTGCGCGGCCGCGCGCTGGGCATTTGAGCGTGAGACACCGGAGCAAACGACGTTGAGTCTGCTCGTAGTCCACAAGGGCGACATCGTGTTGGAGCGCTATGCCGATGGCGTGGACTACACCACGCGCACGCGCACGTGGTCCACGGCAAAGAGTATCGGTGTGACGCTGATCGGCA
>JBGCEL010000068.1:0-3866 GCA_045106455.1 Gammaproteobacteria bacterium
AATACCGGCTCCTACAATAGCTATGTCGAGACGCTTCATATTTGTCCCAGATTATCATCCGCAAGCGTAATGCGCGGATGTCTTAACGCAGCCTAGATTTGTTGTATTCCGACACGGGCGCAATGACAATTATCAACGCCGCTGGAACGCGTTAGGATGTAGCTTCTCAATATGGATAAAAAGCGCCACTGTTATGACCAGAAAATACTCTGCACCGTACGCGGTGGTGGTGCATCGGATGGTTACCTGCCCTATACAAACGGTGCCGATGATCTGGGGCTGACGGTGGAGACAGTTAATCGTTCGATGACCAAGCTCAAGAACATCGGGCTCATTGTCATACTCGGCCCCACTCTATCGCGATCAAAAATCCCGACAGAGTGAGTGAAATGGGTGTCTTTGACTAAAAACGTGACCACGGCGTCAGCGGGTAGTAGTCCGGCCTGGGGTTGATATTTGTCATGGCTTACAGTGGACTAGGCTAACTACTATGGGCCCCACGACACAAATTCAATCGTGCTAGCCACGCAGAGGTGATACGTGCTCAATTGTTTCCAGCAAGCTCAGCATGACATGCTGCCAGAAAATACCCACGACGAAACTTCCCGCCAGGAGTTCGCCAAGAGCATGAAGAGCTTTATCCAGCAGGAATTGCTGGTGGGCCTCGGACCTGTGTTTGGCAATCGAGTATCGCGCCAATTTGAACACGAGAACAAACGGCCGATTAGAAACCGTCACGATATTCGCAAAGGCATGGTCAAGGACCGCTACTTTCAGCTCTACGCCTCGATCAATCGCATTTCTCAAGAATTATTGTGGGAAGCCACAAACATCAGTATTGACCGCCAATTGCCGGAGCTCATCGAAAAGGCGCGACAGCTGTCCGCTCGAGCCAACGCAAAACTGGAAATTCCAGAGGGTTTTGAACCACCGCGCTACGTAAGCGCGTTGGATATTCACTGTATGCCCGGTGGCTATTGCAGCGAGGTCACCAAAGACGATATTGCGGCGGGCGTGCTCTATGATCGAGGCGTCTATCTTTATTCGATGGGCTACACCGGTCCCAATAATGACGACATGGGACGATCTGTGTGTAACTACCTGAAACGCAATCGCCCGAACTTCAAACCGCAACGAATCCTCGATATGGGATGCACCGTTGGGCACTCCACCCTGCCCTACAAAGAGTATTTCCCGGATGCGGAGATTTGGGGCATAGACGCTGGTGCACCGGTCATTCGCTACGCACATGCCAGAGCGCAAGCATTCGGATTGGATGTGAATTTCGCCCAAATGAACGCGGAGGAAACCACCTTTGACGACGGGCATTTTGATCTCGTGGTAAGCCACATATTGCTACATGAGACCAGTGGCAAGGCTATGCCCAGAATCTTCAAAGAGTGCAATCGCTTACTGGCAGGTGGCGGGATCATGATTCATGCGGATTTGCCCCCGTTCGATCTGATGGACCCTTTTACCCAATTTATTCTCGACAATGAGACCTGGTACAACAACGAACCTTTCTGGGGCGCAATGCGTGACATGGATCAAATTGCGCTGGCGGAAAATGTCGGGTTTCCTCGTGGTTCAATCAAGTTTGACGACGCGCCGATGGCCATTATGGAGTTCGCCGCGCAAACCGCAGGCTACGATGAAAAGTCCGCAGAGGAAGTGGCTGACCGCGACTTTACGGCGGGCGAATTCGCGCCAGGTGGTGGCTGGCAGGTTCTCGTCGCCGACAAACCCCTGACCAATGAAGAGGCAGCGTAATGACTGACATCCCGGAAAATGATCGACCTCATGTTATCAAGGATGCAAAAGGCAAGAGACCCGCATTTTTTGAGGCCGAGGGTGTCGATCAACTCATGTCGATGGTCATGGTCATGGCCAGCGAACTTGCGGTGATGCGTGATCGCATCGACGCCCAGGAGCGAGTCGCGTTAGAGCATGGTATTGATCTGGCAAAGGGTATTGAAAAAATTGAATTCGACGAAACCGCTTTGCAGGAGCGAGAGGCGTGGCGTCAGAGTTTCTTTGAACGCTTGTTTTATCTGGCGCGCAAAGATGCGACAGAACAGAAAAACGGGCAGACCACCAGCGGCTACAAAGACATCATTGATGACATAGCGGTCAATTAGACGCGCAACTCAGACGCGTCTGCTCCCGCTGCGTGATAGGCAGCGGTGCGCGATTACCGAGCAATGCGACGCGCTACTGCGAGTTGTCTACCAGACCAGATGGCCCCGGCGGCGCAAAGAACAGCGTGCGCAAAATGCCAAGATCCATCGCGTTGACGTTACCGTCACCGTTAAAATCAGCATCCGGGTCATTGCTCAATGTCAAAATTCGGAACGATCCCAGATCGCGGAAGTTGACGACATTGTCCTGATCAAAATCCGCGTCGCAGAGATTGCCAAAACCATCTTCGTCGGTGTCACGCTGGTTGGGATTGAAACGGCCAACGCAGTTGTCCTGGAAGTCGGTTACGTCGTCACCATCGCCATCATCGCCGGGGCCCAGCACCCGCATCGTGGTGACCACACCGGCATGGTCCGACGGCCACAGCCCAGAAGCCGTCTGCTGCGTGGTACCAAGTACGGTGGCTTCAACGCCTGCGAGCGACGTACTGCGCCCCGTCCGGGCCACGATGACGTCGATACGCTCAGCAAAAGCCGGTGCGGGATCATCGAGCGTCTCACTAAAACAGCAGGTCAGGCCCGGATCGTTGTCATCCACAACCCGTTCATTCCAAATGTCCACATAGCCGGCGGTCGCCAATCGCGCGTAGGCCTGCACAGGCGGATCCTGTGGGGAGGCATTAATATCACCCATAACAAGCACCGGACGCGTTTCTGACGCCAGCATAGCGATCAGCTCGTCCGCCTGGGCGCCCTGCACCTCCGGCTGCCCGCCGACCTCCAGATGCGTGTTGAGGACCACATATTCCACACCGCCAATGGTCACGGCGGCGCGCGTGTAGCCGCGGTTAAAATTGATCACAGCGCCGGACAAATTGATTTCAACATTATCGCTGTAGTTGCCGGTCTCAGCCTCGTCAAACGTCAGATCACCACGCACTAGCAACACGTCACGATCCGTAAGCCGAATATCATCCAGACTGTCATCGGTAATTAGCGGCAGTTCGATATCGGCGTTGTCTACGCTTGCCACCACCACATAGTTAAGGCCGCGCTCACCCAGTGCCTGCAAATACATGGCGAGAAAATCCATGTCCGGCTCCATCGCCGGTTCGGGATTGCCAAAAAACACATCGCCGGGGGATTGCCGTCGGGTCAGCGCCACTTCCTGCAGACCAATGATGTGCGGTTCGTGCAAGGCCACCTCGTCGGCGAGCACCTGCGCTCGTTCGGCGAAATTGGTGGCCACCACGGTGGCGTAGACCTCCGCGATCGTCGGTACAATCAACACCGGATCGGCATTGACCACGCGAAAGATATCGGCGCCAACATACACGTTACGCGTCATGATGGTGATGGGTTCAGCGGGCGGCGGGCCGCCCTGCTCGTTGGCCAGTGCACAAACGGTCGTGCAGACAAGCAAAGCGATTAGAACAAATTGACGAAGTAGAAGCGTAGATTGGGTGAGCATGATGGTGACCCCGCGCCGGCAAGTCCGAGTGGTGTTTGCACGCAGAGCCAGCTCATGACGCCGCGCTTGTTGTCAGCACAGCATAGGCCAAGGTCAGCAGTCGAACCAATTTAGTCCAGCAGACGCAGTCTCACGTCACCGTAGCGCAGCTTGGCAGATACCGGGTAGCGTCCGCGCCCGTGGGGCCAATCCACCGTGGCGCCAACCAATGTTGGCCGCCGCCCGGAAATCGCTGATTCAGGAATGGAGAGCGAGGC
>JBGCEL010000069.1:0-3556 GCA_045106455.1 Gammaproteobacteria bacterium
CGAAATAGGCCAGCGAGTCGCTCGCCAAATCTATAAATGATGCGCCCGAGGCGCGCGCTGCCGATTTGGCATTGAGCGCATAAAGACCGTGCGTCTCTACCATTACCGGTCCCTCCCACAGTCGCCGCGCGGCCGGCGACAATATTACCGGGTGTGCATCGCGAGCCAACACATCGCGCGCGAATCGCGTCAGGTTCTCGCGATACTCGCCATCCGGTTGGGTAAAACGCTCAGGCGAGTCGTCACGCGCATCGTTGTGGCCAAAACTAATCAGCACCACGTCGCCAGCCCGAAGATCGTCGACAAGGTCCTCCCAGCGTCCCTCGCTTTGAAAACTCTTGGTACTGCGGCCACTCGATGCCCGGTTGTTGATCACAGTGTCATTGTGCAGATAAAACGCCAACGCCTGCCCCCAGCCGGATTGAGGCGTGTGCTTTGTCTCATAATGCGAGGCGGTGGAATCGCCTGCGATGAACACTCGCGGTCGGGATTCTGCCGTGCACGCGCTTGCGCTTAGCAACAGCGTCAGCAACGTCACAACGCGCATCGCCCCGCCTGAATCAGGGCGCATCAGGCTCATCCGAACCTAAAAACCCGCCCGACTGGCGCGCCCAGAGATCGGCGTACACCCCGCCTCCGTTAACGAGCTGCGCATGGGTACCGGTTTCGATAATCGCGCCGCGCTCCATCACCACCAGACGATCCAGTGAAGCGATAGTGGACAAACGATGCGCGATCGCGATCACGGTTTTGCCGTCCATGAGCTCAAACAGGCTTTCCTGAATCGCGGCCTCCACCTCCGAGTCCAGCGCAGACGTCGCTTCATCGAGCACGAGGATCGGTGCATTTTTCAAAAACACCCGGGCGATGGCGATGCGCTGCCGTTGACCACCCGATAGCTTCACGCCACGTTCGCCCACAAACGCATCCAGTCCTTTGCGCCCGCTCTGGTCTTCCAGCTCGCGCACAAAATCCCACGCGCGAGCACGCACCGCGGCCTCGATAATTTCTTCATCAGACACGTGCGGCTTGGAGTACGCAATGTTCTCTCGAATAGAACGATGCAGCAACGACGTGTCCTGCGTTACAACGCCAATTTGGCCACGCAGAGAGTCCTGCGAGACGCCGGCGATATTCACGTCGTCAATCGCCACCTTGCCGCCATCGAGATCGTAGAAACGCAGCAGCAAGTTGGTCAGCGTCGTTTTGCCTGCGCCGGAGCGGCCCACCAGACCCAGCTTCTCGCCCGGCGCAATGCTCAGGCTCAAGTCGTCGATGACACCGGCATCTTTGCCATAGTGAAATCGAATGTTCTCAAACTCAATCGCGCCGCGAGGCACCTCCAACACATTGGCACCGGGTGCATCCTGCACCTCTCGCTTCTGCGCCAGCATCGACATCCCGTCGTGCACGACACCAATGTTTTCGAACAAGCCAGACACCTCCCACATGATCCATTGCGACATGCCGTTGAGGCGCAGCGCCAGCGCCACGGCAATCGCAATCGCGCCCACCGACACCACAGAATCGAGCCACAGCCAGATCGACAGACCAGCGACCAGGAACACCACCAGCACGTTGTTGAAATACACGCAGCATTGCATCAGCGTGACCAAACGCATCTGACGATGCACGGTGTGCAAAAACCCGTCCATACCCTCGCGCGCGTAACTCGCCTCGCGTCCGGCGTGCGAGAAAAGTTTCACCGTGTTGATGTTGGTATAGCTGTCCACAATCCGCCCCGTCATCATGGAACGAGCGTCCGCCTGTTCACGACTTACGCGCGCCAGACGCGGCACGAAAAAACTAACGACCATCAGATAGATCACCAACCACCCGAGCAACGGCAACGCCAGTCGCGTGTCGGCCTGCCCTACCATCACAATCACCGAGACAAAATAGACCAGCACATACACCAGCACGTCGGCGATTTTCATAACCGCCTCGCGCACGGCCAGCGACGTTTGCATCACCTTGGTGGCCACCCGGCCCGCAAACTCATCTGAGAAAAACGACATGCTTTGCTTGAGCAAAAATCGGTGCATCTGCCAGCGGCCGATCATCGGGTAATTACCCAGCAGCGTTTGATGAATAATCAGCGAGTGAATCACAATGGCCAGCGGCAATACCACCAGCAAAAAGCCGCCC
Organism: Gammaproteobacteria bacterium; assembly: GCA_045106455.1. Taxonomy (GTDB): domain Bacteria; phylum Pseudomonadota; class Gammaproteobacteria; order Steroidobacterales; family JBCCMA01; genus JBCCMA01. Next base: position 2,149 of record JBGCEL010000069.1, read on the forward strand.
ATGAGCCACAGGCGGCCGGCTTCGCGCTCGAGAAACCCCACCCGCTCGGCATTCGACAGCCAGTCGACAATCGACCCTAGAAAACCGAACAGCGCCACCTCACCCACGGCGATGAACGCGCTAAGCGCGGCCATAACAACCAGCCATCCGATCACGGGCCGCGTGTACAGCCAGCAAAACCCGAGCAGCGTACCGGGCGGCTGGGTGGGCTCTTCCTCAGGGTATGGATCAATTCTTGATTCGAAAAAACGAAACATGTACAGCGGTCCTTTTTTTACCTAGTGAGGCAACCGGTTTCACCACCCGGCGTCCCCTGTCTTGATTTGCCACAGACACCCGCCGGGGCACATACTCAGAGTACAACGCCAACCGGGGCCAACGCGATAAACATGTCATCAAAATTATTCATACCAAAGCTCGGTCTTGCGAGCCTGCTTGGCGTCGCGAGCTGCGTCAGCGCCATGGCTCAAACGTCCGTGTTTTCAGACGAGTTCAACAACGCCGACACCCTGGACAACTGGTCGCGCCGCCACGTGGTTGAAAACACACCGGCGCAGTACACGTTGCTGGACACCAACGCGACCACGGCCGGCCACCTGACCATCGTGCCGACGCAAACGCCCGGCTGGTTTGCCGACGGCGACGCGCCGTTGCTGTTTAAAATGATTGACGGCAACTTTTCGGTGCATACGCGAGTCACTACACGCGGCATCGCCGACCCCCTTGGCGCACCGGTCGCGACCTTTAATTCAGCCGGGCTCATGCTGCGCGATCCTGCAGGGGCTACAGCCGGCAATGAAAACCACATCATGGTGAACGTGGGACGACAGTCACCCAATACCGGCAGTGAGACCAAGAACACGATCAATTCCGGTTCGCAACTCATTCTGAGCGACGGCGCGCACTCCGGAGAGCTCGTGCTGTGCCGTGTGGGCTCGGCCATACACACGTTTCGCCGCCTGGATGGCGATGTGGATTGGATCGAGCTGCAAAACTACGACCGCCCTGATCTGCCTGCAACGCTGCAGGTGGGCATGATTGCCAATGCCTTTAGCGGCGCTGATCTGCAGGCCGAATTCGATTTCGTACGCCGGCTAACCACACCGGCTACCGCCATCGACTGCCTGCCCGCGCCCGGCGGCGATGTCGACGGGGATTCGCTCGACGATCGCCATGACAACTGCGTACTGCTGAACAACGATCCGCAGCGCGACACCGACGGTGACGGCTTCGGCAACACCTGCGATGCCGATTTTAATCAGGACTGCATAGTTAATGTGCTCGATCTGGGACTGCTGCGTTCGGAGATCTTCGGCACCAACCTCAATTACGACATGAACGGCGATGGCATGGTGAACATTGTGGATCTTGGGTTGTTACGCGTGTCGTTTTTCTCGCCGCCGGGGCC
>JBGCEL010000070.1:0-30610 GCA_045106455.1 Gammaproteobacteria bacterium
ACACATCGGCGATGTGTTGCTGGGCCATGGCGACAATCGCCTGCTCACGCGCTCGGCGTGGGTGGATGGTTTGGGTCTTGGTACGAAAGCCGCCAGCGTGTTTCCCGGCAACGCCTCCCGCGTTCCCCCGCTGCAAACCGCACACTCCGTGGTCACCCTGTTTGATCCAGGCACGGGCGTGCCGTCGGCGCTGGTCGATGGTGATCTGGTAACGCGTTACAAAACCGCCGGCGACTCAGTGTTGGGCGCGCGGTTTCTTGCACGGCCGGACAGCGAACGGTTGTTGGTGGTCGGCGCCGGCACCGTGGGCGATTCGATGATTGATGCCTACAGCGCCGTGTTTCCGGCCTTAAAATCCATCGACATTTGGAATCGTACGGCGGCGCGCGCCCAAGCGTTGGCGACCAAGCACGCGTCATCCCACACCACCGTTACGGCCGTGACCGATTTGGCCGCCGCCGCTGCGGCCGCCGACATGATCGTCTGCGCCACTATGACCGAGCAGCCGGTGTTGTTAGGCGCATGGGTGCGGCCCGGCACCCACGTGGATGTGATTGGCGCCTACACGCCCACCATGCGCGAGGTGGACGACGTGCTGATTAGCACAGCCAGAATTTTTGTGGACGCACGCGAAACCGCGGTACACGACATTGGCGAACTGGCGATCCCGCTGGCCGCCGGACTCATTACCGAGCAAGACGTGCTGGGCGATCTTTACGATTTGTGCGCGGACGCCCCGGGTCGGCAGTCAGACGCCGATATTACGCTGTACAAAAACGGCGGCGGCGGTCATCTGGATGTGATGACCGCCGCCTATATTCGAAGCAAAGTGGAGGCTTAGCCCTCGGGCGTCAGCGTCGTCGTGCTTAGATAAGCAAACTCACCGTTGAAGCGGCTGACCTGCAGCACGGCGTCGTCGCCGTCATCGAGGCGGGCAAACTGCATGCTCTCATCGGTGCCGGTAAACAGCATGTTGATGCGACCGTCGCTGGTGATGCTCCAGGTGAACGCGTCACTTTGAATTTGCGTTTGCGTGTTGAGGCGATAGCCCTGGTTGCCGGTTTCAAATACCCAGCGTGAGGTTTCCATGTCGCCGTCGATCCACGAACCGGGCACACTGGCGGCATCAAAGCCTTGCGCAAAATTGATCTTGCGTACGCTGCTGGCTTGGACGCTTTGCGCGTTGCGAAAATCGGTTTCCACGACCACATGCATCACGTCGCCCACCGCGCCGATAGAGCTTAAGCTGTCGGTGGCGCGCTCAAAGCCCACGAAGCTCACGATAATCTGGCCGTTGTCGTTCAGCGACCAGCTTGGCGTGCCGGGGACCGATTCGTCCGAACCGTAATCTACCAGTGCCGTGCCGTTGTTAAACACCGCGTAGGTGAAATTGTCCGATAGCGACAGGTATACGCCCGGTGCGCTTACCGCTTCAAACGGCAGCGTGGCGTTGCCGTCGTTCAGGAGTTTGCTGCGTGCTTCGGCCAGCGCGGCCGGGGCCGTCGTGGCAATGTCGTTTAAAAACGAAGACTGACCGGCGGCGATGGCACGGGCCAGCGCTTCGGTGTTGGCAAGGCCTGCTGGCAGGACGCTGCCGTCGATGTTTTCCACGACCACTTTGATCGCCGCGGCAAGTTCGTAGAGCTCATTGGCGTCTACTTCGCCGGCCAGCTGATGAAATTCGTTAAACGTGTCGATGGAACCGTCGGCGGCCAGACGTTCAACCAGCACCTGCAGCGCGGTCGTCACGTTGGTAATTTTCACGCCATCGACCACGCCGTTGCGCGCTTGCGCCGAGTAGTTGGCAAAGGTGTCGAGCACGGCCGTGAGTTTCACACCGTTGACCGCATCGAGGGCTTCGGCCATGACGAGCGCTTCGGGGTTTTGCGACGAGATGTCGAGCTGGAATTCGCCGTTGCTGCCGGTGGGCGGTGCATCGTCAAACGCGTCTTCGGCAATGCGTACCATCACGCTTGCGTTCACGATTGGGTTGTCGGTGACCACGCCGGAGAGCGTGATCTTGCCGGCGACGACGGGCTCGGGCGTGTTTTGCGGTGCATCGGATGCGCCGCCGCCGCAGGCCGTGATCAGGGCAGTGGAAAGTGCAAGTGAAAGCAGTCGTAATCGAGCCATGTCGTTCCCCCGTGGAACACGCGCATCAACCGTGATGCGCAGTAGTAATGCGACGGCGAAACGATCACTGAGGGTTTAAGCGGAGTGGGGGTTACAGGCGCACATTGGCGCGACCGACAACGTCGGTTTTCACTGGTAACCCCGCTGTCTGCCTTCCTGGCAGACCGGTAGCTTTGCGTAACGGCCTCGCGACCGTCTTGCCCTTGTCAGTGAGCGGGAAAAAGGCGTCGTGCCTTCTCGCCGTTCAGGATGGTATTGATTACATCTTAACCACCCCGGGCAAACTGTGACCCCGCTAGCAGATTCCTGCACAAAGTCCAGCGAAATTCCGTGACGTGGTTGACATAACTACCCGGACTCTTTGCTATTATCCACCCTTTTGTAATACCAAAGAGCGAGCCAAATGCCTCTAAGTGTTGTGATTCTTGCCGCCGGGCAGGGCACCAGAATGCGCTCGAGCCTGCCCAAAGTGCTCCATCCCATGGCCGGCCGACCTTTGCTGTCCCACGTGGTGGATGTGGCCGAGTCTTTAGACCCGGTCTCAGTGCACGTGGTGTACGGCTTTGGCGGCGATCAGGTGCGCGAGGCCATGGCCGATCGCGATTTGGTGTGGCACGAGCAGGCTGAGCAGCTCGGTACCGGACACGCCGTGGCGCAGGCCATGGGCGCGGTGACCGAAGATTCCCAGGTGCTGGTGCTTTACGGCGATGTGCCGTTGCTGCGTTCAGAGACGCTGGCCGATCTGGTGGCGCTGGGCGGTGACGATGGTTTGGGCGTGCTTACCGTGAACGTGAGCGAACCCACCGGCTACGGCCGCATCGTGCGCGACAATCAGGACCAGATTGTGCAGATCGTGGAAGATAAAGACGCCACGGAGGTTGAGAAGCTCATCCATGAGGTGAACACCGGCGTGGTGGTGTGCCCGGCCAAACATCTAAACGAATGGATTGGCAAACTCAAAAACACCAACTCGCAGGGCGAGTATTACCTTACCGATATTGTGGAGCTGGCCGTGTGGGACAAGGTGCCCGTGCGTGCGCTGGCGGCTGCCGACGAAGCTGAAACGCTGGGCGTGAACGACAAAGTGCATTTGTCTGAAGCCGAAACCGAATACCGCCACCGCACGGCCATGAGTCTGATGCGCAGTGGTGTCACCCTCGCTGACCCCAAGCGACTCGACGTGCGCGGTACGCTTACCTGCGGCGCCGATGTGTTTATAGATGTAAACGCCGTGTTCATTGGCAACGTGAAGCTCGGCGACGGCGTGCACATTGGTCCTAATGTGGTGGTGATTGATTCGCAAATTGAAGATGGCACCGAAGTGTTTGCCAACTGCGTGATCGAAAAATCCCACTTTGGCCCCAACTGTCTGATTGGCCCGTTTGCTCGTGTGCGCCCGGAAACCTATTTGGGCAGCACCGTGAAACTTGGCAACTTCGTGGAAGTGAAAAAGAGCAACATCGCCAAGGGCAGCAAGGTGAATCATCTCACCTATGTGGGCGACTCTACCTTGGGCGAGAGTGTGAACGTGGGCGCCGGCACCATTACGTGCAATTACGATGGCGCGAACAAACATCGCACCACCATTGGCGACAACGTGTTTGTAGGCTCCGGTGTGCAGTTTATTGCGCCGGTAGAAATAGGCGACGGGGCGACCATTGGCGCCGGTTCCATTATTTCCAAGCCCGCGCCAGCGGACAAGCTCACGCTCTCGCGCGGCAAGCAGGTCACCATCGACGGCTGGAAGCGGCCGGTGAAGAAGCCTAAAAGTTAAGTACTGTACTGATACAATGCGCGCCGCTCCCGAGGCAGGTAATGAGACTTGCTACGTGGCGCCTCCGCGGCCTGCCTACGACAATGGCGGCGCCCCAAGAATTAAGTGTTGGAGACATAATCCATGTGTGGAATTGTAGGCGCCGTCGCCGAACGCAACATCGTCCCGATCCTCGTTGAAGGACTCCGTCGGCTTGAATACCGCGGATACGACTCCGCCGGTGTCGCCGTCATTCAAGAGGATGGCGCCATTGGTCTGCGTCGCGCCGTCGGCAAAGTGGCCGATCTCGATGCCAAGCTTGCCGACGCCTCGCTAAAGGGGCGCATTGGTGTGGCCCACACGCGCTGGGCTACGCACGGCGCTGTGAACGAAACCAACGCGCATCCGCACATGTCGGGCGATCGCGTGGCCGTGATTCACAACGGTGTGATTGAAAACTTCCAGCCCATTAAAGAAGAACTGCTGGCCAAGGGTTATGAGTTTAAGTCGGAGACTGACACCGAAGTGGCCGCGCATTTGGTGCACGACTTTTTGAAGCAGGGTTTGGATTTGATTGAGGCCGTGCGTCAGTCTGTGGTGCGTTTTGAAGGCGCCTACGCACTGCTCGTCATTGATAACGAAGATCCCGATCGCATCGTGGTGAGCCGTGTGGCCAGTCCGCTGGTGGTGGGGCTTGGTATTGGTGAGAACTACGTGGCCAGTGGCGTGCCGGCACTGCTGCCGGTCACCCAGCGGTTTATGTATTTGGAGCAGGGCGATCTGGCCGAGATTCGTCGCGACGCCGTGAACATTTTTGATGTAACCGGCAAGCCGGTTGAGCGCGAAGTGCACGAGACCAAATGGAACAGCGACTCGGCCGACAAGGGCCCGTATCGCCACTTCATGCTCAAAGAAATTTTCGAGCAGCCTTCTTCGCTTGCCGACACGTTGTATGGACGGGTGGCAGATAACAAAGTGTTGCCAGCTTCACTTGGACCCGCCGCTGAAAAGCTGCTGCCCGAAGTGGAACAAATTCATATCGTGGCTTGCGGCACCAGCTACAACGCCGGCTGCGTGGGCAAGTATTGGTTTGAAGCGCTCTCTGGCGTGCCGTGCCAGGTAGAGATTGCCAGTGAGTATCGTTACCGCAAGGTGGTGGTGCCAAAGAACACGTTGTTTGTAACGCTGTCGCAGTCGGGCGAGACCGCCGACACGTTGGAAGCGCTGCGCATGGCCAAAGAAATGGGCTACATGGGCACGCTGACTATCTGCAACAGCGCGCACAGCTCCATGGTGCGTGAATCCGACATGGTGATGATGACCCACGCCGGACCGGAGATTGGTGTGGCGAGCACCAAGGCGTTTACGACGCAGCTGCTTTCCATGCTGCTGGTGTCGCTGATGCTGGCGCGTCATCGCGGCATGACCGACGAGCGTGAGGCCGAGTTGGTACCACACATTTATCATGTGGCCGCAGCGGTGGAAGAGACGCTGGCGATGAGCGAAACGCTCAAGCATGTGGCTGAGGATTTTGCTGAGAAACATCACACGCTGTTTCTTGGGCGCGGTCCGATGTGGCCGATTGCGATGGAAGGGGCGCTTAAGCTTAAAGAAATTTCTTATATTCACGCCGAGGCTTACGCCGCGGGTGAATTGAAGCACGGACCGCTGGCCTTGATTGATGAAGATATGCCGGTGGTGGTGGTGGCGCCGAACAATGAGCTGCTCGATAAGCTGAAATCAAACGTGCAGGTGGTGCGGGCGCGTGGCGGACAGATTTATGTGTTTGCGGATAAAGATACCGGCATTGAAGATGAGCCTGGTATTAAAGTGATTGAGATGCCGCATGTGGATCGGTTGATTGCGCCGATTGTTTATACCGTGCCTTTGCAGCTGTTGTCTTATCATGTTGCTGTGCTTAAGGGGACGGATGTGGATCAGCCGCGGAATTTGGCTAAGTCGGTTACTGTGGAGTAGGGGGGTGAAATGCCCTCGTTCGTTGGCCACTAGGCTTGTTAGGTTTTCGGTTTATCCCTCAATCCAAAATACGCCATCTCTGGCGTGAAGTAGCCTTGAGAGCTGTGCGGTCGGTGCTCGTTGTAGCGACGCCGCCGGCGCTCAATGACAACCCTAGCTGCCATCAAGCTAGCAAAGATCTCGGCATTGAGAAACTCCCGACGGAACGTGCCGATGAAGCTCTCGTTTTCAGTTACCGGCTCTGGATACGCGGTGATCCCGAATTCGCTGAATGAGCGCCGCGACCTCCGCGTAGTCGGCCTCTTCGCGTTCAAAATTTGCATGAGCCGTGTTGGGCCGATAGTCGTATACCAAAGAGGACATCCGCTGGCTGTACGGACGCAACTCTGCGCGCCAGAGGTCTTCGCCATCCATACCAAATGCGGTTTGAAACGCGCCGAGGGACTCTTGACCGCGCGCGACCAAATTCAGGTAAGTCGATAATTTTTCAGCATTACTGAAGTTGTCGCCCAGCAGGGCGTAATGCACAAGAAGCCAGGACTGGAGGTAGGCACTGTGAGTCTTTCCTATCCGCTGGCCATCGAGCGTGAAGCCCTCGTCGATCAGCGTATTCCAACTAAAACCGTAGCCATCGACAAGCTCGGTGCCTTCTGGTGCTTCACCAAGTACAAACTCCCGGTTCTTGTTGCGAAACCGAATCGTGGAGAGAAGCTCGGCGAAACCTACGCGGTACCACTTCGGATGGTTGCGCATTTGATAGCTGAGCAGAACATGGCTGAATTCGTAGCGCAGGACACGTTGAGATCGCACATTGGAACGCCTGGCCGGCAAAGTCATCAAAAACTCTTCGCTATTGCGAATGACAAAGCCGCTAGCTTTTGGGCTCCCCACCGCATCCTGAAATTCTCCGTCATTGCGGAAGATCATGATTCGCGATTTGGGTGCGCCATCGGGTAGATCCATCGCGGCAACCTGAAGCGCCGCTTGGCGGAACATCTCGAGGTTATCCAGAATGCCTTGAGTTTTTCGCTTGCTGGCGTTGCTGTAAGCCACGAAGTACTGGCTTTCGTATTTGTACCACGGCTTTTCTTTGGCAAGCGCCGACCCACAGAGCAAGGTCAGAATCAGGGCCGCTACAAAGCCGACGCTGACTCCACTAGCTCGGATTTTTTCTTGGGATGTTTCCATGCGACTTATTCCTTTAACTCCAGACTCAATCAAAGCCTCGTAACCAAATTCGTTAGCGCCGCAGCGTTCTTATTGATCAAGCTATAGCTTAGTAAAAATTCACCGCCCTGCCCAATCTGGTGCCTCTGACAAAAGCGCTAAAAGCCCGACGTCCTTTGGTCGGTTCTTGGGCTTGATTGATCCTGCCCGCTCTTGATGCACACCCTGCTAAGCGAGTTACCACTCGCAGCAGAGGTGAATCATGGCAAGAGCCAAGAAAATCAGCGAATCGACGCGCAAGCGATATTCAGGGGAGTTCAAGGCCGAGGCATTGGGGCTGGCGCAGAGCGTCGGCGTAGCACAAGCGGCCCGCGAGCTCGGCCTTTATCCGTCGCAGCTGTACGGCTGGCGGTCGAAGCAAAAATCACGGGGTAGTCAATCGGAGACTGAGCGTAAGCAAGCTGTAATCCCCCTGTTCTTGATGGCTGCCGCCGATAGACTTGAGACGTTTTCAAAATTAATCAGATATGCCTCAAACAGATTTTTCAGAACTCTATTATTTGCGTGCATTGAAAAACCAAACAATCTTGGGGATTTTTCAAAACTTCAAGTAGGCCATCACTCGAGCCCAACAATTTGCGGGCCAGCAAAACCGTCCGCATTTTTCAAGACTTTATTAAGGGCCACCACGCCTGATGGTTTTTCATAATATATCAAGGCATCGCGACAAAATCGGCGAACTCTGCTTTAAGAAACTCTTGAAGCGCTACGACTGGGGCCGCAAAGCCACTTCTTCGCGGCATCATTAGGCTGAGATTCGCTTTGCCTGCTTGCCACTCTGGTAATACTTTGAGCAACCTTCCTGATGCCAACTCATCACGGCAGGTATACGCGGGTAGGGCGACGATGCCCAGGCCTTCGCCAGCGGCTTCTTTTAAAGTGGCCATGTCGTCGCTCTTCAATCGAGGCACAATCTGAATATTCTCTATCGTCCCGGATTCGTGCTCTAGCCTCCAATGGTCCCCAGACGCTTGCCAGCCGAGCGAGAGTGTTTGATGGTTTCTGAGATCTGCGGGTGTCGAGATTTCATTGATAGGACAGTCAGGAGACGTAAACAAGTTCCACTCAACAACAGCCAGTGGTCTCTGTATCAATGTTGAATCAGGCAGTGGATCTGTATGTCCGCGGATGGACATATCGACACCTGAGGCGATTAGATCGATGTTCTGGTTGGTCACCTGTTGCAAAACTGTGATCTGCGGGTTGTCAGTCATAAAACGAGCGATAAGCTCCTTCAATGCGAACTGGGCAACACCTACCGAGCAGCTTAATGTAACCCGTCCGGATAGCGTGTTCTTCTTCCGTTTTAGATCAGCCTCAGCAAGTTCTACCTGGTCGATCGCTGCGCGCGCTCGTTGGTAGAACACTTCGCCGAGTTCGGTGACCTTTGATTGACGAGTTGTTCGTTGGATAAGCATCGTATCCAAGCGCTTCTCTAGTTGCACAATGTGCCTGCTCAGTCGTGACTTCGGAATCCCAAGGGATTCTGAGGCACGGGTGAACCCGCCCTTTTCAACGACTTGCACGAAGTAAAAGTAGTCATTTAGATCTGGATTCGGCATCTCGCTTGTCCTATTGACCGCAACTGGCGCACCCATTGTTCCATTTTTGGAACATTGAGTTCAAATTCTAGGGCTTCTACTGGCTATTGTTCCGTAATTACACTTGATACAACAATTTGGACGAACACTACGAGGCACGGCATGAGCATGGCAACTGAGCGGGTTACAGACAAAGACGTAGGCAATGTCCAGGCAGAAACGGGGCCGGCTTATGGTGAGCCGCTTTCTATCGGGAACGGTTTTTCAGCTCGGGGTTTTCGAGCGCGGAATGTAGGCCCGGCAATGGATCCTCTGGTGTTAGTCGATCACTACGTCATGACCGAGCCCACATTCGGTACACACCCTCATGCAGGACTATCGGCGGTCTCGCTGATCTTTCCGGACAGCAAAGGACGCTTCCATAACCGTGACTCGCTCGGCAACGACTTCGATCTTCTGCCAGGTGATCTTTATTGGTTGAAGGCTGGTCGTGGTGCTTTACACAACGAATCCCCAAGAGAAGGTTCACGAATTCACGGCCTCCAGGTATTCGTCAACGTCCCACAAGAGTTCCGTTACGAAGAACCTTCTTCGCTGTTAATTCGGCGGCAGGATATGCCCGTGATTCGTAACAGCCAGCACAGCGTTCGTGTGGCTCTGGGTGAGTCCAATGGTGTTACAGGAGCCACGTCTCCCGGATTGCCTATGACAATACTCGACGGCCGGTTGGCTCGTAACGGTAGCTTCGAGCACGAACTCACGGCTGGCCGGAACGCCTGGGTACACGCGATTGATGGAGAGATTGACGTCGCCGTACTGGCGAACGAGGCAAGACTCCGAAATGGTCAGGCGATCGCGATAGACAACTCCGAGGGTAGCGAATCAATCACCGTGTGTGTTTCGGCTCGCAATCGCTCTCAAGCTCAATTCGCTTTGCTGGATGGTAGAGCCGTGAAAGAACCGTACGTCCAGCGGGGCCCCTTTGTAATGGGATCGATAGACGAAATCGAGTCGGCTCTTCGAGCCCTCGACGAGGGTCGATTCGGGTCTATCGATTGACCAGATCTGCCGACTGTACTAATCGCTTTTAAATTTCAATTAAGGAGAAAAGAATGCCTACCAACTCACACAATCCCGAGCCACTCACCGCGAGCAATGCAGCCGTGGTGTTTGTAGATAACCAGGTCGGCCTTATGACGGGCGTCCGCGACTACTCAATCGCTGAGCTTAAGCACAACATAGTGGGCTTGGCCAAAGCAGCGCGCGCACTAAACCTCCCTATCGTGACTACGACCACGTCCTCGGAAACGCTTTGGGGCCCGGCTATTCCGGAATTGCAAGCAGCTCTTCCCGGACAGAGCTTCATCGATCGAACAACTGTAAACGCCTGGGACGATCCGCGTGTGGAGGCCGCGATCCGAGGGACCGGCCGCAACAAACTGATCTTTGCCGGACTTTCCTTGGAAGTCTGCGCGGCGTTTCCCGCAATGCGCGCGGTAAGAGAAGGCTTTGACGCTTACGTGGCAGTAGATGCAAGCGGAACTTTCGATATCACTAAACGGGAAACCGGAATTGTCAGGTTGATACAAAGCGGTGTCGTAACAGCGGACGCATCCAGCTTGATGATCGAGATTCTCGGAGACAACGCCTCGCCTAAGGCACAGGAGGTATACACGGCTCTTGGAATGGACTGGTCAATTCTAGTCGGCCAAGTCCGTGAGAGTGCAGTCGCATAGGTCCGGCCATGAACTACAAAGGACATACACCAGGCGGCTTGAGCAGCGTATAGACGGGTTGGAGGTTCGCATCAACATTTTGGGGCGCATGGATCTATCAACTTATAGTTTTGACAATCCGTCGGTCACTGTACAAAACGAGCTAATTCTTAGCTTCAACAAATCTTTGGGAGAACGGCATGAACAACGAAACACAAATCAGTAAATCCGCAGAGGGCCTCACCCTCGTGCTGGGCGGCACCGGAAAAACCGGCCGTCGCATCGCAGAACGACTGGAGGAGCGTGGAGTCAATATCCGAATCGCGTCCCGATCTGCCGAACTGCGATTCGACTGGAATGACCGGAGCAACGTAAGCGCTTCACAAAGGGCATTCTTCTAGCCTGAAGGTTTCTCTCGCAGACTTGGCGCATCGATTTTGACGGGAGAACTCGATGCCCAAGCCCAAGACGGCGCTAACGAAGCGCCAGCGTTACTGGCTTCGCCACATCACGGCCGCTGACGCCAGCAATGGCACATTGGTGGCCTACGCCAAGGCCCACAAGCTCAAGGTACGCGACCTTTACCAGTGGAAGACCGCGCTGGGCCGTCGCGGCCTGCTGCCGGGCAAGCGGGCGAAGCCCGCTGGCTCTTCGTTCGTCCCGGTCAAGCCGGCGTCGCCAGCGCCATCGCCGCCGGTGTCAGTCGGTGCCCAGTGTACCGTGACCCTGCCCAACGGCGTGCGTCTGGATTTTTCCGGTGGGTTGGGAGCTGAGTCGCTTCGCGATCTTCTGCAGGCGGCGAGCCGTCTGGCATGATCCGGCCGTCGGCCGACCTTGGCACGATTTATCTGCACCGCGAGCCTGTGGATATGCGCAAGGCGATCAACGGCCTTCTCGCCATCGTCGAAGGCGAGATGGACCTCGATCCGTTCAGCGCCTCGGTGTTCGCGTTCTGCAACCGCAACCGAACGCTGGTCAAGATGGTGGTCTGGGACGGCAACGGCTTTGTGTTGTGGATGAAGCGCCTAGAGAAGGCGCGCTTCAAGTGGCCGCTGTCATTGGGCCTCGACGTCGTCGAGCTCAACGCGCAGCAGATCAACTGGCTGTTGGATGGTTACGACCTGACGCTCATGCAAGGCCACGCGATCTTGCCACATCACACGGTGCTGTGACGTGGAAGATGCTAAAATGCAAAGCATGCCGAACGCTGCTGACACACTGCCCAACGACATCGATTAGTTGAAGTCGCTGGTGCATCAGCTGCAGTCGCAGAACGAACATCAAGCGACGTTCATTCATCAGTTGCTCGAGCAGATCAAGCTCTCGCGCCACCAGCATTTTGGCACGCGCAGCGAGCGCTACTCGCTTGACCAGATGCAACTCGCCTTCAATGAAGCTGAAGCGGCGGCTGCCGCCGCTGCAAGTGATAACGCCGCGGACAATGACATGACCGCCGGCGAGGATGACAACAGTCAGACCGTCGCGAGCTACAAGCGCCGCAAAGGCGGCCGCCGGCCGCCGGCCGCTGCCCGACGCGCTGCCGCGCGTGGAGGTGGTGCACGAGCTTGATAAGACAGCTTGCACCTGCGACGCCTGCCAGGCGCAGCTTGAGGTCATCGGGCAGAAGGTCAGCGAGCAGCTCGACCTGATCCCGGCCCAGGTCCGCGTGCTGCGCAATGTTCGTTTGACGTACGGCTGCCCGTCCTGCGAGGGCAAGATCAAGACGGCACCGCGGCCGGCGCAGCCGATCCCCAAGAGCAACGCCTCCCCAGGTACGCTGGCGTACGTGGCCATCAGTAAGTACGCCGACGGCCTGCCGCTGTACCGCCAGGAACAGCGGCTCAAGCGCATCGGCGTGGACCTGCCGCGCTCAACGCTGGCCAGTTGGATGGTCAAAGGCGGTGCCCTGGCGCAGCCAGTGATCAACCTGATGCGTGAGCGGATGCTCGCCTTTCCGGTGCTGGCCATGGACGAGACGCGGATGCAGGTGCTCAAAGAGCCGGGCCGAAGGCCCCAGAGCCAGAGTTATCTGTGGGTCCAGCGCGGTGGGCCGCCCGATCAGACGATCCTGCTCTACGATTACGATCCATCCCGATCCCAGGCGGTGCCCAAGCGCCTGTTGGGCGACTACGCCGGCTATCTTCAGACCGATGGCTACAGCGGCTATGAGGCGGTGTGCGCTCAAAACGGCATTAGACAACTGGGTTGCTGGGCGCACGCCCGACGCAAGTTCGATGAGGCGCGCAAGGTTCAGCCAAAACCCAAGGGCAAGGCCAGGAACAAGAGCTCGCTGGCCGAGCAGGCGCTGCAGCGTATCCAGCTCCTGTATCGGATCGAGCGCAAAGCCAAGAACTTGTCCGACGACGAGCGACTGGCGCTGCGCCAGGCGCAGGCAAAGCCTGCGCTCGACGCGTTGCACGAGTGGCTCGAGCAACATCTGCCCCTGGTGCCGCCGCAGTCGGCGCTGGGCAAGGCCATGGGCTATCTGCACAAGCAGTGGGACAAGCTCATCGTCTACGTCACCGATGGGCGGCTTCGGATCGACAACAATCTGACCGAGAACGCGATCCGACCGTTCGTCGTCGGGCGCAAGAACTTCTTGTTCTGCGACTCGGTGGCCGGGGCCAACGCCAGTGCGAACCTCTACAGCTTGATCGAAACGGCCAAGGCCAACGGCATCGAGCCCTACGCGTACCTCAAGAGGCTGTTTACGGAACTGCCGCAGGCCGGTACTGTGGAAGACATCGAAGCGCTGTTGCCGATCAAAAGCATCGGCGTGCAGCGTGAGGCCGCCTGATCAATATGGCAACACCGTCCGAAATGCATCGGTTACGTTGGATCTCGGTGCTAAACGGAAATCAAATCCGGGCGAATGTCGACGGATTTATGTCAAACCTGGCGGTGTTGGGTGAGCCGCCCGAGAATCACCCGCGTATGGAGCGGTTTGGCGGCACGCAAAAAGCTGTGATGTGGCGGGCAACGCTACACAGTGACGGCCGTTTCGACGCGATCTGGTACGGCGGCGCCGACGGTGAACTCAAAGTACGTATGCCACAGCGTCACCCAATGCGCTGGTTTGCCGACTGCGAGCCCGCGCCTGCGGCGCCTCTGTATCCGGATTCTTAGCGTATGGGGTAAATCAGCAGGTCTTGTTGCTATTATGGATAGACAATCAAAAGAACAAAAGAGACCAAAAGAATGAATGCATTCCCACGTTGCTTGAAAAACACCCTTACTGTTTTAGCCGCACTGGCCACAACCCATGGCGCAAACGCCGATATTCTTTTCCAATCCGCCGAGTTTGACGCGCCTACCGGCGGCTTTTTGCAGATGCAGGGTCCCGATCAAGGCATGGTCGGCGCGCGCTTTACGCTTAGCGATCCGGCGCAAATCACGGGGCTTGGCGGCCTTGTCAGATCAAACGGCGAGGTGTTTGCCGCGATTGTGCCGCTGTCCTCCCCCGCTGCGCTGCCAGTCGGTAGCGTCGAAGACCTGGCGGTGGCGCACGTCGTTTTCTCGCCCGTCAGTTTTAGTGACGACACCATCGCTGCGGTCGATATGGCTCTGCCCGCTGGTAACTATGCGGTGGTGATTGGTGCTGGCGCATTCGGTGCAACCGGTCAGTTCGCCCAACTTGGTTTTGGTAACGCGGCGATCCCGAATATCAGCTTTGTTGGTGGCGATCGTTTCGGCTGGTTTGAACGTGCCTCAACGGATATCCGCGTGGTGGTCGAAGGCTTCTCTACCAACGATCTGGACGGCGACGGTGTTGATGTCGAGATCGACAACTGTGCCGAGGTTGCCAACGCCGATCAGACCGACACCGACGATGACGGTATTGGCAACGCCTGCGATGCGGATTTAAACAACGATTGTATTGTCAACGTGATTGATCTGGGAATTTTACGCTCGGTCTTTTTCGAGGCCGATGCTGACGCTGACTTTAACGGCGACGGTGTGGTGAACGTGATCGATCTTGGGATTCTGCGCAGCCGCTTCTTTGCTCCACCTGGACCAAGCGGTCGTCAAACCATCTGCGATTTTCCGGTAGAGCTTGATAGTCAATTCGCGTGGCGCGGCACGTTTTCTTATGATTTTGATACGGGCATCGAGATCGGTTCGCTCGATATGGGCGCCGATTTTTTCTTCGATCGCCAAACCGTGACGGAATCCTATTTTACTCCGCTGTCTGGTGCATCGATCGGTTTGATCGGGCCTGAGGAGCCCAGCGTGCTCGATTGCGCGCAGGCCGCTATGTCGCCCGAGCGTTTGCCGCTGGCGAGCGTCAATCTCGACGACTGGTTGTGTGCGCGCACCAACGACGGGCGCCTGAGCCGTCTTCAAATTACCGGTGCGAACGTGCCGGCGATAAATGAGGCGTCGCTACTGAATTTCACACTGACGACCTTTACTTGCGACGACTGCGAAGTGGCGTACGATCCCGCCCCACTTTCAAATCTGATTGGCTGGTTCGATGGCGACCGTGCCGCCTCGTTTACGACCGAAAATGGCGCGCTGGTGGCGTGGGCCGATCGCAGCGGTAATCTTGAGCCGATTACCCCACCCAACGTCGCGCAGCGACCGGCGATCACGGCCACCGGGATTAACGGCATCGGGTCAGTTGTCTTCGACGGCACCGACGATCGGTTGTGTACAAGTACTCCTGTGAGCCTGCAGCCGGGATACTCGGTCTTTGTGGTCGCGCAAAATGACGTGCGTATGGACTACAACGGGCTGCTGAGTTTGCGCAATCCATTCGCGACGGAGCAGGCCTCCTTCGAACTGTACTGGCAGGTAGGTACCACCGATGCGGCGGGCGGCAATCTGGTCGCCGTGGCCAATCGCGAGATCGGTCCGTTGTCCGGTCTGCGCCTGCTTAATCCGCCGCCGGCCGTCACGCAGACCTATTTGGCATCCGCGGGTCTGGCCTCGTCTGACCCCGGGTCTGCCTTTCTCCGCGTCAACGCCACCACGCTTTCACCGCTCGTCATCGGTACGCCCGCGACGCCGGTAAACAGCCATGAGCTTTGCGTTGGCCACGGCTTCGGTCCGTTCGTCACCGGCAATACGCTCAATGGCTCGATCGGTGAAGTGCTGATTTTTGATCGCAGGCTGTCAGTTCTCGAAATCGGTTTTGTCGAAACCTATCTGACGCAGAAGTGGTTCTAGTCTGCTGGACATCTGCCTGGCGCCGCCTGAGGTGTCAGGCGGCGTAATGGGTCTGTGCAAACCGGATTCAGGTGAGAAAAAGCGCCGCCAACGCCAGCAGCGCCGGTATAGCCTGAACGAAGAGTATCTTGCGTGACGCTGTCGCTGCGCCGTACAGACCTGCAACCAGCACAAACAGCAAAAAACATACCGCCACGTTGTGTTGCCATTGCGGATCGGCAATCAGCACCGACCAGATCAGGCCCGCGGCCAGAAATCCGTTGTAGAGCCCCTGATTCGCCGCCATCATTTTAGTCGGTTCAAACAACTCGCGCGGAAACTGGCTGAATATCTTCGGGCCTTTCGTGGTCCAGCGAAACATCTCGAACCATAGGATATAGACATGCAGGGCGGCGATGGCCAGGATCAAAAATTTGGCAGGAATGCTCACTTCGATACCGCGTGTTGGTGATTGATGTGGGCGCCAGCATGGCACCGTTTTGGTCACGAGCGCAAACACGAACCCACTATGCACAACACGCAAGGAGGGCGCAGTCGCAGAATGTCAGATGACGATGCTGTCGTGTTCGCGGGCCAACTTCAAAATCTACCGCTACGGCAAAATGCCTTGCCTTTCACAGAGACTAATTGACGTGCTGGCTCAAAAACGCCAGTACTTTGTCGTGCAACTCGACCGTTTGCGGAGCAACTGGGACGCGGCTCTCGACGGCGTGACTGCAGCCTATGTCAATTACGCACCCGATCTGGCCATTCCGGGCGCCGCCGATGCAATTCGTGCATTCGTCGATAAGGCGGTGGCGTCAGGTGTCCAACGCTTAGTGCTGCTGTCCGGACGCGGTGAAGACGAAGCTCAGGCCTGTGAGCGCATCGTCCAGGCAGCCGGTGTCGAATGGACTGTTGTTCGCGCGAGTTGGTTTAACCAGAATTTTTCCGAGGGTGAATTCCTCGGCATGGTTATGGAGGGTGTGATCACACTGCCGGCCGCCGATGTTGCGGAACCATTCGTCGATGTAGACGACATCGCTGACGTTGTGGTTGCCGCACTGACCGAGGAAGGTCACGCGTACGAAATCTACGAAGTCACGGGCCCTCGCATGCTGACATTCAGTGAGGTGGCGAAAGAGATCTCCAGCGCTGCCGGTCGCGAAGTGCAATTCGTGCAGATTCCACGAGAGTCGTTCGTTGCCGCCGTTTCGGAGTCCGGCGCACCCAAGGATGTCATCTGGTTGTTGGACTATCTTTTCTCCACGGTACTTGATGGCCGCAATGCCTATTTGACCGACGGCGTTCAACGCGCACTCGGGCGCCCGCCAACAGACTTTAATGAGTACGCAAGCAGGATCGCCGCAACCGGCGTCTGGAAGGCAGCCAATGACGGGCAGGCAGCATGAGTCTCTTCATTACGGTTCCGGCCGCTGCCGCGATGCTTGGTTCGGCGTTGATCGGTGGCATCTTCTTCGCTTTCTCGAACTTCATCATGAAAGCACTTGGCCGCGTGTCCGCCGCAGAAGGCATCAATGCGATGCAGTCGATCAACATCGTCGTACTGAATCGGGTATTCCTCGGTGCATTCATAGGCACGGCTGCGATATCGCTGCTGGTTATAGTCCTCGCCGTTAAAGGGTGGAGCGAACCTTCGTCGGCCTGGTACCTGGCGGGCGCATTGTTATACACGGTTGGAACGTTTCTCGTAACGGTACTTGGCAATGTGCCACTCAATGATCAACTGGCGGCTATAGCAGCGACCGACTCCCTCGCTATTCGGATATGGGAGCATTACCGTGACAGGTGGACGGTGTTGAACACGGTACGCACCATCGCTGCAATTGCGGCAGCACTTTCGTTCATCGTTGGGCTAATACAGTAGATCTTTCGTATTCGCTTGCCCTCGAGGCGCTCTATTCCCATACTTTGTTCATAAAGTCTCTCAATCCTGACTTGATAGAATTCAGAGAGCTCGCGTCGGCATCTATTGATCCAAGTGGAATCATGAATAGCTTTATCGATGACCACTTTTTTCTAATTCTGGCTGTACTTTTAATACTCGTACTAGTCGCTATGACATTTGTGCTGCACAAGTTGTGGAAATGGCATGTCGTTGGTAAAGCGATAGTTCTTTCATTCAGTGCATTTACTTTCTTTCACATATGGACGGCAATTTGGCCTACGGATAGTTGGTACCTTGAGGACTTTGAGACACGAACCAGTATTCAACTGAGTGAAAATGTAAAGGTCTTATACAAGAGAGCAACCTTTCCTGATTTCCAGGGCGACTATTTCTCCACGGCTATACTGGCGTTTACCGACGCGGAGTTCTCGTCAATTTCTCTTCATATAGAGTCGATGCTAGAAAAAATGGACTGTTATCAAGACTCTGGACTGGCCACGCTCCAGTAGACACCGCCAAGCCTTAAAACGAGGCTCTTTCAAAGGCCTCCGGACTGACGCCACCAATGTGGCTGTGACGTCGATTGGGATTATAAAACATCTCGATATAGTCAAAGATATCAGCGCGCGCCAGGCTGCGGGTTTTGTAGATCCGCCGCTTGATGCGCTCCTTTTTCAGACTGCTGAAGAAAGATTCGGCGACGGCATTGTCCCAACAATTTCCGCGACGACTCATGCTGGTGTCTAACCGATGGTCACGACAAAAACGCAGCCAGTCATCGCTGCCATATTGCGAGCCTTGATCCGAATGGACGATCACCCGATGAATGGGTTTGCGGCGCCATACAGCCATCATGAGCGCGTCCAGCACGATTTCTTTGGCAAGTGTCGCACGCATTGACCAGCCAATGACTTTGCGCGAGTACAGATCAAGCACGACAGCCAAATACAACCAGCCTTGCCACGTCCTTACATATGTGATGTCGGTGACCCAGGCCTTGTCCGGTTCGTCAACCGTAAATTCGCGCTGCAACTTGTTGCTCGAAATGATCGATGGGCGACCCGCGATTTGACGCGGCGCCTTGTATCCACGAAGTGCCTTTATTTTGTTGATCCGCATGATTCGAGCGACGCGATGTTTGCCACAGGTTTCACCGGCTTCTCGTAAATCCAGGAAAACGCGAGGTGCGCCATACACACCGCCACTGGCATCGTACGATGCGCGAATGACGGTCAATAAACGCTGATCTTCGATCGCACGATCCGACAGTGGTTTGTCCAACCATTGGTAGTAACCTGCACGCGCAATCTGGAACACTCTGCACATTTTCATGACGCTAAAAAGGTGGCTATGTTCCTTAATGAAACGGTACTTTACTCGCGGTCGCCGGCAAAGTACCTTGCGGCCTTTTTTAATATATCGCGTTCCTCCTGTGTGCGTCGAAGCTCCGCGCGAAGCTTTAATACTTCATTCTTGGCGTCATTGAGTTCGCCGACTAACTGTTCTGATTTATCTGGCTTTACAGCCTTTACCCATTTGTACAAACTGTGACTGGACACGCCAAGTCGTTCAGCAACTTCGGTGACCGAATAACCGCGTTCGACAATTTGACGAACTGCTTCCTCTTTGTATTCTGGGGTATAGCGTTGACCGCTCATTGCACTTTCTCCTATGCTCGTTCAGCAGCATGGCAGTGTCTAGATTACTTGGGCAAGTCCAAAGAATAGCCTAGAAGTGTCTACCGGATCGTGGCCAGTCCAAAATAACGCTATCGCGTGTCTAGAAAAGGCGGGGCATACCAGGCAAACGATTCGACCAAAATTAGAGTGTCCGTTGTGCGCAGTACAAACCCGCCTGCCCCAACGGAAAATTTGTCCCTACTATTATTTATTCCAGCTGACGCCCCCCAACCCCGATCCACTGGCCATTCCTGCCAAACCGGCTACGCAAGAAGAGCACAAAAGAAAAATAGGGAAGAGGAGGATTTAGAACGAGTTTGGGCGGAGAGGGTGCTTGTGGGCAGCGGGATAGTAGTAGGGATAAGTTTTTAGCGTTGTTCTCAGGCGATCGCCGGTCAGTCCAGTTTCAGGTTCAAAAGACAGGTGTAAGATTGTGGCGACCACCGCCGCATTCTTGTCAAAGGACGACAACGACATGACCGAACTCGCCTCAATTCAAACCGTCTCCGATGTGCCCGTAGCCAAGGACTCGCTCGACGAGTGTTCGTCTATGCAGGCCCTCCAGATGTTGACCGGCCAACCCTTCGAAGCATGTTCAAATCCGGGCTCGACCGTGGTCGCGACGCCGTATCACCCCTTCGTGGCGGCGGCCACCACCGCGTTCTCCGATCACCGTCCGTTGATCCTGTCGCCGGACATGTTCTGGCTACTGGTCACCCAAGGGGTGGCGCATTACGTGCGCGCCAATGCACAAGCCATGCGAAGCCTGTTCGTCGGGCATGAAGACCGACAGAACATCGATGTGCGCCGTGACGACTTTATCAAAGGCGATGCGTCCAACCCGTGGCCGGAAGTATTTGGCGAGTTCTCAGATAAAATAAGGACGCTCATTGGCGACGACCATCACGGCAACCTGGTCGCCAACTTCTCCACCACAAGCGAGGTCGAAAGGGTGGCCAACGAGATCGTGCTGATGGACACGATGTCGCACTATTTCGACTACTCAGTGACCACAATGTGCGGTATTCCCAGCGTGACATTGGAAGGCGCGCCGGACGACTGGCAAGAACTATGTCAGCGCGTCGCGACGCTGGGGCAGGCTTACGACCTGGCCGAGTGGACGGATAGATTAGCGCCCCTGCTCGACCGCATCGCCAACAATGCCGCCGGCAGGGATGATGCTGAGTTGTGGCGCGATTTTTACAAAAACGATGAGAGTAGCGGCGGCCCATACATCGATGGATGGATGGTGGATTTTTTCCCATTCATGAACACCAGCATCTATCTGGATGAGCACGGCAACGAGACCACGGGGTGGACCGAAGATGACTACGGATTCAAAATCATAGAGAACGTGACCCACGTCAATGTGCTCAAACCTTATGACGCGGACCTTCACAACGCGAATCGTGGAATAGTGACGAGTACGTTCCCGGGCAGTCTAAGCCGCGTTCCGTTCACGTGGAACTACCTTTTACTTAAGTTCGACATGGAGTTTGTCGCCGGGTTTACGGGGATAGAGCAGGACAAGAAGACCATGTCGGTCCGGCCGGTTATTGGCTGGGGCGTTGGCAATGATGCTTCAGGTCCACAATAGTGCAACGGCAAAATTCTAGTTGCGAAAGTGATTAAACAAATCGGGCGTCTAAGGATATTCGAACAAACTTTAGGCTCTATTGCTTGATCTGTGATGGCGGTGAAGCGCACTGCCTTTTTGCGCGATTGAAGTGCTCCCCGAACGTTGGCCACTGATATGTTAGGTTTTCCTTGTTCTGAGGAGCCCGTGCAACCGCGTCAAGCCCAAACCGCTACCGCCGTAAGTGCTCGCCGACAATCCCGCGCATCGATTCTGACAATGGCACCTCACTCGCTCTCCCCCAAAACTCATCGGCAAGGCCACGGGCTTCATCCCATACATCGAGAGTATTCACGGAAGGACGTGGCTGCCAAATCGCTTCGCTCTTAAGATTTCCACGTGCGGGTGGCGCGTATGCCATCGGCAGCTGATCGAAGGCCGGCGCAACGCTATACCCATTGTCTGTTGGGAACAACGAGACGTTGTAATGGTGTCGGTCAGTGTTGGCGATCAATGCCCCGAATGCATCTAAAAGCGCGATTCGATTCGCACCCTCTTTGCTTAAGTCGCCGCTTTGAAGCATACCTTCGGCAAACTCCGAGAGAGTCAGTAAGGTTTCCAGCTCTTCTGGCGCCGTTCATGAGGTGTAGGCGCAGCTCAACCATAAAGTTAACGATTTACGCTCATATAAGTCTATGTATTATATGCGTTTAGCACTCCATAATTAACGATTAACTAAACGATTCAATTTACGAATAAAAACCCATCACAACCCAGAGGCTGTTGCTGGGTCGTTCTTCAGTAGCCTGAAAAAGATCTACAAGTCCAAAGGTCGGGACGTCTATTTTCTTAGGGCAGCACGTCACTGCCGGCGGCAGCTACCAATAACAGGCAGATTGCAGTGACAGCGCTCGGGCAAAGGCAACCAGCTTCTAACTACACAAAAGTAATCAACGGCAAGATCGAGTTGGCCAGCCGCATCAGCGAACTGAAGATAGGAATGCCAATAATGCTGAGCGCAATCAGTCCAAAAAACAGCCACGATCCGTACGCGCGATTAAACTGCGAATACTGGTGCGACAGGCGCGGTGGCAGCAGCCATTCCATGATGTAGTGCCCGTCCAGCGGACCCAGCGGGATCAGGTTAAACAGCATCAGCAGCAGATTAATCTGCGCCAGAAAAATCAATATAAGCTGTGCCCCATCGGAGCCCAGCATGCCACTGCCGTTGGCCGCACCCCAGGCCATCAGATTGACCGAGATGATGGCCAGCACCAGATTCATGCCGGGTCCTGCAAATGAGACCGCCGCACTCCCCCACGACTTACGCAACTTTCCGGGGTTCACGGGCACCGGTTTGGCGTAGCC
Organism: Gammaproteobacteria bacterium; assembly: GCA_045106455.1. Lineage (GTDB taxonomy): Bacteria > Pseudomonadota > Gammaproteobacteria > Steroidobacterales > JBCCMA01 > JBCCMA01. The sequence continues at coordinate 22,027 of JBGCEL010000070.1, forward strand.
GAAACCCAGCATCACCACCATCAACAGCCCCATAGGGTCGATGTGCGCGACGGGATTGAGCGTCAGCCGGCCCGCCCGCTCTGCCGTATCGTCGCCGAGTAGTTTGGCGCTGGCGGCATGACCGTACTCGTGGCAGGTGAGTGAGAACACGATGGCGAACAGAATCAACGCGAAAACCGCGAACTGCCCTTGTGAGAGTAATTGAAGCATCGCGCGATAGTAGATCAATGTCGCGAGCAGGGTCGAATTAAATTTTCGACGTTGGCGTTATTCCGAAGGTCAGCGCTAAGAAATCACCAGTTGGTTACGTTGCGCTCAAGCCCTAAAACTCAAACTCACGCCGCAGGCCATAGGTCACCACCGCTTCGCCGTTTTCAAACTTGGGTCGGTAGACAACCGCAGCAACCCAAGTGCGTAACATGTTGACCATCCGCGCGCGTCCGATCGTGTCTTCCACTACGCGAATGTTCTTCGGAAAACCTCGTTCGTTTACGTCGAACTCGAAGATGATGCTGCCGTCCAGTTTATCAATCATAACGCTTGACCAGAATTCACTTTTGCGCTGCAGTCCAATGCGGTTGCTGCCCTCCGGCTGGTCCGTTGTTGTGAGCGGTTCGGGCTTCGCGTAGAGCTTGTTGATTGCGGCATCACTCAAGCCGGCCTCGCGTGCGGCGATTACGGCGTTCTCATAAGTCTCCAGCCCGCGCGAACGTCGCCCGGTGGTCAGGTACCAGTCGCCCAGAGACGATTTCGCTTTGAGCAGATCCGCCTGATCCACATTGTCTTGTGCCTGATAAATATCGACGACGCGACGTAGCGCCTTCAAACCCTCCCTTGGCCGGACGGAGCTTTGGTCGCTGCGAAAGGTCTCGGCAATAAGTTTAAGCGTCTCGGCAATGCGTATGTCGTCCGGCCCATAGGCTTTTTCGAGAATCTCGACCGCGTCATGCAAAAACCGGCGCGCGTCTCGTCGACGATTAATCTTCACATTGAAATCCGCCCACCGGTGCAGTGCTGGCACCAAAGCAGGACTGTCGTAGCCAACCTCGCGCGACTCAGAGCTTAAGAGCAATTTTTGTTCGCGGGTGGCTTGCCGCACGTCATTCAGCAGCAAATAGACATCGCTGAGCTTCTCAATAATGCCGGTTTGTTCGGTGTTGTAGATGCCCTCAACGCGATGGGTTATGTCTTTGGCACGTACCAGTGCGGTCACCGCTTCGTTGTGTTGATCATTCGCTTTAAGCAGTTCGCTGAGTTTCACCAGCGGGTCGAGGAGCGCGCGCGCAAATACGCCTATTTCAATCTCGCCAACTTCAATAGCATCCTGATAGGTGATTATCGCCAGCTGATTTTGGTCGCTCGCAGCGTATGAGTCTGCCAAAAAGGTGAGCGGGAGAAAGGTTTCGGCGGCACCGTCACCAAACTGGCGTTTCGTGTCGTTGACCCAGGTCTTGGCCAGGTCGGCAGCGGCGGCATGATCGTCGGCGTCAGTCAGTGCCTGCCATTGTTCCTGGTAGCGGAATTCTGGCGTCGCGCGCTCTTGTGCCAGCGTCGTGGTGAGCGAGCACCATAGAATGGCTGTACAGCACAGCTGGGCCATAACTCGTAAAGCTGTGGGGTTCATTGCGCGCTGTCCGGTTCTCTTTAAGTGGTCTTAGTTTAAACTCCTACGGTGGTCTTCGTATAGCGGATGTGGCTGGATGCTCGCGGATGGCCTGTAGAACGCCGGTTTGACGCCGCGCTCGGCTCGTATGGCCGAGGCGAGATTTGCGTCGTCGGTGTCACCTGTCGAGTGCCGGGCTAGTTGTTGTATCCAAATGCGCCGCAAATTCTGTCAGCGAGATCATGACCCAGTTGGTGACGAGCAGTGTGTTCAGAACATGGCCTCGTGACAATGAAACGCATTAGTAGTTTTTGGTCTAAAGCGACACAATAAAATAGAATCGTGCAAATGGCCGTACGGGATGGCGTGTTGATGTCGGCGAGAAAAACGCGCAGATCACCGGTTTGGCAAAGCCGAGCGCCTTGACCCATTTCATTTTATCTCGAGCGTTAGGCAGTTATGAATATCGAAGTGAATATACGGCGCAAGGATCTCATCGCGTTCAACCTCTATGTAATTCCGAGATTGAGATCAAGCTGGATTAGTCTGGCAGTGCTGACGTTCGGAATATTCGCCTACATCTGCATTAGGTCAATGCCATCGAGTTTCTATAACTTCGGCGTTGCGGCATTTGCATCTTTGGTCGGAGGTTTGGCGGGGTTTGTGGTCAGTTCCGCGATCTCGATTCTGTGTGTCTTGTTTATGTCGGGAAAAACCAGTGGAGTACTCGGCGCGCACACCTACACACTTACTGAGGTGGGGCTGAAAGAGGTAACGGCGTACAACGAATCGTTGCAGAAGTGGAGTGGCATTCGGGAGATTTTGAAAACGCCGAACTACCTGCTTTTGCGTATCAATGCTTATCTATTCCATGTTAGTCCACGCCGAGCATTTGAGGACGACGGAGAATTTGCCGCGTTTTATGAGACGGCTAAGGCTCTTCGAGACGCTGCCTAACGCAGCGCAGCGCCGGAGCGTCGTTTTGCGGTCCCGGGATAAGTCTCTGATCGAACACTATTTAAGGATCTCAAATTTTGAAAGTTGTTGCATACATTAGCGCCGCACTGCAGCTCTTGCTGATCCCGGCAATGTTTGTGTTTTTAACGGCTGCTTTGAATGCCGTCAGAGCCTTTTCATCAGGTGACCCCAAAATGCTTGCGGGAATCCTGTCACAAGGCATCGTTACGTCGCTTATTCTGGCAGTACCGGCACTCGTTGGGGCGGTGGCGGGTTGGTCTGTTCTTCGGTCTGGTCCCGTGACACCTTTGTGGTATCGCGGGTTCTCCAGTGCGCTCTCCTGGCTGTGGCTGTTCTTTGTTCCTGTGGGTACCCTCGTGGGATTAATTACGCGTCGGAAACTGAAGCGGCTCATAGATGTCTCTGACTGATATAGAGATCATGGCAGCACTGCTTCTTAATTCGGGGGTCTGGTTCGCCGTTCAGTGAGTCGACAGCGCCAAGTTTGAAATTGCGCAGGGAAACAGGGTTATTTTCGTCGCACCCCTCAACGCGAGTCGATTTCCTGAGCTGGTGTTTTGTGCCTGTACATTAATGGCGAGACTGTCGGCGGTCGTCAGGCAAGCAACAGCCGTCTGCGTCTAGTTTGCCAAGAGGTTTGTGCGCAGCGTGATTCTGCCGCACCACCCCAAACCCGGTTAACGCAAGCGCGCAGCGATAAACGAGAAAAGGGCGATCCACTGGTCATCATCCCAATCACCCCGACTCACACCCGTACGCACAATCACAACATCCGATTCGGGCGAAATGTAAACGTACTGTCCGTAGCTTCCGGTGGCGCTGAAATCCCACGCCCCCGTGGGTTGCGGCACCAGCCACCAGCCATGGCGATACGGCCGGGAACCCGTGTCCTGTTCTAAAGTTGCGCTATCTGCATCGGACAGCGCTGTCCACGATGCGGGTATCAACGAGTGTCCATCCTTCTGACCGCCGCGTAAGTAAAGAAGCCCCAGCTTCGCCAGATCCATCGGTGTTGCGTGCAGACCGCTGGCCATCGCCTCAAACCCCTGAGCATCGGTCACCCACTGGGCCGGAAATTCAGCGCCCAACGGCGTCCACAATTTGCTTTGCAGGTAGTCCGCGACCGTGGTGCCAGTGACACGTCTTAGGATCAGACCCAGCAAAGCGGTGTTGTATTGATGGTAGTCGAACGCGCCGGGCGGTTCGGCAATGGTCATGTGCTCAATGATGATCGATTCAAAATCGTGGTAGTAATAGAGCAGTGCATCGTCAGCATTGAGAAATGGAAACGTAATGCCTGATGTATAGGCGATGCCCGAACGCATGTTGAGCAGATCGCCCACTAAAATCTGGCTGAAATTTTCATCTCGTGCGGCCAGTTCCGGCACATAGCGCGTTACCGGGGCGTCGATTTGTATCAGGCCGTCTTGCAGGGCAACGCCAATCAGTGCAGAAAGTACCGCTTTTGACACCGAGTAGGTGCGCTCGAGAGTCTGCGCGCTACGTCCGCGCCGGTACTGTTCGCTAATCACTTCACCGCCGGCGACCACCACCAACCCGGTTGTATCGCTGGTGTCCAGAAACTGTTTCGCATCGTCGATGCCATCGAACTGCGGCAAGATGTCGACGACGCGTGAGTCCAGCGAGCGAGGCAGCGGGTGAGGGCGCGGCGACGCCGCAATATCCGCCACGGGGATGTCGTAGTCGTCCGGAAAACCATCGTTGCCGTAGATCAAAATCTTCGCAACGTACGGCAGCGTATAAAAATAATGCAATGCCATGAGCATGACGAGCAGGACACTCGCACACACGAAAAATCGCTTCATCCAGCGGCCGACTTGCTTACTCATTGCGTTGTTATTTCGTCAGTAACGGTGGTCACAATTGACGGTACATAAACATGCGCTTTTGCGGGATGCAAATGCGTGCGTGAGCCTTTATGTCGGGCCACAGTCAATCGTTACGGACTCAAGTCTCTCCCGACCCACATTGAACCTGTAGTCTGGTCCGATTGTTGGGTAGCTGGGGCCCTTTCGCTCCGGCGAATGTTTGCTACAAAACGGCGCAGACGGTTTTTGTATTGAGGTAATTTTGCACCGCTTGCTGTCCGCTTTCGCGACCCCAGCCGGACTGCTTGTAGCCACCAATTGGCAGTGATGCGTCATACATCAGATGCGAGTTAATCCAAACCGTGCCGCATTCGAGATCCGCGGCAAATCGGTGTGCTTTGCCTAAGCTTCGTGTCCAGACGCTGGCGGCCAAACCATATTCGGAGTCATTTGCTTGTGCCAGCACCTCGTCATCGTCATTGAACGTCGTGCAGCTCAAGACTGGACCAAAAATCTCCTCGCGCATGATCTTCATGCTGCTATCGCAACCCGTGAGTACGGACGGCTCAATGAACGTGTTGTTGCGGCCGCCGCGGCCACCGCCGGTCAACAAATGCGCGCCGTCCGCTACCCCGCTTTTGATATAGCTCTCGACCACGTTGGCCTGATTTTGATTCACCAAGGGCCCCATCTGCGTTTGGGGATTGAGCCCGTGGCCAAGCGTCATGTCTTTGGCGATGGCAGCGATGCCCTTCGTGAGGGGCTCGGCAATGTCTGCCTGCGCATAGAGTCGCGACCCGGCGACACAGACCTGTCCACCATTAAAGAAGATCGCGTTGGCGATGCCCGGTATCGCTAGTTCCAAATCGGCGTCGTTCATCACGATCATGGGCGATTTTCCGCCCAATTCGAGCGTGACGCGTTTCAAGTTTCCTTTGGCTGCATCGAGTATTTTGCGACCCGTTTGCGTGGAACCCGTGAACGTCACTTTATCTACGTCCTGATGTTCGGCCAGCAACTGACCTGCCTCTGCGCCGTAACCGGTAACTATATTAAGCACGCCGGCCGGGAGACCCGCTTCGATGCACAGTTCCCCGAGTCGTAACGCAGTGAGTGAGGTGTCCTCCGCTGGTTTTAGAACGACACTGCAGCCGGCACAAAACGCAGGCGCCAGCTTCATTGCCATGAGCACCAGTGGGCTATTCCACGGCGTAATGGCCGCCACGACGCCCATAGGTTCGTGCAGCGTGTAGGAGTGCACGCGTTTGCCCTCGGGCTGATAGTTGATCGAGCTGGGTATAACGCTGCTCTCCAGTTTGCTGCACATCCCGGCAAAGTAGCGAAACTGCTCTGCAGCACCCGGTATTTCGGCCCAGCGTCCGACGGCGAGTGGCTTGCCTTGATCCAGCGTTTCAAGTTCCGCGAGCTCTTCGATGTTTTGATCAATCAGCTCGCCAATGCGCCACATAACCTGAGCTCTCTGCGCCGGTACCATTGAGCGCCAGATGGCGTTGTCGAATGAACGCCGCGCTGACGCAACGGCGGCATCGACGTCTGCCGAACCAGCGCGCGGAATGCTCGCGAGACACTCGCCGGTGGCGGGATCGGATGTTTCAAAAGTTCTGCCGTCGTCGGCAGCCACCCACGTACCGTCCACCAGCATCTTTTTCTGGTCATTGGCCAGGAAACGACGCGTGGCTTCGCACGTCTCAATTGAGGTCTCGGCTAGTAATCTCATTGCGTTAATCCCTACACTCTAATTTGCTGGATAGAACGATCACAACCTGATGATTGCATGATGCAACGAGACTATGGGCTTGGCGCCGTCGTGACAATCTCTCGTGGCTAGACCGAAGATATATGTTCTTTTGCAATCGTAAGGTACCACTCGGCCAGTTCCTCACGAGTGGGCCACCAAACATTTTCTGACGTCTTGGCGTGCTCAAGGAACTCGCGCAGAGCACGTATTCTGTAGGCGCGACCGGATACGTGGGGATGGATACCGACATTCATGATGCGGCCACTGCGCGCACCCTCGCGGTGCAGAACGTCAAACTCCTCGATCAAAATATCCCGATATTCGTCCGTCGTGTGGCCCCGGCGAGTGAGAATAGTGAAATCGTTAATTTCATTTGAATAGGGGATGGAAACCATCGGACCCGCGTCGGTATCAATGAGAAACGGTTGGTCATCATTCATGATGTCGCAATAAAACAAAAAGCCGTTTTTGCGCAGAATGGTAGGTGTGGACAGCGTGCCGCGTAACGACGAGGACAGCCAGCCCTTCGGGTCGCGCCCCACGTGTTTGCGGTAGATTTCAATAGTCCGCTTAATCACATCCTCTTCGGCGGTTGGATCATGGGCGAAGTCTGTCAGCAATTCGCCTTGCTCATAGTTGTGAGCAAGCAGTTCCCAGCCACGATCAAGACAGGCTTTGACCATGGCATGTCGCCGTTCAAACGTCACCGCGTTTGTGGTGCAGCTGGCCTGCACGCCTAACTCATCAAATAACTCATACAGACGCCAGATGCCCACGCGTTGTCCATACTCGCGCCAGGTGTAATTGGGGTAGTCGGGTGTATTGCCGGGAAGTACGTTCGGCAGAATCGCAGGTCCCCCCGCGTAGTAGGCCTCAGTCGTATCCTTCACCAAATCCCAGGTTTCCAGATTGAAAGTAAGGATCAGCGCGATTTGGGCGCCTCCTGGGAACGCGAGCGGGCCGCGTTCAGAAATGGGTACGTAGTCGTAGCGCATAGGTTTTTATCTCATTGGGTTACGAAATCGCCGCGGCGTCAGTCAGGCTCTGCATTGAGGTCGAATTCAATAAATTCGCCTGTCGCGCGCTCTCGAAAATGGTATTTTGATTCGCCAAGGCCAGCGCGGTAACCGTGCCCACCGGTCCGGCCCCAACCATAAGCACGTCTGCCGTTCGCATGAGTTGCCCTGCAGTTTGCTCGCTGCCAGTGTAGCGTTGGTGCAAAATCGAATTGATCCAATTTTGCGATGTTCGCAATGCCCAAATTGTATAGGCGGTGGCATGTGTAAACCCCTCTGCGTTCAAAGGGACCCGGCACACCTCAGGGCGTCATTCACTTCGAGCCGTTTCTGGCCAGTGACGTGGCGTCGTCCAATCAGAAAAATGTAGCGGCAGAATCTGGTTTATAGTGGGGCTCCCCGAATAGACCAAAATTTCACATGGACTTAAGACAGCTTCGCTATTTTCTCGCCGTCGCCTCGACGGGGAGCTTTACGAAGGCAGCAGAACTAATTCCCCTCGCGCAATCGGCGCTAAGTCGCCACATGCGGCTTCTCGAGGAAGAATTAGATGTGATATTGCTCATCCGCACTGGACGTGGGGTTGAGCTCACCGAGCAGGGAAAATTTCTGGTTGACCGAGCGCGCTTGATTCTGGATTACAGCGAAGATACCAAGCGCAGTCTTCAGTCGTGGAATGACAATCCATCTGGCTTGGTTCGATTGGGAATGACGCCGACTTGCACCCTGACGTTAGCACCGACCTTGCTGCATCGACTACGTGAGAAACACGACAAGATTGGGCTGCAAGTAAGCGAAGGGTTAAGTTCGAGTCTCGGCGAGTGGCTTGGGGATGGGCGACTGGACATGGCTATTGTTTTTACCGAGCCCAAGAATGTGGTCGGTGGCTGTGAACGCCTTGCGCGCGAAGAGCTGGTTCTGGTGGTGCCGGCGGGCTCGGAATGCCCCAATCCGGCAACCATCGAGGACATGGCTGCCATGCCACTCATCGCGCCGTTCCGGCGCAAAGGCATTCGCATCCGGATGACCAACGCATTCAAAGATAAGGGCTTTGAGTTTCAACCAGCTTTTGAGATTGATGCACTCTCAGCGATGAAAGATCTGGTGAGTAGCGGCGCTGGTTCGGCGATCCTTGCCAAGTCGTCTGTCAAACGTGAGCTAGAAAGCAGCGAAGTGGAAATACGCAGAATCGACGCGAAAAACATGTATTTTCACGTCTATCTGCTTATGTCGAAACTCGCGTTGCATTCGCGTGCTGCTGAAAGTGTCGCCGAAATGGTTCGTCAGACCGCCAAAGAAATTTACATCTGCGACTAACGATCATCTGATCGTGACCTATTTTTCGGTCGCGAATTTTTCGATGACGGATTCAAAACGCTCTTTTGTGTCTTTGGCGGCG
>JBGCEL010000071.1:0-21898 GCA_045106455.1 Gammaproteobacteria bacterium
CCCGCCGCCAGCGCGTAACACCCGCCTTGTCTGTAATCGCCACACGAGCGCCGTCCGCGCTGCGCGGGGATTGGCTCCCGACGAGCCGCAGGCCCACCCACGCGTTGTCAGACGGCACACGATTGATCAACAACCGTGCCGAGCCGCTATTGTTGCTCACCACCATATCGGTGCTGCCGTTGTTATCAATGTCGCCAAAGGCCACACCGCGACTGATGTCGCTGAGGGCCGTCGCCGGGTCGTCCGCCACTCGAATTTCATCGAAGCGCTTGCCGGCCGCATTTCGAAACAACTGATTCGGCTGATCGAACGCGTAGGTACCGCTCGACGCCCGCTGCTCTTCAATTTTGACGTCGCCGTTTACGATGTACAGATCCAGCCAACCGTCGTTGTTGTAGTCAAACCAGGCGGTGCCAAAGCCCGTGTAGGCTTTACTTCCCGCACCCAAGCCAAAACGATCCGTGATGTCATCGAAGTTGGCCTCGCCATCGTTCACGTAAAGCGTGTTGGTTTCATTAATCAGGTGCGTCATGAACAGATCCTCATCACCGTCACCATCAAAATCGCCGGCGCTAACGCCCATGCTGGCTTCCGGTGAGCCATCGCGGTTGTACGCGGTGCCCGACATCAAACCCATTTCTTCAAAACGCTGACCCGCATCGTTCATCCACACAAAGTTTGCCTCACCGTCGTTGGCCACGAACAAATCAGTGAAACCGTCCAGATTAAAGTCGGCCGCCGTCACGCCCAACCCGGGACCGCGCACGTCGGCCACACCGAAGGCGTCGCTGACGTCTTCAAAGTTGCCCCGACCGTCGTTACGCAAAAGATAGTCGCGCGCATTTTGATAATTTTGTGGCCCGCAATAGTCGCGATTGCCGTTGGCGCTCGTACATCGAATATCGATATCCAGCGAGTAATTCACGTAGGCGACCACGTATAGATCCAGATCGCCGTCGTTTTCCAAATCGAAAAACGAGGCACTCATTGACCAGTTGGGGGCGTTGGCATTCGCCGCGCGGGTGACATCGGAAAAGGTGCCGTCGCCGTTGTTGCGATAAAGCACGTTGTCACCGTAGTTGGTGACGTACATATCGATATCGCCATCGTTATCGATGTCGCCCGTCGCCACACCCATGCCGTAGGCCGTGTGCCCGACGCCGGCACGTTCGGTGACATCAACAAACGTCAGAGTACCGGTCTGAACCAGCTGATTCTGAAACAACCGATTGCCCGGCGACTGCTCCGCCGGCGGCGGAAACAATGCGTCGTCGATGGATTTGCTGGCATCAAAAAGCTGCCCCTGCACCAGGTATACGTCCAGATCGCCATCGGCATCGTAGTCGAGCAAGGCCACGCCGGAGCCGAGAATCTCGGCAAACAAATAGTCACCCGTGGTGCCACTAAAATGCTCAAAAATTAGTTCGGTCTCAGCGGCACGCTCCGCGAACGCCGGCGCAACACGATCCGTCGCTGGGGCCGGGGCCTGCGTGACCGACGGCGCTTCCGGCGTGCAGGCGGCAAACGACAACAGGACGCAGCCCAAGCCAAGGCGTTGGATCGACGCCACGGCTCGCCTGGTCGCTCTACTCATTTGCCTATTCATCGGCGGTTGCCGCAGCGATCTGTCGGGCCAGCGCCTCAAAACGTGCCTCCAGTCCCGGTACGGCGTTTGTGCGCTGCGCGGCGCGCGCTTGCTCAAGAGCCGCCGTTGCGGCATCCGTGTCGCCGCCAGCCAAACGTGCCTCGGCAAGTTTCGCCAGCATCATGGCGGCCATGGGATGTACATCGCTTACGGCCTTAAGCAAGTAGGCCTCGGCCGCGCTGGCATCGCCGGCGTCCAGCACAAGCTCTCCCATCAACCAGTTGGCGGTTTGATGACCTGGCTCCAACGCCAGCGCGCGCTGCAAATGCTCGCGCGCGGCGCGCAGGCGCCCCGATTGATGCCGCAACGTAGCCAGCTGCACGTGGGCATTGGGATCGGTGTCATCGCGATCGATCGATTGTTCAAACGCCGTGGCGGCTTCTACGAGACGCTTCTCTGCGATACGGGCCACGCCAAGGTTGAAATAAATTTTTGCGTTGCGCGGCGCGATCGCAACGGCGGTGTCAAAGTGTTTGTCCACCAGCGCAAAATTGCCCTGGCGTGCCGCCATCCCAATCATACTGGCGTGCGCCGCCACGCTGTCGGGATTGCGCTCCAGCGCCATTTCGATAAAGCGCTGCGCCTGATCAAAGCGCCCGCTTTCCGCCAGTACCTTCGCCCGATGTACAAACGGGGTGTCGCTCAAATTTAGCGGCAGGAGCTTGTTGAGCACAGAATCAGAGCTGTCGGCGCTGTAGCCTTGATGTTTTTTAGCCAACGCAAAATTCTTCTGCGCCTCGTCGCGCAGGCCTTTCTCGCGGTAGGCCAAACCAAGCTGGTAGTACGCCGCACCCAGATTGCCGCTCAGGCGCAGCGTTTGTTTAAACGCTTGAATGGCCTGATCCACGCGCCCGCGATCGAGCAGGAATTTGCCATGGCTAAAAAACGCCTCGGAGAACGGCACAGCATTGCGCACCACCTCGTCATACAGCGCCTCGGCCGCCAGTAGATCGCCCTGCTCGGCTTTGAGCTCGGCCAGACGAATCTGCGCCCATGGATACGCATCGGTCAGCGTGAGCGCATGCTCAAGCGCTATCACCGCCTCATCCGGTTTGCCAACGGCGCCAAGCACGATGCCATGCAAATAGGCCCAGTCGAAGTTGGCCGGCTCGATCACACGGGTGCGGGCGTACATGACATCGGCCGCCGCAAACTGTTTGTAGGTTTGCAGCATCATGGCCAGTGCGCCGTTGGCCTCGGCGCTGGCTGGTTTTGCGTCCACGGCGGCGTAGGCATCGGTAAGCTGGGTTTGAACACCGGGCAAGAACGTATCGAAGCGCACTCGGGGCACCTCGGGCAACGCGTCAACATCGACGCGCTCGCAGGCACCGAGCAGCACCAGCAGCGTTACGCAAAGCGCAGGGATTCGAACAGACGGGACTAAAAACATAGGGTGCAGAGAATACCGCAATAGGGCATAAAAAAACCCCGCTGTGAGGCGGGGTTTTTCTTCGTCACTCTAAAGGTGACGACAAGGCATCAGCCGTCGCTTATTTGCGACGCATGAAGCCCAGACCGGCCAGACCGGAGAACATCAGCCATGCAGCTGCAGGCAGCGGCACAACGGTGATGTCGCCAGCACCGGTAATGGTGATGTCATACGAACCGGTAGGCTGACCGAACGAGTTCGACACGTCGGTGAACGACGTTTGAACCAGCACGTAGGTCACGCCAGCTTCGAGACTCGCCGTGAAGCCCGAGCAGTTCGAACCGACGCAATCGCCGTCGAATGCGGCCAGGCCGGCAATGTCGCCAGCACTGTAGTCGTCGTCAAAGACGTCCGACGTGCCCGGGAACGACGTGTACACAGCAAGCATGCCGTCCATGTTTTCGTCCAGCGCGGTGTCGCCTGCGTAGAAGCTCAGGAAGTCGTACATGCCGTCTTCGCTGACAGTGAACTCATAGGTGTCATAACCGGTGAGCACAGTCGCAGCCGTATCCGGGTTATCAAACGTCGGATCGGAACCATCAATTTCGCCACTGATCATGACCGTGCCAGCCAGAGCCGGTGCGGAGAATGCGAACAGCGCGGCGGTGGCCAACGATGCAGTTAGTTTCTTGTTCATTTATTACCCCCCCTAGGGTTTTATTGCTTAAGCATTTTTATGGTTGAGTTTTTATAGAGACCACTGTTGCAACAGTAAAATCTCCCCTCCCAAATCGAGCGCCCCATCACATGAAACCGGTACGTAACCAGTCCGGACTATTTCAACGCACCGATGCGATGATAGACAGCTCTCCTGCACCTTCAGAATTGGCCTGAAGACACAAGAGCATCGAGTGTAGGCGCAGGATTTGACAAAGACCAGTGGTTATTTGACATAAGCTTAAGATCTTCACGATTGCGCTTTCCGGGATTTGGCGCAATTTAAGGCGGCTACTGGACATATTGCAGTGCAGCTTCAAGCCGCGGTGGACGCAAGCGCTTGATGTTCCACCACGTGCATTTTGTCGCACAAAAACAACGAAATATTGTTGCTGCTATGCATCACATCAGGTAGATTCGCGCCACGATTAGGGATCGTGACCTGGCGCGTGTTCATTCGAGTGTTGCGCACACCACATTCAAGCATGTGTTGACGCAGTTATGTCACACGAATGACGTAAAAAAAGCCGGGATTTACTTTTCAGTTCGCCCGCGGACGCACCTTTATCAGGCACGCGCAACCGTTAGCCAATGGGGATATCAATATGTTGAGACTTTCTTCTGGACGAGGCGTCGGCTTACACCGGACCCTCGGATTGCTCGTTACGTTTGTAATGATGCTTGCCGCTTCTGTTAGTTACGCGCAACAAACCACATCGGGTCTGCGTGGCTCCGTGGTGGATGCCTCGGGCAACCCGGTCGCCAATGCGCCGGTTGTCATCACCGACAGCCGCACCGGCTCGTCGCGCACCTTGACCACCAACGCCAACGGCGGCTTCTCTGTTCAGGGCCTGCGCGTCGGCGGACCCTACAGCGTGGACGTGACGACCGGCAGCTACGCCAAACAAACCGTCAACGATATTTTCCTATCGCTCGGCGACACCTTTAACTTCACCGTGGCTCTGCAGGACTCATCGGTTGAAGAGGTGATTGTGAGTGGTTCGGCCGTGGCGACCGCGCAAACGGCGCTTGGTCCTTCGAGCGCTTACACGCTGGACGACATTCAAAACGCTCCGGCCATCAACCGCGACATCAAGGATCTGATCCGTATCGATCCGCGCGTCTACATTGATGAAGCCGACGTCGACAACATCCAGTGCGCTGGCGCCAACTCGCGCTTCAACAGCCTCACGGTGGACGGCGTACGTTTGAACGATAACTTTGGTCTTAACCGCAACGGTTACCCCACCGAGCGTATTCCGTTCAGCTACGATGCGATCGAGCAGATTGCGGTAGAGCTTGCACCGTTCGACGTTCAGTACGGTGGATTCACGGCGTGCAACATCAACGCTGTGACCAAATCCGGTACCAACGAATTCCACGGTTCGGCCTTCTTTGATTACACCGACGATTCATTCACCGGTGACAGCCTTAACGGCGACAGCATCACGATTCCGAGCTTTGACGAAACCCGTTACGGCGTTTCGGTTGGCGGCCCGGTCATTAAAGACAAACTGTTTTTCTTTGCCGCGTACGAAAAGCTGGACGGCGTGAACAACTTCGACCGTGGTCCGGCCGGCGCCGGCACGGGTCGCGAAGTGGACGGCGTGTCGCAGGCTCAGCTTGACGAAATCGCGCAAATCGCTCGCGACGTTTATGGTTACGACCCGGGCGGTCTGCCGCTGGCACTGGACAACGAAGACGAAAAACTTCTGGTGAAGTTTGACTGGGACATCAACGACCAGCACCGCGCTTCGCTGACCTACAACTACAACGATGGCTTTAACATCTCAGGCGCCGACGGCGACAACAACGAGATCGAATTCCTGAACCATCACTTCGAGCGTGGCGCAGAAGCCACCTCGTACTCAGCTCAGCTGTTCTCGAACTGGACCGATCGCTTCTCAACCGAAGTGCGCATCGCCCAGCTCGAACTCAACAACCGTCAGATTCCTCTGGCCGGCACGGACTTCGGTGAAGTTCAGATTCGTACCGAAAACGACCCTGACGGCGACGGCATCAACTCGTTTGCCACCGTCTACCTTGGCGCCGATGATTCGCGTCACGCCAACCGCCTGAACTACGACCTGACGGCTTACAAGTTCAAAGGTAATTACCTTTGGAACGACCACTCGCTGTCATTTGGTTTCGAGCGCGAAGAATTCGACGTGTTCAACCTGTTCATTCAGGAAGCCGAAGGCGAATACCGCTTCAGCAGCATTGACGACTTCCGCAACGGTACGCCAAACCGCATCACGTACGAAAACGCCGCGCCGTCGAACAACATTAACGACGCCGCTGCTCAGTTCGGTTACGAGATCAACACGCTGTACCTGCAAGACGAGTTCACCTTCCCGAACAGCGACTTCACGCTGGTCGCGGGCTTGCGCTACGACGGCTACTCCAGCTCGGACGCGCCAACCGCCAACCCGAACTTCGAAAACCGTTACGGCTTTACCAACACCGAAACGTTTGACGGCGAAGGCCTGGTGCAGCCACGTCTTGGTTTCAACTGGGACGTGAGCGACACCGTTAGTCTGCACGGCGGTATCGGCCTCTACTCCGGCGGTAACCCGAACGTTTGGCTGTCGAACAACTACTCCAACAACGGCATCACGCAGGTTGAAGTACAGGATCGCACGCTGGATGACGGCACCGGCGCAACGCTGTTCACCATCCCGTTCAACGGCGGCGGCCAGCCCATCTTTGATATCCCGCAAGATCTGTTCGACGCTGTGGCCAACGGCACGGCAGACAGCGGCGTCAACGCGCTGGACCCGGGCTTCGATATCCCGTCTGACTGGAAATTCTCGCTGGGCGCCGTCATGGACTTCGATCTGCCGGGTGGTCTTGGTGAGGGCTACACGTTCTCGATCGACGCGTTGAT
Organism: Gammaproteobacteria bacterium; assembly: GCA_045106455.1. Classification (GTDB taxonomy): domain Bacteria; phylum Pseudomonadota; class Gammaproteobacteria; order Steroidobacterales; family JBCCMA01; genus JBCCMA01. Next base: position 6,619 of record JBGCEL010000071.1, read on the forward strand.
TTCGCGTCAGCAGAACGCCGCGATTATTCGTGACATCACGGCAGTCCAGGTCGGCACGGCACCGGATGGTCGTCCCATCTACCGCGGCATTGACTTCAGTGACGTAGATTGCGGCAACCCAACGTCACCGGATTGCAGCGGTCGTAGCCAGGACTTCCTGCTAACCAACGCCCCCGGCGACGGCGAGCAACAGACCTACTCATTTGCACTGAGCAAAGCCTACGACTGGGGTCTGGACTGGAGCTTCGGCTACGCTTACACCGAAGCATCGGATTTCAATCCGATGACCAGCTCGGTGGCGTTTTCGAACTTCACCAACTACGCCACCTCGGATCCACAGAATCCAGGGGAAGCACAGTCGAACTACGAGATTCAAAACCGCCTGACGCTGCGCATGGGTTTCCAGCGCGCCTTCTTCGGCGATAATCTCACGAAAGTCACGCTGTTCGGTTCGGCCAACGAAGGCCGTCCGTTTAGCTACACGTTCAGCGACGGCTTCCCGTTTGGTGACTTCGCCGGCTTCGGTCGTAGCGGTCGTCAGCTGCTGTACGTGCCAACCGGCCCGAACGATCCAAACGTGGACTTCGCCTGGTCGGCTGCTGAGAACGCCGCGTTCTTCAACTTCCTCGAAGACAGTGGTCTGAATCGCTTTGCCGGTGGCATCGCGCCACGTAACGCTCTGCGCAGCGACTGGTGGACGAAGTTCGATCTGCGTATCGAACAGGAGCTGCCCGGTTTTGCTGATGGCCAGAAGTTCGCCACGTTCCTCATTATTGAGAACCTTGGCAACCTCCTGAACGACGACTGGGGCGTGCTGCGCGAAGCCGGCTTCCCACGTTTCCAGCAGGCCGTTGAAGCCGACATCGTAGGCAACCAGTATGTTTACGAGAGCTTCTTCGATCCGAATGCTCAGGGCCGCGACACCGATGCCTCGACCTGGGAAATGCGCTTTGGTTTCCGTTACGACTTCTAAGTTGTAACGCCACTCGCAAAAATGAAAAAGGGCGGCCTGCGGGCCGCCCTTTTTTTGTGCCTGCCACACAATTCAGAATTGATACGCAATACCAATACTGATCATCCCGACATCAGAGTTCGAGATACCCAGATAGCGCTCGTACATCGCTTCCGCGCGGACGTTTTCTCTAAGCTGCATGCTGCCGCCCACACCGATTGTGAGATCAGCGCCGTCATCGCTGGCCTCAATGCCCATGAACTCAGCTTCTACTTCCCAAAAGAAATAGCCCAACTTGGCAAACACATCGAAGCGCTCATCCACCGGCCAGCGGCCCGTCGCGTAGAGGCCAAAACCGCCATAGTCGATGCTGATATCCCCAACTTCAGGCTCGCCAAAACTAACGTAGGCCGCTTCGACGCCCCAGGTTTCAGTAAATTGATAGCCACCAAACAAACGCCAGGCAATGTCGCTTTCATCCAGCTCATCATCGGTCGCCTGCCCAAGCGCCAATCCCGCGTAGTAAGGCTGTTCAGCCGCCACCGCTTCGGCCAGCATAAACGCTGACAGAGCACAGCCAATCACCAGTGCCAGTAGTGTGTTTCTCATAGTCTCTATTCCTTTTAATTTGCGTTTCATTTTTCGTCACATCACGTCGTGACGCCTCTGTTGTGCTCTCAAATCCCAGCACTTCGCATGAGCGACAAAATTCGGTCCGGCGCGTTGAACAGGTGCGAAAAGCGCTCCCTTCCGTGCACCGCACAAACGCCCATTCGCATCGCAGGCATGAGCGTGCGACATTAGCGCCAACGACTGGAGAACCATTTTGAAAACCATCGGCCTGCTGGGCGGCATGAGCTGGGAGAGCACCGAGCTCTACTACCGCTACATCAATCAATACACGCGCGAGCGTTTGGGCGGACTGCACTCCGCGCCCATCGCGATGATCAGTGTCGATTTCGCCGAGATAGAAGCTCAGCAAAGCCGCAACGATTGGGACGCCTCCGCAAAAACGCTGGCCACCGCAGCGCGTCAGGCCGAGGCCGCCGGCGCTGAGCTATTGCTCATCTGCACGAACACGATGCACAAGGTTGCCGACGAGGTGCAGGCGGCCGTGAGCATTCCGCTGGTGCATCTGGCCGATGCCACCGCGCAGCAAATCCACGGCGACGGCGTCGTGAATGTTGGCCTGCTGGGCACGCGCTACACCATGGAGCAGGATTTCTACACCGGCCGCTTAAAAGCGCACGGCCTCAATGTGCTCATTCCGAGTGAAGACGAACGCGCCAGTGTGCACGACATCATTTTTAGCGAGCTGTGTTTGGGCGTGATCAGTGACGAATCGCGTCAACGCTATATGCAGGTCATCGCATCACTGACGCTGGCCGGCGCCGAGGCCATTATTCTGGGCTGCACTGAGATTGCGCTTTTGGTCAAACCCGAACACGCCCCCGTACCGCTGTACGACACCACGCGGATACATGCGGCGCAGGCCGTTAAACTGGCGCTGGAATAGCCGGCTTTAGTGCTCGGCCAGTCGCGCCTCGCGCTCGCCGTCTTTGCGCACCGCGCCGGGCGACACGCCCAGCTCACGTTTGAACGCCTTCGCAAACGCCGCTTCGGTGGCGTAGCCGGTGCGCGCGGCCACTGAGGCTACCGGTTCGTGGTTGTCCTTGAGCCAGCGATACGCGGCCTGCATTCGAGCGGTGGTCAGGTACGCCACGGGCGACACGCCCAGCACCTCTTTGAAGCGGGCCGCGAAACCCGCCCGCGACATCGCCGCGATTTGCGCCAGCGCCTCCACAGACCAATCCGCCGCCAAATCATCGTGCAGAGCGTTCAAACTGCGGCCAATCCGCTTGTCCGCCAATGCCGCCCCCAAACCAACGTCGCCGCCGTTGGCCAAATATTCACGCATCAACAAGACGAACACGACGTCGCACAGACGGTTAAGCGTGACCTGCACGCCCGGCTTGTCACTCACCGATTCGCGCACCAACAAACTAAGTAGTTCGCACACGCCGCAGTCGTCGGGGCGATCCACGCCGCGCACCACCACGCTATCGGGCAGCACGTCGAGCAACGGGTTGCTGGACGGATGATCGAATTCCAGATAACCGCACACCAGACCCGCGCCCTCTTGCTGCTTGACCTCTTCAAACGGTCTGGCCCCACCTGCATTCAACGCCGCCAGCGTCTCGGGCGAATCCACCATGCGATGTGCACCCGCACGCGGAAACAGCACCAAATCGCCCGCGTGCAGCTCCACCGGTTCGGCGTCGCGCTTGCCGTCCACGAGCCAAGCGCGACCCTCAGACACAACGTGAAAGGCCGCTTTGCCGCTGACCGTCGTATCAATATTGAACGCCGTGCAATATTTGGCGTTGTGAAACACTTCGGCCTGCAGGCGGAAGGTTTTGAGCAAATGGCTTATGGCATCCACAGTATTTTCCAGTCTGGACGATGGGATAAAACGACAAGCGTAACGCACGTAGGCGCAGCACTGGTGCAGGCGTAGTCTAGCCTCATCATTTAGGGAGTTCATCATGAAAAAACTGGTTGTACTGCAACTCACCGTGTTTATCGGGTTGTTTGCCCTGAGCACTTTTGCCGACCACGGCGCCGTGCCACACTCATCCGACACTACGCAGATTTCGGAGTCGCGCTCATGAGTCTCAATGAATTCGCCGTCACGCGCCGCTGGCCGCCCGTGCAAAAAAATGCCATTCAGCTCTACTCGCTGCCCACGCCCAACGGCATCAAAGCCTCCGCCGTACTCGAAGAGTCTGGTCTGGCTTACGACGCGCATCTGGTGAAATTCGACACACAGGACCAAAAAACGCCGGAGTTCTTGAGTCTCAACCCCAACGGCAAGATTCCGGCCATCCTTGATCCCGACGGCCCGGACGGCCAACCACTGGGCCTGTGGGAATCGGGCGCGATCTTGTCCTACGTTGCCAACAAGGCCGGGGTGCTACTCCCGGACACTGAAGCACAGCGACTTGAAGCGCTGCAGTGGGTGTTTTTTCAGGTGGGTGGCGTAGGTCCGATGATGGGCCAGTTTGGCCACTTCTTTAAGTTTGCCGACCAGAGTATTAATCACGACTATGCGCTCGCGCGATATCGCGATGAGGTGCGACGGTTGCTCCAGGTGCTGGAGCAACAACTCACCGGGCAGGATTTTATCGTTGGCACAGACTATTCGATTGCGGATTTGTCGATTTGGCCGTGGATACGCACTTTGCACGGTTTTTACGCCGCCACCGAAGCACTCGGACTCGATGATTTTCCGCGCGTGAACGACTGGCTCGGCCGATGCCAGTCGCGACCGGCATCACAGGCGGCGGTGAAGATACCGGCGCAAAACTAGTGGCGAACCCGGCTCCTACAAGTTAAGCCAGCCGACACTCAAGAAACCGAGTGTCATCGACACCACCAGTAACGCGCCGCCAATTTTTGGCGGCGCGGGCGATGGGATATCAAACCAACGGCAGCTAAAGCCAATGGCGAGCCCCAAAACAACACCGATCAGCATCGTCATTTGGACGCACCTTCGCGCCGCGCGACGACTCGATCGCCGATCTCATAGCCAACGGTGAGTGACATCACCAGCAACGCTCCCACCAAAGCCGGGGGCGCCGGCACGGGAATGTTGGCCAGCCGGCAGCCCGCTCCAATAGCAAACGCGACCAACAAGCCGGCAAGGTAGCGCACGTTCAGCATCAGTTTGCGGCCAGCGCTTTATAAACCGCCGCCAATGCCGTCGCCCGTGCCGTCATGGACTGAGCTCGCTGGTCTTCAAGTTCAAGTTTGGTCCGTTGTGCATCGAGCACCTCGAGGTAATTAGACGCGCCGTTATCGAAGCGCAGACGCGCCAGCTCGCTGGCTTTACCACTTTCAACGAGCGCCTCGTCAATAGCAAGCGCAGCGCGACTGGTGGCGCGGTAGTTTGCTAACGCGTTCTCCATGTCTTCCAGTGCGCGCAGCACCACCCCCTGAAACGTTGCCAGCGCCTGACGTTCACGCGCCTGCGCGGCCATTACGTCGCGCTTCACCCGCCCGACATCAAGAAACCGCCACGAAAGCGCAGGGCCTACGTTCCAGCGCCGCGCATCGTTATCACCAAACGCGCCTGCATCTCGGCCGTTGTAGCCGAAGCTGCCGGCAAGTGTGAGCTTCGGATAGTACTCCGCCACTTCCACGCCAATGCCCGAGGTGGCCGCCGCGAGCGAGCGCTCGGCCGCACGCACATCGGGACGCCGCCGCAGCCAATCTTCAGGCGCACCCAAATCAATCTGGGCCGGTACCGGTGGCAACGTGCCTTCATTGAGTTGGCGTTTGAGCTGTGCAACCGGCTGTGCGGTGAGCACGCCAAGCCGTTGCCAGGCGCCGGCGACCAGCGCCTCGGTGGCGGGAATCTCTGCCGCCAGCGTGCGCTCCAGCGAGCGCGCACGCGCCACGTCGAGCGCCGTACCGCGTCCAGCCTCAAGGCTCTTGCTCAAGATCTCTACGGTGCTCGCCTGATTCGCCCGGTTTGCGTTTTGCACCGCCAGACGGGTCTGTGCTCCACGCAGAGAAAAATAGCCCTGCACCACTTCGCCGACCACCGAGCGCTGCACATCATGCAACGTTGCGGTATCGCTTTGAACAATGCGTTGAATACGCTCGGCCTGACGGCGCAGACTGCCAAACAAGTCGATTTCCCACGACGCATCAAAACTCAAGCGATAGATATCGATCACACCAAGACCTGGAAACGCAAACGGATCCTGATCACTGACGCGATTGCGATCACCGGTACTGCTCGCTGTGACCGTCGGGAACCAGCTGTAGCGCGTCAGCCCGCTGAGCGCACGCGATTCATCGACCCGCGCCACCGCCAAACCAATATCGGTGTTGTGCGCCAGCGACCAGTCAATCACCTGGCGCAGTCCGTCGTCATTAAACGTGCGCCACATCTGACCCGACGGCGGCGCGCTGCTAAACAGCGCGTCGTCTGCGTTCTCGAACGCCTGCGGCACCGCGATCTTAGGTGCCACGTAATCCGGCCCAACGGCGGAGCAACCGCTCAGCAACACAACCGCCCCGAGCAGCCTACGCATCGGTCCGCCCCGAGACGGGCATCGCCTGACCACGCGTGGCCAGCTTGCGAATTAGCACATAGAACACAGGGGTAAAAATCAGGCCAAAAAAGGTGACGCCGAGCATGCCGAAAAACACCGTCACGCCCATCACGTGGCGAATCTCGGCGCCTGCACCTGATGCAAACACCAGCGGCAAAACGCCCGCAATAAACGCAAAGCTTGTCATCAAAATGGGACGCAGGCGCAAGCGACAAGCCTCAACGGCAGCTTCAACAATGCTGCGACCGCCTTTTTCCAGTTCGCGTGCAAACTCCACAATCAAAATCGCGTTCTTGCACGCCAGACCCATTAACACCACCAGCCCAATCTGCGTGAACACGTTGTTATCCAAAAACGGCGGCGGCACCGACAGCGGCGGCGGTGGGATCCAGCCCCAGCCGATTTTCAGACCAAACCACAGGCCGCGCAGCGTGTTCAAAAGCCAGATACCGCCGATCGACGAGAGCAAACACAGCGGCACAATTAATATCACGGCGAGCGGCAGCGACCAGCTTTCATACAGCGCTGCCAGCACCAGGTACACGAGCAACACGGCCAGCGGAAACACCAGCAATGCGGCATTGCCTTGATTCACCTGCTGAAAAGTGAGGTTGGTCCACTCCAGCGCGACGCCGTTGGGCAAAACACCGCTGGCCAGTTTTTCGGTCACGCCAACGGCCTCAATTGAGGTGAGCTCTGCAGCGTTAAAACCGGCCGACACATCGGCCGCCGGATAGCCGTTATAGCGCACCACCGGATCGGGCCCGTAGCTGGGCTCAACACTCACTACACTGCCAATCGGCACCATAGCGCCCTGGGCATTGCGCACCTTGAGTCGCTCAATGTCCTGAACGCTGTCGCGAAAAGGCGCGTCCGCCTGCGCATACACGCTGTACACGCGACCGAATAAATTAAAGTCGTTGACGTACGCCGAACCCAAATACACCTGCAGCGTGTCGTAGAGTTCGGTCAACGCAATGCCCTGCTCTTTCGCTTTGGTCCGATCAACAATGGCTTCAAGCTGAGGCACGTTGGCCTGATACGACGACACAATGGAGTAAGGATCGAAGCCCCGCGTCTGACGCCACTGATCGCTCAGCGCCGCCACGGCCCCACCGAGCTGCGCGAAGCCGACGCCGGAGCGATCCTGCAGATACATCTCAATGCCAGACGAATTGCCGACACCGATTAGCGGGGGCGGCATGAGCGCAAACGCCAACCCTTCTTTGACGCCGCTCAGGCGCGCTGAGAGCTCACTGGCAATCGCTACAGCCGATGCCTCCCGTTCCTCGGGCGGCGCAATACCAAAGAATATGGTCGCGACATTAGGTGTGTTCACAGAGTGCACAGCGTTGAGCCCCGGAAACGCGACGGCACTGGTCACGCCCGGCACCTCAAGCGCAATTTGGGTGGCCTTGCGTGTGGCCGCCTCGGTCCGATCGATGGACGCCCCTTCGGGCAGAAGAATCACGCCAAACAAATACTGTTTATCCTGCACCGGAATAAAGCCGCCCGGCACCGCGCGAAAACCCGCCACGGCCACACCGATCAGCAATACGTAGAGCACCATGAGTCGCTTGCTGCGTCCAATGGTGCCGGCGATGTTCGCGGAGTAGCGCGTACTGCCGCGATCAAACACTCGATTGAAACCACGAAAAAACCACCCGAATAACGCGTCGATATACCGACCCAAGCGGTCTTTAGGCGCAGCGTGAGGTTTGAGTAAGATGGCTGCCAACGCGGGAGACAGCGTCAGCGAATTGATCGCAGAAATCAGCACCGATACCGTAATCGTCACGGCAAACTGCTGGTAGAACTTGCCCGTTACGCCATCGATAAACGACAGCGGCACAAACACCGCCGCGAGCACCAGCGAGATCGCGACAATCGGCCCGGAGACCTCTGACATGGCCTTGTGCGCGGCATCCAGCGGCGTGAGACCGTCGCCGATGTGACGCTCCACGTTTTCCACCACGACAATGGCATCGTCCACCACAATGCCGATGGCGAGCACCAATCCAAACAGCGTGAGCACATTAATTGAGAAGCCCAGCAGCCACAGCACGGCAAACGTGCCGACAATGGACACCGGCACGGCCAGCAGCGGGATAATCGATGCCCGCCACGTTTGCAAAAACACGATCACCACAATCACCACCAGCAGCACCGCCTCCAGCAGCGTGCTGATCACCGAGGCGATGGACTGACGTACAAACACGGTGGGGTCGTATGCCACTTCCCATTTCAGACCCTCGGGAAACGCCTGCCCCAGTTCGGCCATCTTCTCGCGCACGCCGTTCGACAGCGCAATCGAGTTCGAGCCCGGCGTTTGAAATATCGCAATCGCCGCCGCCTGCTGGTTGTTCAGCAGCGAACGCAATGCGTAGCCGCTGGCACCAAGCTCTACGCGCGCCACATCACGCAACCGGGTGAGCGCGTTGTCGCGGCCGGTTTTGACCACAATCGCGCCAAATTCTTCGGGCGAGGTCAACCGGCCCGCGACATTGATTGAAAGTTGCACGCCGCCTTTGCCTGGGTTCGGCGGACCGCCAATCACACCGGCCGACACCTGAACATTTTGCTCGCGAATCGCATTCACAATGTCGTTCGCGGTTAGATCGCGCGCCGCGGCTTTCTCCGGATCAATCCACACGCGCATGGCGTAAGTACCGGTGCCAAACACCAACGACTGCCCCACGCCTTCGAGCCGTGCAAGCTCGTCTTTGATTTGCAAATACGCATAATTGGACAAATACAGTCCGTCGTAACGGGCGTCGGGCGAGCTGATGTGCACCACCATAGTCAGGTTGGGCGACGACTTGGCCGTCACCACACCCAGGGCACGTACGGGGGCGGGCAAACGCGGCAGCGCCTGCGTCACGCGGTTTTGCACCTTCACCGCAGCCAGATCGATGTCCGTGCCGGTGGCAAACGTAACGGTCAGCGACATGACGCCGTCGGAGCTCGACGCCGACTTCATGTAAATCATGCCTTCCACGCCGATCATGATCTCTTCGATCGGCGCCGCCACGGTCTCAGATAACGTTTTCGGATCGGCACCCGGATAGGTGGCCGTGACCTGAATGGACGGCGGCACCACGTCGGGATACTCACTAATCGGCAGATCAAAGATGGCCAGCACACCGGCCACGAAAATCATGATCGACAGGACAGCGGCCAAGATTGGCCGATCAACGAAAATGCGTGAAAGATCCATACGGTCAGGGCGCGGGCGTGGTCACGCCGCTCGGATTTTCCATCGTCACCTGCGTGGTCTTGAGCGGCGCGCCCGGAAAGAAGATACGACTCGTGCCGTTTACGACCACCTGGTCACCTTCGCGCAGTCCTTGCTCGACCACGCGCAGACCATCGATATCACGCCCAAGCTGAACGTCGCGACGCTGCGCCTCGCCGTTAGGACCCACCACATACACGTATTTTCGATCCTGATCCGTGAGCACCGCCAGTTCGGAGACCAGCAGTGCCTCGTACTCACTGCTGCCAAGCAAACGTAAGCGTGCAAACAAACCGGGCGTAAAAATGCCGTCGGGATTCGCAAGCACGGCACGACCGCGAATGGTGCCGGTGGCCGGATTGAGCTGGTTGTCCACAAAGTCCATTTCGCCTTCGTGCGGGAAGCCCTCTTCATTGATCAGGCCAACGCGCACGGGATTGCGCACGTCGCGCGAACTCGGCCGATCGCCGCGTCGCGCCTGCGCCTGATACTTCAGATAGACATGCTCGTCGCCCTCAAACACCACGTGCACCGGATCGATCGACACCAGCGTAGTTAAAAGCGTGGTTCCGGGCGATACCAGATTGCCTGGACGCACGAGCGCCTCTCCCACACGCCCGGTAATCGGCGCGCGAATGGTCGCGAATTCAAGATTGAGTTCGGCCTGTACCAGTTCGGCTTCCGCTGTCGCGATCTGCGCCCGCGCCTGCAATGCCTCGCCGCGGCGCTGTTCGAATTCCTCGTTTGAAACCGCCTGCACTTCAAGTAATTTTTCACTGCGCGCCTGCTCGATCAGCGCCTGCTTTTGGCGCGCCTGCGCGCCGGCCAAACCCGCCTCGGCGCGTCGCACGGCCGCTTCGTACTCGCGCGGATCAATCGTGTAAAGAACGGCGCCCTCCTCAACGACAGACCCTTCCGCGAAATGCACCTGCTCCAAATAGCCGCCCACACGTGGACGGATCTCCACGTTGTGCACGGCCTCGATGCGGCCGTTAAACTGATCCCACTCAGTAACGCGCGTCAGCTCAACCGGCGCAACGTTCACGTCGGCGGGCGGTGGACCCTGCGGCGCGCCGCCCGCGGCGCCATTCCCACTGTCACCACCGCAGGCCGTCAGACCGGCAATCAACAGCAGTAAGAAACCGCGAAGCGGATGGTTCATTTTGCGTCCTGTCCATAAATAAACACGGGCGAATCGGTCACACCCGGCAACGAGTCCTGTTTGCCAATCAGCGTGGAGCCGAGTTTTTCGGCCACACCGATACTCGCTTCATTGCCCTCGAGAATAACGTGCACTACGCGCGTCCAACCTAGTTCGCGAAATGCGTACTCGATGGATGCACGCCCGGCCTCCACCGCGTAGCCCCTGCGCAGATGATCGGGAGATATGGTCCAACCCACTTCCGGTTGCGGCCACCCGTGTGGATTCCACGGGCCAACGCGTCCTACCCATTCACCCGTCTCACGGTCTTCCAGCGAGAAAAAGCCGTAGCCCCGAATTTGCCAGTGCCCCATAACCATCGCCATATTGCGCCACGCATTGGCCTCATCCAGCGGCGCGCCCCACAAATAGCGCGTGGTCTGCTCATCGCCAAACGCCCGCATCCAACCTTTAAAATCGCGCTCAGGATCAATCGGACGCAAGATCAATCGCTCGGTTTTGATCATTGTCATACTCACTCCAACACAAACACCGCATCAATATGCGGCGGGGGTACTACGCGAAAAAACCAGAAATGAGACGTCGCTCAGGACTCGACGACGGTGACACCACGCCAGAATGCCACATGGTCACGGATGTTGGCTGCACGCTTTTTTGGATCGGCGTAGTACCAGGCAGCGTCCTGATTCACTTCGCCGTCCACGACCACCGAATAGTAGTTAGCGGTCCCTTTCCAGAAACAGGCGGAGGTCTTGGCGCTGTCCTGCAATAGTTCTCGATTGACCGCATCGGGTGGGAAATAGTGATTTCCCTCCACCTGTACGGTCTGATCGGACTCAGCAATAACAGCATCGTTCCATACGGCTTTAACCATAATTCCCTGCTCCCTGACGGTGGTTGCTGTGTAGCGCAAAACGTATTGGCGAATAGTGCCCAGTTGGGCGTTATGTCGCAACTTCAAATCCATTATCCTTTCCATGCCAGACCAGTGCCCTGCTAAGCTCGAGCTATGAGTAACCCCGACAACCTCACCCAACTGCTCAACAACTGGGCGGACGGCGATCAGGCCGCGGGCGAGATTTTGACGCCCATGGTCTACGAGGAGCTGCACAAGCTCGCGCAACGTCTTTTTCGTTCTGAAAGCAGCGCCCATACGCTGCAGCCAACGGCTCTGGTACACGAGGCCTACGCCAAACTGATCGACGTCGACGTGTCGTGGCAAAACCGTGCGCATTTTTATGCGCTGGCCGCACGCATGATGCGACGCCTGCTGATCAATCACGCCAAAGCACGCCACGCCGCCAAACGCGGCGGCACCGCCGTGCGTATCCCCATCGACGACGACCTGCACGGCGAACGTGACGGCGATGCGCAGCTACTGGATTTGAACGAAGCCATCCGCGGCCTCGCCGAGGTGGATGAGCGCAAGGCCGAGTTGATTGAGCTGCAGTATTTTGGCGGCTTGTCGTTGCGCGAGATGCAGGCGGTCACCGGCATGTCATCGAGCACGCTGGATCGGCACCTGCGTCTGGCCCGCGCCTGGCTCAAAGACGCACTGTCGGACTAGGCACAGGAGATCGCTCACGTGTTGTCGAAAGAACAATGGCAACGCGTGGAAGCCGCCTTTGATGAGGCGGTGGAACTGGATGGCAATCAACGTCAGACTTTCATCCAGCAGTTTTCGAGCGACCATCCAAATCTGGCTTCGCGCCTGAAACAGCTGCTGGAGGCTGATCAACAGGACATTGATTTGCAGGCGCCCATCGCGGCGGGCGTGCAATCGCTCACGACTGAGCAGGAAGACCCGTGGCTCGGTAAAGATGTGGGCGCCTGGACCATTGTAGAGCGCATTGCGGCCGGTGGCATGGGCGCAGTGTTTCTGGCCGAGCGCAACGACGACCAATATCAACAACGTGCCGCCGTAAAAATCATGACCGCGCAGCTTCTGGCCGACGATGCGCTGAGTCGCTTTCGCGCGGAGCGCCAGATACTTGCTTCACTGAATCATCGCTTTATTGCGAAGCTGCTTGATGGTGGCTCCACAGACACGCGTCTGCCGTATTTGGTGATGGAGTACGTCGAAGGCCTGCCCATCGACCAGCATTGCGACACGCAGCAGCTTGACCTTAACGCCCGACTCAAACTCTTTACTCGCGTATGCGAAGCGGTCGATTTCGCCCACCGCAATTTGATTGTCCATCGCGATCTAAAACCCAGCAACATTCTGGTGCGCGAGGACGGCGAACCGCGTCTGCTCGATTTCGGCATCGCCAAACTCATCGACGGCGCGCAAACCGACGGTACGATGGTCGTCACGCGCCAGGGCATGCGCGTCATGACGCCGGAGTACGCCAGCCCCGAACAGGTGCTCGGCAAACCCATCACCATCGCAACGGACATCTATGCACTGGGCGTGCTGCTGTATCGACTGCTCAGCGGCCGTCACCCGTACGCCGCCTCGCTCACCACGTCAGTGGCAAGCGAAAAAGCGATCTGTCATGTCGATCCACGGCCGCCCAGCACGCGCGCCGTAGCGGCCGCGGCCAGCAGCGACGATGACACGACCGACCCAACGCACATTGCCGCCGCACGCCAGACCACACCGCCGCGACTGCAGCGCGAACTGCGCGGCGATCTGGACAATATTGTGCTCAAAGCCCTGCGCAAGGAGCCCGAGCAGCGTTACGCGTCGATGAGCCATTTCGCGGACGATATCGAGCGCTACCTGCGACAAGAACCGGTGCGCGCGCACACGCCCTCCTGGCGCTACCGCACGGCCAAGTTTGTTCGTCGCAATGCCGCCGCTGTGACCGCAGGAATACTGGCCGCCACGCTGTTTTTTACCACCATTGCGTTTTACACGGTACGTGTCACGCGCGAACGCGACCGCGCGCAAATTGAGGCGGAAAAAGCCGCGCAAGTGGCACAATTTGTCGCCGGGCTGTTTAAAACCGCGAGCCCGGACGAGTCCCTTGGCGAGGTCATCACCGCACGCGCACTGCTCGATCAAGGCCAGCAGCGTCTGGGTGACCTCGATACGCAGCCCGCCGTACAGGCTCAGCTGCAGGCGGTTATGGCGGAGGCGTATCGCGGGCTGGGTCTTTATCAAACCTCCGAAGGTCTGTACGAGCGCGCACAACAAACCCGTAGCAACCTGCTCGGTGCCGAGCACCCGGATACGCTGGAGACCACCGGCGGGCTCGCCTCCGTGCTCAGCGTTCTGGGCGAGTTCGAACGCAGCGAAACACTGTTTCGCGATGCGCTGGAAAAAAGCACCCGTGTGCACGGAGCGCGCAGCGCCGAGACGGCCAAAGTTCTACACGGACTGGCGCTCACGCTGTCCTCCCAATCCCGTTTCGATGAGGCGGGCGAGAAATTTGTTGCAGCACTCGGAATTTTTGAAGCCATCGAGCAGGGCGACAGCCTCGACAAAGCCGCCCTGCTCGACGACTACGGCCGTTTTTTGAGCGACATCGGGCAACCCGATCGCGCGATCGAAACGCTGAACCGCACGATCGCCATGTTCAAGCGTCTGCGTGGCGATGTGCATCCGAGCTATTTGAACGCCATGCAGAATCTTGGCTACACCTATTTGGATGAGGGCAAACCCAAAGAAGCCGAATCGGTGCTACAAAACATGAGCGATTTGTCGCTGCAGATCTACGGCGATGCACATCCGTTTACGGTGGGCTGTTTGGCCACGCTCGCCACGGTGTACTACACCATGGGCGACTACGAACGCGCCGAGCGCATGTACCGCGATGCGCTCGAGGGTTTTGAGGACATCTTTGGTGAGTACCACCCCGAAACTTCCATTGGCGCCAACAATCTGGCCACCGCATTGCAAAAGCTTGGCCGCTACGACGACGCAGAACACTATTACCGCCTCGGCCTTGAGCGCAATAAGGCGATCCACGACGGCGATCATATTGAAGTCGCCACCAGCTACAGCAACCTCGGCGTGTTCCTGATGCGTGAGGGTAAAATTGAGGACGCGGAGGAGCCAATACGCGAGGGTCTGGCGATGCGCCAGCGCATACTGGGCTTCGACCACCCGGACACCATGACCAGCGTGAGCATCTTTGCAAACTTCTTGCTCAGCACGGGCGAGCGCGAGGCCGCCCGAGCGATGCGCAAACAGGTGGTGGACTATCGACGCGATCGTCTCGGTCCGGATCATCCGCTCACGGCGCGCGAGATTGGTCGTTACGCCATCCTGCTGCGTCGAGATCGCGATCTGGCACAGTCGCAAGCATTGTTCGAAGAGTCTATCGCCATACAGCGCCGCGTCTATCCGGACGGTCATCAAGAGATTGCGCGCAACCTGCTGGAGCTTGGGCACACGCACCAGGATGCCGGGCACGTTGAGCTGGCGGAGCGCTACTATCGCGAGGCGCTCGAGCAATACGAGACCACGCTCGGCGCAACGCACCCCGAAGTGGCTCGCGCGCTGCTTGCGCTGGGCACGCTTCTGGTCCGCTCCGAGCGAGCCACCGAAGCCGCCGATGTGCTCGATCGCGCCAAGACCATTCGCAGCGCCCACTTCGCCATCGGTGACTGGCGATTGGCCGAGGTCGACAGCGCGCTGGGTTTGCTTGGTCTCGCACTCGGTCGCTGCGATGACGCCCGCGAGCTGCTGTCCCGCAGCTACAGCGCACTGCTCGCCGCGCGCGGCAATCGTCATCCTTTCACGCTCGCGGCCGGGGCCCGCGTCACCGAGCCCTGCCTCCTCAAAACCTCTTTAGAATGAGCTACACTCCGCGCGGGAGTCTGATTCGAACCACGAGGGAACTACACATGATCCGCTA
>JBGCEL010000072.1:0-24233 GCA_045106455.1 Gammaproteobacteria bacterium
CGGGATTCGAATTACGCACTTGGTTCGGCGTTCGGTTCGGTGGGTATGCCTTCAGACTGTAGCCCGTTCCTCGGGCGTGTCTGGAGGTATACCCACCGAAGCGGACGCCGGACCAACCACAACAATGCGAACCCCGCGCTACCCAAGAAAACCCCTTTGGTGGGACACTGATCACAGCGCCAAGCAAACTTTCCATCGAAAGTTGCATCAAACCCTCGTAGCCCCGAAAACGCCCGGATAAACGACCTCATGGATCGACGCCTTTTATTGATCGCCGTCACGCTGATAATTACCGCGCCGACATTGAGCTCACGTGCGCAAAGCCCAGGCGGCCAGTGCAATACCGGTGGCGACCCGGACATCCCCTACCTGCCAAACGTGACCGGCGCCCCGCGCATTGACGGTCTTGCCGACGAAGAATTCTGGAGTCAGGGGCTGGTTATTGAGCTCGATACGGAAACGCGTCCGGCCGAAAACACACAAGCGCCAGTCGGCGGCCGCGTAATTTTGGCTGAGAACGGCACTTCGCTGTTTGTGGCCGTGATTGCCGACGACCCGGAGCCGGAGAAAATTCGGGCTTTCCTGCGCGATCGTGACAGTGCGTGGGACGATGATTTTGTGGGTGTCGTGCTCGATACCTTTAATGACGAGCGTCAGGCCTACGAGTTTTTCGTCAATCCGCTGGGCGCGCAGATGGATCTGTCGCTGAACGACATCACCGGCAATGAAGACGACTCCTGGGACGCCATTTGGGATTCCAACGGACGGATCACAGAGCGCGGCTTCGAAGTTGAAATGGCCATCCCACTGCAGCAATTGCGCTTCCCCGAGGGAGACGGACCGAAAGTGTGGGGCATCGACGTTCTGCGTTTCTACCCGCGCTCCAATCGACATCGCATCTCACACATCGCGCTGGACCGTGAGGTCAATTGCTACTTGTGCCAGTTGCCGAAAGTACAGGGCTTTGCCTGTACTCAGCCGGGACGCAATTTGATCGTGGCGCCGTCTACGACGGTGGTCCGCAGCGAGAGTCGTGACGACCCGCTCACCGAGAGTTTGAGTGGCGGCTCAATTGATATAGAACCGAGTCTCGATGTGCGCTGGGGTGCCAGCGGCGAGATGACGCTCATGGGCACAATTAATCCTGACTTCTCACAGGTTGAGGCTGACGTTGCGCAGCTCAACGTCAACAATACGTTCGCGTTATTCTTTCCTGAAACGCGCCCGTTTTTTCTCGACGGCGCGTCCAACTTTGAATCGCCCACACGCGTCATCTTTTCGCGCACTGTCGCCAGTCCCGACGTTGGTGCGAAAGCCCTGATCCGACGCGGCATTCACAATTTCTCGATATTTGCCGCACGTGACACGGTGACAAACTTGCTGTTCCCGGGTGCACAAGGTTCGGATACCGAAGTACTGGATGAGAAAAACAATACACTGGCGGCGCGCTATCGGGCCGACGTAGGTCGCAATATTTCTTTGGGTGGCGTGGCCACTTTGCGCGACGGCGACATCTACAGCAACCGCGTGGTCGGCGCCGATGCCAGACTGCGGCTAAGCGATTCCCACACGATCGACTTCCAGCATTTGGTGTCACAAACCGAATACCCGGATCAGGTGGCCGCGGACTTTGATCAGGCGACCGGACCGTTCACGGGTCAGGCCACTATTGCCAACTACCGCTACAACTCGCGCGACTGGTCGTGGTTTGGCCGTTACGAATCTTTTGACAAGAATTTTCGCGCCGACAACGGTTTCATTCCGCGTGTTGATGCAACGCGAATAATCGCGGGCGGCAATCGAACCTGGTACCCGGTTGACAGCTTTTTCAATCAGATTCGCGTCGGTGGCGACTGGGACATCAACCATCGCGACGACGGCACACTACAAGAGAAAGAATGGGAGGGCTTTGTGTTTGCCGAAGGCCCACTGCAAACGTTTATGGAAGCCAAATACGGCTTCCGCGATCGACGCTTTGAAGACGAGCTTTTTCGCGAAGATTTTCTCGGGTTCTTCTTCGAAATCACGCCGTTCGCCGGCGCCGAGGCGGCCGTCTACGTAGAGCACGGTGATCAGATCGATTTTTCCAACACCCGGTTGGGGAAACGGCGGCGCATCAATCCGCGCTTCACCCTTCAGCTCGGCCGCCATTTGCAGCTGCGATTGCGTCACAGCTACAGCCAGCTCGAAACACAAGCCGACGAAAAAGTCTTCACGGCCCATTTGACCGATGCGCGCCTCACCTGGCAATTCAACAACCGGGCGCTGCTGCGACTGGTCGTCCAGCATCAGGACGTGGACCGCAATACGGCGGTTTATGACGACCCGGATACCGACAGCCGCAGCCGCTCGCTGGCCACCCAGCTGCTGTATTCGTACAAAGTGAACCCCCAAACGGTCGTATTTCTGGGCTACTCCGACGGCGCCGAGGACGGTGACGTGCTGAGCCGCTTCGAGAAAACCAATCGGACGCTATTTGCGAAGGTGGGCTACGCCTGGCTGCCATAGGCGCTACCCCGCGCGGGTGATAAACTCATGGCCACAGCACGCACTCGTGCGCTCTACCGCCGCCATGCTCGACACCCTTGAAAACATAGAAACGCCGGAAGGCGTTAGCCTCAGCGTGCGACCCGCCGGGCCGTACGTGCGCTTCATGGCGCAATTGATCGACACGTTGATTCAGGCCGTGGTGTTCATCATCCTGAGCATTGTTTATGCACGCTTCGGTGGCGTGAGCGCCGGTTTCGTTTTGATCGCCGTGTTCGTACTCTACTGGGGCTACAACATCATTTATGAGGTGTACTTCGGTGGTGCGACGCCGGGCAAACGCTTGATGCAGCTTCACGTGGTTTACACCAACGGCGCACCCGTCAGTTTTTCAGGCTCGGTGCTGCGAAATTTTTTGCGTGTCGTCGATTCGTTGCCAACGCTTTACGCGCTGGGCGCGGCGATCGCTTTTGGCAATGAACGTTTTCAGCGCCTTGGCGATATGGCCGCGAACACGGTGGTGGCCTACCGCCACAACACGGTATTGGCAACGCCGCTCGAAACGGATGAAAAACCGGCACCCTTAAGACTCGCGCTCAATCGTGACGAACATAAAGCGATCGCTCAGTTCAGTGAACGCACGGCCAAGCTATCGGCCGAACGTGCTGCCGAGCTGGCCAATCTGCTGACGCCGCTCACCGGCGTCAGTGATGAAGATGCGGTCCACGCTCTGCGCGCTCACGCCAGCTGGTGGATCGGACGCTCATGAAACAGCAGGACTTCGAAAAGGCTTACGGTCCGGTCTGGCAATCATTTGGCCGCTGGCTTGAAGACGCCAAGAGCGCGAAACTCACCGCCGATCAGGTGCCCGGCACCTATCGCCGTATCTGCCATCATCTGGCACTGTGCCGCGCGCGCAACTATTCAAGCTCACTTGAAGAGCGACTCAACCGACTCGCACTGGACGGCCATAAAGCGCTGTACGCGGCGCGCGCCAGCGGTATGGGCAATCTGTGGCGCTTTTTCGCGCAGGATTTTCCACGCTGTGTGCGGGCGCACTGGAAGCTGGTGCTCGTGGCTGCGATTGTTTTCTACGGTCCGTTCGCGGCCATGATTGGTGCCATCGCCTACAAACCGGCGTTGGCCTACTCAGTCATTCCGCCGTCGCAAGCTGCGCAATACGAACAGATGTATAGCGATGAGACACGCGCTGAAAGCACGCGCGACTCCACAGATGATGTGCTGATGTTTGGCTTCTACATTTATAACAACATCAGTATTGGCTTCATGACCTTTGCTTCAGGCGCGCTGTTTGGCATCGGTGCCCTGTATGTGGTGTTTACCAACGGGCTAACCATCGGCGCCGTCGTCGGGCACCTGACAACGGCGGGCTATGGCCATAATTTGCTACCGTTTATTTCCGGGCACGGCTCATTCGAGCTCAACGCCATTGTGCTCGCGGGTGCGGCCGGACTAAAACTGGGCTTCAGCTTTTTCGCCCCGGGGCGTCGCACACGCATCGACGCTTTACGCCACGCGGCCGCGCAAATCATGCCGATGGTATACGGCTTTACGGCCATGCTGCTCATCGCCGCCTTTATCGAAGCGTTCTGGTCGTCCACCGCGTGGGCGCCGGCGTTGGTGAAGTATTCTGTCGCGGCGGTGCTCTGGGTGTTCGTGCTCGGCTACTTTTTGTTTGCAGGAAGACGCCGTGCAACTTGAGAGTATGACCGTCACGTTGCGACCGCGTGGTGATTGGGAAGCGGTCGATTTGGGGCTGCGTCTGGCGCAGCGCCACGCCGGCATCGCGTGGCCCATTTGGGCGTTGGCCAGCGCACCGTGGATGATCTTGTTCAGCGTCATTGCGATCAGCCTTGGCGATGCGGCGCTGGCGATCATCGCATTTTGGTGGCTAAAGCCTCTGTTCGAGCGACCACTGCTACACGTGTTTAGTCGGGTCGTTTTTGGCGACGATCCGCAGCGCGGTGAATGGCCCGGCATTGCGTGGCGAACGCCCTTCTCCGCTGGCTGGTTCGGTGCGATTACGTGGCGGCGCCTGGAGCTGTCGCGTTCTTTTAATTTGCCCGTCTGGCAGCTCGAACATTTGCGCGGCCAGGCGCGGCGCCAGCGCAGCAGCGTGCTGCATCTCGACACGGGCGCCACGGCGTTTGCGCTAACGCTAATCTCCTCGTTTCTGGTGTTGCTCGCCTGCGGCACGATTACGCTGTTGCTGGTGTCGATGACGATTGGTGAGATCGTGGTCTTCAACATTCAGGCCATTGGCGAATTTATTTTGTTGGTGTTCGAAAAGCTCGAGTCAGACGGTATTGCCTGGGACATCTGCATCTTGTTGGTTTACTGGCTGTGCGAGGGGTTGCTGGCACCGTTTTTCGTCGCGGCAGGTTTTTCGCTCTACCTGAATCGACGCACCCACCTGGAAGCCTGGGACGTGGAGCTGGAATTTCGGCGCATGGCGGCGCGCCGTCAAAGCCGTGCCGCCGGTCTTGCCATCGCCGTACTGTTTGGATTGCTGGCACTGGCTCCGGCGCCGGCGCAAGCCCAATCCATCGAAGAAATTCGCGAACAGCGCCGCTCGCAAATTGAACAAATCACCGACAACTCGGAATTTGGTCGCACCGAAACACGCACCCGCTGGGTGCCTAAAAACCGCAAAAAAGAAGAGAAGACCGACGACGACACCGAGCCTGCCGAGCTCGGATTTCTTGCGCAGCTGCTCGCCATCCTGATCGAAATGATCATCTGGCTCGCAGTGGCAGCGGTGCTGATCGCGATCTATCGACTGCGACATCGTTGGCTCCCCTACTTGAATGGGATACGTGGCGAGGGCAAAACCGCCACCAGAACCAGCGGCGGGCTGTTACTGAGCGAAGAGGAACTACCGGCAGATGTCCCCGGCAGCGTGCGCGCACTGTGGCAGCGCGGCGATCGGCGCGAAGCCCTGAGTCTTCTCTACCGTGGTGCACTCACCGTGCTCAACGACAAACACGAACTACGTATTTCAGCCAGCGATACCGAAGGCGACTGTGAAAGACGGGTGCTGCGCAAACTCGACGCCACACCGGCTGGCTACTTTGCCCGCATCGCCAATACCTGGCAAAAGCTCGCTTACGGTCATCAAACGCCTGATGCCACACAGATCGATGCTTTGTGCGATGAATGGCACCTGATCGAGGCCGGTGAATCGTGAGCGAACGTGCCGTTGCGATTGCGCTTTTGTCCGTGCTGGGAGCCGCACTGTTAGCGCTGTTTATTACGAATTACGAAAAAGAAGAATACGAGGTTTTTCTGCCGCCTTCCGGTGAGGCCGCCACCAATCCCCTGCTCGCCGCGCAGCGCCTGCTTGACGGTCTCGGCTACGCCGTGAGTTCGCGCGAGGAGTTCGCACCAAGCCTGGAACTCCCGCCAGCGGGGGGGACGTCGCTCGCGCTGTTTTCCTACGACTACATGGACAGCGATGAACTCGAACTACTGCTGCAGTGGGTGACCGACGGCGGGCATCTGATTGTCGGTATTGAGCCCCGCTACGGTCGCTCCTACGATCCGGTTTTCACGCCCGTGGGCATTGAGGCTTACGTGCGCGTCGACCCGGACGAGCCGCAATACGATGACGAGGGCAACGAAATTGAAGTCGTGGCCGAGGACAACGTGGATATTGCGTGGGATGCCGGTGCCACGCCAGATCGCGAAGCCTGGGGTAGCGTACTCCACGACAACCTGATTTCCATCCGCCTTGGCGACACACAGCCGCTGTGGTCCGTGCATGATCAATTCGGCGTGTTCGCCACACAGATCGCCTACAACGCGGGCAAGATTACGGCGCTGGCGGACATCACTAGTTTTACCAACCGCAATATCGGGCAAATGGATCACGCGTTCTTACTGACGCAAATCATCGGACCGACGGCCGACGCGGGTCCGGTGTGGCTGTTGCACGGCACGGAATTTCCGTCGCTGTGGACACTGCTTAAGGATAATTTAGCCGAGGTTTTGATCGGAGCCGGACTGCTGCTGCTGATGTGCCTGTGGTGGGCGGCGCAGCGATTTGGCCCCATGCTCGACGCCCCTGCACGGGCGCGCAAGGCGTTTATTGAGCACATCGAGGCGAACGGACGCTTCCTGTGGCGTCATGATGGCGACCACGAACTGTTGGCAAGCACACGTCAGGCCTTTCTGCGGGATGCACAACGCCGTCATGCACCGCTGCGCCGGCTCGATGAGAAAGAGCGAAGGGACTACCTTGCCAGCGTGTGTGGCGTCAGCGAAGCCGACGTTAGCACCGCGCTGGACAGTGAGAACTCGCGCCGTCACGGCGACTTCCTGACCAAAATTCAATTGATAAAAACCATGTGGAATCGAATATGAGTAATTCTGAAGCCATCGCGCAGGTCCGCGCGTCGGTACAACACGCCGTGATTGGTCAACATGAGGTCATCGACCAGGTACTGGTGGCGCTCATCAGCGGCGGTCACGTCCTGCTTGAGGGCGTGCCGGGTCTTGGCAAGACACTGCTTGCACGAGCGCTATCGAAGGCATTGAGCATGAAGTTTGCCCGCGTACAGTTCACGCCGGATCTGATGCCAAGCGACGTGAGCGGTCACGCCGTCTACGACCCTAAATCCGAATCATTCCGGATCCGTCGCGGCCCCGTGTTTACCAATCTGTTGCTGGCCGACGAGATCAACCGTGCCCCGGCCAAAACTCAGGCCTCGTTGCTGGAGGTTATGCAGGAGCAACAGGTCACCATCGAGGGCAAGGCGTTCAAGCTCGATCCGCCGTTTTTAACCATTGCCACGCAAAACCCGATTGAAAGCGAAGGCACGTACCCATTGCCCGAAGCGCAGGTCGATCGGTTCTTACTCAAAGTTTTGATGGACTACCCAGAGCAAGACGAAGAACAGTCCCTGGTGAGCAGCGTGATTGATGGCAATGTGGGTGACGGATTCAATCTCGACGACGTCCAACCCGTGCTGGACGGTGACCAGCTCATGGCATTGCAGCAGGCAGCCGCCGAGCTGACCATTGATGAAGCGGTGCGCGATTACGCCGTCGAAATCGTGCGTCAGTCCCGCGACTGGGCCGGCGTTGCCGTTGGCGCAGGCCCGCGTGGTTCGATCGCGCTGCTGCGTGCGGCGCGGGCCGCTGCGTTTATTGCCGGTCGCGACTTTGTGACACCTGACGATGTGAAAGGCATCGCGACAGCCGCACTGCGACATCGCATCATTCTGGCGCCGGAAATGGAAATTGAGGCCTACACCACCGACGATTTGATTCGCGAAATTCTGGACAAAATCGACGCTCCTCGCGCATGAGACCCGCCCCCCGCCAGCTCCAGATATTTGGCCTGCTGCTCGCACTGGGCACCATGCTGGTACTGCTGCCTAATTTGCTCGTGCCGTGGTTGCTCTGTGCCGCGGTGCTTGCCGGGCTGTCGCTTGGCGATGCATTTTTGCTCTGGCGTCGACGCACAGTCCGTGCCGAGCGTAACGTCAATCCGTCGCTGGCATTGGGCGTGACCCGCGCCGTGGGATTGCGTTTTTTTAACGAAGACGAAAAACCCTTAAGCGTTGAGGTCTATGATCATCATCCGGCCACCGTCAACACGAGCGCCTTGCCGCTTGCCCTGAGCGTGGCGCCAGGCCACTGGCAGGAAGCGTCGTACGACATTACACCGCTCGAACGCGGGCGCCATGAATTTGGCCCCATCGATCTGCGTGTACACTCACCGTTGCGTTTCTGGAGCCGACGTTGTTTGCTCGAAGCAGACGAAACGGTCAGCGTGTTTCCAAACTTTGCCGCCGTCACCAAATACGCGATCTTAGGGCTCGATGCGCAAACCGCGACGGGCGGACTTCAGCTGCGGCCGCGTCGCGGCGAGGGGTCGGAGTTTCATCAGCTGCGTGAATATCGCGTCGGCGACACGTTCCGCCAAATCGACTGGAAGGCCAGCGCCCGCCTGTCCAAGCTCATCGCCAAAGAGTATCAGGAAGAACGGGATCAGCAGATCGTGTTTATGGTCGACACCGGGCGCCGCATGCTCGCGCGCGAGGATGGCCTCAGTCATTTCGATCATGTGCTTAATTCGATGTTGCTGCTGTCGTACGTCGCTTTGCGTCAGGGCGACGCCGTGGGCTTCATGACTTGCGGCAGCAGCACGCGCTGGATGAAACCGCGCAAGGGTTTGTCCACCATGTCCACGCTCACGCGTCAGCTGTTTGATTTGCAGCCGGAGGAACTGGCCGTGGATTATCAAGCCGCCGCGACACAGCTGGCGCAGTATCAAAAGCGTCGCGCTTTGATCGTATTGCTGACCAATATTCGCGACGAGGACAGCGATGATCTTAAAGTTGCCTTTGGCCTGTTACGCAAACGGCACGTCCTGTTGGTGGCCAGCCTGCGTGAACCGGGAGTTGACGACTTGCTGGAAAACGACGTGATCGATTTCGATGGTGCGCGCGACTTCGCGTCCGCCCATCACTATTTGGCAGCGCGACGCTCAACGCTGGATCGACTGCGGGCACGCGGCGTCGTGATTGAGGACACCTCGTGCGCCGAACTGCCGCGCGCCATTGCCAATCGCTACCTCGACATCAAACGCGCGGGCGTTCTTTAGGATCACCGTGGATAATCTGCCCGCCCCATTGCAAATCAAGACGGCGCAGGCAACCTGGCGCTGGTGCGGACTGTACCTGGCTGTGCATTTCTTGCTGGCCTGCGCCGGACACGCGCTGAGCATTCCACCGCTGCAAGCTCCGTGGATGTGGCCGGCCGCAGGTTTCTTGCCCTCCATGCTTGGCTTCACACCGCATCGTCAGTGGCCGCTTCTGATTGGCGCAGCGGCGGTCGCCGAAATGCTCGCACTGCTGGTGGCAAGTAACGTCACGATAGACACCGGTTCGTTGCTGGTGATCGGCGGCAATATGCTGGAGGCGCTGATCGCCGCCTTGGTGGTCACACTGTTGCTACCCCAACCTTGGTACCGACGTACCAGCATAGAAATTCTGGCTTACGTTTGCGTGGCGGCCATCGTGACGCCGCTGGTGGGGGCGACACTGACCTTTGGGGTCACGTTACTCGAATCCGAATCCTTCGCACTGGCCACCAATGTGTTTAGCGCATGGTGGGCCGCCGACCTGCTCGGCATTGTGCTGGTCAATCCGCTGATTGGCGGCGCGATGCTGGCGTTCAGCATCCCAAGCTCCACGCGTCCGCGACACTTCGTTACCGCAGGGGTGGTCTTGCTCGTCTGGTTGACGGTCGTGGTTTTTCTGGTGGGTCGAACCGAAGGACCGCCCGCATTTCTCGGCACCTTGCCAACAACGGCACTGTCTTTTCTGGTGCTGGGTCTCTCGCTCACCTGCGCACTGATTTTGGCACTGCGCGTGCCACCCATACTCACTGCGGCCGGCTCGATTATCATGGCAATCACGTTAAATTTATTTGCCAGTGTTTTACCTACGCCATTCGGACATCAGCTGTTTAGCAGCGCATCGGCACCCCACGCGGCGCACCTCATTCTCATTGCTTCTTCCGTGTGCAGCTTTTTGGTCGCTCTGGTGCGCTTTGAAAACCGACACGCCAAACATTTGAGCATCCTGCGTCGCACGCCAGACAGAATCATGGCCGACATCGCCACCCGGCTTGGCAGCTGCACGGCCGATACGGCTGAAGAGTGTATTCGCCAATGCCTTGAAACCCTCGGGCGCGTCGCCGGCGCAGATCGCTGCGTGGTCATCGAATTCGATCGCCGCGGCGACACGTTTTCACAGACCTTTCGCTGGCACCGCCCGGGCGTGAGTGATTCGCGATCCACGATTCAGAACAAGCCGCTCAGCGCGGTCGCCGAGACGTTACGCAGCACGACCGAAAGCGGCTCGCTGTATTTGAGATTGCAGGACGTGCCACCGGACAGTGCCCAGTATCAGTTCATGCGGGCGGTGGACGCCGTGGCGGTCGCCTACGCCCCGCTGCGTCGCTCGGATGGCATCGTGGGGGTGGTGGGATTGACCTGGATTGCCTCAACGCGACGCTGGACCCGTGACACGTCGGTGCTGCTGCAGTCCACCGCGCAGGTGCTCGGCGGCACGCTGATGCGGGTGGACGCCCAGCGCAATGACCAGTCCTATCGCGAACGCTTGCGCGAACTCACCGGACAAATGGTCTCATTGGATGACGAAATTCGTCGCGAAACGGCGGCGGACCTGCACGACGGAGCCGCCCAGTCACTGGCCGTGGCCAGGCTGCGTCTCGCGCAAATCCGCAGTCACAAGGCGCCCTCGCCCGAGGCGCTGCGCTCGGTCGAAGAAATGATCGTCACGGCACTGTCCGAAATTCGCGGCGTGATACGCCGCATGATTCCGAGTGAATTGTACGAGCTTGGTTTGGTCCACGCTCTGCGTCAGTTTGTGACCGAATCCCGACAGCAACTGGATTTCGACCTGTCGATGACCGTTGATGGCGACATCGATCGACTGAGCGAGCACATTGCGGGGCTGGTGTATCGTGCGGCACGCGAGCTGATCACCAACGCCATCAAGCACGCCAGTGCCCAGAGTGCAAAAATTCATGTCCACCAGACGTCGTCCATGCTTCATCTGAGGGTCAGCGACGATGGGCGCGGCTTTCAAGCCCGCCGCTCAGGCCAGCGTGCGGCCGACGGAACCGGGCTTGGTCTGTTCAGCTTACGCGAGCGTTTGCGTGCTGTCGGCGGCGATATTTCGATCAGCAGCGATCGCGATGGGACGCAGGTTGAAATTGTGGTTCCACGGCACAAAACCCTCACCGCCGCCGAGCACCCAAAGGCCGTATAAGCGCCCGGAAAGGTTGGGCTTTGTGCGCAATCTATGCCACACTACAATTGGTTAAGAATGGAACGCCGCACCCGTGCGGCAGCATCACGCAGGAAGTAATGATGGCCAGCAGCTCGAAGAGCAACGTCGCGTCCTTTGTCGTCGGTATCGGCGCCTCAGCAGGAGGGCTCGAGGCCCTCGAAGAATTTTTCAAAGCACTCCCCGCCGATTCCGGTATGGCCTTCGTTGTAGTGCAACATCTCAATCCCGATTTCAAAAGTCTGATGGACGAATTGCTCGACCGTCACACCGATATGATCATCCACAAGATTGAAGAGGGCATGATCATTGAGCCCAACAGCATCTATCTTATTCCAGCGAATAAGATGATGACGCTCAATCACGACCGCTTCGAACTAACCGAACGCGACGATGCCGAGGGGCTCAACCTGCCCATCGACCGCTTTTTCATATCGCTGTCGGAACAACGCGGCGAATCTTCCGTCGGCATTATCTTGTCGGGTACCGGCAGCGACGGCACGCGCGGTGTTCGCGCCATCCATCAGGCGGGCGGCCTGGTACTCGCACAAACGGTCGACAGCTCACGCTTTGACGGCATGCCGCGCAGCGCCGTGGCCACCGGCATCGTGGATGCCGTACTGGTGCCCTCCGCCATGCCGCGGGTGCTGATCGATTACGCTGGCCACGGCCGGCCGCTCACCGATAATGATGAAAATGCGCTGGAGTTGCCGGGCATTGGTGTTGAGCCGTTTCGACGCATCATAGACATGCTGGGCCAGCACTTCGGTGTCGACTTTGGTCTGTACAAGCGTGGCACGATCTCACGTCGCATTGAACGGCGAATGGCACTGCACTCCGCGCTCACCATCGACGACTATGTAAAAGTGGTCGAAGAGGTTCCCGATGAAATCGGCAGCTTGTACCGCGACCTGCTGATCGGGGTTACCGAATTTTTCCGCGACGAAAGCGCGTGGGACGAGCTGAAGAAAAACGTCATTCCCAAAATTTGCGACAACGCCAAGACGCGCGAAGTACGCTGCTGGGTGGCGGGCACGGCCAGTGGTGAGGAAGCCTATACGCTTGCCATCCTGTGTCATGAATATCTAAGCGCCAACAACATTCCGCTGAACGTACGCATTTTTGCCACCGATCTGCACACTGAGTCACTGGACTTCGCAGGGCAAGGTATCTATTCGAGTTCTTCGCTGGCACGCATTTCGTCGCGCCGCGTGGGGCAGTATTTCGCCTCCGTCGGACCGGATCGCTTTCAGGTGCGTTCTGAAATTCGCTCCATGGTGGTCTTTGCCAAGCAAGACCTGACCAACGATCCGCCGTTTACCAACATGGATCTGGTGACCTGCCGCAACGTCATTATTTATTTTGACGTGGAAGCGCAGCTCAACGCGCTGTCGCTGTTTCACTTCTCCCTGCGCGTGGGTGGCACATTGTTTCTCGGTCCAAGCGAAAGCCTCACTGAGCTTGCGCACGAGTTTGATGTCATCAATGAAAAGGCGCGCCTGTATTCCAAGCGCCGCGACATCCGTCTGCCACGCCGCATGATGGCGAGCCGACTGCGCCCGCGTGTTGATCGTGCAGAGGGCACAAGCACGGAAGCTTTACCACCACCGCGCCAGGGCGGCGGTCGTGACGTTGCCATGCTGCGTGCCTACGACACCATTTTGGACAAGTACGCGCCCACCAGCTTGCTGGTCGACAGTTTTGGACAGCTGGCCCACACGTTTAATCGTGGTTCGGACTATCTGCGTCCGTCGGACGGCGTGGCCACACTCGACATTCTTGATTTGATCCATGCCGATTTGCGCATGGCGCTGTCCACCGGATTGCAACGCGCACGGCGCGAGCCCTCGAGCGTGCGCTATGGCGGCATCCGCGTACACGTGGCCGAAGACGATGTCCGTATCGTGCGCGTGATGGTCGATACGCTCGACGATCGCACGCCGGCCGATTACTACCTGGTCACCCTGGAAGAAGCACACCGCACGGTTGCCACCGTCGAGTCCGACGAGGCACTGCCGGAAACCACCACCGCCGAAATTCTGCCGTTCGAGGCCGCGCCGTTTGAAAACAGCAGCGCCTACAGCGATCACGTGTCCAACCTCGAGCAGGAACTGCGCTATACCAAAGAGTATTTGCAGGCGACCAACGAAGAGCTCGAGACCAGTAACGAGGAGCTGCAGGCCACTAACGAGGAGTTGATGGCCTCCAACGAGGAGCTGCAAAGCACCAACGAAGAACTGCAGTCGGTGAACGAAGAACTCTACTCCGTCAACAAAGAATACGAGCTCAAGATTGACGAGCTCACGGTCATGACGGACGACATGAACAACCTGCTGGTCAGCACAGACATCGGTACGGTGTTTTTGGATGACGAGTTGTGCATCCGTCGCTTTACGCCGGCCGTCGGCCGACACTTCAGCCTGATGCATCACGACATCGGCCGACCCATTGCGCACATCAACACCAACTTCAGCTTCCCGGGGCTACTGCGCGAACTGCGCGACGTGCTCAACACGGGCGACCACCGCGAATATGAAGTACAGGATGAATCGGACAACTGGTTCCTGATGACACTCCTGCCCTACCGTCTCAAAAGCGGCAAAATTGATGGGGTGGTACTGAGCTTTGTCGACATTACCAATGTTCGGCGCACCGCGGCGCAACTCGCGCGTGCCGGTCAGGAAATGCAGGGCTTCTCTTACGCCGTGTCCCACGAGTTGCTCTCACCGCTGCGTGATATTTCCAACTCAGCGCAATTGCTCGAGGAAGAGAGTTTCAGTGATATGGCCGTCACGGGCCGCGACTACCTGAGCACGATTCGCCTGCGCGCCGATCGCATACGCGAAATGATCGGCGGTCTGCTGCAGTTCTCGCGTGTTATGACACGTGGCCAGCCGTTTGCGGAAATCGATTTTTACGACGTCGTCTCGGATGCACGTGCGGCGGTGAAGGTGGTGATCGACAAATCGAATGCCACCATCGACACCCGCCTGCTACCAAACGTCTTGCGGGCCGATCGCGAGCAGTTGGTGCAGCTGGTCAGCGAAGTCTTCACCAATGCCATTCGCTTCAACGACAGCGAGACGCCGGAAATTACGCTGAGCGCGGACCTCACCGAAGATCAGTGGCGCATCAACTTCACGGACAACGGACCGGGCATTAACGGTCGTGACCGCGAACGGATCTTTGATATGTTTGCGCGGGGTGCCGATCTAGATCCTTCGATTGAAGGCTTCGGCATCGGGCTGGCGGTAGCACGCCGCATTGCTGAACGTCACGGCGGATGGTTGTCCTGCGAGCCGCACACCGACGGCGCCAAGTTCGTCTTTACGATGCCTGTGTCTGCACAGGAGGCTGAATAGAAGCACCTGAGGCAAACTTAATGAAATTATCTGGCGTGAATGGGCGCGCCAGATAAAAGCCCTGCATGATATCGACGCCAGCATCCGCCAGTTCCTGACACTGCTCCTGCGACTCGACACCCTCGGCGACCACCGCAATACCAAGGCTCTGCGCCATCGACACCATGGCATCGATGAACACTTTGTTTTCAGGGCGCGTAATGAGCCCGGCAACAAAGGAGCGATCAATCTTGATGCGGTCAAACGGATAGTCACGCAGATAGCGCAGCGACGAATAGCCCGTACCAAAATCATCCAGCGCCAGGTGCACACCTTTGTTGGCCAGTTCACCCAACACGCGCTCGGCCGTGGGTGGATGGTGCAACATGCTGGTCTCGGTCACTTCAACCTCGAGTCGACCCGGTGCGATGCCGCTGGATTCCAGGGCTTCTTCAACAAATTCGATCAAGTGACTACCGCAAACATCGCGCGGCGACACATTCACAGCGACGCGCGGCACGTTGAGGCCCTCTTCGTCCCAGCGCCGCAGCATCGTGCAGGCCTCCATGATCACCCATTTGCAGATGCGCTCTGAGTATTCGGTGGATTCGGCAATCTCTATAAAGTACGACGGCGCCACGAGCCCAAGCTTGGGGTGATTCCAGCGGATGAGTGATTCCGCTCCCACCAGCTTGTCGGTGTTCCAGTCCATTTGCGGCTGATACGCCAACCAGAACTGTTTTTGATCCAGCGCTTTCTCAAAATCGGCCACCAACATACGTCGATTCGATGCGGCAGCTTCCGAGCGCGGTGAATACAGCTCAAAATCGCTTTTGGGCTTTTGCTTGGCTTCATACATCGCCGCATCGGCCTGGCGAACCAACGCATCGGTATCGTCCGTGGCCTTATCGAAGATGGTGGCACCGAACGACGCACTCAGCGCCAGCGGGCGATCCAGCAAGCCATAAATGGGCCGCGAGAATTGGTCCTGTAGTTTTTCGACGATCTTGTTGACGTCGGCCACGCTCGTTACATCCTCAAGGATCAGGATGAACTCGTCACCGCTGTAACGGCACACCGTATCGTGCTCGCGCAAATTCAGGCTCAGGCGTGTCGCCGCTTCCACCAGCACCGCATCACCAATTTCATGGCCATGCATGTCGTTGTAGAGTTTGAAGCGATCGATATCAATAAACACTAGTGCGCCCAGCCAGCCATTGCGCCGGCAGCGCAGCACGGCCTGATTGAGGCGATCTTCAAACAGGTAACGGTTGGGCAGTCCGGTAAGCGCATCGTGATGCGCGATGTGCGTCAGGTGTTCCTGCGCCTTGGACAAGGTTTCCTCAACGCTGCGATAACGCGACACGTCGAGCAAGATGTTATTGGAGTAGTCAAAGCGATTATTTTTCAGCACCGGTGAGCTGATCATCGACACGGGAATTTCCGTGCCGTGAGGCATTTGCAGCACCACCTCCACCTCGCCGCGATGGCCACTGGCCACGCGCGCCAGATGCGATACGAGCTTGCGTCGATCCTGCTGATGGGTCACCGCGACAAACGGGCGACCATACAAAAAATCGCTGGTGCGACCAAGCAACTTGGTCGCTAACTGATTGGGAAGCAAAATGCGTCCGGTTTCATCCAGACATACCATCGGCGCTGGTGCATCGATGAAGAGCGAACGCTCCTCGCCGTCAAAGCCCGCGATGCTCCCGCGTGTCCATTCCGTGTTCAGGATAGCCATATTCCTTGGCCCACTTTTTATTTGTGTTTCCGACTAGAAAAAGCAGTCTAAATCAAAAATGGCGTCAATCGGCGCGATTGGGCGCTGGCTTTTGAAAAACGTGACGAGAGTCACATTTAAATTGCTGTGCTCAGGCCCGCTCGGCCAACATCGCACTGATTGCGGGGTACCAGTCCGCGATCAATGGCTTGACCATCGTGCCGACGATCATCGGATAGTCCGGCATGCGGTCTATATCCCGATCCTGAAACATCGAAGACAACATAAGAACCACCGACGGCGACTTGTCACCGTAGGTTTCTTTACATAAATCGAGAAATTCGAAGCCGTCCAACACCGGCATGTTCACATCCAGCAGGATGAGATCGGGCCAGAAGTCACCGGCCTCGAGCACGTCGAAGGCGACGCGACCGTCAACGGCGTCATGTACTTCAATCGCAGAATCGTGACTCTGTATTTTTCGCTCATGAACACAGCGGTCCATTTCATTGTCATCAACGTTTAAGACACGTTGAATGTGCGTGGGCATGCCTTTGCTCCTGCACTCCTTAATTTACGCGCAACTCATATTACTCATTGTTCCGACCGGTGCCAAGCAACGTCGGGCATAAACTAAAGAACGCACCTACCGAACCCGGCAGGTGCGTCGTGTCGCCGAAATCGTTCCTACTTGGTCGCGAGAATCTCGAAGTTGGAAACATTCGCAACAACGCCAGAATCCCAACCACCATTAACCAGCTCAGACGATTTTTCTCTTAGCAGATTGGCAACCCGTCCGGCGAAGTGAGCTTCACGGCCCGAGTTGTCTGCAAAGATGTCAAAGATGGCGAAATTGTCCTCGTCCAGACGCAGCGCAACCCAATAGAGCGTTTTGGGCTCCGTATCCGTAACGATTGGTCCAGCCGCCGTCAGCAATTCTGCCAGTGCATCACTCTGCCCCGAGGCCGCTTCAATTTTTATGTACGTAGCCGTCGTCGCCGATGGCAATGCCACTGGTGCCTTATACGAGAGAACGGAAGAGTTCTGCACATTCGCCACGACGCCGTCATCCCAGCCACCCTTAATTAACTGACCAGAATTTTGTTTCAGCGCCGCCGCCACGGCCCCTGCGAAGTGCTCCTCTCTTGCACCTTCGTTCACGAACACATCAAAGATGGCTAGCGTGTTATCTGGGCCCTTAAGCGCAAACCAAAGAGCGGTACCGGGCTCCGTTTCGGCCACAATGGGAGCTGCTCCAGCTAGAAACCGACCGAGATTCTCGGCTTGGTCGTTTGCAGAGGTGATTTCAATATAGCTGGCTTGCTGGCTCATAGCTTGCGTTTCCTGTGCGAGTGAGGCGGTGGTGGTGGTCGCAATGGTCGTCATTGCAATTAGCTTGAATAGTGAATGGTTCAAGACGTTCTCCCAAGTAAGTTCGCTGTTGCCGTTGAAGTGGCAACGGCTCGTGAGGAGCGCATACTCGTGGGAATGCCCCTGACCTTCCAATACTGATATCCTATTTTTCGATAGCTCGCGGCTATTCACGCCAACCGTTTGTTTTTGAAATACAATTTCTCAGCTACACAGGGCAGCTTATGGAGATTAGTCAGATTCGCTATTTTCTGGCTGTGTGTGAGCATCGGAATTTCACTCACGCCGCGCAGGCGTCCCACGTTTCACAGCCATCGCTTACGGCTGCCATTAAGAAACTTGAACAGGAGCTAGGCGGTCCACTTTTTTTGCGTGATCGGGCAGGAAGCCGACTGACGCCGCTGGGCAAACTGATGCACCCACGGCTACAAAAAATCTACGATGAACTGCAAGATGCCAAAAACGACGCCGTGCGCTTCGATCGTTTGGAACGCGTGCCTATTCGGATCGGACTTGGAGAAACAGTCGGACAACAGAGAGTTCTAGCTGCCATCGAGCGTTTTTTGACGATAATGCCCCAGTCAGATGTTGAGCTACTTGTCGATGCACAGGAATCGCTATTCACCAATTTAAAGGACGGGCTGCTGGATATCGTCATCAGTCCGTCTAGAGTGAAATCCGATCTGTATTCTTTCGATCCGCTCTACGAAGAATCCTATCGTGTTGTAGTAGCAGAACACCACGAGTTGGCCCAGCGCGAATCGGTACCGTTAAGCGCTTTAGCAGACACCAATATGCTGGACCGACCCAATTGCGAGATGCGTGAGACGCTGAACCAGACATGTGCTGTCAACGGAATAGCACTGTACGCCGCCTATCGATCAAATCGCGTCGATTGGCTTTTGGATTTAGCGCGTCAAGGCGCGGGGGCCGTAATTTTGCCGCTAACGGCCATCCCCAAGGAAACGGGTCTGGTGTCCCTGACAATTGATGACGCCGACATCAGACGTGAAGTTTTTGCGATCAAATATCGCCACGAACCAGATAGAGAAAACGTTGACGCGTTAATCCGTGAATTTTCACCAAGCGCTCAAATTTAAAATTGGCATGCCGGACTTACGCTGCGAAAAAAACTACAAACGAACGTCCGGCCCTAGATTCATTACAAAGACAGGCCCAACTCGAATGGTCTGCTTAAGACCGGCAAGCTGAAACGTATATCCCGCTTCCCCTGGCGCATAATCCCGGTCGGCCACCGCCACCACCTTAAACCTCTGCCATTGTGTGGTCAGTGTGGCGGGCTCCAGCCCGGATAGCGGCCGATAGGGCTCGCCATTCATTTGCAGGCCAGCTTTAAAAATCTGTCCCTCACCGCGTTTAGCAATGCGCGCCCAGTACGCCAACACCAGCGTGTCCCCTTTTTTTAAGCCCACGGTCAACGGTCCGGATAGCCCCGCATCCCACGGGTTCTGACCGGCACGTGGCACCTTGATTTCCATGGCGACACCGCCGGGCACATCTTTGTCCTTCTTGCGCTTTACCTTGATGCCGCCGTAGTGCGCGAGCTGATCCGCAAAGGGCGACATCATGAGTTCGCCATCGTGACCGACATCACGACGCAGCGCGTTAAAGGCGTTTTCCAGCGTGCTCTCATTGTCTGATTTGGCGTCGGTGATGTTGGCGCTTTGCGGCGTAGCCTGTCGAGTTGAACCACTCTGCTGAGCCTTCAATCCGAGTGCACCCAGTTTTTTCTCATCCCATTGTTTCGTCTCGCTATCAAAGAACGGAAACGTTGCTGTGAAACTCCAAACGCACCAGCTGATACCTGCACCCTCAAATGCTTCGCGTGTTGCGCGTGTGTACGCCACGACATCCGTATACGGGGCTTTCTCATACGCTCCTATCTCACCGAGAAAGATTGGCACGCCCGATTGTTCACGTGCCTGCTTCGCGATGCTTGCTGCATTGTCCAGCTCGGCGCGATCTTCCGCGCTACCCCAGCGTACGACGCCACTGTTTTTTAGTTGGGTCCAGCCGGCTTTTTGATGGGTAAACTTGAACGGGTCGTAGTAGTGGAAGGTGTACACCTGATTTGGATCGTCAATGACAGGGATGGTGGGTAACGATCTCAAACCCGACCAATTGTCGCCGCCCATAATCAATATACGTGTGGGGTTGGTTGCCCGGATTTTCCAAAACGCCGCGGTCACCAATTCACGCATCACGTCGCCTTTGAATTCACCATTGGGCTCGTTGATGACTTCAAAGTAGACCGTCTCTGGCAGGTCTCTATAGCGGGGCGCGATTTGACCCCACAGCGCCATGAACTGATCGAAATGACCTCTGGGGTCTTTATTCAGGCCATCAAAGTGATGGATATTGATGATGACCTGAAGATCCTGGGCGAGCGCCTGATTGATCACCTGTGAGACGCGCTCGAAAAATGGCTCGTCAATGATGTAATCCGGCGCACCGCCACTGTGGCCGCTCCACCGAATAGGAATTCGCACGGTGTCGAACCCGGCCTCGGCAATCCTTTGAAACGACGCCGCCTCAATGGTATGGCGCCATTCGCCCTCCACCGGTGCGTCCAGTGCGTTGCCCATATTGATGCAACGCTTGGTGTTGAAACGATCGGCGTGCGCGGTCGTAACACCAAAGAGAAACATGCCTGTCGTGAACGCTATTACAAACTGTCGCTTCATAACCTACTCATCGTTTCCGTGTTGTTGCCCACAGCATGGGCGTTGACCAAATCAGTTCGACATTTGCTCCAGCCGCTTACCGCGGGTCTCGCGTACCAGCTTGCGGACGAACACAATAGAGATCGCCGCCGACAGTGCGTAAAAGCCGTAGGCACTGGTTAGCCCGGTCGTCGCGAGCATAATCGGAAACGTCATCGTAATCGCAAAATTTGCTATCCACTGTGCGAACCCACTGACGGCAAGACCAGAGCCGCGAATCTGATTGGGAAACATCTCGCCAAGCAGGACCCACATGACCGGGCCCCAACTAAAATTAAAAAACGCCACGTAGGCGATCGCCGCCAGCAGGGCGACAGAGCCAAGCGTCGGCGATAGCGCAAGCCCGGTATCTGTGACCGTTGCCTGATAGAAAACCGTTGCCATGATGGCAAGGGTCGCGGCCATGCCGATAGAGCCGATCATAAGCAGCGGCTTGCGCCCCACCCGATCGATGAGCGCAATCGCCGCGAGGCACGCCACGATACTCACCGAACCCATAATCACGTTGGTCAGCAAACTGTCTTCTTCGGTAAAGCCCACAAACTCCCACAGCACCGAGCCGTAGTAGAAAATGACATTGATGCCGACCAACTGTTGGAACACTGCCAGACCAATACCCACCCACACAATACCGTGCACCTTGCCGGCCGCGTCGCGCAAATCTGCAAACTGCGGTGCGCGCTCGGACTGCACGGATTGCTCGATTTCACTGAGCGTTTGTGCGCCCTGTGCTTCGCCGTACAGTCGGTTGAGTATGCCGCCCGCCTTATCTGTCTCATTCACGCTGACCAGATAGCGCGGACTTTCCGGAATCAAAAACAGAGCGAGAAAAAATACACCTGCGGGAATCACTTCGGCCCAGAACATCCAGCGCCAGGCCTCGAAACCCAACCAAAAGGCATTGGTGGATTCACCTGCGGCGCCGGCAATAAAGTAGTTGCTTAAGAAAGCGGCGGTCAGACCAGTGATAATGGCCACCTGCTGAATTGACGACAAGCGACCACGCAAATGTGGCGGCGCTATTTCACTAACGTACGCGGGCGCCATGACGCTCGCCGCACCCACCGCAAGGCCGCCGACAATGCGATACAGGATAAACACGCCTGAAGAGCCGGCGTAGCCAGACCCAAAAGCACTCACCAGAAACAACACGGCCGACACGATCAATAGCGTGCGACGCCCAAACAGATCGGCCAGACGTCCGGCCACAAACGCGCCGATCGCACAGCCCAGCAACATCGACGCCACGCTAAAGCCCGTACCAATGGAATCCGACTGAAACGCGGACTGCAAACCCTTCACCGTGCCGTTAATAACGCCGCTGTCGTAGCCAAACAGAAAACCGCCCAGCGTGGCGACGAACGTGATGGTCAATGCGAAGCCGAGACTCGCCTGATGGTTATCTTGCTTGGTGGTCATTGCTGCCCTTTGTTATCCGGTCACTCAACGCTGAGCGTGGTCGATTGGTAGTTTACAGAACTATTGCCGACCATGATTTCAAATTCGCCGGGCTCCACCACTCTTTGCATCTGCCGATTGTAGAATTGCAGCGAGGCAGGGGTGATTGGCAGTGAGACGCTGCGCGATTCGCCCGGCGCCAGCGACACCCGCTCGAATCCTTTGAGCGCCTTAACCTCTCGGGTCACGCTGCTGATTTTGTCGCGAATATAGAGCTGCACCACCTCGTCTGCGGCCACCGCGCCGGTATTGGTAACCGTCACGGTTACCTGCGTCGCGCCATCAACAGGAATCACGACATCGCGCAAGGTGGGCGCTGAGATATCAAATGTGCTGTAGCTGAGCCCAAAGCCAAACGGATAGAGCGGCGTCGCCGATGCAAACGCGTAGCCGCGTCGCGCGGTTGGTTTATGAAAATAGAAAGCGGGAATTTGCCCCACACTACGCGGCACGGTGACGGGCATTTTTCCGCCCGGCGATACATTTCCAACCAGAATGTCCGCTACCGCTGTGCCGGTCTCCTGCCCCAGCAGCCACGCGTAGACAATGGCATCGAAGTGATCCTCTACATCCACCAACGACAGCGGCCGGCCGGAGACAATCACGCCGATCATTGGAATACCAGTGGCGGCCAGTGCTTCGACCAGTTCGCGCTGCTCGCCAATGAGTCGGATATCGTCACGATCGCCCATGTGGGTTTCGGACCACGCCTCACGCGACGTGGACTCATCACCACCCAGAGCCATAATAATGACATCGGCGCCGCGCGCTTTGGCGACCGCCGCCTGAATCATGGCGCGATTGGTGTTCGGGTCGGCCAGTGCCACCTCATCGTCCCACCACGAACGATTGGTCGTCAGCGCGACGCCTTTGGCATGCACGATGTCGGCGGCGCCATCGAATTCGGCGGTTAGGCCCGCAAGAATACTGATGGTCTGACGCGGCTCATCGGAGTAGCCACCAAGGACCGTGACGTCCGCGTTCGGGCCTATCACGGCGATCTTTTTGAGTGCCGCTTTGTTCAGCGGCAACGCACCGCGTTCGTTCTTGACCAATACCGCCGCCTTGCGCGCGGCGTCAAGCGCCACGGCGCGGGCTTGCGAGTTTCCCGTGAGCGCCTCTGCCTCGTCGGCGTCAGCAAACGCATCATCCAAAACACCGCTGCGTTTTTTCATGCGCAGCACGCGTTCGACCGCCCGGTCGATGGTCGCCATGTTCATTTCGCCGCGCTCGAGCATACTGCCCATGGCGTAGAACGCGACGCCGTCGGGCAGCTCTACATCCACGCCCGATTCAATGGCCAGTGCGCCGGCCTGCGCCAGCGAGCCGACCACATGATGGCGCCGCTCCAGTTCATTGATCGCGAAGTAGTCCGCGACCACCATGCCGTCAAAACCCCATTCGTCTCGCAGCACCGTATTGAGCAGCCAGCTATTGGCATGCGAGGGCACGCCGTCGATCTCGTTGTAGCTGGCCATTACGCCGCCCGCCCCGGCTTCTTTTACCGCCGCCTCAAACGGTGGAAAAAAGACTTCGCGCAGCACACGCTCGGGCAACTGTGCCGGCCCCACGTTCATACCGGACTCCGGCTGACCGTGACCGGTCATGTGCTTTAACGTGGCGAGTACCTTGCCCTCCGGGATCATCGGACCGCTGCCCTGAAAACCGCGTACGGCCGCCACGCCCATCCGGCTCACCAGATACGGATCTTCGCCAAACGTCTCCTCGATCCGTCCCCAGCGCGGATCTAATGCCACGTCCACCACCGGTGACAGCACGTGATGCACCCCACGCACCCGAATCTCCCTCGCCGTAATGGAATAGACACTTTCGATCAGCGCCGGATCAAACGTACTGGCCAGGGCAATCGCCTGCGGAAAGGCCGTGGCATAGCGAGCCTGAAAACCATGCAGGCCTTCTTCGTGAAACAGCGTAGGAATACCCAGTCGCGTTTGCTCGATCATCCATGTTTGGATCGCGTTGGTGAGCTTGACCGTCTCGCCGGGCGTGCGAGCCGAGCGACGACGCACCACAGTGGAGTCATTGACATCGGTGCGCTGCTGCTCGGCCTCCATGCCAATCGTGTCCTGCGGTCTGGCGACGCAACCCACACCATGGGGGAAATGCTCGCGCATTTGCTCGGGCGAGAAGTCGCCGTTGGCGTCCAGAATTTTCGCCTTGTCGAACCAGATGCAGGACAGCTGCGCGAGCTTTTCATCCAGCGTCATTTTAGCGACGAGTTCATTGAATTCGCTATCGCTCG
>JBGCEL010000073.1:0-9698 GCA_045106455.1 Gammaproteobacteria bacterium
GGCAAACGCACGTCAATGCGTATCGCCAGCGTTATTTAGCCGTTATTCCTGCGTCGCTCGCCCCATTGCGGCGCGACCAACTGCTAGCTTGAAGCCAAGCAATACGCCAACAAATACTCATCACTTGGGATACTAAAAACATGCGAAGCCCGACACTCCACACCGCCATCGCCATACTCAGTCTCGCCACGGCCGCGCAAGCCGCCGCGAGCGGAGACCTCCGCATCGAACTCAGCGCGCCTAAAAGCACCGATCTGATCACCCCGGCAAGCGTCATCATCAACGTCAACAACGACGGCCCGGGCAGCACCGACGAGGTCACCACCACCATCGCGACCAGCGATCTGGCGCGCATCATCGATATCAAGGTCGCGCTGGGCAGCTGCTCGTTCGATCAGCAGATAACGCGCTGCGTGACGCCGCCGCTTGCCGCCGGGGCCACGGAGTCTATTGAAGTCACACTGGAACCGGTGTGGCTGGGTGCCGTGGTGCTAAGCGCTGTCGCCAGCACGGCGCAGCCGGATCTCAATCCACTCAACAACCAGATCGTGGTGCCAGCCCTGACGGTCGAAGATACCGACGTCGATCGCGACAGCGTGGCCGACAGCGTCGACAACTGCGCACTGATTCAAAATCAAAATCAGCGCGACACCAACAGCGATGGCTTCGGCAATTCATGCGACGCCGATCTGAACAATGACGGCGTGGTGAATTTTCAAGACCTGGGGCTGCTGCGCCAAGCCTTTTTCACCAATGATCCCGATGCGGACTTAAGCGGCGACGGTACGGTCGGCATCGTCGATCTCGGACTGATGCGCAGTTTGTTTTTCACGTCGCCGGGACCAAGCGGCATCTTGCCGCCTGCGGGTAGCCAATCGGGCGTGTCTTTTTGAGTTAGCTCGCCACCGCCGGCATCTGATACTGCTTCAAGCGCTGCGAAAATTCTTCCAGCGCGCGGATGCCGGTGGCTTCGGCCTCTTTGCACCAATCGCTTAATTGGCCGAGCAGCTTCTCGTTGCTCACCGTCGCCCCAGACCACAAGCCGTGCAGTCGCTCGCGAAACTCGTGCACGGTTTTTAGCGCGGCACTGTCTTCAAGCATTTGCTGCAGGCGCTCCTGATGCCGCGCATCAAGCAGCTCGGGGCGGCGCGTGAGCGCCCGTTTGGCATCACGCAACATTTGACGTGCGCGTTCGCTGGACTGGTTTTTGGCGTTGAGCGCTTCGGCTTTAAGCACCGGCAGCGTCACGGTGCGCGTGTAGTCACGCAGCACGTGCATGCGGTTAACAATAATCGCGCGCACGGTTTCAAGATCGACACTGCGTTCGCTGCTCGCAAACTCCGGCTCGGGCATCAGCCGACGCACGCGAGCAAGACCCACGGCTTTAAACAGACTGATGTACATCCAGCCAATATCAAACTCCCAACGCTGGGCCGAAAATTTGGCCGAGCTCGGAAACGCATGATGATTGTTGTGCAGCTCTTCGCCGCCGCAAACAATGGCCACCGGTGTCAGGTTTCGCGCAGCATCATCGCACTCGAAATTGCGATAGCCAGTCCAGTGACCCAGACCATTAATCACGCCCGCTGAGAGCACCGGCATGGCCAGCATCTGCAGCGCCCAGATGGTAATACCCAACACGCCGAACAGCGCGAGATTCATCACGGCCAGAAGCATGATGCCGAGATTAGGAAAGCGCGAATACACGTTGCGCTCGAGCCAGTCGTCCGGCGTACCGCGACCGTATTTTTCCTGCGTGGATTCTTTGCGCGCTTCTTCTTGATAAAGCTCCGCGCCTTCACGCAGCACTTTGCCAATGCCTTCAATGACAGGGCTGTGCGGGTCTTCCGGCGTTTCGCAGCGCGCGTGATGCTTGCGATGCACGGCCACCCACTGCTTGGTCACAATGGCGGTGGTAAACCACAGCCAGAAGCGACAGGCGTGGCGCACGATGGGATGCAAATCGAGTCCGCGATGGGTTTGGTCGCGATGCAGATACAGCGTCACCGCCATAACGCTCGCGTGAATCGCAAACACCGTGTAAAGCACATAGCCCCACCAGGGTGGCTGCGTTAAACCAAACAGATATTCCATCGAAGCGCTCCTGTTACCTTTTCGATTGGGTCGTTACTATAGCGACGTTGCGCCACGCGGACCACGCCTTCGGTTATACGCCCGCCCGGCTCGTACAAACACGGCACAGATCACATATTGACGCCGCCCGCACTGCACCATAGCTACCCGATGCCAGAGTGACCCGCCCATGCCTGAACTACCCGAGGTTGAAACCAGCCGGCTTGGCCTGACGCCCCACGTGATAGGACGCACGGTGCAAGCCGCCACCGTACGGCAAAAGAAGCTACGCCAAACCGTCTCGCAAGGTGTCACGAAAACCCTGCCCGGCCTGTCCATCGAGAATCTGCGGCGACGCGCCAAATACTTGTTGTTCGATACGGCCAAAGGCACGCTCATCGTGCATCTGGGCATGTCCGGTACGCTGCGCATTATTGACGCCGACGAAC
Source organism: Gammaproteobacteria bacterium (assembly GCA_045106455.1). GTDB lineage: Bacteria > Pseudomonadota > Gammaproteobacteria > Steroidobacterales > JBCCMA01 > JBCCMA01. The sequence goes on from JBGCEL010000073.1 coordinate 2,523, forward strand.
CGCCCACGGCCCATGATCACGTCGACATCGCCTTCGACAACGGTCGGGCTATGAGATTTCGCGACCCGCGGCGCTTCGGATGCGTGTTGTGGACCGCAAGCGACCCGGCGCGACACAAACTGATCAGCCATCTGGGCCCCGAGCCCCTGGGCGAGAATTTTAGCGGCGAGCTGTTGTTCACCCGTTCGCGCAAGCGTCGCGGCGCGGTCAAAAATTTCATTATGGACGGCAAGATTGTGGTGGGCGTGGGCAACATCTACGCCAGCGAAGCGCTGTTTCGCGCCGGCATCGATCCGCGCCGCGCGGCCGGTCGCATTTCGCGCAAGCGCTACGACTCTCTCGCGCGCCACATTGTTGATGTTCTGAAAGAGGCCATCAAACAGGGCGGCACCACGCTGCGCGACTTTGCGCGCCAAGACGGCCAGCCCGGCTACTTCAAACAAAAACTCAATGTCTACGGGCGCGCCGATGAGCCCTGCGTCACATGCAAGGCGCCGCTGAAACAAGTGGTGATAGGTCAGCGCTCAAGCTTTTATTGCTCGCGCTGTCAGCGTTAGGTGCCGGGCTTGGGCTCAGCGCCGGTTAAGGCGCGGTATTTAACCAGCAACTGATCGCGCGATTCGGGATGCGCTGGATCCAGCGGAATACAGTCCACAGGGCAGACCTGCTGGCACTGCGGCTTGTCAAAATGCCCGACGCACTGCGTGCATTTATCCGGGTCGATCTCAAAAATCTCCGGCCCCATGGAAATGGCGTCGTTGGGACACTCCGGCTCGCACACATCGCAGTTAATACAGTCGTCCGTAATCTTTAAGGCCATACGCGCTCAGTCCGCTTTTTTAGAAAAGCGCTCCACCAGCTTGCGATTGACCACGTCGGGCACAAACTTGGTGACATCGCCACCGAATGAGGCCACCTCACGCACGAGCGTTGAGGAGATGTAGGTGTATTTCTCATCGGGGGTGAGAAACACCGTTTCGATGTCATCGGCGATTTGTCGACTCATGGTGGCAAGCTGAAATTCAAATTCAAAATCTGACACGGCGCGCAGTCCACGCAGCATCACCGGCAGCTTGTGCTCGCGCGCAAAATCTACGGTAAGACCCGTGTAACCGGTGACGGTGACATTATCTAATCCCGCCAACACCTCGGTCGCCAATGCGACGCGCTCCTCAAGCGTGAACAAGGGATTTTTGCGCGGATTGCCGGCCACCGCCACAACCACGTTCTCAAAAATGCCGCTCGAGCGGCGAATCAGATCGTAGTGACCGTTGGTGATGGGGTCGAATGTGCCGGGATACAGAGCGCCTGCGCGCGTCGATTTTTGCATGATGCTGCCTTCAACTGTGGTCGTCACGCGTCAGCAGTCCGTAGCCCACCTGGCCGGCATGCCGCTGGCGGATAAACGACCAGGGTGCGGTGGGCACAAACGTCCGTGCCTGAGCAAATTCAACATAAAGACGACCGCCATCGGCCAGCCCGTCGTTGCTGGCTAAAAGTGTACACAATTGATCGAGGTAGTCCGACTCAAACGGAGGATCGGCGAAGATCAGGTCAAAACCCCGGGCGGCCTCAGCGCTTTTGCGCCAATCGCCGGCCATAAATTGCGCTCCCGTTGCACCGAGCGTCGCCACGTGTTCTTCGATTTTGCGCAGCGCCGTTCGATCCTGATCAACAAAATTGACGCTGGCCGCCCCCCGCGACAGCGCCTCGAGCCCCAATGAGCCGGAGCCGGCAAACAGATCCAGACAGCGCGCCCCGTGCAGGGAAGTCCCCAACCAATTGAACAGCGTCTCGCGCACCCGGTCCGGCGTCGGACGCAAACCCGGCCGCGCAGCAAACGACAGCTTGCGCCCGCGCCAGCGCCCGCCAATGATCCGAAACTGCTCGCGCTGCGATGCTCGCGCCAATTTACTCGCTCCTTCGTGTTGCCTAAAGCGGCTGGCCTGCTAGCATACAGCCGTCCTCGCAGCACCCGTGAAGCCATGTTCGGCAAGTCCAAAGAAAAAAACGTTGATCGCGGCACCGCCGCTTCCGAGAAGCAGGGCTTTTTCAAGCGCCTGCGCGCACGCCTGAATAAAGGCGATTCGTTTCTGACCGCCGATTTGGGCGATCTGCTGCGCGGCGGAAAAATTGATGATGAGCTGCTCGAGGAGCTCGAAACCCGCATGCTCATGGCCGATGTCGGGGTGGATGCTACCGGCAACATTATCGACGCGCTAAACGCCAAAGTCTCGCGCGACGAACTCAAAGACGCCGACGCGCTGGTGCAGGCTTTGCGCGATCACGTGCTGGAGATTCTGGAGCCCTGCCACAAGCCATTGCGCATGGGCGACGCCAGTCCGTTTGTGCTGCTCATGGTGGGCGTTAACGGCGCGGGCAAAACCACCACCATCGGCAAACTGGCGCGCCGTTTTCGCGACAGCGGGCTCTCGGTAATGCTCGCCGCGGCCGACACGTTTCGCGCGGCGGCCGTAGAGCAGTTGCAAACCTGGGGCGAGCGCAATCGTGTCGATGTCATTGCGCAGGCCACCGGCGCCGATCCGGCCGCCGTGGCCTTTGATGCGTTTGAAGCCGCCAAGGCCCGCGGCACCGATGTGCTCATTGTCGATACCGCCGGGCGCCTGCAAACGCAGGAAGGCTTGATGGACGAACTGCGCAAAATCCGCCGCGTGATTGCGCGCCTTGATGACAACGCGCCACATGAGGTGATGCTGGTCGTAGACGGCGGCAGTGGTCAAAACGCGCTCAGTCAGGCACGCGAATTCAACAAGGCCGTGGGCCTCACCGGCATCACCATCACCAAACTCGACGGCACGGCAAAAGGCGGCACGCTGCTTGCCATCGCCAACGAACTCCAGCTTCCGATCCGCTACATCGGCATCGGCGAGGCCGCCGAAGATCTCGGCCCGTTTGACGCCGGCGAATACGCCGACGCGTTAATTAAAGGACCCGCGAGCCCCTCGTGATCCGCTTCGATACCGTTACCAAGCGCTACGACGGCGGCCACGACGCCCTGCGTGAGGTGTCGTTACAAATTGACGCAGGCGAAATGGTGTTTCTGACCGGACGCTCTGGCGCGGGCAAAAGCACGTTGCTGAAGCTGGTCTCGCTCATTGAACGCCCGACCCGCGGTCAGGTCATCGTCGACGGACAAAACGTGGGTCGTACACCGCGCGGCGGCGTACCGGCCTACCGCCGTCAGCTGGGCATGGTGTTTCAGGACCATAAGCTGCTGGGCGACCGCAGCGTGTTCGACAACATCGCTCTGCCGTTGATCATTGCCGGTGTGGCGCGCAAAGAAGTAGACAAACGCGTGCGTGCCGCGCTCGACCAGGTAAGCCTTCTGGGCAAAGAAAACGTACGCCCGATTAGTTTGTCGACCGGCGAACAGCAACGCGTCGGCATTGCTCGCGCCGTGGTGCGCAAGCCCAAAGTTCTGATTGCCGATGAGCCCACCGGCAATCTCGACCCGGAGTTATCGGCCGACATCATGGCCATCTTTGAGCGTTTCAACGCGGTGGGCGTCACCACATTAATTGCGAGCCACGATCAGGCGCTGATCGATCGGTTGGGACGTCGCGTGCTCACGCTGGCCGACGGTCAGCTGGTGTTTGACGGGGTGCCCAGGTATGGCTAAGCCCTCGCGCCGTGGCGCCAGCGTATCCAAAACCCGCTCGCCGGGTCGCCTACGCCAGTATTTTAGCCATCATGCGCAGACTTTTGTCGCGTCGCTGGGTCGTCTGTGGCGTCAGCCGTTTTCAAGCTTCATGACGATACTTGTGATTGGCATGGCGCTGGCGATGCCGGCGATCCTGCAGCTGGTGGTCCACAACGCGCGCAGCGCCACGGGCGAGTGGGACAGCGCGGTGGATTTGTCGGTGTATCTGCGGCTGGATCAAACCACCGATCAGGCGCAAGCGCTGGCCACCCGGTTGGGCACGCGCACCGACATCGACGCGGCCAGCGTGATTGACGCCGACACGGCCCTGCGTGATTTTCGCGCCAGCTCCGGTTTTGGCGACGCGTTGGATGCCCTCGACGGCAACCCGCTACCCGCCACCATCGTCGTCACACCCGCCGTCGATCAGCGCGGCGATGTGCAACTCGCGGCGCTGGCCGAGGCATTGAGCGCTTTCGACGGTGTGGATTTGGTGCAGCTGGACACAGAATGGGTGAAGCGTTTTCACGCGCTGCTGGATCTGGTGCGGCGCGGCGCGCTTTTGGCTGGCCTGCTGCTGGCCTGCGCCGTACTGGTGATTGTGGGCAACACCATTCGCATGGAAATTCTCAATCGGCGCGCAGAAATCGAGATTGTGAAGCTCATCGGCGCCAGCGACGGTTTTATCCGGCGACCCTTTCTCTACAGCGGCCTGTGGTACGGACTGGGTGGCGGCCTCATGGCAGCCGCTCTGGTCATCATTATCTCGGCCCTGATCAGCGGGCCTGTGAGCCACCTGGCCGGGCTGTACGGCAGCGAATTTACCCTGGACGGGCTCGGCGTTTTCACCGTGGCCGCTCTGATTCTGGGCGGCGGCGTGCTGGGCTGGCTCGGGTCATTTATTGCTGCAACGCGGCATATGCGGCGTATCGAACCGGCTTGAATTCCTCTCAACCGGTCCCCAGATCGGTCAATAACTAGCCCCTGACAAGGCGCCAAAAACCTAAGTCATTGTTTTTATTGGCGCCAAATCCATCAACAATGGGGAACCGTGCCACGGTTTAGCACTCTAACGAAGGGAGTGCTAAAATGGCACACGAATTGAGAGGAACGGATTTTGACGACAACACTGGCAACTACCTTTAACGGCGACCTGCTGTCCGGCCCGCTCGGCAGCGAGCGCGCTTACATCAACGCGGTTACCCAGATCCCGGTGATGGACCGCGATCGTGAGCAAGAGCTCGCGACGTCCCTGCGTGAGGGCAACGATCTGGACGCGGCGCGCGATCTTGTGGTCGGCCATCTGCGCTTTGTCGTGCACATCGCCCGCGGCTACAACGGCTACGGTCTTCCGTTCAGCGATCTGATCCAGGAAGGCAACGTGGGCCTCATGAAGGCCGTCAAACGCTTTGATCCAAGCGTTGGCGTGCGCCTGGTGTCCTACGCGGTCCACTGGATTCGTGCGGAGATTCACGAATACGTGCTGCGCAACTGGCGTGTGGTCAAAGTGGCCACCACCAAGGCCCAGCGCAAACTGTTCTTCAATCTGCGCAAGTCCAAGAAAAACTTGTCGTGGCTGAATGAAGACGAGACGCAGGCTGTGGCCGATGATCTGGGCGTGTCGGTCAAAGAAGTGACCGAGATGGAGAAGCGTCTGAGCAGTCGCGATCTGGCGTTCGACCCGGTGCCGGGCAATGACGAAGACGGCGACTTCGGTCCGGCCTCGTATCTGCCGGCCGACGATGAAACTCCAGAGACGATCGTTGCGAACCATCAAACGACCACACGTTCAGAAGAGCGTCTGGCCGCCGCAATGGAAATTCTCGACGAGCGCAGCCGCGACATTATTGCGCGCCGCTGGCTCACCGATAAGAAAACCACGCTCACGGCGCTTGCCACTGAGTACGGGGTTTCTGCAGAGCGCATTCGCCAGGTCGAAGCCAACGCTTTGAAGAAGCTCAAACAGCACGTCGGCGAATAGCCACGTACGATCACGACTGATGAGGTCATGATCACACCAGGGCCACGCTTCACGGCGTGGCCCTTTTTTTGTGCCTGCATCCGAGCCATGTGAAAGAACGTGGCAGCCGCCCGGCTTTTCCTGCCTCACGGGACAAATCACGCTAGACTATTGTTCAACCGCGCTTGAGCGGTCCATTGAATAGTAAGGAGAGAATTTATGTCTGTCGCACGCGTAACAGAACTGATTGCCAGTTCGTCCAAGAGCTTTGAAGATGCCGTTAAGCAGGGTATCTCACGTGCCACGAAAACCCTCCACGGCGTCACCGGCGCTTGGGTGGAAAGTCAGAAAGTTGTGATCAATGACGGCAAAGTCGCCGAGTATCGCGTCAACCTGAAAGTGACGTTCGTCCTGAAGGACTGATTTGTCTGCTGCGGGGCCGCCGCAACGTGCGGCCCCGTCGCTTTATTTATAGACCTCGTCCGCCAGCGCAATCCAGCCGCCTTCCTTGCGGCCGCGCGGATCGTGATGCGTCCAGTGCACCACGCCACCTCGGTTGTTCCATTCGTACTCACCGCGAAAACGCACGCGGTCGCCCGTACTCACCGGCACGCGCGGCGCCAGATCAATATTGTGCGCAATCAGCACCGAATGACCGTTGCCCAATCGCACGATAAATTTCTGATGCTGTGATCCCTCGCGATCGTCCTTGAGCAATCGATCCACCACGCCGCTGGTCTCTACCCACAGGTCGCCCTGCTGGGCCTCAAACGCCGCAACGATGCGATCCGCATCGTCCGCTACGGCCGTCGGCAGCGAGGTACCGTTCTGCGCCGCGCCGCCCTCTTCCTGTTGCTGGAACCACAGTGCAACAAAGGCAGCGACAACGATCAGAACGCCGCGAACAATCTTGGCAAGCATGGGAAATCCTTAAGGGGCAGTCAGCGGAACAAGCGTAATTTCAACACGACGATTAAGCGCACGTCCATCTTCAGTATCGTTGCTGGCAATCGGATAACCAGAGCTGACGCCCTGGGTCGCCAGACGATCTGGAATCACGCTATTGCTGGCCAGGTAATCCGCAACGGCCACAGCACGCGCCCGCGACAGCGGCGCGTTGATCGACTCCGATCCGGTGCTGTCCGTATGGCCCACCACCTCAACGATCGTTTGTTCGTTTTTGCTAATCACGCGCGCAACCGAATCGAGCACGGTGTAGGAACGCGACATAATCTGGGATTCATTGGTATCAAACGTGAGCTTGCCGGGCATACCCAACACAATGTTATCGCCCTGACGCTCGACCATGACGCCGGTGCCCGCCAGTTCCTGACGCAGCTTGGCTTCCTGCACGTCCATGTAGTAGCCAATACCGCCGCCTGCCAGCGCGCCAATACCCGCGCCGATCAACGCTCGCTGACGGCGCTCTGTGGCATCGTCACCCGACACGATCCCCGCCAGCGCGCCAACGGCGGCGCCAATGGCCGCGCCCTTGGTGGCTTTGGCCGTTTGGGTCTCACCTGTGTAGGGGTTGATCGTGGTGCACGCGCTCAGT
>JBGCEL010000074.1:0-3908 GCA_045106455.1 Gammaproteobacteria bacterium
TCTCGTTCGCCGCTATCTGTACGCGTGTTGCTCGCGTTTGGTGTCGGGCAAACAGGCGCGCAAATATTCCGTGACACACCCGCCGCGCTGCTACCGCTGTTTATGGCCACCGTGCTTGGCGTGGCCCCCTGGCTCGCCGGATGCGATCAATGAACAACCTTGAATTTGCCACAGTTGGGAAGTTTATCTGCCAGCCGGGTGCGGCGGGGCGATTGTCCGAGCATTGCAGGGCTGCCGGCATGCGCAACCCAATGTTGGTATCGGACAAGGGTCTGGTTGCCGCTGGCGTGCTTGAACGCGTGTTGGCACCACTTCGCAAAGACAACATAGAGCCTCTGGTTTATACCGATGTAGAAGCGGACCCGCCGGAATCCATTGTGCATGCGGCAATCGAAAGCGCCAGATCCCATGGCGTCGACGGCGTGCTTGCCGTGGGTGGCGGCAGCAGTCTTGATGTGGCCAAACTGGTCGCAGTTCTGACACGATCGAAGCAGTCTTTGAGTGACATCTACGGGATCGGAAGGGTTGTGGGCGAGAGATTACCGATGATTCTGATTCCGACCACCGCGGGCACCGGTTCAGAAGTCACTCCAATCTCGATTGTCACCACAGGTGCGACGACAAAAGCGGGCGTTGTGGCGGCACAGTTGATTCCGGACCTGGCAATTTTGGATGCGGAGCTCACCGTTGGCCTGCCGCCGCCAGTCACCGCAGCGACGGGCATTGACGCCATGGTCCATGCGATCGAGGCGTGCACAAGTAAGCTCAAGAGAAATGTCTACTCAGAAATGTTGGCGCGACGGGCATTGAAATTGATGTCGCAAAATTTATTAGTAGCGGTGGAAGATGGTACAAACCTTGAGGCCCGATCGCAGATGTTGCTCGGCGCGATGATGGCGGGGCAAGCGTTTGCTAACGCGCCGGTCGCCGCTGTCCATGCACTTGCCTATCCTCTGGGCGGAAACTATCACATTCCCCATGGTCTGAGTAATTCGCTGGTCTTGCCCCATGTCCTGAGATTCAACGCTCCGGTAGCACGCGAAGATTACGCCCGGTTGTTGACTTGTGTGCAGCCGCGTAGCGCAGTGGGGCAGGTAGACAACGACTGCAGATCATTCATCTCATTTCTCGAAGACCTGATCGCTGCTGTCCAGCTACCCAGAACGCTATCCGAGATGAGCATCCCTGAAAAAGATTTGCCAATGCTGGCCGATGAGGCGATGGAACAAACGAGATTGCTGGTCAATAACCCTCGAGAAATGACACGCGCGGACGCGTTGGCCGTGTATCAAGCTGCATACTGAAACAAGCGAAAATAATTATGGCCAGTCCGATACTCCGACAAAAGCTAAACCAAAACGAATTTGTTTTTGCGCCTGGCATTCAGGACATGCTAACAGCCGTTATTGCCAATAAAGTAGGCTTCGATATTGTCTACGCTTCGGGCTACTGGCTGACTGCTTCAGGGTACGGCTTGCCTGATGCCGGTATTGCGACCTTCACCCAAATGCTGGATCGAGTTTCAACCTTGGTCCGGACTTCTGACGCAGCCGTCGTCGCTGACGCCGATACCGGGTATGGCGGTCTGCTAAATGTGCATCACACGGTAAAAGGCTATGAAAAAAGCGGCGTCACCGGGATCCAGTTTGAGGATCAGGAGTTTCCCAAAAAATGCGGGCACACGCCCTATCGGCGAGTGATCGCCACATCGGAAATGGTGGACAAGATCAAAGTGGCGGTCGATGCGCGCTGCGACGAGGATCTGGTTATCATTGCTCGAACAGATGCTCTGGATAGCGAAGGCCTCGACGCCGCCATTGATCGCGGTCATGCCTATCGTGAGGCGGGTGCCGACGTGATTTTCGTCGAGGCCCTGCCTGACGCAGCACAAATGCGCACTGCCTGCGCACAGATCGATGGTCCAATGATGGCCAACATGTCCAACGGAGGATCGACCCGGCAAATGTCGCAAGCCAGGATGATTGAGCTGGGCTTCAGTATGGCCATTGCGCCAGCGCTGACGTCGTTGGCGGCTGCCTATGCGGCCGAACAGGCTTTGCGCGCCTTTAAGTCGCAGGGCAGTGCCGAGCCTGAGGGCATCGACCTATTCGAATTCAAGGAATTTTGCTCACTCATCGGCTTTGAAGAAGTGTGGAGCTTCGAGCGCAAGTGGTCGCAGGTTGATTAGAAACCGGTTGTGGATATCGGTAAATGAATGGAAATGAGGCCGGCGCCAGCTTTAATAGATAATTGCCAATTGGAACTATTGCCATGAATGAAAACTCACTTAGTAAACGCGCATTCCTGAAAGGAACCGGAGCTGCGATCGCGGGTGCGATGGCGTCAAGATACTCGTGGGGAGCGCAGGCGCCGTCGGTGGTAGTGATTGGCGCCGGTCTATCCGGACTTTATGCAGCGCAGCTTTTGGCAGACTCGGGGGCGAAGGTGACGGTGCTCGAAGGCCGAGATCGGGTGGGCGGTCGTGTATTGACTCTGGATGATGTTCCGGGTCGACCGGAAGCAGGCGGTCAAACCATTGGCGCGTATTACGGTCGCATGTTGTTTCTCGCTCAGAAGTACGGACTTGAGCTGGGAACGATCGATATGACTCTAGGCGATGAGGCGATCAAGCAAATCTATCATGTGGGCGGTGAGCGAGTGCTGCCAAATAACTGGGCGGACTCCAAGCGTAATCCCTTTCCCGCGGAGGCTAAACACCTGCTCCCCGATCGCGCATTGAGTCAGCTCTTGGGTACGCCGCCATTTTCTAATATGGGTGAGTGGCACAAAAGGCCGTATTTCGAGTTCGACGTATCCGTTGGCGAGTTTCTGCGAGATCGCGGGTTCAATGAAGATTCGATGCGGCTTCTGAATCAGACGCACGGCTACGGTCGCACTTTGGACCAAACCTCGCTGCTGTTTATGCATCGAAATTATCAGATTTTTAGTGCGGCGATGCAGGTGTCTTACGCCATGAGGACAATAAAAGGTGGTAACCAGCGCTTGCCTGAGGCGATGGCCGCTGCTCTGCCCGGAGACGTGCTGACGGGGCGGCAAGTGACGGCCGTACGCGAGAACAAGCGCGGGGTTGAGGTGATATGCGCAGATGGGGTGAGGTATCAGGCGGACTATGTCGTTAGTAGCTTGCCTTTGGCCACATTGCGGCACGTTGAGTTCGAGCCCAAATTGCCTCCAATGCAGCGAGAGGCCGCAGCCGAAGTTCCTTATTCTCAGGTTTACCAGGCACACTTTGAGGTGACCAAGCCATTTTGGGAGGGCACCGGCTTCATGCCGAATATCTGGTCAGACACCGTTATTGAGCGGGTCTTTGCAACAGATCCCGGCTACACCGGCGCGTTGACCAATCTTACTGTGTGGATTAATGGCGAAGGCGTTGAAAAAGTAAAACAGTTGCCAGATGACAAAGCGGAAAAATTGATTTGCGAAGACTTGTTCGGTGTTCTGCCTGAAGCAAGGTCTGGCGTAAAATTGAGAAAACTGTTTACGTGGAATAACGAGGCCTTTTCAAACGGCGGTTTTGCCGTCTGGGCGCCGGGACAGATCAAGCGCTATGTTGACGTCGTATCTCAACCGGCTGGCCGGGTGCATTTTGCCGGTGAGCATACGGCCAGATGGGCATCTGGCATGGAGGGTGCGCTGGAGTCCGGGGAGCGCGCCGCGTATGAAATATTAGACCTGATTGCTTAGATTACAAAGAGGACCTGAAACAGATGAAAACGGCGAAAAGACTATTGCTACTCGCACTGGTGCTCGCGCCTGCTCAGACATGGGCCGGCGATCCTGAGGAAGGCAAGAAGAAATCTTTCGTATGTGTGTCTTGCCATGGCAACAATGGTATTGGCGTTGGGCCACTGTGGCCTAATCTGGCGGGACAGAAAACCGGCTAC
>JBGCEL010000075.1:0-12034 GCA_045106455.1 Gammaproteobacteria bacterium
AAACTCACGCCACGGCATCTTGACGCGCACGGTCTCGGTGCGCACGGTTTTGCCGCTGTGCAGCTTAAAGACTCTTGCGCTCACGTCGATTTTCGGGCGCCAAAACCCGGCCAAAGACAGGCCACCGAGCTCCAATCCAAAGATGTCGCCAAGCTGATGGTGCGGGACCACAATATCGAGGCCCAAATCCGATTTTTCGACGATCTCCAACCCATCGGCCCGGGGGATATCGAAGACATTGATCAATGCGTCGTACAGCGAGTCACTAACATTCTTGGCGCGGCCCGGCTCACCGAGTATCCGGTTTTCCAGATGTCGCTTGATGTCTGTCCTTGGCACAACGTAGATCTCGCCCATGAACAGTCGCGCTCTTTTCTTTTTTCCGAAAAATCCAAAAATCGGGATTTACCTCTGATCGAATACGCTCAGCGAGAAAGGGCGATAGTACCCAAATTATCAATACGTTGAACGAAATAACACAAAGATAACAACGGCTCAGCACCACTTAACCTAATCTGCCATGTGTGGCGACGTGCGACCTGCGGAGCCACGCATACACAACACATGGAGATGACGGGTATGAACCAAGGCGTTCGTTTTTCTATCGCAGCATCAGTATTACTTTCCGCGGCACTTAGTGCCCAGGCGGACAACGCGGGCGCTGAAGCGCTCAATACACTGGCCGGTTCGCACGGCATCACGGCTTTGAGTGGCGGCACCGGTGGTCCAAACACCGATGCAGCTGCACCGGGGTTATTGGCCATCGGCGGCACGGGCACGCCCCCAACCGGACCACGCCCATCGACGGTATTGTCGATCAGTGGCACCGGTCTTGAGCCACCGCCAGATTCGCACACGATTACCGCACTGAGCGGTGGTAGCGGCGGGCCGACGACGGATTCCGGTGCACAGGGTCTTACGTCAATCAGTGGCACGGGCACGCCCCCAACCGGACCACGCCCATCGACGGTATTGTCGATCAGTGGCACCGGCCTTGAGCCACCGCCGGATTCGCACACGATTACCGCACTGAGCGGCGGCAGTGGTGGGCCCAATACCGATGCGATTGCGCCGAGCGTTCTTGCCATTGGCGGTACGGGCACACCGCCTCAAACCAGCGTCAGCTCGCACACCATTCGTTCGATCAGTGGTACGGGTAACGCGCCTTTAAACGGGGCGAGTTTTGGCAGCATTCGTTCGATCAGCGGCAGTGGTGGGCCAGCTCCCATCGACGGGCGTCCGTCTGATATTCGTGGTACGGCGGCGGCCGGGGTTTCTGCGAAATCTTTCGGTGGCGTGCAAGGTCTGCGTGACATTGACGGCTCAGGCGTGCAGAGCAGTACTCACGGCACCAATGGCGGCGTAGCCGGTTCAGTCATGGAGGGTATCGACAATCCTCTGGTTGTTCCGGAAGCCGTATCGGCTCCCAAGTAAATTAGACTGACTTTGACCACGACCGGTGCGAGCCGGCCGCGGTCTTATCAAAACCTCGCAATTTTTTTGGAGACATTGCCATGTCACCCGCCATTTGGCTCGGTCGAATCACCGCCTTGAGTCTGCTGCTCATCGCTTCGGGATGCAGCACCAACGTGTCTCGCTTTCAGATGCCCGGCGCTGATTTAGCCGACGTCAAGCGTGTGTACCTGCGGCCGCTCATAGAAGAGCGGCAGGCCTCAGAAATCCAGTCGCTGGTCGAGTCCCATTTAACGCAGCGCGGGTATGAGATTGCCCGCGATCCGGCGACCGCCGAGAGTGCGCCGGGGACCTACGCGTTCGACATGACCACGGACTGGTACTGGGATGTCACCTGGTACCTGCTGGAGCTGCGCGTTGCGATTTACGATCCGCGTGACGACACGCTCGTGGCGCAAGCGCAATCGATGCAAACATCCTTAAGTCGCAGGAGCACCGAGGTGATTGTCGAGCGCGCGATGCAGTCCCTGTTTAACGATACCCAAACCTTGAATGGAGAAGAATAAGATGAACGTTAAGACTTCCAAATGTTTAATGATTCTGAGTGCGGCATTAGCACTCAGTGCTTGCGGTACGGTGACCACGATTGTCCCCGATGCCCAAGGCGTCGAGCACATATCGACCCTCGCCATGGGCTGCAAAAAGCCCCACATGCTGACCCAGGACTGCTCCGGGTTTTCCGGTGCGAAACGCCTGGTGGAAGTGGCCGATTTTCAGTTCAAGATCGCCGGCTCTGCCGATGGCACCACCGTGTTTATGATGGGCGCAAAGCCAACCAGAGATGCGTGGAGCGGGAAAAGTACGGAAGTGGCCAACGTCGCCTATGAGGTGGTGAAGAAACTCCTGGTCGATCAGGGCATCAAGGTTACCTCCGTTGAGCCCGTGTCCAGCGGCTCGGTGCTCGCCGGTTACGTAATCACGGCGGATGCGGACGCCTATTCGGTTTTAAGTGCTTACACTGTCGTGAAATAGCGGTCCTTTGCACAGCAGCGGCCAGACGCTGAACGACCACGGCACGTGAAAACGGCCGTGGTTTTTTAGTGCCAATACGCCCAAAAGCGTACGAATCGGCCGATCCGGTCGCCACACCACCCTGGCAAACCCCATGCTGGCCCCGTCATTGGAAACGGGTTTCGCCACATGTCTACTTCGGTTCGTATTCGCCGCGTGTTTTGCCGCGTGCTCTATTTTGTCCTCGCACTCGCCGTAGCTGCCCATGCGGTGGGCTACCTTTTTCAGTGGCCCAACCCCTACAATCGCTTCGCTATCAATTTCGCCGCGCTGCAGCATATCGGTGTGCCGGGGCATTTTTTCTACGGCGCTCTGGCGCTCGTTTTGACGCCTGTCCAGATCAGTGGTGCCGTGCGCCGGCGGTGGCCGCGGGTGCATCGACTTACCGGATTGGTGTATTTGATGGCCGTGGCGATTGCCGGTGTGTGTGCACTTCGGCTGGCGCCAACGGCACTGCATGGCACGGTGACGCGGATCGGTTTTCTGATTCTCGGTAGCCTTTGGCTGCTGGTCACGGCCTACGCCTGGCAGCGAATTTTGGTGCGCGACTTTGAAGGCCACGCACGTTGGATGTATCGCAGTATTGCGCTCACGTCTTCGGCCATCACGCTGCGCATTATGTTGGGACTGGGCGTGCCGTTAGCGGGCCTGCCGATGTCGACGGTGTACCCGGTGGCGGCTTGGGGTTGCTGGCTGATTAATCTTGCGTTGTGCGAGTGGCTGTTGCGGCGGCCTTCCGGTAGGCGCTCGGTGTCATTCCCGCATAGCGCTTAAACGCTTTGTTGAATGTGGACTTTGCTGTGAATCCCGCCGCGTAGGCCACGTCGATGATCGTTTGCGCCGGCTTTGCGTTTGCACGGACCGCATCGATGGACTCCTTGACCGCTTCAATGCGCCAGCGGTTTACGTAGTCGTAGAAATTGCCACCACGCTCGCGATTAATGGCCTCGGATACCAGGTATTGCGGATAGCCGCTGCGCTTGGCCAGCACCGCGATCGTCAAGGCGGGTTCGCGAAATAGCTCTTCGGTGTGCATCAACTGATCGATTCGCGTCAGCACCTCTGCATAACGTTCGGGTTCGCCGACCGTCGCGGGCGTGACTGGCGCGACCAAAAGCGGCTCAGGTCGACGCAAACTCATGTAACCCAGCACAAACACCCAAACCGAAACGGTGCCGTAGATTGTCCAGTGATTGATACCGGGAATGGACACGGTGGCTTGCAAGAACGCCACAGTCCAGATCACCAGCTGCCACGCGGCCATGACCAGAAGCCAGTGAAGTCCCTGACGGTCGGCATCCGCTCGTTGCTGCGCCACGCGACGGCGATAACCAATGATCAGGTAGATGGCCGCAGCCAGATAACCAACGCTGCAGATAAATAGAACTGGGTCGATTAGCCACAGGCGCCATGCAGCAACGCCCTCGGGCAGACGACCCGTCGTGAACAAGACGCGCAGTGCGTCGGTGGGCAATAACAGAAGCTTGGCATTGATGATCAGCATAAGGATCACAGGCGCGGCGTGCAGGCAGTCGCGCATTTCAAACCGTCGACGCTCGATGAGCGCCCGCACATAAACGAAGAAAAATGCGGCGTAGGTGAAGGGCAGGAATTGGCTGAGCCCATAGGCTCGCAACACCCACGGGTTGGACAGCGGTGCACGTAGATGCACGATCAATACAACAAGGTGCAGGCTTAATACGCCAACCCAGGTTGCCAGGATGCGGTACGAATGACCGTGGCCGGAATGACGCCATAGCGCTACCGCAAGCAACATGCCCTGGGCCGCACCCACCGCGTAAAGATAGCTCCACAGTTCTGCACTTGTCATGGCGTGATTTTAAAGAGATTGAAGGGCATTTGCTTAGACATAACGTCGCCTTCAGCACGAAATAAGCGCGCTCAGCGTGAAAGAGTTAACGGAATCCGCCGAACAAAGTCACTATATTTAAAGCGACGTGAGTATCCGATGAGATTGGATTGGTGACACAAACGGCTTTAGCTCTAAATTCCGGCGCGCCCGGCCACGGCTCTGTACCGGTGCTGTTGTTGCGCAATATCAAGGATCTGGGCGGCGACGTGCAGCGTTTTCCTTTGGAGAAATTTCGCCTGTCCATCGGCCGTGCACCCGAAGATGATATTTCGCTGGCGGAGGGTACGGGCGTGAGTCGTAATCACGCCAGCGTATTTGTACTTGATGGCGAAGTTGTGATCGAAGATCTGGGCAGTCGTAACGGCACCTATGTGAATCGAAAGCTGATTCGCGGTAGCCGGCAAACTACCGTTAAGTTTGGTGACGTGATTGCGATTGGACGTTATCGCCTGAAGCTGGTGGACGAGGCAGACACTCAGGATGCGAACGACGCTAGCGAGATTCAGGGGCTGTTGCTTTCGTGGGGCGGTGCCGTCAACGCACACGACGTGCAGCAGTGCGTTTTGTGCAACGAACCGCGCCCTGCGTCGGCCAGTGTTGAGCCGCCCGAAGTGACATCAACGCCCGCCATCGAAGAGACAGCGGAGATTGAAGTTACGGCCATGCTGCCCGCCGACGCTCCGACTCACGGCCGCATTTACGGACGAAAATTGCCGCGCCGGTCACTGCTGCAAAGACGTGTTGGGCCAACCAAGCGGTCGGCCTTGAGTCATGTGAAGCGGGTGGCGGCTTCGGCGCAGCAAATGAGTCGCTAAGCGCGACTCAAGTTTTGATGCCCTGAGCTTCTTCGCCGGCTGCCAGCGCGTCTTCGGCAGCCTGGGCTTCCTGATTCGCCTGCACTTCGGTTTCCCAGTTCTTGGAAACCATTCCGCCGGCAAGGATTAGCGCGCCAATCGCGACGCTGAACAGCACGATCTGCAAGTACAGATTGGGCATCTCGGCGACGTTTTCAGGATCAAAATTGCCGGCGAAAATGCCCGCGATGATATTCCCGATCGAGTAGGTGAGCACAAACACACCCATCATCTGACCCAGGAAGCGCTTCGGCGAAAGTTTGCTGACGGCGCTCAAGGCGATAGGACTAAGGACCAGCTCGCCAACCGTATGCACGAAGTAGGTCATCACGAGCCAGTAAGGTGCGGCCTTCAAACCTGACGCAGCAATTTGTGCCGCAAAGAACATAATAATGAAGCCACTGGCCATGATGATCAGGCCGACGGCGCACTTGATACCGTACGCTGGCGAAATCATGCGCTTGCCAAGCCAGATCCAGAAAGCAGCAAAAAATGGGGACAACACAATAATGAAAAATGAGTTGGCCGACTGGAACCACGTGGTTGGGATTTCAAAGCTGCCGATCATGCGGTCTGTGTAGTCACGGGCAAACAGGTTTAGGGATGAGCCGGCCTGTTCGAAGCCGGACCAGAAACAGGCGGAGGCGATGCACACCAGAAGCAGCGCCTGCATACCCTTGCGCTCAGTGCTCGAGAGGTTGTTGCCCAGATACAGTACGCAGAAGTAAATCACGAAGATCGCAACAAACGCGTAGGCGGCGACACGGGCGGCAACGGTCGGATCAATCGACACTGTGCCGGTAAGTAGTAGGCCAATCAGCGCCGCCAGCGCAAAGAGAAACCCCCAAATCACGGTCCAGCTTTTGCGCTCGGCCGCGTCAGGCATCTTCACCAAGGGGGCGATACCTTCGCCCTTGAGGTTGCCGGCGGTGAGTCTGAACTGAATGAGTCCCAGCGCCATGCCGACGGCAGCGGCGCCAAATGCCCAGTGCCAGCCTACTTTTTCAGCCAGTGTGCCGCACACGTAGTAACCAATAAGCGACCCGATGTTGATGCCCATGTAGTACAGCGCATAGCCACTGTCGCGTCGCTCGTCTGTAGCGCCGTAAAGCTGTCCCACGAGTGCGCCAATGTTCGGTTTGAGCAGGCCGGTGCCGAGCACCACCAGGACCAGCCCAATAAAAAACGTGTTGGTGCTTGGAATGGCGAGCACGATATGGCCGCACATAATAATGATACCGCCATACCAGACGGCCTTTTGCCCGCCGATCAGGCGGTCGGCGATCCAGCCCCCCGGCAGACCCATAAAATAAATAAAGGCGGTGTAGAGCGCGTAGATCGACGTGGCGGTGACAACCGTCAGTTCAAGGCCGCCGGTTTGCATGGCTTCGGTCATGAACAACACCAGAAGGCCGCGCATTCCGTAGTAGCTCATGCGCTCCCACATTTCGGTGAAAAACAGCGTGCGCAGGCCTTTGGGATGACCGAAAAAACTGCTGTCGGATGCGCTGTGGTTGGCGTCGATGCTCGTGTTCATATGAGTTCCCGTGACGATGCTTGCAATGTTGTTATGGTTCGCGGCGCGCAATCAGGCAGGGCACGCATAAAGGCGCAAATGTACCATATCGGGCGTTTCGTGGCCCATTTGGAAAACCCCCGCAAGCAATGAACCTTTCCGGATTCATGTGCCTCCCACCGACGCTGGTTTAGTTCTGCAGATTGCGCAGTTCAGTGCGCCGGCGCAGAGCGAATTCTCGCTCGACGATGCTTGATAAGTTTTTTATTTACAGGGGTTTACATGAAATTTTCTAATGCTTTGAGAGCGAGCGCCTGCGCCGCTGCTCTAATTCTCACCTCGCAGGCGGCGTTCGCGACGTCCGTGCAGGTCACCATTACCAACAACGCGCCAACCGGCGGTGTGTATCTCACGCCTGTGTGGGTGGGTTTTCACGATGGTTCTTTTGATAGCTATGACGGCGGCACGGCATCGGCACCCGCGCTCGAAGCGCTGGTCGAAGATGGCAACACGGGTCCTATTTCGGACGTGTTTGCCGGAACGCTGGTGGGTGATGCGGTGGATGGTCGTGTGCAGGGCACGCTTGGCGGCGGTCCGGTGGCGCCGGGTCAAACCGTAACCCAGACGTTCGAATTGTCGGCGGATGGATCGAACCAGTATTTCTCGTACGCCTCGATGGTGCTGCCGAGCAACGACTACTACGTTGCGAACGGCAATCCCTTCGCACACAGCCTAGCCAGCATCTTCAACGGAATGGTCAATGAAATTGTGTTCAATATCGGTACCCCCGGCACCGTGAACGACGCCGGTACTGAAGTGAACGACTTTGCGACCTCAGCGGGCAATGGTCTGTTTGGTCTGCCAGGTGGCCAAACCGGTCCGAATCAGGGTGCCGACGAGGGCGGCGTGAATGCCAATGTTGTGGGCGATCCGTTCGCTGGATTCCTGAACACGCCAGCCGGATTGGATCTGTCACTGTTCAACTTCAATGATTCGTCGTTGTACGCCAACGGTATCGCGACGGTGCGTATCAGTTTGGTGAACCCGGTACCGGTACCGGCGGCACTGCCGTTGTTCGCAGCGGGTCTGAGCATGCTTGGGTTCATGCGTCGTAAGCGCGCTTAAGCTGATCTGGGCGCGGCACCGAAAGGCGTCGCGCCCGTGTTTTGTTTCCGCTAGTGCGCTTATGAGGCCGATGCGATATAGCGTTGCACAACGCGCTCCAAGACCGACATCGGCACGGCGCCGCCAAGCACCACGGCATCGTTAAACCGTTTGAAGTCGAAACGCTCGCCCATAGCGGCCTTGGCATCATCGCGCAGGCGATTGATGGTGGTGTGGCCCACTTTGTAGCCACACGCCTGACCCGGCCACGCGCAATAACGGTCCACTTCGCCGCGCACCTCTTCGGGGTTCGAGCCGTTGTTGGTGACGAACCATTGGTTGGCTTGCTCACGCGTCCAGCGTTTGGCGTGCAGACCGGTATCGACAACCAACCGGCAAGCACGAAACGCGAGTGACTGCAGATAGCCAAGGCGCCCGACCGGGAATTCGTCGTAGACGCCCAATTCGTCTGCCAACTGTTGCGCGTACAGTGCCCAGCCTTCCGAATAGGCGTTAAACGCCAGCAGCGAACGAATCAGAGGCTGCTTAAACGTGTATTCGCCCTGCCACACGTGGCCCGGAATCGCCTCGTGATAGGTCAGGTCTTTGAGATTGAATTTGTTGTGCAGGGCCGGTGTGCGCAGGTTGATCCAGAAGTGACCCGGTTTGGTGCCATCGATGGAGCCGGCGCCGCCGTAGGCCCCGGGTGCACCCGCTTCGACTTCGGGATCGATGCGCGTGACTTCCAAAAAGCCGGGCACCAACGTGTTGAATGCCTGCGGCATCAGCGCGCGAATTTCGCTGAGTGCATCGTCGATAAACGTCAGAATTTCGGTGCGGCCTGCATCGCCATCGGAGAACAAAAAGCGCGGGTCTTCGCCCAGCGCCGACATGCGCTCACCGACGCTGCCACTGGTGTAGCCCAGACTTCTCAAAATCGGGTCCATGCGCGCCTGCAGGCTGGCTAATTCGTCCAGTCCCATTTGGTGCACGTCATCAGGCGAAAGGGTGGTGGTCGTTCCGGCCTGCAGTGCCCAAGCGTAATACTCCTCGCCGCGTGGTTTGGCCCAGATGCCGGCATCGCTGGTCGCCTTGGAGGCAAACGTAGACAGTGCGTCGATCTGACGCTGGATCGCCGGTGCGATCTTGTCATTCGCGATGGCCGCCGCGTTCTCCCGCGCGCGCGGGTCCAGCACGTCGGCCTTGCCGGCAAAGCCATTGACCAGACCCCACGTGTCCGGTGATTTTTCGAGTGCACCGCGCAGCTGTCCAACCGTTTTTTCCAACAGAAAGTCGGGCAGGATGTAGCCTTTTTCACCGTCTCTTAGTACGCGTTCCGATTCGCCATCCAGCTGGGCGGCGTACGCCTCCAGCCGTGACAGATAGGCCGCGACATCAGCGGTCGATTCGATCTTGTGGCTGGCGTCAAGAAAACTGGGAATTTCGACGAACGCGCCGGTATTTTGGGCCACGGCATAGGGGCTGGGCCGATACGACCAGTTGTAGTTGAGCATGGCGTTGTCGCCGAATGGCAGATCGAAGCCGCCGGCGGCGGTAGCAAACATGGTGCGGACAACGTCGACGTCCAGCGCCGTGTCGGCAGACAGATCCGCCGTATCGATGGCTTTGAGCTGCGCCAGCGTGGCGCGAACATCAGATTCTATTTGGGCCTGTCCCGCTGCCGAGCGATCCGTGAGCTGCGCCCGCAATCCCGCATATTGGCCCGCGTCGATCCCCGCGCTGGAAGCGGTTTCGGGGTACGCCGTCACCAGCAGGTCGGTCGCTTTGTCCAAAACCGTCTGTGCATCGACCGGTGGGCTGGCGGTCGCTGCGGGTGCGGGCGTCGGTGCCGGGGTTTGCTGCGGGCTTGAGTTGCCGTCGCCGCAGCCGGGCAACACGCTACCGATGGCGGCAGCGACTGAAGATGCAAGAAGCGTGCGGCGAGAAATTGGCATGATGGTGTCCCCCAAGTATGGTGCGGCCACGTTGACCCAGAGCGCTTGGAAAATCAATCAGTTTTGTCCATTCTTAGCGTGATTGGAGTGCTCGCATTGGGGCCCCGGCTCTTTGTAAACTGAGTGCACTGGGAGCGCTGCGTCTCAAGTAATGAGTAGATCGGCCGACAACGTTGTGTCCGACCGTCTGTGTGCCACCGACGCCGATTGGCGTCGAAAACGAGAATTCATGAACACATTCAAAAAACTGTTTTTCCTTGTTTGTTTTGTCATCAGTGCCGGCAGCGCCCACGCGCAGGTGGATGAGTCCCAGGTTGGCGCTTGGTATATGTATTTTTTCAGCAAGAACCTGCCCGATAGCCGTTGGGGGTTTCAGGGCGATGCGCAGTATCGAAATTGGGATTTAGGCGGTGATTTGGAGCAGTTGCTGCTCCGTAGCGGCCTGACCTATCGACCCGAGAGCATCAATGCGGTGCTGACACTCGGCTATGCCAACATCACCTCGGGTGCGTTTGGCGACAGTAGTTCAACGCGCAGCGAAGATCGTATTTATCAGGAGGCGTTACTGCCCCATCAGTTGGGCGAACGCGTGTTCTTGCGTCATCGTTTTCGCTTCGAGCAACGCTGGGTGGATGATCAGGATTTCCGCACGCGCTTTCGCTATGCGTTGTTTATGGACATTCCGCTTAATCAATCCGACATGAGCGAAGGAGCGGTCTATCTGGCGCTCTACAACGAGCTATTCATCAACATGGAAAATGACGTTGGCGATGGGCGCAGCGTTAACACCTACGATCGCAATCGATCCTACGCCGCGATTGGCTACAGCCTGAAAAATAATCTAAAGCTGCAGGGCGGGTATATGTATCAGCACTCCAACGGCGTGGAGAAAGGGCAGATTCAACTCAGCCTGCATCAATCGTTCTAACGTAAATGCTCGAGTGGGACACGAGAGGTCCCACTCGAGCAGCGTATTGGCGTGAAATGCCCGATTACAGGTCGGCGGCAGGCACATCTGCAATAGCCGGCCACTGTTTGTCTGCTTTGACAATGTTGCCCGGAATGTCTTTTTTCCAGGTCTTGTAGACCTTCAGGTTCTTGTTGACGAATAGCTGTCCGTCGACAATTTCAAACGCCTTGCCATCGATTTCAAATTTCTTGCCAAACGACGTGCCCAGGGCGCAATAGCCGCCGTACGCTGGTGCGTACTTCGCAGGGTTGGCCTGAAACGTATCCCGGTTTGCCGCACTGGCAAAACGATAGATGGCGCCCTCGTAGGTAGCCGTGTAATCGGCAGAGCCTTCGACCGGCTTGTTCTGCGTGAAATAGGCCACCGCATCGTGACCGGCGAGAATGACGTCATTGCCGTCAGTTTCGGTGTCTACTCCGGCAAATGCGCCGGCGCTAAACAAAAACAGAAGAGCGGTAAGTGGGAGGGAAATTAGCTTTTTCATGGTGATCGTTCCTGTGTGTTGTGTTGAATGAAATGCTGCGTGCAGGTTACGCCGCGAACGGCGGGGTCCCTATGTGAGCGCGACTCGGGAACTTGTCCAATCGTCCAGAACGCGCCACATCGCGTGATAAACTGCGGTTTTGCACAGGGCTTTACGCATTGAAAATTTCCTGGCTGCCGAATGAGCTGATTGAAACTGGGCGTCTGGGGCTAACGCATTCTCCAGGCGTTGCCGACACCACACGCGATCAGGACCTGGCCACGCTGAAGAAAACTGGCGTTCAGCGCATCGTGTGCCTGCAAGAGGCATTTGAGATGCGCTATAGCGATATGGACGAAGAGACCATTGTCGACCGGGAGCAAGCGGTGAACGACTTCGGTATGCGCTTTACCCATTTCCCGATTCCCGACCACGGCGTGGGTTCGATATCTGAGTATCGCGAACTGGTGACTGACGTGCGCGCTGATCTGGAGAAGGGCGCGACGGTGGCGGTTCATTGCTTCGCCGGTTTGGGTCGAGCTGGGACGCTGGCAGCGTGCGTATTGGTTGCCGATGGCATGAACCCGAAGTCGGCTATTTTGGAGGTGCGTGATGCGCGTCCCGGTGCAATCCAAAGTGAGGCGCAGGAAAAATTTATCCTTGGCTTCTAGTCGGGCGAGAGGCAAGACGATGACTGAAAACACAACAGCAAAAGACGTGCTCGCATTTTGGTTCGAGGAAATCGAGCCCAAAGCGCACTGGGTTAAGGACGCTAGTTTTGACGCAACGATTGCCCGTCGCTTTGGTCGGACGCA
>JBGCEL010000076.1:0-33677 GCA_045106455.1 Gammaproteobacteria bacterium
CGTATCAGACGCACGCCAAACCACGTGAGCCCGCCGAGCAATGCGAGCAACCCAACAATTATTACCAAACGCACCAGAGGCCCCACCTCCAGTGGATGGCCGTCGCCCATCGTGGTGGTGGACAACAGCGCGCCGAGCACCGCGGCGATGGGCGTTCCCCACGCGTAATACCGACCAATCCGCAGTCCGGTCCGAGCGCGTCTCAGCTGCAGTTCCAGTAAATCCAGCGGCGCTTGTGACACGGCGTTCCACTGACCGCGTCGCCACAACCACATCCATGCCTGACAAGCGACCGCGGCCAACGCAACACCAATGCCAAACATGGGATTGGTGAGCAGTTCAATCTTGTAATAGAGCCAAATGCAGGCAATGCCGAATACGGTGCCCAGCGTTTCAAACCACAGGAGGTTGCGCATGCGTCGCCGCTCGGCGTCCACGTGGTTTAGCAGTTCGTTCAGATCAACAGGCGGTGTGCTTTGCCACAGCGCTTTGAGATCGAGGTCGTCGTCGTGATCGGTCATGACAGCTTTCCAAGCGATTGTTTGAGATGGGCTTTGCCGCGATTCAAGCGTACGCCGACGTTGTTCACGCTGAGCGACAGGGCATCGGCGATCTCGCCGTTGGCAAAACCCTCAAGGTGCAGGGACATCACCGGGCGCAGGCTCAACGGCAGATCGCGCACGGCTTGTTGGAGCAACGCGCGGCGCTGCGCGTTGGCGGTGGACTCGTCAGGTCTTGGTGCCTCATCGGGCAGGGCGTCGGCCAGATCGTCGGCAACGCCGGTGATCTCACTGCGCACGGCTTTGCGCACATGACTTACACAGACGTTATGGGCAATCCGGGCAATATAAGTACGCTCATTCGCATCGGCGCGGTACGCGGGCAACGCGCGCCATAGCGCCAGCGCGGTCTCCTGCGTGAGTTCCGCGACCAGCGCCGGACGCCGTTCGTAGGTCCGGGCGATACGTTCAATCATGGCGCCGTGGCGATCCAGCCAGGCGCGCAGGGTGTCGTCGCGCGTCAAATCCTGTCCTGTTGAGACATCATTGGGCTAACAGTCGCGGCATCGAGCAAAACATTACAGCGACGGTAAAAAAAACTCAGTCGGCCGGTTTGCGAATCTGCTGGTAGGCCTCCAGCGCTCGCTTGCGCGTGTCTTTGAGATCGACGATAGCGCGCGGATAGGTGATGCCAAGGGTGACTTTGGCGGCTGCGAGAATGTCGCTTGGCGCCGATGAAGGATCGTGGATGTATTTTCTCGACAGGTCAGCGATCTCAGGCACCCAGCGGCGCAGATAGCCGCCTTCGGGATCAAACTTCGCCGATTGGGTCACCGGATTAAAAATACGGAAGTAGGGGGCCGCGTCCGCGCCGCTGCCCGCGACCCACTGCCAGCCGGCCGCGTTGCTGGCAAGGTCTGCATCCACCAGCGTGTCCCAAAACCAGTCTTCGCCGTCGCGCCAGTGCACCAGCACGTTTTTGACCAGCAGCGACGCCACGATCATACGCACGCGATTGTGCATCCAGCCGGTGTGCCACAGCTGACGCATGCCGGCGTCCACAATCGGGATGCCGGTCTGGCCGCGCTGCCATGCACGCAACGAGGCGCCGTCGCGACGCCATGGAAAGCGCTCGAAGGTATTCTTAAATGGATCTTCAGGCAGCGACGGCCAGTGATGCAGCATGTGATACGAAAACTCGCGCCAGCCGATCTCCGACAAAAACACGTTCAGCCCCGCTTCGTCCTGACCCGACGCCATGGCGGCGTGCCAGACCTGCCGCGGCGAAATTTCGCCAAAGTGCAGATGGGCGGAGAGCATGGAGGTGCCGTGTACAGCAGGTCGATCACGCGTGTCGTTGTAGCGGCCCGCCGGGCCGGCCATGAACGCCTCGAGTCGCTCCCACGCACCGGCCTCGCCCGGCGTCCAGGTCTCGCGCAGGCCTGCGGCCCAGTCCGGGCGGGTGGGTAGAAGTTCGAGCGCATCAATGGACTCGCCCTCGACCGCGGCCGTGCTGAAATTTACGTTCTTTGCCGGCGCAACGCAGTCGGTCTGCGCTTCTTTTTTGCGGCAGTTTTTCCAAAACGGCGTGAACACTTTGTAGGGGTCGTCGTTGAGCGTTCGAATCTCTTCGGGTTCGAACAACAGCGTGCCGCGAAAACGACGCGCGTCGATATCCAGTTTGGTGAGCGTTGCGTTGAGCGCCTGTTCTTGCTTCACGAAATGCGGCTCGTAGCCGCGCGCCCAGTACACGCCGGCGGCATCGGTCGTTTGTGCCAGATCGCTCAGCGTCGTCGCCCACGCGCCGTGCAGCAGGTGAAGTTTGCCGCCGAGCTTCTCGATGTCCGCGGCCAGGCGCGACAAAGAATGATGTAGCCACCAGCGGCTTGCGCCGCCCATGATCCAGTCGCCGGGCGACACGTCGTCGAGCACATAGCAGGCAAGCACAGGGTGGCCGGAATCGACGGCTGCGCGCCAGCCAATGTTGTCGGCCAGACGCAGATCCTGACGGAAGCAAAAGACAATGGGCTGGTCGCTCATGGCGGGTCTCGTCAGGTCAAACGGGCGCGCAGGTTATCATGTGGGCTTCCATCGCTTCAAAACCGCACGGCCCGTTCGTGCGATCTGTTGTTCATGAGCCAATCGACCTTACGCCTTATTTTGGGCGACCAACTCTCGCACAACCTCAGCGCGCTGGACGATCTGGATGCGGCGCACGACACCGTTGTGATGATGGAGGTGGCCGACGAGGGCCGCTACGTGCCCCATCACCCCAAGAAAATTGTGTTCCTGCTCTCCGCCATGCGCCATTTCGCGGCGCAGCTTGAGGCCGACGGTGTGCGCGTTGAGTACATCAAGCTTGACAGCAAGCGCAGTCGCGGCAGTTTGACCGACACGCTCAAAGCCGTGGTTGATGCTGGCCAGTATGACGCACTGGTGGTCACAGAGCCTGGCGAGTATCGGGTGCTGGAGATGATGCGCGGCTGGCCGGAGGCGCTCGGTCTGGACGTTGAGATCCGTGATGACACGCGGTTCTACTGCTCACGCGAGGCGTTTGCGGCGTGGGCCGACGGGCGCAAACAGCTCACGCTGGAATATTTCTATCGTGAGTGGCGCAAGAAAACGGGCTTGCTGATGGCCGGTGCGAAGCCGGCCGGCGATCAATGGAATTTTGATAAAGACAATCGCAAGCCGCCCAAGTCCGGCATGACTTACCGTCAGCTCCCGGAATTTGAGCGCGATGGCATGACAACCGAGGTGATCGAGACCGTGCGCACGCACTTTCCCGATCACTTCGGCGACATCGAGCCGTTCGCGTGGGCCGTGACCCATGCGGATGCCGAGCGGGCGCTTGCGCACTTTTTGGAGCACGGCCTGCCGTCATTTGGCGACTACCAGGATGCGATGGTGACGGGTGAGCCGTTCATGTTTCACAGCGTGATTTCGCATTATCTCAATGCGGGATTGCTCGACGCCCGTGACATCTGTGATCGGGCGGAGGCGGCGTGGCGCGACGAGAAGGCGCCGATTAATGCCGTCGAGGGCTTCGTGCGCCAGATTCTCGGCTGGCGTGAATTTGTACGTGGCGTGTACTGGCTCAAGATGCCGGACTACGCCGAACTCAACGCGCTGGGCGCCGAGCGTCCCTTGCCAGCGAGCTATTGGGGCGGCGAGACCAAAATGAACTGCGTTAAAGAAGTGGTGCGCCAGACGCGTGAAAACGCGTACTCGCATCACATCCAGCGGCTCATGGTCACGGGCAACTTCGCTTTACTCACCGGCATCGCACCGCAGGCGATCCATGAGTGGTATTTGGCCGTGTACGCCGATGCCTATGAATGGGTCGAAATGCCCAACACGCTGGGGATGGCGACGTTTGCCGACGGCGGCATTGTAGGCACCAAGCCGTATGCGGCCAGCGGCGCCTACATTAATAAGATGTCGAATTTTTGCGCCGGCTGCGACTACGACGTGAAAAAGAAGGAGGGTGAGGAGGCCTGCCCGTTCAACTATCTGTACTGGTATTTCATGCACGAACAGCGTGAGCGTTTGGGCGACAATCGTCGATTGGCGTTTCCCTATCGCACGCTAGCGAAATTTGATGAGGCCAAAATCGAGCAGATTGTGACCGACGCGGAGCGCTTTCTCGCTGCGGAGTTCGCGGCGTCCTGAAGTCGGCTTTCGTTGTTGTGTTGCAACACAATGACAGAAAAAAGTCGCCACTGATTGTATACAAAAGGCGTTGATAGGGCCTGACATCCCTTGTAAATCACTCCCTAACCCGGTTAATCTCGCACGCATTGTATACAATTTTCGACGGTGCCCAAACGCCACACGGCGAATCGTCGGCAAAATGAAACAGCGACGCAGCGTTGCTGCCACCAAGGGGAATTCCATGAAGAAACGGTCTCTAGCATCAACGATCGCGGCACTGCTGCTACCGAGTGCAGCCATTGGTGTCAGTCCAGGGGCGTACGCCCAGATTGAAGAAGTTATCGTGACCGCGCGTCAGCGTGCGGAGTCCCTGCAGGATGTACCGGCGTCGATTACGGCGTTTACCGAAGGCGATTTGAAAAAAATGGGCGTGCAGCGAGCTGAAGACTTCATTGGACTGACGCCGGGCGTGTCCATCGTGAACACGGTGGAAGTGGGCGATTCGCAGGTGAACATTCGCGGCCTCAACGGCGCGCGTGATGGTGAGACCAACTTCGCGTTCATTCTCGACGGTATTCTTTATACCAACCCAAGTGCGTTTAACCGTGAGTACACCGATCTGGCGCAGATCGAAGTGCTCAAAGGGCCGCAGGGTGCCTTGTACGGTCGCTCCGCTGCGGCTGGCGCGATCATCGTGACCACGCTCAAGCCCACCGAAGAGATGGACGCCTCGTTCCAGATTGGCGCGGCCGAATACGGCACGCAGACGGCCAAAGGTACGGTTGGCGGCGCCCTTGGCGACAATCTGTTCGGGCGTATTAGCGCGGATTACCGCAGCACAGACGGCTTCTTGACCAACACGTTGACCGGCGCCGATAGCGTCAACAATTTTGAGAGCACCAGCGTGAGTGGCCGGCTGATCTGGGAGCCCAACGACAAGCTCTCGATTGACAGCAAGCTGCGTGTGGCGGATGTGGATGCGGCGGCGATTGCGTTTAACGCGTCGTTCGCGTTGCCGGGCTTTGCGGCCGCGTTTGGTAACCCGGATTTCTTTGAAGATGCCAATGATCACGAGTTTATTTTTGCGCCCAACGTCGCGCCCAGAAACGAGCAGGAAACGCTCGAGTTCTCGATCAAAGCGGACTACGAACTGGACATGGGTACGCTCACAGCGTGGATGCTTTACAGTGATCAGGAACAGTTCTTTCAGGCGGACGGCACATCGGGTGCCTTTGGCTTTTACTTCGGCGATCAGGCCTGTCTTGATTCCACCGCGGCGCTGACCGGTACCACCGTGCAGTCGCCAACGTTTGTGGGCGCCGACCCGGCCGGTTCATTGTTTCCTCCCTACAGCCCGACCACCTGCGACGGCTACCAGTATCAGGAGCGCAATCAGGAAGACTTGAGCTTCCAGCTGCAGCTCACCTCCCCAGGTGATCAGCCACTGCGCTGGCAGGCCGGCCTGTACGCGCTGGATATCGACCGCACAGTGGGCGTGGCCCAGCTGCTTGATGACGGCAGTGCAAACCTGCCCAGTTCGTTCGTCAACCCGCTGACCGATGCGCTGGTGCTCGATGATTTTGGCACCTCGGTGTTCTCGCTGTTCGGCTCGTTGAACTACGATCTGCGTGACGACGTTGAGCTGTCGCTGGCTCTGCGCTGGGATCGTGAGGAACGGGATGTGTCCAACGGTGTGCCCACGCCAAGCGAGCAGCTTTCCACGCGCATCAACTACTGCGCGAACACCGGTGCGGGCTTCTGCTCGTTTGATGGCGTGACGGATATCGGCGGCACGCCGCTGAATCCAGCGTTTATCACGGACTTCAACACCGGCATCGTGACCAACACTATCGCGGATCGCAGCCGCACGTTTACCGAGCTGCAGCCCAAAGCCAGCATCAGCTGGGATGCCACCGACACGATGACCGTGTTTGGTAGCTGGGGTATCGGCTTCAAGAGCGGTGGCTTCAATAACATTGGCGCGACCGAAACGATTCAATTCTTCTTTGTGAACGCGGGCGGCGCTTTGACGGCGCCACCAGAGGGGTTCGACAAAGAAACCTCCAGCGCGTTTGAGCTGGGCTTCAAAGCGGAGACCGAAAGCGGACGCTTCAAGTGGGAGGGCGCGATCTTCTCCACAGATGTGGACGACATGCAGTTCTTCGAATTCTTCGTGGGTCCGTTTGGTCTGCTGCGTGTAGTGGAAAACATCGACGAAGTGCAGCTGCAGGGATTTGAGCTGAGCGCCAGCGCGCAAGTGACGGACAATTTCTCGATTGACGCGGGTTTCAGCAGCATCGACAGTGAAATTCAAGTGAACGCCATTCGCCCGATTACTGAGGGCAACGATGCGCCGAGCGTGCCGGAGTTTACGTTCAACATTGCGGCGCAGGGCGACTGGCCGATTAACGATGCGATGAATCTTGTCGGTCGTCTGGAGTATTCCTACGTGGGTGACACCTGGTTCCACACGGTGCAGGAAAACGTAGTGCCGGCGACGCTGTTTGGCGGCCCGGATGCCGATTTCTCGCGTTCGCAGGTAGATGCCTACGGTGTCACGAATGTTCGCCTGGGTCTTGAGGGCGAGCGCTGGGCACTGACGGCCTTCTCGCGCAACGTGTTTGATGAAGAATATCTGGCCGAAGTGATCACGGCGCCGGAGTTTGGCGGTTCGTTTGTGCACCCTGGTGTGGCGCGTACGTCTGGTCTGGAGTTTAGCTGGTCGTTCCGCTAATGCTCTGATCCGCTGCGGCGGAGTCGTTTAGAATAGGACGGGCGCGAAGTTTTTCGCGCCCGTTTTTTTTGCACAAGAATGTGCCTTTGGGTGATGCGATGATTTCAGAAGAGAAAATCGACCGAGACCCCGGGAGGATGTGGGCCATTCTCGCGGGCATCATATTGCTGGCGTTTGCTTTGCTTCTTGTCGCGGTAGGCGTCTTTGTGCTGACGCTTGCCGATGGGTTTGAGCCCGACATTTTATTCAAGGGCTGGTTGCCGTTGTCTTTTGGAGCCCTGTTAACGCTCATGGCCGTGCGTATTGTTTTTATGGCGTTTGATTGACAGGAAGATAAGGACTCAGGTCGCCAGATGCAGAGACGCCGATGCGACGCCGCCAGCAGGCAACGATATTGCGCGATGGCCCAGACCCACGGCGACCAGGTTTTGGCCGACGGGATCTACGCGGCAATACAAGCTCAGCTGGCAAGCGAAAGCGCGTAGCCAGTTGACTTAGATAATGCCTTTCTCTACGAGCTCCGCCCGGGCCTTCGCATCGAGGCCCAGCACATCTTCAAACACCTGATCGTTGTGCTCGCCCAGTTCAGGTCCGGCGTGGCGCACGCTGCCCGGCGTCAGTGACAGCTTCGGAAATACGTTCTGCATGGCCAGCTCACCGAAAATGGGATGGGCGATTTTCGTGATCGCCTCGCGTGCGGCGAAGTGTGGATCTTCGAGCATGTCCGGGGCGCGATAAATCTTGCCCACGGGCACGCCGCTTTCTTCCATCAGTTCGGTGAGTTCGTCGGCGGTTTTGGTTTTGGTCCATTCGCCGACAATCACGTCAAGCTCTTCCTGATGATGGCCGCGCGTTGCGTGCGTGTTGTAGCGTGGATCATCGGCCAGCTCCGGGCGCTCCATGGCCGCAGCCAGGCGTTTGAACACTGTGTCCTGATTCGCCGCAATCAGAATCATTTTGTCGTCGCTGGTGGGGTAAATATTCGACGGTGCCACGTTGGGCAAAATGGAGCCGGTGCGTTCACGCACGTAACCGGTTTGCTGGAATTCGGTCACCAGCGATTCCATCATGCCGAGCACGGCTTCATAGATGGCCGAGTCGACCACCTGACCTTCACCGGTGCGATCGCGATGGTGCAGCGCGGACAGCGCGCCGATGGTCGCAAACGTCGCGGCGAGCGAATCGCCAATGCTGATGCCCATGCGACTCGGCGGCGTAGCCGGATCGCCTACCACGTAGCGCAGTCCGCCCATGGCCTCACCAATGGAGCCGTAGCCAGCACGTTTGGCGTACGGGCCGGTCTGGCCCTGACCGGAGACCCGAATCATGATCAGGCCGGGATTGATTTTCTTGAGCTCGTCGTAGCCAAGGCCCCAGCGCTCCATCGTGCCGGGGCGGAAGTTCTCGAGCAGGATGTCGGCAGTGGCCACCATATCGCGCACAATTTTCTGGCCTTCCTCGACGCGACAGTTCACGGTCACGGATTTTTTGTTGCGGGCAACGACGGGCCACCACAGTGATTTGCCGTGGGCTTTTTCCTGACCCCAAACACGCATCGGATCGCCCTGACCGGGCGCCTCGACCTTAATCACCTCGGCCCCCATGTCGGCGAGCAGCTGGCCGCAAAACGGTCCTGCCAGCAAACTGCCCATTTCCACTACCCG
This sequence comes from Gammaproteobacteria bacterium, assembly GCA_045106455.1. Classification (GTDB taxonomy): domain Bacteria; phylum Pseudomonadota; class Gammaproteobacteria; order Steroidobacterales; family JBCCMA01; genus JBCCMA01. The sequence goes on from JBGCEL010000076.1 coordinate 8,553, forward strand.
CAAATCGGTAAGTGGCCCGGTCCGACCGTCCTTATTATGTTCTGTCATCACGCCCTCATGTATACAATTTGGGTCAAATTGGCAAAAAAAGTGCCGCTTGACCGCCAAAACAGCTCAAGATTGTATACAATTTCAGGTATTGCGAACAGTTATCCACGGACAAATCATGACCGATGTACAGATAATCGACGTCTCTCCCCGCGACGGGCTGCAAAGTGAGCACAAAGTCCTGCCCACACAAGTGAAGGTGGATCTGATTGGTCGCCTGGCCGATGCGGGTGTGCGCGAGCTCGAAGCGACGAGCTTTGTGAACCCGAAGAAGGTGCCACAGATGGCGGACGCTGTAGAGGTGATTGCCGGGGTCAAAGCCGCCAACATTGATGTGCAGCAGATCGGCTTGGCGCTAAACGTGCGCGGTGCCGAACGCGCCATCGAGGCCGGTGTGGATGAGGTTGGGTTCGTGCTCGTATCTACCGATACGTTTAGTCAGCGCAATCAGGGTGCACCGGTGGCCCGCTCTATCGAGGTCTGGCATGAAATTCACGCACTGTGCCGTGCGGCCAACGTGCGCTGCAACGTCCTGATCGCGTCGGCTTTTGGCTGCCCGTTTGAGGGCGAAGTGTCGGCGGAGCATGTGCTGCAGCTGGCCGATCAGTTGCTCGCCACGCCACCCGATACGTTTGGCGTGGCCGACAGCATTGGCGTGGGGGTGCCGGTACAAATGAAAGCGGTCATCGCGCCTTTGGCCAAAACGCTGGGTGATATTCCCTTGCGCTGCCACCTGCACGACACGCGCAACACCGGCATTGCCAATGCGCTCACCGCCATTGAACACGGTGCCACGCGCATCGATGCGAGCACCGGCGGCATCGGCGGCTGTCCGTTTGCGCCGGCGGCCACCGGCAATATCGCCACCGAAGATTTGCTTTACGCTCTGCAACGCAGCGGTATTGCTTGCGCTGTCGACCTCGACAAAACCATTGCGACCGCAGGGTGGCTTGCCGAGCAGCTGGAGCACGACGTGCCCAGCTCGTTGCTGCGCGCCGGCGGTTTCCCCAAAAAGGTGGCCTAAAACAACATGCGTGCAGCAAGGAAAGCGTACGAGGCGGTTCGCAGCGAGATCATTGAGGGCACCTATGCGCCGGGTGATCGGATTACCGAATCCGAGATTGCAGAAAGCGCGCAGGTGAGTCGCACGCCCGTGCGCGAGGCGTTGCATCGTCTCGAAGCAGAAGGATTGATTCGCTTCGTGCCCAATCAAGGCGCGTTTGTCAGTAGCTTTGGCCTGGCTGAGGCGCTCGAGACGTTTGATCTGCGTTCGATGCTCGAGAACTACGTGGTGCGCTTGTGTGCCGATCGTATGACCGCAGAGGAGTTGGTCGCCGCACGTAAGCTTGCCGAAGAGCAGGTGCAAATTTCCATCGATCGCAAGCCGGGCTACTTAAGAAAGGTGGCGGATTTAAACAGTCGCTTCCATGGCGCACTGTTGGATGCCTGTCGCAGCGAGCCGCTGCGCGCCACCATGGCGACGATTGCCAACGCGCCGCTGGTGTTTCAGACCTTTCGCGACTATTCGCCGGACGCGTTGGTGCGCAGTGCGCAGCATCATCTGGAGATTGTGATTGCGTTGGAGTCCGGCAATGCAGAGTGGGCCGGTGCGGTGATGCGCGCTCACATTCATTCTGCGCGTTCCGTGTTTCTGGATGCGGCCGGTACTGATTAGTTATTGCAACCGTAGAAGTTATGACAACTTCATGGCTACGGCTGGTCGCGTTCGGGCGATCGAGGCGATATAAGCGCTACAAAAATGAAAAACCGGCGACCTCGAGCGTCTACCGGTAGACCGCCTTCACTATTTGGGGAGAATACCAATGAGCCGACGCTCCAGTGCGCTTGTTTGCGCCGCTTTATTTATCGCTAATACCGCGCTTGCCGCAGACACCGATGGTGATGGCGTGGATGACACCGTGGATAACTGCTCGCAGCTGGCCAATCCGGATCAGCGCGATACCAACGGCGACGGCTTCGGCAACGCCTGCGACACCGATTTGAACGACGATATGATCGTCAATTTCATTGATCTTGGCATCTTGCGTACCGTGTTTTTTAGCACTGATGAGGACGCCGATATCAACGGCGACGGCACCGTCAATATTGTGGATTTGGGCGCGATGCGAACGCAGTTTTTTAGCCCGCCCGGTCCCGGCGCTACAACGCCGCAGGGTTTCGGTCAGCGCCCCATTCTCGCCGACTTCGATTTTGATACCAATGGTTCGTCGGATGCGACTTCGCAAATCAGTTACGACGGCGATGGCAATGTGACGCAGCAAATTTTTACGCTGATCGACGATGGCACGCCCGACGATTTTAATCCCATCTCGGATGCGGGCTTCACGGCTAATTATACTTACACCGATGGGCGGCTGACGCAGTTTACGCAAGACAACGACACAGACGGCAACGATTTTCAAAGCGATTACACCTACAACGCGGATGGCACGCTCGACACCGCGACGACGCTTGTGTTTGACGCCGGCGGCACGACGATTAGTACGTTGCTCATCAACTTTGTGTACGCCAACGGCCTGCGTATTCGTGACGACTGGAGCGTGCCGGGCTTTGGCCTGGTGCTCACGGCTACGCACACCTACGATGCCGATGGGCTTATCGAACAATCGGATTGGGTGAACGCCGGTGGCGCGCCGGGTGGTCAGCAGTATCTGTTTTCATGGAACGCTGAGGGCAAGCTCGTACAGCGCGCTACGGATTTTCAGCGTGACGGTATTTTTGATGAAATTCTCAACATCACCCATGCGGGCGGCGTTCCCGTGCTGCGTGAACTGCTCGGCTCGCCCAACACGACGCCCGCTAATTACACCGAAACGCCAACCTACGGGGGCAATGGTCGACTGGAACAGGTGGATTACGATGCCAACATCGATGGCAGTGTGGATGCGGTGGCCACCGCGGTGTGGGAAGACGGACCGTGCAAAAAGTTCTTTTTGCCGACGCTAATTCCCACCAACAACGCTGGCAGTGATGGCGATCCGGATTCGGCGTCCGGCGATGTGTTGTTTTGCGGGCCCTGACCGGGCGCGTTATTCCGCAGGCGTATTGCTCTCGGCTTTTTTAACCCGAATCTTGTGGTCGGCAACCTCGGTGTTGTTCATGTTTTTCATCGCGGCTTTTGCCTCACCGGCTTTGGGCATTTCCACGAAAGCAAAACCCTTGGACTCACCGCTGGCTTTGTCGAGCACCAAATTACAGTACTGGACGCTGCCGTACTCCTCGAAAAGGGCTTTTATCTCAGCTTCGGTGGTGGTGCGTGCGAGATTTCGAACTAGTAATTTCATTATTTGCTAAGCCGTCCAGAGTGAAGCGAATGCGCGAAACGTTGTTTTATTGGTCTGGAGTATAACGCCAAGCCGGGTTGGCGCCGCGCAGAGATTGCCTGAGGCGCAGAGCGCTTAAAGGCCTTACCACTGTGGCCAAAAGGGCGCTTTTGCCGACTGCCACACTTGCGCCACTATGCGGATAGTCATTCGTGCCACACAGTGAGGCTTTGGCGATGATCCGTTGTTTACTTGCTCTTGTGCTTTGCATCGCTGTGACTGACAGCACTCGCGCCGAAGTCTTCGATGTGTTTCCCACCGGCATGACCGACAGCTGCAGTGAGCCGTTCGAGGCCATGGCTAATGCCCTGCAGCCCGGCGACGAACTGGTGTTGCATGACGGTATCTACGCGCAGGGCTGCGCCCGCCGTCTCACCATCAATGGCACCGCGTCGCAACCCATTGTGATTCGCGCGGCGGCCGGCGCCTCACCGTTGCTGACCAGACCCGCGGCCAGTGGCTGCTGTCACAACAACATTGAATTGAGCGGGTCGTATTTTACGCTTCGCGGGCTGCGTTTCCAGCACGGAAGTGCCGGTGTGCGTTTTCAGGACAGCCACCACATAACGTTCGAAGACAATGAGATTTTCGACACGCTCAACAATGCGCTCACCATGAACAGCGCTGACACCAACGGCCACGTTATTCGCAACAACCATATTCACGATACCGGTCTTGATCCGGTGGGTGAGACCGAAGGTGAGGGCATGTACATCGGTTGCCACAGCGGCAACTGCGTGGCGTCCAATCACTTAATCGAAAACAACTACATTCATCATTTGCGCGGAACCAGCAGTGGCGGCAATGACGGTATTGAAATTAAATTTCGCTCTTACGGTAATACCGTGCGCGGCAATGTGATTCACGACACCAACATCGGGACGAGCTATCCGTGCATCTTTGCCTATGGGCACGGCGCCGGTGCGCCAAACGTGATCGAAAGTAATCTGGTTTATAACTGCGGCGAGGCGATCCTCGTGAGCGCTGATGCGATAGTGCGTAACAATCTTGTGGTGAGCTCAAGCAGCCACGGTATCCATTCCAGACAGCAAAACCCGGCGCCCGGGGTCAAAAACTTAAGCATTGTTAACAACACGATTTACGGCACTCATCCCACCTGTGTGCAGTTGCGCTGGAACAATGCGACCAATGTGACTTTTGCCAACAACGCCGTTTACTGCGCCGGCAGCACGGCGATGAATGTCTCAGGCGCAGGCAACGCGCTGCTGCAAAACAACGTGGTGCGCGGTGGCATGTCGGGGGTTGGTGTGGACGGGATGGCCTTTGTGGCCGGCCCGGCTGCCAGCAGCCTGTTTGTGGATGCATCAAGCCAGGATTTTCGGCTGCTCGACGGCGCGACGTTAATCGATGCCGGCGATACGGCTGTGCCGAATCTGCCTGCGCTCGACTATGCCGGCAACGCCCGTATCGCCGGTGGCAGCGTGGATGTAGGGGCCTATGAATACGCCGGTGCCGGTGCTGATACCGATGGCGACGGTGTGGCCGATGCTACGGACAACTGCACCAGCGTTGCGAACCCCGGCCAGCGAGACACTGACAACGACGGCTATGGCAATCGCTGCGACCCGGATCTGAACAATGATGGCGTGGTGAATATCATTGATCTGGGTCTTATGCGAGAGGTGTTTTTCACAGACAATGCCGACGCGGACTTAAACGGCGACGGTGTCGTGAACGTCACCGATCTGGGGCTGCTTCGAGTGCTGTTCTTTATGGCACCGGGACCCGGCGCATAAAAAAACCGCCTCATTCGAGGCGGTCTTCTCTCACCGGGCTAAGGGTAATGCCATCAGAGGCTAAGGAACCCGCTTAAGTCGCGCTCCACTTGGCTGAACGCAGCGGGGTTGCCGATGGCTTGTGCAATCCCGAGTTCGTCCATCATTTCACTGACGTTTGCCATGGCGCCGAGCTTGTCACCCACGGCCATGTTGGCGGCGGCCTGCATGCCGTCGATGACGGCCTGATCGAGACCGAAGTGATCGCCAATGTCTTGAGCGATACCACCCACCACGTCGCCGAGCGTGTCGGAGGCAAAGCCACCGAACGCGGCCATGCCCATGCCGAGGGGACCGCCGAGTGCGGCGCCAATGGCCATGCCGATGGCGCTTTCTACCGCGTTTGAGACCGCCTGGCCGATCGCGTCGCCTAGCGCGTCATTGCCGAGTGCGGCTCCGACGGCCGCGCCAACAGCATCTCCGATCGCGTCGGCAACGTCGCCAATCGCATCACCGATCGCGTCGGCAACACCGCCTATGCCTCCGGCATCACCGGATTCGCCTACGCCACCTACACCACCAACGCCATTTCCTGCGTCGCCACCGACGCCACCTGCACCATCCATCGGCACTCTCCCTGAATAAACTTGTACTAAGGTTTTACCGTGTGGCGGCGGGCATCATCACTGGGGGTTACCCTAGTTTGTCGAGGCTCGCCTCAACGGCATCCAAAAATCCGTGCATATCTACGATGGTCTCGTTGTCCGGATTGGTGGTTTTGCCCTTGAGATCGCCGGTCACCGTGCCTTCTCCAACGGTGTTGATCAGCGCGGTCTTGAGGTTGTTGGAATAGGTCAGCAGCGCCTCGTTGTCTTCACGCATGCCCAGCGTCTCCAATGCGTTGCCCAGCGCATAAAGCAGGGCTGAGGAATTGAAGTAGGCGGTTTTGCCATCACTTTCCTGATACATCAGATACAGATCGTGCGCGGTGCCGTGAGGCGCCTCATAGAGCATCGTGCCGTCTTTACTCTCGATGATGGAGCTGGCCGTGGCGAGGCTGCCGCCCAGCGCGGCGGAGATGTCCGAGAAAATATCGCCATCGAGATTTTGCGCCGGGTACAGCGCGTTGCGCGGCGGATCGGTGATCATTTTGTCCAGCTGCACCGACGGGCGCATGATCATGAACGACGGCGGGTTGGTATCAAACTCCGCCAACTCGTTGCGCACGTCATTGATGACGGTGCTGAACACGTCGTCGTATTCCATGTATTCGCGCTTGAGGCCAAAGTAGACCTCTTTGTTTTTGCTCGACGCATCGCGGAACACCTGGCTCACCCAGTCTTTGATCGCCTGACGATCGTTCGACATGAACAGCATGGGATCGCCGGCTTTCACTTCACGGGCGTGTTTTTCTTCGCCATCCACAATGACTTTGAGGATGCCGTCTTCTTCCAGTGGCATATTGAAACTGCCGTACTGATCGCCGCCGCCGGCGCTCATGCGCGAAATGGACACGTGCGCTTCGCGGCTCGGGATGCCGTATTTCTTAAGGCTGTGTACAAGCTTGAGCAGCTTGCGGCCCGAGGTGTTGTCCGGCACGCCCCAGAGCCCGCGCTCCGGCGGATTGGCGACGATGCGTGCGGCCTGCGCGTCAATGAGTTCGTAGTGGTAGGCAAGACCGAGCGCTTCGGCTTTGGTCTTGTATTCGGCCTCATAAATGTCTTCGATGGCTTCACGCATCACGCCGTCGTAGCCGGGGATGACGGTGTCTTTCAGGCCCAAATAAATGTCGCGTTTCTCATCGAGCGCGCGCTGGAAGAATGCGTGTGCCCAGGTGCGTACGTCCTCGATGCTGTTGGTGGCAAGTAACCACGGGTCGCCACGCTGGAGTTTGCGACGATGCAGTTCAACCGGATCACCGCTCGCGCCGACAAACAGCACCTTGGCAATGCCGGTGCCTTTGGACAGCTGGTTGTAGCTGTCGCGGATACCGCCGCTCTCCATGGTCATGACCTCGATGTCACGGCCAACCCAACCGGGGCGGCGCACTTCGAGATTACGAAACTGGATGTCTTCACGCGTGATGTTGCCGCCGATGCCCTTGCGGATGGCACCGTTGGGTGACTTGGTGGCGAGTCGATCCAGCGCTTCTTCTTTAATGTCGGGATGGGCGGCGAGCATTTCGTCCAGCTGGTCACGATTGACCGTCATGCCAGCGTTTTTGATGCCGACGCCGTATTTCTTGAGCGCGGCGATGGCGTCCTTGACCACCTGTCCATTGGAGGTCAGGCGCTTCTCGGCCGACAGATCGATGTCGATCAGGTCGATATTGAGTCTTTTCTCAACAAATCGCTGCAAAATTAGCTCAAAAGCGATCTGGGCCATTTCGTCCCCATGCAGGACGACCAGGGGTTGGCGAACGGAAATTTTAGCGGGCATCTGACTCTCCGGAGGCGGCGCACGGGCCGAAGCACAATATCGGGGCCGTATTGTGCCAGATTGAGAGCCGTTGTCGGTGACGAAGTGCGGCTATTTTGCGATTGGCGCGCCTTGACCAATGATGCGGACTTCGCGCTGGGGAAAGGGCATGGCCACGCCGCTTTCCTTGAGTGCCTTCCAGATCATCATATTCAGGTCGGCATCCACACGGTTGCGGCCATCGTCGATGCCCTCCATCCAGTACTCAATGAGGATATTAACGCCGGAATCCCCAAAGCCACTGATTTCCGCGTCCGGCTGTTCTTCCAGACTGGCCTGATCGCCGCTGAGTACCTGAGGATGCGAGGCGACCACCTCTTTGAGCACGTCGAGCATGGGCTCCATGTCGGTGCTGTAGGCCACCTGAAACTCGATGGCGTAGCGCTGCTTTTTATTCTCATGGGTCCAGTTGGTGAAACTGGAGGTGACGAACGTCTCGTTGGGGACCACCACGTCTTTGCCATCGAACGTTTTCAAAATGGCGCAGCGCATGGTCAGCTCGCGAATGATGCCAGCGCGACCGTCTTCGAGCTCAACGTAGTCGCCCACGGTGAGCGAGCGATCCAAAAGAAGGATCAGTCCTGAGACGAAATTCGAGGCGATGGACTGCAATCCGAAACCCAGGCCGACGCCGAGCGCGCCGCCAAACACAGCAAGCGTGGTCAGATTGATGCCCATGACCTGCAAGAGCAACACGAAGATAACGAAAAACAGACCAATCTCGAACAGCTTTGCGAACACCTCGCGGGTGCCCACATCCAGGTCTTTTTGCTGGCGGATATACTGCTTGCCGGTGTCGTTGGATTTGCGCCCGAGCCAGAACAGGATGGTGCCAAAAATCAGCACGCGCAAAATGGTGTAGAGCGACAGGGAAATGTTGCCCGACGTGAGCTTTACGCTTTCGAGATAACCCACGACCGGCCCGAGCCAGTTAAACAGATACAGCACGGCAATCGGGATCAGCACCCAGGCGATAAACCGTCGCGCCATGTGGCTGGTTGCAAACTCGCGATTCGCCGCATAGGCCAGGCGAATGACCAGCAAGCTCTCCACGATGCGCAAAGCATAGCCCTCGCCGTAGCGTGCCTCGCAATAGCGCGCAGCCGCGTTTAACAGGCCGACAGCCAGAAGTGGAAACACCACGGGTCGCAGCCGGCTGAGCCAGTGCCTAAGGCGCAGGAGCGTTGAGACTTCAGCCGCAGCGTCCGGTACACGCAGCAGGCGGGCTACCGGACGCGCAGCGACAAAGGCCAATAGCACAGCAGCGACGGCCAGCGCGAGCTGCACCAGAAACCCCGGCCCCTGAACCCACCCGCCGATGTTGTCGATGGCTGTGTTCAGCACAGCGATTAATTGTTCCATCGTAATGGGCGGTGCGGTGGCCACGGCAGGGTCATTTTCCATAGTGCGGATTACACCACATCTGGTGCCGGGGTTAACACTGAGCCGCCGCGACTTGACCGCCAATTATTTGACACGGGTCACACGTAAACGCGGTAGAAGGAGACGCGGTCACACGTGTAAAGAATCACGACATGATGCAATAGCTGCCTACCTGACACCTCCAAAGGGCACCTGCATGGCACGTTCGATTGTTTTGGCCTTATCTGCTTTTTCTACGCTGCTTCTGGTCGCACAACATAATGCACCGCCGACCACGGAGCCGGTGGCAGCGCTTGCTACTGCGCCGCTGCATTTGATCGTGCAGGGCGAGTCCGCGCAAGCCGCGGCGGCGGCCGTAGCCAAGGCGGGCGGTACGATTACCGATCGTCTGGATATTATCAATGCCGTGGGTGCGGTGTTGCTGCCGGCACAGCGTGATGCGCTGGTGGGCGTTCGAGTGTATGAAGATGGCGCCGTGCAGATCAGCGCCGCCACATGGAAAACCCAGAACAAGTGGGACGGCAGTTCCACCGACGTTGCGCGGAGCGCCGCGCTGCCACCGCGGGAAGATACTTCCGGCACGCAGGATGGCGGCAGCGCCGGTCAGGATCTGCAGGATCCGTTCCCGGTGCGCGATAACGCCAGTCATAACCCGACCTTGCTCGACGCCGTCGCGCTGCACAGCGCAGGAATCGATGGTGCCGGCGTGACCGTTGCGGTTGTGGATACCGGTATCTGGTGGCAGCAGTCCAAAAACGGTGTGTCGGGGCGCGTGTTGAGGGAAGTGGACACGACGGGTCGCGGCATTGTGGAATCGAAAATGCTTGACGATTTGAACGGTCACGGCAGTCATGTGTCCAGCGCCATGTTGAGCAGGGAATCGTGGAACGGTTTGTCTGAGGGTGTCGCACCGGGCGCGTCGCTGGTTGCGGTCAAGGCGTTTGACGAATTGGGTCAGGGCACTTACTTGAGCGTGATCAAGGCCCTCGACTGGGTGGTCGATCACGCCGACGAATACGGCGTGCGCGTGCTCAATCTTTCTTTTAGCGCCTCGCCGCAGTCGCACTACTGGGACGACCCCATCAACCAGGCCGTGATGCGCGCCTGGCAGGCCGGCATTGTGGTCGTGGCCTCCGCCGGTAACACCGGTCCGGATGCGATGACCATTGGCGTGCCGGGTAACGTGCCGTATGTGATTACGGTCGGCGCTATGTCGGACAACTTCACGCCGGCCGATGCCTCCGATGACGTGCTGACGTCGTTCTCGGCCAGCGGTCCAACCTATGAGGGCTTTATCAAGCCCGAAGTGGTGGCACCGGGTGGTCACGTGCTGGGACGTCTGTCGAATTGGTCGCACATTCCCTCGCTGTATCCCGATTCGATGCATCCGAACGAATATCACTTCACGATGTCTGGCACCTCGCAGTCCGCGGCGTTGGTGAGCGGCGTGGTGGCTTTAATGCTCGACGCTGACCCCTCACTGCAGCCGGACGACGTCAAATGCAAATTGATGGCCTCTGCCCGTCCGGCTCTGGATGCAGACGGTCGCATGGCTTACAGCGTGTTTCAGCAGGGCGCCGGCATGGTGAACGCACTGGCTGCAACCGGCACGTCTGCACAGCAGTGTGCGAACAGCGGACTGGATATCGCAGCAGATCTGGACGGCAAGACGCATTTCGCCGGCCCGGCCACGCAGGACGAAAACGGCAACTTCTATGTGATGGACATGGGTGCAGAAACGCCGGGCACGCCGCTTGAAAGCGATGGCTTTGTCTGGAGCGACGGTTTTGTCTGGTCGGATGGTTTCGTCTGGTCCGACGGCTTTGTCTGGAGTGATGGGTTTGTGTGGTCCGACGGGTTCGTCTGGAGTGATGGTTTTGTCTGGTCGGACGGCTTCGTGTGGAGTCAGGGTTTTGTCTGGAGTCAGTCGATGCCGTGGCAAAACGGCGCGAGTGCCTCGCAGCTGTCTGACGATGCGGGTGTCAATCGCTGGGTCGACAATCAGTAAGCCTCGTGTTGCATAGAGCGCTTTTATTCGCACTGGTTTTGGGGCTGACATTGTTCAGCCCCAACGCCGTTTCTGCGCCCGCTGCGCCGATGGTGTTTTCGCACCTGACCGTGCAGGACGGTTTGTCGCAGAACACCGTGTTGGATATCTATCAGGATTCGGTCGGCTACGTCTGGATTGCGACCGAGTCGGGCTTGAATCGCTTCGACGGCTACACGTTTAAACACTACACGCAGGACCGTTCGAGTGCCGATGCGCTGCAGAGTGTGTTTGTCTGGGGCATCGCCGAAGACAGCCATACCGATTTGTGGCTGGCCACCAAAGGCGGCGGTCTGGTGCGCTGGATTCGAAGTGAAGATCGCTTTGTCTCCTATCGCCACAATCCCGATGATCCCAATTCGATTGCCAGCGACGCGGTGCGCGCCGTGTGGGTGGGTGAGGATGACATCGTGTGGGCCGGCACGCGCGGCGGTGGTCTGAATCGGCTGGACCCGCAAACCGGCCTTTTCAAACGCTTCCAACACGATCCAGCCAACGCCGCTTCGCTCAGCGACGACAATGTCAATGCGATTATCGCCGACGGGCGTGGCCATCTGTGGGTCGGCACACGCGGTGGGTTGAGCGTCATGAACGTCACCACCGAGCGCTTCATGCGCTATCAGCATCGGGCTGAAGACCCCAGTAGCTTAAGCAACGATGTGGTGATCAGTGTGTTCCAGGACGACATGGGCACGATCTGGGCCGGTACGTTTGAGGGCGGCCTGAACCGCTTTGATTCGGTCACGAATCGATTCGTGCGCTATCGCCATGATGCGAACGATCCCGGCAGCCTCTCGCACGACTACGTGTGGAGTATTTTGCAGGACCGGGCCGGTCGGTTTTGGGTCGGCACTCAGGACGGGTTGAATCTCTTCGATCGCGATTCAGAAACCTTTACGCGCTACAAAAAAGCTGCCACCGATCCCAACAGCTTGTCCAGCAGCTACGTCATGTCCATGTTTCAAGATGCCAGTGGACTGCTGTGGCTGGGCACGCGTGGCGGTGGGGTAAGTCAGTGGCATCCGCGCAGTTGGTCACTTGGCCACTTTAAAGATGATCAGCTCAAAGATGCCAATGCCGTGGCGCTTGCCAGCGATGACGAGCAGCGGCTGTGGATCGGCGCGCTGGGTGCGCCGCTTGGGCGCCTCAATCGCACGACCGGACAGCTAACACCGCTCGAACAACTTCTGCCATCTGGCGTAACCTTGTCTGACTCGCGCGCCATGTCGTTGCTGCACGACAGCGACGGAACGCTGTGGGTGGGCACCATGACCGGCGGGCTCAATCACGTTGATCTCAAGCGGGGTAGCGTGAAGGTCTATCAACACGACCCGAACGATCCCACCTCCATTGGTGCCAACGGCATCATGACCTTGCTGGCGCACCAGGACAGTCTGTGGATTGGTACGTTCGGCGGCGGCGTTAATCGTCTGGATCGCAAGACCGGGGTTTTCGAGCGCTTCGAATTTGACCCTGATGATCCGACGACGCTCAGCTCGCCACGCGCCACGGCGCTGGCGCGTGATCAGCGCGGACGCATTTGGGTGGGCACCGACGACGCGGGCTTAAACGTGCTGGATCCGGCTACCCGCAAAATACATCGGTACCGACATGATCCGGCCGAGGCCACATCGCTCTCAGCGAACGGTATTTACTCGCTGCACGTGAGCGACGCGGGCGACATCTGGATAGGCACCACAGACAGTGGTTTGGATCGCGTGCTGAATCCGGATGCCGCCGCGCAGGACATTCGGTTTGAGAATCGAAATCAGCTGCACGGTCTTGCCAGTAACGTCGTATACGGCGTGACCTCGGATGTGCAAGGCCATGTTTGGCTCAGCGGCAACAACGGGCTTACGCGACTTAACCCGGTGTCCAATGCGGTACGCAGTTATCACCGGCGCCACGGCCTGCAGGGTGAAGAATTTAATTTTGGTGCCCATCATCGCGACGCCTTCGGCTGGCTCTATTTCGGTGGCGCCAACGGCATTAACGCGTTTGATCCCGCCGCCCTTGCATCGCTGGACGATGCGCCGGCCGTGGTGATCACCTCGATCGAGAAATTTAATCAGGCCGCTGATTTGGGTCTTCCCTACGATCAGGTGACCGACCTGCCACTCAGCTACAGCGACGATGTCGTGACGTTTGAATTCGCTGCGCTGGATTTCGTTGATCCGCAGAAAAATCGCTACCGCTATCGCCTTGAAGGTTTTGACAAAGCATGGGTGGAAGTGGACAACCGGCGGCGCGCCACCTACACCAACCTCGACGCGGGCGACTACGTGTTTAAAGTGGCGGCGGCCAACAGCGATGGCACCTGGAATGACAGCGGTGTTGCTATTCGTGTGCGGGTGGCGAATGCGCCATGGGAGACGCCGTTGGCGTTTGCTCTCTATGTGCTGATGTTTTTGGCCACTGTCGGTGGTGTGTTTGCGTGGCAGCATCGCAGGCTCAAAGCGGCCGCCCAACTGCGTCAATTGGCCTACTACGATTCGCTGTCGGGTTTGCCGAACATTAAGCTGTTCCGCCAGCGTTTGTCTGAATCGCTGTGCGAGGCGCGTGAACTCAACGACGGATTGGCGTTGCTGTATGTCGATCTTGATCGCTTCAAGCGCATCAACGATACGTTGGGTCACACCGTCGGTGACAACCTGATCAAATCGGTGTCGTCGCGACTGTCGCAGTGCGTGCATCGTCGTGGCGAAGGTGTCGGGCAGTTTGAACTGGCGCGCATCAGTGGCGACGAATTTTTGATTTTCCTGCGTCATCGTCACGCACGGCGCGAAGCGCGTGAGATGGCCAAAGACATTGCCGAGGCCCTGTCGGAGCCATTTGCCAGCGCCGGTCAGGACTTGGTGGTAACGGCAAGTGTCGGTGCCGCGCTGTATCCCGATCACGGCGAAGACGGCGAGGCTTTGCTCAAAGCGGCCGACACGGCCGTGGCGCAGGCCAAGGCCGAAGGGCGACGCACGTTCCGCCTGTATTCGCGCAAGATGAGTGCCCGCGCCATGCAGCGTCTGTCGCTTGAAAACGAGATTCGCCTGGCGCTTGAGAACGATCAGTTTCAGTTGTACTACCAGCCAAAATATCGCGCTGGCGATCTGAAGATTATTGGCGCTGAGGCGCTGTTGCGCTGGTTCCACCCAACACGCGGTGAGATTTCGCCGGGTAATTTTATTTCAGTGGCTGAGGAAGCCGGTCAGATCAGCGATCTGAGTCGCTGGGTCGTGAAGACCGCCTGTCAGCAGCTAAGCGGCTGGCGCGATGAAGGTTTGCCGCTCGTACCGATTGCGGTGAATTTATCACCCGAAGACTTTCTGCGTGATGACCCGGTCCACATGGTGAGCGGAGCGCTGGCGGCGGCTAACATCGAGGCCGAACTGCTGAACCTGGAAATCACCGAGTCGGCGCTGATGCACGATACGTCGCGCGTGAGTCAGTCGTTGCGAGATCTCAAGGCGCTGGGGTGTGAGCTGTCGGTGGATGACTTTGGTACGGGTTATTCGTCGCTGGCCTATCTCAAACGTTTCCCGCTCGATACGCTGAAAATCGATCGCTCGTTTGTGTCGGATATTTCGACCGACACCGACGCGGCGGCTATCTGTTCAGCCATTATTGCCATGGGGCGTGCGCTTAGTCTGAACGTGGTGGCGGAAGGTGTGGAAACCGATCAGCAGTTGCGCAGACTTCGCGTAGACGGCTGTGATCAATTCCAGGGCTTTTTGCTTTCGCGACCGGTGCCCTCGTCACTGTTCATGGAACAGCTAATTGCGCAGAGCCCGTCGATGGATGCCATACGCGAGTCGGAGCAGAAGATTGTGCAGTTGAGTCAGCGCTAGGTTAAGCGCGCAGGGACGAAATTAAACCGCCATTGCCAGTGACGGTTGGGGCGTAGCCTGCTCGCTTTGTGCGGCGTAGGCCACCATGCCCTCGTGGGCTTCGGAGGAATGCGCGCCACCGCAAGCCGGGCAGCTGCCGCTGGCTTTTTCCGATTTGAGTGTATCGTCTGCCTCGTCATTGGCATCGGCGTCTTCCTCGGATGAACCGGTTTTCTCCGCCGCCAGTTCCATGCGCGCTGCGGCGGCCATCTGCGATGCTTCTGCGGCGACGGCGCGGTCTTGCGATGACGGTTCGGCTGGCGCCAGTGCGGCACGCCGAATGATCTGCGCTTTCTGAATGGTGGCCTGCGGATCGCCAGCGACCTCGGAGGTATCAATTTGCACTTCGCCACCCACGGCGTAGAGCTGCTGATCAGGACCGCGTTCGTAGGTGTAAGTAGGGCCGCCTTGAGCCAGCGAACCGGCGGCAGCAAGATGCGCCTGTTCGTGAGCGCGTACTTCCCGGTCACGCGCTTTGAGTTTCTCAACGTCACGGCGTTCTTCGGTGGTTAGCGCGTCCTGATCTGACGGCGTTTGCTCGGACGGCGCATCGCCGACCGCAGCGCTCCTTGGGCTTCCCTCAACGCGTTGCCCCGACGGCGCCTGGCTGTCGGTCGCAACGTCTCCGCCGCCAAACGGCGCATTGTCAGCGCGCGTATTCGCTTCGGCCGACTGCACAGGCGCCGGTGGGCGTGCGCTAAAAGCCGGCGCGGCTGGTTGTATGGTTGAAATCAAGGCAATCGCTCCGCACGTGTTTTTCCACCACCTGTAGCGACGGCAATGCGGGCGACTTTAGTGCTTGAAATCAATTACTGGGGTGTGCAGGTCTCACGTACGGCGCTTGGACCTGGCGCGCCGAAAAACGATGAACGCAAAATACCTAAGTCGATTATGTTCACAGCATTGTCGCCATTGAAATCGGCGTTGGCGTTGGCAGAGAAAAAGACGCTGCGCAGGAGCCCGAGGTCGACCACGTTAATAATGCAGTTGTTGTCCAGATCCGCATCGCAGCGATTGCCGTAGCCGTCGGCGTCGCTGTCGCGCTGCTGGCTGTTGGGCTGGTCCACGCAGTTGTCGCTGTTGTCCGCGATGCCGTCGCCGTCGCTGTCACTATTTGAAAAACTGCCCTCAAATTGAAAGAACATAATGACGCCGCCAAACAGTGACGCACTGCCTGTGCCGGTCGCAAGATCAATTTGCACTTCAATGCCATTGTCTGCGAACGGCGGTCGCAGCCAGCGCAGGAACAATGTGCCACTGGCCGGAAGGCCGTCTGCACCGATCACGCCGTTGCCCGAGATCGTGCCGGTCGCGTTATTGAGCGGCAGTGGATTCGCGGACGTAGCATTACAAATTCGTCCAGGGACATTCGGTGACGGGCAGGCGGCATCCGGTCCGATGATGGGCGGCACGGCGTCTGCGGCGGTGTTGGAAAAAAAGAACGCGAAGGGAATGTCATCATCGATGGAAAAATCGAACGTCGCGTTTGCGTTCACGGGAATATTTAGCGAGCCGACCACCAGAGAATTCACGGAGTTTTGTGCACCGCCAATCGCGCCGCCGAGCGCTTCAAACGAATCGCAGGTGGCCGTACAGAAGTCCAGTTCACCGTCGAAACCGAGCTCAAGTGCATGGGCCGGTGCGGTGGTCAGAAAGAAAGTCAGAAGCAAAGAAAAAGCGGGCAACTTGGTTAGAGCCTTCATGAGTAGTCTCACATCGTTATTGTTGGTTTGTGTAAGGCGTTATCGTTTGAATGTACACCATTGTGTCGCCGCATTCGTGACACGGGAATCTCATTTAACTTAAGCGTTGGCAACAAAGTTGGGCGATGGTGAACAGACTGTTTGGTGTTGCTGTGGGTCGCGAGGTTTGTCACGGGGCGGTCCTTGGTGGGCGTAAGGGAAATATCCGGTATTTGTCAAAAATGAAGAAAGACTGAGTCTCGCCGTGGTTTGTTTGCTAAATTAGAATAATGGATAAACTTGGTGATATGGACCTGTTCGTGCGGGTCGTCCGAAATGGGGGCTTCGCTGCGGCGGGGCGTGAGGCTGGTCTTTCACCGGCGAGCATGAGCACGCGCATCTCGCGCCTCGAGGAGCGCTACGGCGTGCGTTTGCTCAATCGCACCACGCGCAGTCTGTCGCTGACCGAAGAGGGTGATGCATTTTTGCGCGACTGCATCCGCATTCTCGCAGATGTCGAGCAGGCCGAATCCCGTCTGAAAAACAGTCAGCAAGCGTTGTCCGGCCCGCTGCGAGTGACCGCGACGTTCGATTTTGGTCGCCAGCACATCGAGCCGCTCCTAACACGCTTTGTAACGGAGCATCCCAAGGTCGTTCCCTATCTGCATCTCGCCGACCACACCATGAATTTGGTGGAAAATGGTTTTGATCTGGGCGTGCGACTGCAGGCGAATGTGGATAGTTCGCTCGCCTCCGTGCGTCTTGCCTCAAATCGTCGCGTGCTGTGTGCGGCGCCGGAATACATCAAGCGACGTGGTCTGCCAGAGTCGCCCGCCGATCTGGAACAGCATGATTGCATCGTAATGGTGCGCGCGCGCGACGTTATCAACAGCTGGTATTTTGAAACGGCGAACGGTCATGAAACGGTTGCCGTGCAGCCGGCGCGTTGCGCCAATGACGGCGGACTCGTGCGCAAATGGGTATTGGACGGGCACGGGATCGGTTGGAAATCCATTTGCGACATTCAACCGGATATCGACGCCGGACGTGTGGTGACCGTGTTGGACGACTACAGCGGCGGCGATAGTCCAAGCCGCAACTCGCCCCGACCGGATCTGCGCGTGGTCTACCCGGACCTGCCCTATGTGCCTGAACGCACGCGCAGTTTTGTGGATCTTTTGGTTGAGTATTTCGCGTCGTGGCCACAGTAAAAGTGAAGGAATTGACAGATATTTAGTGTGTCAGGCGTGGTAGCGTTAGCGCTATGCGCACTTCCCTATTTTTCGCGTTTTCAATGGCATCGGTTCTCGCGATAGGCCTCCCTGGTGCGGCGGCACAAAACGCGGTGACCGTCGAAGCGTTTGCTGCCAGCGAGCCGGTGTACCGCGGCGTTTCCGAAGCCGCTGGCAGACCCACCGTGGGCGCGAGCCTGGAGTGGGGCGTGAGTTCTGATTTTTTCGTCGCCGCCACCGCGCAGGCCAGCGCGACGCCGGCGGTACAGCAACGCGAGCAGCAGTTAATGTTTGTCGGCGGATGGCAAAAAGCGTGGACCGATCAGGTCTCGTTGGGATTGTCGTTATCGCATCGGGCGTTTCCCGGCTCTACCAAAAATTGGGATTCCACCGAACTGCACGCCGCCATTGGGCTTGGCCGTGTCGGTACGATTGAGGTTTCTTACTCGCCAAATTACTACGACCATGAAACCCGTGCGGTGGCTTTCGCGCTGCGCGCGAACCGCGAACTCAATCGACGTTTTTTTGTCAGCGCTGAGGCCGGTGCTGTGGAAATGTCGTCTGAGCGTTGGCCGGATTATCAATATGCAACGCTGGGCCTGGGGCTGCGCCAACAACAGTTCGTGATTGAGGCGCGTTCGTCGTTTGCCACTAACGAGGGCGATAATTTGTTCGGTGAGCCACTCGATGCGCCGCGTTTGGTGCTGCAGACGTCTTATCTGTTTCGCTAAATTTTGACCGCGTCGATTCGGCTTTTCGCATCGCTTCAATACGCTCTAACTGATCGCGGACGGCGGCGTGTGATGCGTCGGGTGTGACTTCTTTGGTCAGTGCCGCGATGGCGCTGACCACGGGTGCGGCCATGGAATGTCCGGTCACAACGTCGTAACGACCATCAGGCTGCAGTGTGAACGCAGAACTGCGCGCCAACGCGATGGCAGCACTATTTTTTGCCGCGGGCATCTGCTCGCTGGTGCCATAGGCGTACAGGACACCCGGGCGAGGTTGCGGGAAACGTTCCGCTTCGGTGCGTTGCTCGTCGAACGCCGCGACAACCACCGTGCCGGTTGCCACCAATTTTTCAACCAAGGTCTCCAGCAGGAGATCGTGTGGTCCTGACAGGCTCAAATTGAGTACGTCTGGCTGCCACGTGGCGACAGACTCGAGCGCCAACGCCAGGGCTACCGTGTCGCAGGTAGCGCGGCCGCTGTTGGCGCGCAGTTGCCAGCATCCTCGAAAAAGACCAATGTGCGCCGCCGGTGCGGCACCGTCGATGCCAATGCCGTTTTGATGCTGAGCGCCAATCAGGCCCACCACCGCGGTACCGTGGCGCTCATTTTCGTAGCCGCGCGTAGGGCCGACCAGATCCAGCGCAAATACGTTGGCGTTCAGCAAATCTGGATGGCCTAAATCAGCGCCGGTATCGACCACGGCAATTTTCTGGCCAAGTCCAAAATGCTGCATGCTGTGAAACGACTGTGCTACGGATGACTGCGCTATCGGGCTTGAGCCGCGACTGGTGCCTGTGTCTTGTCCGTTGGTAAAAAACGTGTTCACCGGCTGTGCAAAGCGCACGCGACTGTCTGCATTTAGCTGCGCGATGAGTGCGTCGGGATCGTCGGACTGGACCACAAAACAATGCACGTTCAACGATTGGATGGGCCACTGATAGGTGACCGCCGTGTTGTAGCTGGCAGCGATGGTGCGACTGGTCGAGTCCAGTAGCGGATCGATATCGTAGTTGAGCGATGCACGGTAGTTGCCGCCCGTAAGCGGACGCTTGCGTCGATCAGATCGAGGATCATCGATCACCACCAATACTGAACCGTCGGCAAAGTGATCCGGCAACGGCGAGGTTGCCGGTGTGGTAGCGCACGCATTCATGCCCAGTAGCACAATGAGCAGAGCCAGATAGCGCAGGCTGCTCATGTCATCTAGTCCGTCGTTTGATCGGCGAAAACAACGTGCTCATGGGCGCGCAGCGCATCGATTTTGGTGGCGATGTTGTCGGCGTTTTCGAGGGTGACCACGTAGGAGCCCAGATCGTCGGGGCCGCGAACCGGGACCAGAGCGAGCTGCTCGAAGATGCGTGTCGCATCGCGACGCGTCGTTTGCCCGTCAAAAATAATCCGCACGAGCGGCTGATCCGTCTGCGTATCTGAAGAACGCGAGAGTGTTTCGAACGTTTGGTTGACGGGCGTCTGCTGCATCATCAAAAAAGTGACCAGCATTGCAGCGGCAACACCAAATGGTGCCAGATTCGCCGGCGATGCAAACCACTGACGCACGCGTTCGAGCAGGGATTGCGGTGCAGGCTCCTGTTCAATGCGCGCTTTTAGCCGCTGAAAATCGTGCTCAATCGCTCGTGCTGGCGTGTATTCCTGCGGGCCGTTCATCTGCGCGACGAGTTGGCGTTCGAACGTCAGCAGAGCCGCAAACTCTGTATCGCTTTGCGCGAGCGTTTCGATTTGTGCGCATACATTGGGGCCGGCGGTACCTCGAACGTAGTCCGTCAGAGCGTCTTCGAGTTGTTCGCGATTCAAAGTGTTGTCGTTCATTGTAATTCCTGGGCCAGTGACAGCGAGTCCACCAGCGTGCGAAGCTTTTTCTTCGCGTGATGCACGCGTGTTTTGACGGTGTTTTGGGGGCAGTCCGCAATCAGCGCAATCTCGCTCATCGATTTGCCCAGGAAGTAGCGTAGCTCAATGGCCATGCGTTGTTCCAAAGGCAGCTGCTCAAGCGCGGCGCGAATGAGCTCGCCGGATTCCACCTGAGCGGTGCCGTCAAACGCCTGACTCATTTCATCGAGACCAAGCTGTTCGTTGGCGACGCTGTCGACAATACGCGACTGTTTGCCTTCCTTCTTTAGCACCCGGCAAAACTCCCGGTAGCAAATCGTAAATATCCATGTTGACACTTTGGCGGAGCCTTTGAACTGGGCGGCGCTTTTCCAGACGCAGAACATCGCTTCATTGATCAGCTCGCTAATGCGGTCATCATCATCCGTCATGCGGCGCAAAAAACCGGCCAGACGGGGGCGATAGATGACGTAGAGCTGTTCTAATGCGGTTGTATCCTGCTTTGTCGCGACGCGCTGCAACAAAGCGGCTTCTTCGTCGTTGGAAAGCGGTTGTCCCAGTTCAGTGGCGATTTTCACATCAGCTGTCTCATTTTGGGCCACGGTCAACATGGGGCTCACTCCGTAAGAGGGTCAGGTTGACCCGGAAGGTTCAAAGCACGAAAAAGAATCTTGCCTATCCGCAACAGACCGGGCGTTGTTACCAGATATTTCAGCTTTTTCGCCAACGATATTCGCAGCGCGTAGACGCGCAAATAGTTGGCGAAAACCTGCTCCTTATATACATCCGCAAAGAATCTGCAGAAACGGTCTTTCGATAGAACCGTCGTCGCGATGTGCGTCTCCTACCGTTTGAATTCGGGCAAACCCGCACCCCGCTGGGTGCTACCACACAAACTCTACTGGAGACGATTTAGATGAAATCAAAAGCACTTGGACTGGCCGTTCTGGCCGCCGCCGTTAGCGCCGCGACAACCGCCGGCGCCGCCGAGCTCACCGTTAGCATTACCAATCTCACACGTGGCATGTCGTTCACACCGCGACTGCTCGTTGCACATAACGAAAACATTGACCTGTTTCAGGCCGGCGAAGCGCCGACCGACGCACTGGCCTGGATGGCCGAAGGCGGCGTGATTGTGACGGCCCAAAACCCGGCTGCTGCCGGCAGCAGTTTCGGCGACGTGCTCGAAACGGCGATCAACGCCGACAATAACGTTTGGCAGGCTTTCGGTCTCGGTGGGCCACCCCTGCCGCCGGCCACCATCTCTAACAACTACACTTTTGACAGTGAAGACTTCGAGTATCTGTCGCTGGTGACCATGTTGATTCCGACCAACGATGCGTTTGCTGGTCTCGACAGCTGGCGCATCCCCACCGAGCCTGGCACCTACACGGTGAACCTCAATGCGTATGACGCGGGCTCGGAAGCCAACGATGAAATCAGCGCGCTACGTTCCGACATTACCGAAGCGGGCACGGGCCTGGCACTGGGCGGCTACGGTGTACCGGGTATGGCCGGTTCGGGCAACCCGAATGCCACCAACGTCGGCACCGGCGGTACCGGTGTGGCGATCCAGATTCAGCCCGACAACACGCTGGCTGATGATCCTGCTGATCGCGAAGGCCTCGTGCACATTCACCGCAACGTGCTCGGCGACACCGATGCCGCAGGCGGCATCAGCGATCTGGATTCGCGCGTGCACCGCTGGTTGAACCCTGTTGCTCGTCTGACGATCACCGTTAACTAAGCAGGTGCGAGTCATGATGAATCAACAAAACCGACGCCTTGCCCTTGTGGCAACCGCTCTGGCGGTACTGGCTGGCTGCAGTAGCAGCGATCCGGTCACCATTACGCCGCCACCACCTGTGCCACCACCACAGCCGCCACCGGTTGTTGCCGATGCGACGTTCACGGTGGAGGTCACCAACCTGACGTTGGCGCAGCCACTGTCACCGGTTGCCGTGATGATGCACCAGGCGGGTTTCAACAGCTTTATTGATGGTGAGCCCGCAAGCCTTGCGCTTGAGCTGCTGGCCGAAGGTGGCGACAACACCGATGTGCTGGGTGAAGTGGCCGCTGCAGCTGAGTTTCTGGCTTCCGCTTCAAGCGCGGGTCCGATTCCGCCGCTGGGTATCAGCGCGCCGATCGAACTGTCGTTTCCAAGCGATCAGCTGGGCGATGTGCGCTTGAGCGTCATCACCATGCTGGTGCACACCAACGATGCGTTCAGCGGTAGCAACGCGTTCAACATTGGCAACATGGAAGTGGGCGACGTCGTGCGCCTGAATGGGCCAACGTGGGACTCGAGCACTGAAGCGAACACCGAAGCTGGCACCGATATGCCCGGCCCAGATTTCGGCGGCGAGGGTTTTAACCCGGTACGTGACGACGCGTTTGATCGCGTGCATTTCCACCAGGGTGTGGTAACGAATGCGAGCGTGGAATCAGGTTTTGCCGATTCCGATCTAGAAGAACGTCATCGCTTTGATAATCCGTCTACCCGAATTGTGGTAACACGCACTCAGTAATCCTCCTGATGCGTGGTGTGGCCCGGCTGTCGATGTTTTCGGCAGCCGGGTTTTTTTTGTCCTGTTTCAGCACCGAGGAAAAATTCTCCATAACGCTGAACCGTTCTTCACCGCCGCGTCTCCTACGGACGACACAAAAATATTTTGCCTCGCAAACCAATTTCTCACAGGCGTATTGAGATGAACACAGTTTGAGTTTCGATTTGCCGTGTCATGGCACCCTGCCTTCAGGGGGTGTTGTGGCACGGCCTTTTTTATGGTGCCGGCGGCAGGCGCCGGAGCAGGGTGGAGCGCCCCTGCGGTGTGCCAAACAGCGGCTTCATGTTGTCATCGTAGCCGCGCTCGACCAGGCGCATTTCGTTGCCCTGCAGGATCGTTTCCGCCTCAATGCGTCGCGGCTTGCCGGTGCGGCTGGAGATAATCTTGCAGGTGGCAGGGTCGACGTAGCCGCGAAAGCCGTCCTCCGTGCGCGTCCATATTTGTTCGCAACCGCTGGTGAACATGGCCGTGAGGTCAGACCTATTGAGTGCGCTGAGGCGTTCGTCGCCCGTGCGGGCGTCGACGAGTTTTTTTGGGTCGGAAATTGTGTAGGTTCGTTGCTCGACGGTGTGCGGGTGCGGGCCCTGCGTCAGACTCAAGATGCGCTGGCGATAGAGGGCCAGATCGGCCCCTTGATTGAGCTGCAGATAGAATACGTGCTCGCCAAGCTCTGGCATCTTTACACGCTGGCGCGAATCGATGAGTCGTTGTTGGTCGGGAACCGTCGTCTCATGTGCTGGATGATGTGTGTCGTAACGTCCCTGTAGCGATGAGCTGAGTTCGTCGAGCATCGAGTGAGATGCGCAACCGCCCAAAGCGCTGGCCATTGCGGTCATGAAAACACGGATGTTGCGAGGCGACAAACGGCTCATCCAGCGTCGGCACCCGGCTCGCCGGCGCACTCTTCGAGGCCTTGTGCCTGTTTGATGGTGGGGCCGCGTGACGACAGATCGCTGGCCTGCGGTATAACCGAGCCGTAATGCTTTTTGTCATACCCAAGTCGGACACGATGATCGCGCTGTTCGATCGGATTGAAGGCGGCTGCGTAGCGCAGTCCCCGCTCGCTGCTTTCGGTAAAAAAGCCTTCCCTTTGCAGTCGCTCACGCCGCTTCCCCTGACGTAGATCGCCGTCGAGGGTCTGGCGGAGCATGTGCATAGTCTCTGCCGTCGCGCAGCGAATAAACGATTGGTAGAGGGCTTGATCGTTGGCAAACCAGTCGCCGGCATTGGCGTTGCCCAGCGGCTTTGAGAACACTCTGAATGTGCCTAGAAAACTACGTGGCCAGTCCGCATGGGTTTTGTTGCCGCGGAGTTTCACTCCCGTGATTAACGCAAGATGTCCGGCGCCGGGTAGAAATACCGGACGGGCGGACACCTCGATCGTCATACGGTTGCGAGCGGACTTTCTCAAAAAGTGGTTGGCGCGCGTAACAGCGCGGTAATCCGGTCTGCCGTCGGGCAGCTCAGATGCTATGTCCAGATGAACCACTTGATCGATATTTGGCGAGAGGTATTTTTCGCTGGCGTGTTGATAGCCGGCATCCAGCCGCTGGGCATATTGTTGGTCTTGAATCGATGCGCCGTGTGCGGTTAGTGCGGTGCGCAGTGATTGCGCGGTTTGCAATAGCGCGGGCTGCTTGTTGTAGATGGGCCCCGATGGAAACTCGCCGCCGTTGTCAGTGATGAGCTCGCCCACGAGTCCCGGATAGTATTCGGAGGCAGGGAAGACGAAGGCGTCGCTGGGGCGCTCGATAATGAGCGTTGCGGCAGCTAGCGGCTCGGCCCAGGCGTGGGCAGTGAAAAGCGTACAAACGCTGAGGAACATCGTTGCGGGGCGGCGTGACAGATTCGGCATTGGGCTTCTCCAGATTGCGTAAACCATACCAAAGACCCAATCAGCGCTGCGCTATTTATGTGTGATCCATAAAAAAACCCCCGAAATCGCAATCCCGGGGGTTCTTGTTTTACTGGCAAAGGCCGTCGGCGTTACGCCGCCTTGGTTTTGCGCTTACGCTTTTTCTTGGTTGCCTTGGGCCGCTCCGGCTCAATCCATTTCTGAAACTCAGGCTGACGCGGTGCGTCGTGGCCGGTTTCCTTCTTGCAGTTCTTTTTCAGCGTGTCGATGTCGCCGCCAAAGTCGAACACCGGTGG
>JBGCEL010000077.1:0-8252 GCA_045106455.1 Gammaproteobacteria bacterium
TCGATGACCTCCACGCTCGATTCGAGCCCGGAGATCTCCGTGAACCCGAGGCGCGTGCCGCCCCATTCCACTTGAAAGTGAAAGCTTGTCAGGGGGTATGTCATGGTGAGACTCCTTGCTCAGATTCATAGATAGTGTGAAAAACGATCACGGTTCCAACCAATGCACGGCGTCGTAGCGCACTTCAATTTCTTCCATGGCTATCGCGTCGGCCTGTGCGTCGAGAAACGGCCCGGACCAGCGTACGGGTTGCGCGTTTTCTAATCCGAAGCGATTCACGATCTCACCGTCGGCGCCGTCGAGCAGCATGATCGTTAACGGTGTGGCGGTGTTTTTCCCAAGGGTGGTGTCGCGGTACCAGCGAAACAAAAAGCGGTCCGCACCCACCGCGCGACGCAGCGTAATGGTCATGCGCAGCGCTGGATCGGCCTCGCTTGCGATTAGATCGTGCAGAGTGCTAACGGAATGGATGGCGAGCTCTTTGTCGCCGATTTGGACGCGAAAGTGAGCGACCTGCGAGGGCCGCGCTGAGGACGATGGCGCGTTGGGCATGGGGATTCCTTGATTCCTCCATGCAAAATAGCGCAGGTGAGGAGGGTTGTCTCTCCCCTACAATGGCGATGTCGCTGGGGCCATGCTGAAGCGTTAGGGAATGATTTCGATAATCACACCGTTGACGTAGTCACACTCGCCGATGGGGCTCGCGTCGAACAGTCCGAGTTCGCCGGCCGCAATATCCAGCGTCGCGCCGATAAGCCCCGCATCCTGCACCCACAAAAAACCGATGTCCGTGGTGTCGAAAAGATCCAGACAAGGATTGGTATCCGAGACAGTGAGCTCGCCGGGGTTGCCCTCTGGAATATTAATGTCGTCGTAGAGGGCGAAGCGCCCAGCGGCTGTGATGCCGCCGATCTCATCATCGCCATCCCGGTCGAAGTCGCCGGTAATGGGCGTGCGCAGATTGGCATTGGGCGCGATACGCAGCGTTTGGCGTACACCACCCACCGCATCGGTCAGCGTAAAGCTGCCGCGACGATCCACGATGCCGGCGGTATGCGTGCCGTCGCCGTTCCAGTCGCCCGTCACCGGTCGCGTGAACGCATTGCCAAATTGGAATTCGATGTCAAAGCGGGGGCGCATGCCAACCAAAAAGCTGCTGTCGTTGCTGAGCAACCAGCGGCCGTCACGATACAAACCCAGAGTGTCACGGCCGTCGCCATTCCAATCGCCCAGCAGCGGGTAGTCGCCGCTCTGACCGATCTGCACCGGGCCGTCGCCCAGATCGCCGAAGCTAAAAACGCCGGCATGAAATTGCACCGGCTCTTGCTGGCCATCGCCGTCGAGATCGCCGAACAACAGGCAGTACGGCTCGCGACCGTACGCGCGGTCTTCAACACATGCTGCGCCCCGTGCCTGTGCACTGAAAGCCGCCCACAGGAGTGCCACGGCCATCGTCAGTTTGAGTCCCCAGTGCATCGCGCTCACCCCTAGTCTTTGTTTTTGTTAAGAATCACTGAATACCAGACTTTCGGTCGGGCGGCTATGCGCGGACGGTAAAGTTTCGGTTACCATCTTGTGCAAGCGCGCCATGCGCTGCAATTCGGACCGTTTTCGATGTCTCCTGCCACCTCTTCGTCGACTGACACAGACATTGTGTACCAGCTCGGGCCATGGTCCGTGCAGGTTGAGCGCAATCGATTGACGTCGTCGGAGCATACGGTCGTCCTTGAGCCCAAGGTTATGGATGTTCTGGTCTGTCTGATTGAGCATCACGGACACGTGGTCTCCAAGACCGAATTGCTGGATACCGTTTGGGCCGGGCGATTTGTCGTGGATGGCGTGCTCAAGCGGGGGATTTCGAAGCTGCGCGCTGCGCTTGGTGATGATGCCCGCCAGCCACAGTTTATTGAAACCGTGCAGCGCCGCGGGTATCGGCTGGTGTGTCCGGTCGAGTCCACGACGTCCGTACCACTGCCCGCCGTGGTCAGTGATTTATGCCCGTTTCGCGGGTTGTCCGCATTTCGTTACGCCGATGCCGATATCTTCTTTGGACGCGATCGTCAGATCGCCGAAGTCATTGACGCGCTGGAGCGCCAGCGTCAGGTCGGGCGGGCGTTTGTTTTGATTAGCGGGCCCAGCGGCTGCGGCAAATCCTCGTTGGCGCGCGCCGGCGTGTTGCCAGCCATTTGCGCGCAGCCGGATGGTTGTTGGCCCTACGCAGTGGTCCGTTTCGCACGTTCCGCCGGCGACACGTTTGAGGCCCTCGCGTCGGCGTTGTGCGCGACAACGGCGTTTGGCGGCGGTGTCGGCGCAACCAGCGAGGTGGCCGCAACGCTGCGTGAAGGTGGCGATGAACTGGTCGCGTGGCTGGATAGAATTTTGCCCAAAACGCATCGTCTAACGGTGTTGTTTGATCAGTTCGAGGAGCTGTTCGCCGACGGCATCGACGATACGCAGCGCGAGGCGGTGATCGACACCATTCACGCGCTGGCGCGCAGCGGCCGGGTGAACGTGCTGGCGACGCTGCGCAATGATCAGTTTCACTGGTTCGCCCAAAGCAGCGCGCTTGAAAGTTTGCGCCGACCGCACGGTCACGTTGAGGTGCGCACGCCCGGGCCGGCACAGATTGCACAGATTATTCGCGAGCCGGCGGCACGAGCCGGGCTGCGATTTGATGTGGATGACAACGGACGATCTTTGGATGACGCACTTCTGGGCGAGGCGCAGGATCATGCGCAAGTGCTGCCGCTCCTGGAGTTCGCGCTGACCGAGCTTTACGAGCAGCGCGACGACGATGGTGTCTTGCGCTTTGATGCGTATCGCGCGTTGGGCGGCATCGATGGCTGCGTGGCGCGTCGCGCTGAACAAGTGTTTGCCAATGTGCCCGCGCCGGCGCAAAGCGAGCTGCCGCGCCTGCTCTCCTCGATGGTCGAGGCCGGACGCGGACTGGATGCGGTGTCGCTGCGTTCCGCGGCGCTGCCAGAGACGGCCGGTAGCTGGCCGGCGTGGCCGTTGGTCAACGCGTTCGTTGATGCGCGTCTGTTTACGTTGTCGGGCGATTCTGATGGTGAGAACCGGCGTTTGGATATCGCGCATGAAGCAGTGTTGCGTCTGTGGCCCCGCGCACGCCGCTGGCTGGAGCGCAATTTGCAGTTGCTGCGCACACGCGCGTGGCTGCGTGAGCAGGCGGTTCGTTGGCGTGACGCGGATCGTCATCACGACTTTTTGCTGCGGCGGGGTCAGCCGCTGACCGACGCTCTGGCCATTCGGGAACGTTCGGATCTTGATGCCGACGAGCGCGATTTTGTGCACGCTTCGCAACGTCGTGCACACAGCGCCCAACGTCTTCGGCGCACGGCTGTGGTGATGCTCGCTGTCCTTGCGACCGTGACCACCGCGACCACTTTTCTGGCGGCCCGGCAGCGCGCGGTGGCCGAGGAGGCTTCGGAACGCTCTACGCGCATCGCCGATTTTTTGGGCGACGTGTTTCGCTCTGCGGATCCATTAAGCGGGCGGCGCGAAAGTCTCTCGGCGCAGGAGTTGCTGGATCGCGGCTCACGCCGGGTGACCGAAGAACTGGCGGGACAGCCCGACATCGCAGCATCCCTATTGCACACCATGGGCGAGGCGTATTTTGGTTTGGGCGACTACGCGGCCTCGGCCGATGCACTGCGCCAAGCCAGAGTGTTTGTGCGCCAGAGCAAACTGCGGCCAGAGTCGGAACTTGCCTTGGGCATCGATGCGGTGTTGGCGCGCGCACTGGTGGCGCTGGGCGAGCTGGACGAGGCGCGCGCCGTTGTCGCCAGCGCGCTGGCCGCGGCCGACGCCAGCGATGTGCCGCTGTTGCGCGCTCAGCTGCTTGAGGAGCGCGGCATGCTGGCCTACCGCGCAAGCGAACTTGAGGACGCGTTGCGCGATACCGAAGCGGCGCTGGACATTCGGCGCGCTACGCTTGATGCGAATGATCGTGCGATCGCGACCTGCCACGTCAATCTGGGGGCGATAGAAAACGCCAAGGGCAATGCCGTATACGCCGAGTCGCACTACCTGCGCGCCATCGATATTTATCGCGCGCTCAGTCCCGAGGCCGATGACGAACTGGCGGCCGTGCTCAACAATTTGGCGAACGTGTATCGCCAGTCCGGCCGGGCCGATCGTGCCGAGGAGCGCTATCGTGATGCGCTGTCGATACACGCGATGCTGTATCCGGCCGATCATCCGGACACGGCGGGCATCCAGAGCAACCTTGGATCGGTACTGCGCGATCTGGGTCGTCTGGATGAGGCGACGACCGTGCTCGATCAATCGCACCAAACGCTGCAACGCCAGCTTGGCGTGGAGCACCCAACAACCTGTTTGATTGCGGTCAAGCTGGCGGATGTCCTCATACGAAATGGCAATCAGCAACGCGGCTTGCCGCTTTTGACCGGCGCTCGTGAGCAGCTGCTCGAGCGCTACGGCAACGATCACTATTTGACCCGCCACGTCGATGCAGTGGGCGGGACGGCGCTGGCGTTTGACGGCCAATTGAAGGCGGCCGAAATGGCGTTGATCGGCAGCCGCGAGGCGATCAAGCGCCTGGTGGGTGGCGGCTCGCCGTTTTACCTTGATGCAACGCGCCGTCTGGCCGAAGTGTATGAAATGAAAGGGGATGCCGATGCCGCTAGCGCGCTGCGCACGGCCATTGGAGAGTCGCCCTAACCGGTTCTTTACCAAATAATCGCCGCGTCCTAACCTCTTCGCCTAGCGTATTGAGACAGGCTGCTCATCGTCGATATTTTTCGCCGATGAGGAACCAGCCATGTCACGTCAATGCTCTTTTCACCCAGCGCGGCTTGCGCTACTGGCGACACTGTTCGTCACGTTGCCGGTGGCGGCACAGACCTGTCTCGAAGACGGCACCTGTCCAACACCGCTGGACGACTGCGCGCCGCTGACACCGGACATCGCCGTCGGCTCGCTGCCGTTGGCCTTCGTGCCCGCGCCCAACGATCAGGACGGCTTTTTCGCGTTCGCATCCGACGCCGCGGTCACGGTCGACTACGCGGGTACGGCGGTGCTTACTTTGGGCGGCGACGCAGAGCCGGCCTCTTTGAGTATGGTGCCGGAGACCACGATGTCGCTACGGGCGTCGCTGCAGTCGCCGGGCGATCGGGTGGTGCTCAACGGATTGGAGCCCGGTGGCAATGCCGGTCAATCCGGACACCACCGTGTGGCGCTGGGCGACATCCGCGAGGGCATTAGCGCGGCCTACTCAGGACAAGGGCGCACGCTGTCGCTCGATTTTCGCATCGATTCGGGTCAGCGGGATGCCTCGGTGGCCGCGCGTCTCGGTGGTAATGGATTGCGTTTGCTGGCGCCCGAAGGGGCGCGCGTGCCGGTGATCTCCGGCGAGCGCGCAATGACGCTCTACGTGCGTGCATTTTCCGGCACGTTGAAACATCCCGAGCCGGTGCCGGTTGAGGTTCGCGTCGAGGGTGAACGTGTCATTGCGACGCCGCGACTCTTGCGCCGCCGTGCGGAGGTCAACGTGTCGTTTGAGTTGCTGCACGGGTCGTATACGGCGGCCCCGGCCGCGCGCACTGCAGATGGGGCGACGGTTGCTGTCATCAATACGCTGTCGCCGGTGACCGGCAAGCGCACGCCGATGGCGGTGCGCGTCGGTGAGCAGCGCATTACGTGGTCAACATGGGGTGACGGCGGTGCTGCTGTCGTCAGCGATGTGGACACCGACCGAGGCGATACGTTGGTAAGCGTGAATCGACGCGGCAATATCGAACTGGTGCGCTTGAAGTCCGACATGACGTTGGTCTCGCGAGTTTCGTTGGGTGGCAGCGGTCAGGACACCGGTCTGGCGCTCGCGTCGCACAGCGATCTGATTTACGTGCTGGCGCGTTTTGATAATCCGCGTTTTGAAGCACGACCGATGCAGTCGTTGCGAACGCAGTTGCCTGCTGTTGCGAACACCAGGCGCCCGCCGTACATCACGTATCTGGTGGCCCTTGAACACGATCGCACTGATCCGGTTTTCGCGCAGCCCATCGACGTACCCGTCGATGTTGAGCCGACCGTATGGATCGATTGCGAAGGCGTGCCGGTGGTGGGCGTTGAGGTGCTGGGCGGTGCGATGACCTGCGATCTGCAGGCGTTTTCCATTCCGCCGCGCGACAACGATTTTAGCAATGGCTTTGCCGAGAATACGGGCGAATGGGGGCACACGTTATTGCAATGGAAGCAGTTCAACGCCAGCTACCATGCCGCCGGCGCACCGGCCACACCGCCACCGCCGGGTGATCCGCTGTGGACGACCGTCGACTTCGCTCCGGCCAACGCCGTCGGCAGTTCGACCCCTCCGGCGGGCACGGTGCTCGCACCAGGTCTGGGTGCCGGACACGCCACGGTGCTCAACAATATAGAGGCCGATAGCAATGTCTTTGCCGATGGTGACCCGGGTGGTGGCTGGCAGTTTGGTAACGCCGACGACCTGGCCGAAATCGGGATCGCCGTTGGACTGTACGCCGACTGCTGCGGTTCACCGGTTGCCCTTGCCCCAAACCTTGCCGGAACGCGCCAGCCGATGGTGGCGTTGGGCGTGCAGTACTGCATTCACGGTGGTGTCTTTAGCCAGATCAACGATCTGATTATGGATTGGGATGATGGCCTCTCGTGGCACCCGGACAACAATCCGATGGATTACGTTGACCAAATGTGGGCCACGCAATACGGCAACAGCTTTTTGTCCGACGATTATTTTGAAGTGACCGAGCTCTACGTCAGCCACTGGGATGGCGGCTCGTTTAATCAGAATCAAACGCTGGCCGATCCTGATCTGGGCGCGTTGTTTTCACCGCTGTTCCCAGGGCAAACGGTCGCCACCGATTACATCGGTGATCCACCCGAGGAGCTCGATGATGCCGCGGCAATTGCCGAGGAGCTGACTGCTCGTATGCGTCGTAAAGGTGTGCGCCGGCTTAACGTTGAGTCGACGACCTGGCGTGACGGCCAGCCGGTCGCACGTGACGTTCGTGAACGCAAAATTCCAGCGCATCGCTATGCCGGCGCACAGCGCAACTAGCGTCCGCGTCATCCCAACAAGGAAATAATGATGAACAGAAAAAACCAATTTTCTTCTCAATGGCGAGAGCGCAGCATCGCGCTTTGCGTCGGGCTGACCGTCGCCTCACTTGGTGGTGTTGCGCATGCGGCCAGCGGTGATGAGGCCGCGGATTTTGATGATCCACGTGTGACGATTAACAAGCCAGCGCGTGGTGCGTGCATGGCGCGATTGCGTCGTACGCGTCCCATCGATATCGAGCCTGTGGCGCACGTGCTGCGTGATGTGCGTGCACCGGTTACCGGTTCGAACGATCGACCGCATCCCGTGCGTCTTAAGGGTCGCGAATTCACGCCCGAGCCGGGTATCGATCCGGCACTGCTGCGCGATGTGGAGGCGGCGCGTGCACGCGACGAGCCACGGGTGTTTGCGATTGCTCAACGCGATCGCTACGTGGCGATCGAGGCGTGGCGCGAATACGCCGGCGTTGGTCTGAAATTCGTGTCGTATCTGGGCGACCGCAACTGGCTGGTTGAGCTCGATGTCAGCGCTGGCGCGGAGGCGGTGCAGCGCGCGTTCGATGCGTTCAAAGCCAAGGCCATGGTCTTGCCCAGTGCACGGGATCGCATGGGCGAAGGCCTGGCATCCGGTCGTTTCGAGAGCTGGGCGTTTGATCAAGACACCGGGCTTTTGAGCGTGGCTGTCGTGGTCTTTCCGGGCTTTGAGAGCGGGCGTGTCGAGCGCGATCTGGCGGTACTCGATCAGGGTGGTCGACTGACGTTTGAAGGCGAAGATTTGGTCAGTCTGAAAATCAAGCCGGCTCGGCTTGATGCGCTGATGTCTCTGCCGTTCGTGCGTTTTGCAGAGCAAGGTCCGGCGCCTGAGTTTGAGCTGTTGGATCGGGCACGTGACATGGTCAATGCCACCACGGTTCACGGCATGGACACCACCGCCGTACCGCAAGCCTACAGCGGGCTTACCGGCGACGGTGTGCGGATGTCGAACAACGAAGGTTTGGGCAATGCCGTCCATGAGGATTTTTGGAATCACGACAGCCTGGGCAACATGACGACGTCTCGCTGTCTGGGTGGTTGTGGCGGCGGCGCGCACGGCGTCATGACGGCGGGTCTGATGCTCGGCAACGGCTGGATGAGTGAAGCCAACGGCTTTGATGTCTATTCCAAGCGTGGCATGGCGC
>JBGCEL010000078.1:0-49504 GCA_045106455.1 Gammaproteobacteria bacterium
GCGACCACCTGCACGTCGTTGTTGAACCCTTTCGGGAACAGCGGACGCACCGGGCGATCGATCAGGCGACTGGTCAGCGTTTCTTTTTCGCTTGGACGACCTTCGCGCTTAAAAAAGCCGCCGGGTATTTTGCCGGCGGCGTAGGTTTTTTCCTGATAGTTGACGGTCAGCGGGAAGAAAGGTCTTCCGGGCTCCGCCTCGCGTTTGCCCACCGCCGTAACGAGTACGCGGGTGTCGCCCATTGAGACGACGACCGCGCCGCTGGCTTGCCGGGCGATACCACCCGTTTCGAGCATGACGGTGTGCTTGCCATAGGCAAACGTCTTTTGAATTTTATTAAACATGTATTGTGTTAAACCTGCTTACGATTTGGTTTGCGCGAAAGTGAATACGACGGTGACTATCGACGCAGACCCAGTTTCTTGATCAGGTCCTGATAGCGCTTGAGATCTTTGCGCTTGAGGTAGTCCAGCAGCTTGCGACGCTGGTTGACCATTTTCAGCAGACCACGACGCGAGTGGTGATCTTTTTTGTGCGTACCAAAGTGATCAGTAAGGCCGGTGATACGAGCCGTAAGCAGAGCCACCTGAACTTCGGTGGATCCGGTATCGCCGCCTGCGCGGCCGTTGTCCTGAACAATTTCGTTTTTCTGCACGGTAGTCAAAGGCATGGTTTCGCTCTCTTGCGTTTGTTTGCCCCGTTTAAAAGCCGGGGCGCGTTGTTTCGCAGGAACATCTGGTCAGGCCACTGGAAATACACCAATGGGTTGATCAGAGGTCCCTGCCCCAAAATAATCGCGAATTGTACCCGTTCGTGTGGCGCTGCACCAGTAAAATACAGCCCTATTTGAACAAGCGTTTCGGGGCCACTCTCGACCCACCTAAAGCCTCGCCAAGCCCAAGGAAATCGCCGCTTTCGGCGTACAGTCGTACGGTGCCCTCAGGGGGCGCCTGAGCCGCTGTGACGGTCTGACCATTCCCGACCAGAAATACGGCCTTTTCGTCCAACTCAACGGCCGGCCAGTGGCCCAGAGCCGTGTCGGCGCGCGCCAATCTGGCATCGAGCGCGGCATGGCCGCCCTCCTCGCTGATCTGCTCCAATTCCTCAAGCGTGAGCATGTTGCGGCCGTCAAACGGCCCCACCGCGGTGCGCCGCAATCTGGTGACATGCGCGAGCGTGCCGCAGCGCGCCGCCAAATCTTCCATTAACGTGCGGATGTAGGTGCCCTTGGAGCACTGCACTTCAAAGCTAGCTTCATCTGCGCTTGCCACCGTACAGACAAACTCGTGGATGGTGACCGCCCGCGGCGGACGCTCCACCTCTTTGCCTTCCCGGGCAAGCGAATACAGTCGCTGACCCTTGTGCTTGAGTGCGGAGTACATCGGCGGGATTTGCTCGATGGGTCCTGTGAGTGCGGTCATGGCGGCATCGATCGCGGCTCGATCCGGACGCACGTCCGAGGTTTCGGTGACCTGCCCTTGGGCATCGGCCGTGTCGGTTCTGGCGCCGAACTGTGCGGTGACTTCGTAGCGCTTATCGGAATCAAGCAGAAAGGCTGACACCTTCGTGGCATGACCCAGGCACAGCGGTAACAAACCGGTCGCCAACGGATCAAGACTACCCGTATGACCGGCCTTGCGCGCATCGAACAGTCGTTTTACACGCTGCAGGGATTGATTTGAAGTGAGGCCACCCGGTTTGTCCAACAGCAAAATGCCGTCAACGGGCCGGCCACGTGCCCGACGTCCCATCAGCTCTGGCCGTCTCCGTCGGCGGGATCATCCCCGCTCACGGCGCGGTCGTTGGCTCTGGCCTCTTCAATAAGGGAGGTGAGACGCTCGCCGCGCTCCAGAGATTCGTCATACAAAAAGCGCAGCTGTGGCGTGGTGCGCAGGCGCACTTCACGTGACACTTCGCGGCGCAAAAAGCCCGCGCCGCCGGCCAGTGCCGCCAGCGCTTCTTTGGCAAGCTCAGGATCGCGGACCGTGAAATGCACTTTGGCCACACCCAGATCCCGCGACACATCCACATGCGTCAACGTGACCTGCTGCAACAGCGGATCACGCGTTTGCTGAAACAACAGCGACGCCAGCGTGCGATGAATCGCCTGCGCGACGCGGCTGGAGCGATGAAACTCACGTGGCATAGCGTAACTCTGCTTACAGCGTGCGCGGCACTTCGATGCGCTCGAAGCACTCGATCTGGTCGTTGGCCTGCACGTTGTTGTAGTTCTTCACGCCGATACCGCATTCGGTGCCGGAGCGAACTTCGTTCACATCGTCTTTAAAGCGACGCAGCGACTCAAGTTCACCTTCGTAAATCACCACGTTTTCACGCAGCACGCGAATCGGCAGATTTCGTTGTACGTAGCCTTCGGTCACCATGCAGCCGGCGATGTCGCCAAACTTCGGCGAGCTGAACACTTCGCGCACCTGGGCAAGGCCCACGATCTGCTCTTTGATCTCGGGCTTCAGATAGCCACTAATCGCAAGCTTGACCTGATCAATGGCCTCGTAGATCACACTAAAGTAGTGCAGATCAACGCCGGCTTCTTTAATTGCCGTACGCGCCGCGTTATCAGCACGCACGTTAAAGCCGATGATGATGGCATTGGAGGCCGCCGCCATGTTGACGTCGTTTTCGGTGATCCCGCCCACGGCGCTTTGGATCACACGTACTTCCACGTCTTCCATCGACAGTTTCACCAGCGCGTCACGTAGCGCCTCGGAACTACCCTGCACGTCTGATTTGATCATCAGATTCACGCTGTCGCGCTCGCCACGTTCCATTTGCGAGAACACGTTATCCAGTTTGGACATGTGCTGCTCGGCCATTTTCTTCTCGCGCGCCTTGGTCTGACGCTGCTCGGCCACTTCACGTGCCTTGCGTTCGCTTTCTACGGTGATCATGTCGTCACCGGCCGCGGGCGTGCCCGACAAACCAAGCACCACCACAGGCGTCGACGGCCCGGCCGAATCAATCGGCTGACCCGTCTCGTCAAACATCGCCCGAACGCGACCAAACTCTTCGCCTGCCAGCAATACTTCGCCGGTGGTCAAACGACCGCGACTCACCAGCACCGTGGCAACCGCGCCGCGACCTTTCTCAAGCGACGACTCAAGCACCACGCCAGACGCCGGACCTTCGTCCGCAGCCTTAAGCTCAAGCACTTCCGACTGCAGCAACACCGCGTCGAGCAGCTCATCGATACCCTCGCCCTTGAGCGCGGACACCGGCACCATCTGCGTATCGCCACCCCAGTCTTCCGGGATCACTTCATTAGCAGACAGTTCGTTTTTCACTCGATCCGGATCGGCGTTGGGCCGGTCCATTTTATTGATTGCCACAATCATTGGCACGCCGGCCGCTTTGGCATGGGCGATTGCTTCTTTGGTTTGCGGCATCACACCGTCGTCGGCGGCCACCACAAGAATAACGATGTCGGTGGCCTGTGCACCGCGTGCACGCATGGCGGTAAACGCCTCGTGACCCGGTGTATCCAGGAAGGTGATAACGCCTTTGTCGTGGTTTACGCGATACGCACCAATGTGCTGCGTAATGCCACCGGCCTCGCCTGACGCCACGCGACTTTCACGAATGAAATCGAGCAGTGAGGTCTTGCCGTGATCGACGTGACCCATCACGGTCACGACCGGTGCACGCGGCTTGCCGTCGCCGGACGATTCTTCCTGCGCCACGACCAGAGCATCTTCAAGCTCGTTTTCGTTGCGAATCTTCACCGAGTGGCCCATCTCTTCGACCACCAGCTGGGCGGTTTCCTGATCGAGCACCTGATTAATCGTGACCATCATGCCCAGTTTCATGAGCGACTTGATGACTTCGTTCGCCTTAATGGCCATCTGCTGAGCCAGCTCTGACACGGTGATGGTCTCACCCAGCACTACTTCGCGTGCCATGGGCGCCGTTGGCGCCTGGAAACCATGACGACCGTCGCGTGATACCGCCACAGGGCGACGCGTCGGACGTTTTTTGCGTCGGCGTCCACTCTTGTCTTGCGACACGTGCAGTTCTTTGCGGCCGTATTTGGTGGCCGAACGACGATCGCTTTCTTTCTTTTTGTTTGCCGCTGCCGTGGCGGCCTGTGCCTTGCGACGCTGCTCTTCAGCATCGGCACGCGCTTTGGCTTCGGCATCTTTGCGTGCCTGCTCTTCGGCGCGCAGACGTTCCTGCTCTTCTTCACGCTTGCGTGACGCCCGCTCGGCCTCAAGACGTTTCTCTTCAACCGCCTGCTCTTGGGCTTCGCGTTTCTCGCGCTCGCCGTCGCGTTCGCGATCCAATTCGTCCTGGGCCTGTTTGGCTTCCTCTTCCAGCACACCACGATTCACGTAGGTGCGCTTCTTTCGCACTTCGAGACTCACCGTGCGCGAACGA
This sequence comes from Gammaproteobacteria bacterium, assembly GCA_045106455.1. GTDB lineage: Bacteria > Pseudomonadota > Gammaproteobacteria > Steroidobacterales > JBCCMA01 > JBCCMA01. Next base: position 4,393 of record JBGCEL010000078.1, read on the forward strand.
CCCTGGCTGCCTGACAGGCGCAGTTCAGTTTGCTGCTTGCGCTTGAGCGTAATCTTCTTCGGCGCCGCGGTTTCCTCGCCGTCGCGACCGTGGGAACGGCGCAAGTGGCTGAGCAGTTTCCCCTTATCATCTTCAGTGATAATGGCTTTTGGTCCGTCCACAGTTATTCCTGCTTCGGCAAGCTGCGCAATCAAGCGCTCGCCCGTAACCTTCAACACATCAGCAAATTGTTCGACCGTAATTTCAGCCATTGGGAACCCCGTTTAAGACGCTTTTTCCGGCGTCGGCGATTCGTCGCCTTCGTCTTCGAACCAGTGCGCACGCGCCGCCATAATCAGCTTGGCCGCCTGCTCATCGTCGAGAATTTCAATACCTTCCAAATCAACCACCGCCTGCTCGGCCAGGTCTTCGCGTGTCACCACGCCGCGGCTGGCCAGCTCGAACGCCAGCTCCTTGCTCATGCCCTCGAGGCTCAGCAAATCTTCCGCCGGCTCGGCTTCGTCGATTTTCTCTTCGCTCACGATGGCCTGCGTTAGCAGCACGTCGCGGGCGCGGCTGCGCAGCTCCTGCACGATGCTCTCTTCGAACTCTTCAATCGCGACCAGCTCATTGGTGGGGACATAGGCCACTTCTTCAATACTCGAGAAGCCCTCCTGCACCAAAATCGTGGCCACTTCTTCATCTACATCCAACTGTTTGGTAAACAGTTCGGTCAGCTCACGCGCTTCGGTTTCGCTTTTGGCGACCGCGTCAGCCTCGTCCATGACATTGAGCTCCCAACCGGTCAGCTCGCTGGCAAGACGAATGTTCTGTCCACCTTTACCGATGGCCAGCGACAGACGCTCTTCTTCCACCGCGATGTCCATGCTGTGCTTGTCTTCATCCATGACGATGGAGACCACTTCGGCCGGCGACATGGCGTTAATCACAAACTGCGCCGGATTGTCGTCCCACAAAATAATGTCGACACGTTCGCCGGACAGCTCGTTGGACACGGCCTGCACACGGCTACCGCGCATACCCACGCAGGCACCGACCGGATCGATCCGATTGTCGTTACTGCGCACTGCGATTTTCGCGCGGTTACCCGGATCGCGTGCGGCACCGAGAATATCGATGAGCCCCTGGCCCACTTCTGGCACTTCAATCCGAAACAGCTCAATCAAAAACTTCGGCGACGTGCGCGTCATAAACAGCTGCGGGCCACGTGGCTCGGAGCGCACTTCGCGCAGCATGGCCTTCACGCGATCTTGCGTACGAATGGCCTCGCGCGGAATCAAATTCTCACGCGGGATAAAACCTTCCGCGTTGGCGCCCAAATCCAGATACGCACCGTTGCGATCGACGCGTTTGACGATGCCGCTGAGCAGCTCGCCTTCGCGGCCTTCGTAGGCCTCGACCATCTTGGCGCGCTCGGCTTCGCGCACTTTCTGCACGATGACCTGTTTCGCCGTTTGCGCCGCGATGCGACCAAATTCCACCGATTCCATGGGCTCTTCAACAAACTCACCCGGTTGGACGTCGGCGTTGTAGTCCACCGCATCAATCATGCGTAGTTCGCGATCGGGAGTTTCGAGTTCGGTGGAGTCGTCAGCGAAGACCAACCAGCGGCGGAACGTTTCGTACTCGCCACTTTCGCGATCGATCGTCACGCGCACATCAATGTCTTCACCGTGACGCTTGCGCGTCGCCGATGCCAGCGCCAACTCAATGGCCTCAAAAATGATGTCGCGCTCGACGCCCTTCTCGTTGGAGACGGCATCGGCAACCAGCAAAATCTCTTTGTTCATTTGAACACCCATGCTCAAAGTAATTCCGTGTAGTCGGGGACCAGACGCGCTTTTTCTATTTGCGCCAGATCCACGGTGATGGCCTTGTCGTCGACCGTCACCTCTATTGATTCTTCCGTCGCCGCGGCCAACACACCGCGCATCTTGCGACGCCCCTCTACCGGCTGACGTAAACGCACGTTCACTTCGCTGCCCACAAAGGCGGCAAAGTGCGCTGGCGTACGCAGCACCCGATCCAAACCCGGCGATGACACCTCAAGGTGATACATGCCGCTGATGGGGTCTTCAACATCGAGGATGCCGCTTACCTGGCGACTCACTTCTTCACAGTGCTCGATGTCGATGCCCTCTGCCCGATCAATATAAAGTCGCAAGGTGCCGCTTTTCGGCGCCGTGTGATACTCCACATCGACCAGCTCGTAACCCATGTCCTCAACACTTGGCGTGAGTAATTCGAGGACTTTGCGCTCGCGTGCTGACACGTTGCTATCTCCTGCTCAACTACCAAAACCCAAGTGATTGCCCACAAAAAAAGGGCCCCAAAGGCCCTCATTCCGTGCTTGCCCCCGGGGCAAGCCTTTTATGCGTCCATCGCGTCAGCGGCCTTTCGCCGACACTCTTTGATAACGGAAAAAGCCCCTCACGGGGGCCTTTTCTACCAAAGTGGTAGCGGGGGTAGGATTCGAACCTACGACCTTCGGGTTATGAGCCCGACGAGCTGCCAGACTGCTCCACCCCGCATCCGCAGTCGCGAACTATACAAACGAGATTGCTCTTTTGCAAGTGCACAAAAAAACATTTTTTCCGGTCGGCTTACCCCAGACCCAATGCCTGTCGGCACAGGTTCAAAAGGCCGGCCGGAAACAGGCCTAAAGCCAGTACCGCTAGGCCGTTGGCGCTTAACACGACATGCATACCCGGCCCTGCACTAATCGGTGCGCTGTCTTCCGGATCATCGAAATACATCGTTTTAATGACGCGCAAGTAGTAAAACGCGCCAACCACTGACATCAGAACCGCCAACAGTGCCATCGCCATGAAGTCTGCATTCAATGCCGACTGGATAACGGACAGCTTCGCCCAAAAGCCGATGAACGGCGGCACGCCCGCCATTGAGAACATCAGCATCATCATAATCAGTGCGTACCAGGGACTGCGTTTGTTCAGGCCCCGGAAGTGATCAATCTCATCGGCCTCAAAGCCCTGCCGACCAAGCAGGATAATCATGCCAAACGCGCCGCAGGCCATGAGCACGTAGGCCAGCGTGTAGTACATCGCCGCCTGCGTACCGGCCGGTCCGCCGGTCAAAAATCCCAGCAGAATGAAACCGACGTGCGAAATAGTGGAATACGCCAGCATGCGCTTGAGGTTGGTCTGCGCGATGGCCACCACGTTGCCGATAACCAGCGACAGTGCCGCCAGCACGGCGATCATGTCGCGCCAGGTGGGCTGCAACTCGGCCATGCCTTCGGCCAGCACGCGGGCGAACAATGCAAACGCGCCGATCTTGGAGGCACTACCGATGAACAGCGTTACCGAGGTGGGTGCGCCGTGATAGACATCGGGAATCCACATGTGGAACGGCACAGCACCCAGTTTGAATGCCACGCCCACAATGATGAATGCCAGGCCAAGCATCAGCGCCACGTTGGTGCGGGCGTCGGGACCTTCGGCCGAAAGCACGGACGTGAGTGCGCCCAGATCCAACGTACCGGTGGCACCGTAAAAAATAGAGATGCCATAGAGCAGCGTGCCGGAGGCAATCGCGCCAAGAATGAAATATTTCATGGCCGCTTCCGCCGCTACCGGCGAATCACGATCGAAGGCCACCATCGCGTACAGCGACAGACTCAGCAGCTCGAGCCCCAGATAAATGGTCAGGAAGTGATGCGCGCTGATCATGACCATGATGCCAAGCAGCGCAAACAGCGACAGCACGTAGTACTCGCCTTTGATCAGCAACCGATCACGCAGGTACTCGCGTGAGTAGATCAGCACCATGGCGGTGATGAGATACGAGAACAGCTTCAGCGCATGGGCCATACCATCGTTAACAAATGCACCGCTAAATACGATGGCGGATTCGGGTCCCACTTTGAGCGCCGTAATGAGCGCCGTGCCGGCGATGCTTGCCAGCGACAAATAGTACGTGAGACGCCGCTCGGGGTCGGTCACGAACAGGTCGGCAATCAGCACCACGCAGGTCATGGTGAGAAGGAATATTTCCGCGGCTGCGAAGCCGAACTGGGGCATGGCAAACGTCATCATCGTCTTCTACAGCTTCGACAGCGAAATGTGATCGAGCAAATTGCTCACGGTGGCGTGCATAACATCCAGCAGCGGTGCAGGCCATAGACCAAGGGCCAGCACCGACACGGCCAGAATGCCGAGAATCAAAAGCTCACGCGAATTAACGTCGGTCAGTGCCGCCACGTTGTCGTTGGCGACCTCACCGTAAAGCACGCGCTTGACCAGCCACAGAGTGTACGCCGCACCAAAGATCAGTGTCAGCGCAGCCAAAAAGGCGTACCAGAAATTGGCCTGGAAGCTGCCCAAAATCACCATGAACTCTCCGACAAAGCCGGAGGTGCCCGGCAGTCCGGCGTTCGCCATGGAGAAAAACACCATGAGCCCGGCAAAGATCGGCATCTTGTTGGCGACACCGCCGTAGCTGTCGATCTCGCGGCTGTGCATGCGGTCGTACAACACGCCAATACACAGGAACAATGCACCAGACACCAGACCGTGCGAGATCATTTGCACCATCCCACCCTCTACGCCCAGCGCGGCCGCGTCGGTGTTGCCGCTTTTGAGCAGCATCAGCGGAATGAAAAAGCCCAGCGTCACGAAACCCATGTGCGCAATCGAGGAATACGCGATGAGCTTCTTCATGTCTTTTTGCGCGAGTGCCACAAAACCGATATAGACCACGGCCACCAGCGACAGACCAATCAACAGCCAGTCCAGCGAGCGACTCGCGTCCGGCGTAATCGGCAGGCTCAAGCGCACAAAGCCGTAACCGCCCATCTTCAGCATGATGGCGGCCAGCACCACGGAACCACCGGTCGGTGCTTCCACGTGAGCATCGGGCAACCAGGTGTGCACAGGCCACATGGGCACTTTGACCGCAAAGGCCAGCAGGAACGCGATAAAGATCCACGTCTGCTCGCGTAGCCCAAGTCGCACAGTATGGAATTCAAGCAGATCGAACGTGCCGGTTTGTACATACAGGTAGATAAGCGCCACCAGCATGAACACCGAACCGAGGAACGTATACAGGAAGAACTTCAGCGTGGCGTACACGCGTTTGGGACCGCCCCACACGCCGATGATAATAAACATCGGAATCAGCATGGCTTCCCAGAACACGTAAAACAGCATCGCGTCGAGCGCGCTGAACACGCCGATCATGAGCCCTTCCATAATCAGGAAGGCGGCCATGTACTGCGCCACGGATTTCTTGATGACTTCCCAGCCGGCCAGAATCACCAGCACGGTGATAAAGGTGGTCAGCAGGATCAGCGGCATCGAAATACCGTCCACACCCAGTCGGTACTGAATGTTAAACGCCTCGATCCACGGCACCGTTTCGGCGAACTGCATCGCCGCCGTGCCAGAATCAAAGCCGGTGTACAGCGGCAGGCTGGCGACAAACGCCAACACGGCTACGAGCAGCGACAAGGCTTTCGCCAGCCCTGCCCGTTCGCTGCCGACAGCCAGCACAAGTAATCCGCCGACGATCGGCAGAAAGATGAGGAGTGATAAAAGCGGGATCGAGGTCATTACATTTAATTCTTATGCAAAGATCAGCCAGCCGAGGAGCGCGGACAGTCCAATGACCATCGCGAAAGCGTAGTGATACAGAAAACCGGTTTGCGCGCGCCGTACGATGCGGGACAAAGCCCCCACGCCGCGTGCTGTGCCGTTCACCGCAGCACCGTCGATGATGGTCTGGTCGCCGATGTTCCACAGCGAACGACCCAGACCCACAGCGCCGCGTGACAGCACGCGCTCGTTGAACTCATCGAAATAGTACTTGCGATCAAACAAGCGATAGATCGGCGCGAACGTTTTGGCCATCGTAGCCGCAATGTCCGGTCGCTTTAGATAAATAAACGCGGCGGTCGCTACGCCGGCAATCGCCAGCCAAAAGGCGGCCGTCATGGGCGCGTGCAGCGTGAAGCCCAAAATCGAGTCCACGTGTTCGGCCACGTGACCCACTGTATCGTGCTCCGGCTTGACCATGATGGCGTTGCCGAAGTAGCCGTCAAACAGCACAGGCTTCATGGTCAAAGCGCCAATGATCATGGACGGAATGGCCAGCAGCACCAGTGGCAACCAGACCACCCACGGCGGCTCGTGCAAATGCGAACGCGTTTCGTCGTCCATACGCGGCTTGCCGTGGAAGACCAGGAAGAACATGCGGAAGCTGTACAGCGCCGTAATGAAAACGCCAAGCAGCACCGCGATGTACACCACACCCGCACCAGGCAGGTGCGACGCGTGTACGGCTTCGATAATCACGTCTTTGGAATAAAAACCAGAAAAGCCCGGGAAACCAATGAGCGCCAGCGAACCAATCAAACTGGTGATGTAGGTAATCGGCAGATACTTGCGCAGACCACCCATTTTTCGAATGTCCTGCTCGTGGTGCATGGCGATGATTACCGAACCGGCGGCCAGGAACAGCAGTGCTTTGAAAAACGCGTGGGTCATCAGATGGAAGATGCCGGCGGAGTATGCGGACACACCGAGCGCTACGGTCATGTAACCGAGCTGCGACAGCGTCGAGTACGCCACGACACGCTTGATGTCGTTCTGAATCAAACCCAGCAGACCCATAAAGAATGCCGTAAACGCCCCGATCCACATCACAAACGTGAGTGCGGTGGTCGATAGCTCAAACAGCGGTGACATGCGCGCGACCATAAAGATGCCGGCGGTCACCATGGTGGCGGCGTGAATCAGCGCCGAGATGGGCGTTGGGCCTTCCATCGAATCGGGTAGCCACACGTGCAGCGGCACCTGTGCCGATTTACCCATGGCACCGATGAACAGCAAAATGCAGGTCACGGTCATGGCGTTCCACGCCGTATCGCCGAAGATGGTCAACGATTGAGTGGCCATGTCTGGCGCGACTGCAAACACTTCTTGATACGACAACGAACCGGCCAACATAGCGACAGCGCCAATGCCCAGCAGGAATCCGAAGTCGCCTACGCGGTTAACAAGGAAGGCTTTGAGATTGGCGTGAATCGCGGTGGGTTTTTTGTACCAAAAACCAATCAGCAGATAGGACACCACGCCCACCGCTTCCCAGCCAAAGAACAGCTGCAGGAAGTTGTTGGACATCACTAGCATGAGCATAGCGAAGGTGAACAGAGAGATGTAGCTGAAGAAACGCTCGTAACCCGGATCGTCGTGCATGTAGCCAATGGTGTAGATGTGCACCATCAACGATACAAACGTGACCACCACCATCATCAGCGCGGTAAGCCGATCGACGAGGAAACCGACCTCGAAACTCAGATTGCCACTGCTACCCCACTGATACAGCGTGTCTTCAAAGCCGGGCATACCGCCAAAGACCATGCCGTAAAGCACCTTGGCCGACAGCGCGAACGCGACACCGACGCCGGCGATGCACAACGTATGCGACACCACGCGTCCGAGCTTCTTGCCGAACAGGCCAACCAGGACCGCTGCAAACAGCGGCGCAAGAACGATTGTCAGGTACTGACCCATGCCCTAGCCCTTCATCACGTCAAGTTCTTCCACGTTGATGCTCTTTCTACTTCTAAACAGCACCACCAGGATGGCAAGACCGATAGCGGCCTCGGCCGCAGCCACGGTCAGAATGAAAAACACGAACACCTGACCGGCCAGATCGCCCCAAAAGCGCGACATGGCAATAAAATTGAAATTGACCGCCAGCAACATCAGCTCAATGCACATCAGCAGCAAAATGAGGTTTTTGCGGTTCAGAAAAATACCGGCCACGGCAATCGTGAACAGCATGCCCGACAGCACCATGTAGTGCTCAACACCGATGGTCATGCGTCTTTCTCCGCGTCCATTTTCACAAGCCGCACGCGATCTTTCGCATTGACGCTCACCTGGGCGTGGATGTCCTGTTGCTTGAGTCCGGGGCGCTTGCGCATGGTCAGCGTAATCGCCGCCACGATAGCGACCAGAAGAATCACCGCCGCCAGCTCAAAGGCGTACACGTATTCGGTGTACAGCACGCTGCCGAGCGCTTCGGTGTTGCTGTAGTCCGGGCCCTTCGGCGGTGGCGTTGGAAAGGACGTATCGCCAAAGCGCCGGGTCCACACCACAAAGATAATCTCACCCAACACCGCCAGACCCACCACTACGCCCAGCGGCGTGTAGCGCGTCATGCCCTCGCGCATGGTCTCGACATTGATATCGAGCATCATGACTACGAACAGGAACAACACCATCACCGCGCCGACGTACACCAGCACAAGTGCGATGCCTAAAAACTCCGCCTCAAGCATGATCCAGAGCCCGGCACTGGTGGCAAAACTCAGCACCAACAGCATGGCGGAATACACCGGGTTGCGCGATAAGATCACGCCCAGTGCGGCCACGATTAGAATCGCGGAAAAGGTGTAAAACAAAACGCCGGTCATGTCAGGTCGATCTCTGGTTCGTTTTTAGCGGTAGTTGGCATCAGCGGCTTTATCGTCCGCGATCATCGGTTCGTATTTGTCGCCGACGGCCAGCAACTTGTCTTTGGTCATGATGTTTTCGCCGCGATTTTCCATGTGGTATTCATGGATACGCGTCTCAACGATGGCGTCCACCGGACAGGCTTCCTCACAGAAACCGCAGTAGATGCACTTAAACAGATCGATGTCGTAGCGCGTGGTGCGGCGTGTGCCGTCGTCGCGCTGATCCGACTCGATGGTAATGGCCAGCGCCGGGCACACGGCCTCGCATAGTTTGCAGGCGATGCAGCGTTCTTCCCCATTGGCGTAGCGACGCAGCGCGTGCAGACCACGAAAGCGATTGGACTGTGGCGTTTTCTCTTCCGGATAGCGAATGGTGACCGGCTTGCGCAGCATGTTTTTAAACGTGACGGCCAAACCGCCGCGCAGCTCGCTTAAGAAAAAGGTCTTGGCAAGTTGCTTCATACCCATGACATCAACCCCCGGTCGCCGCCGACCACGGGCCGACCTTGAAATACACCATCACACCTTCAACCACCAGCCACACGATGGTGACCGGAATAAACACTTTCCAACCCAGTCGCATGATCTGGTCATAGCGGTAGCGCGGGAACGTGGCACGAAACCACAAAAAGCAAAACAGGAAGAACGAGGTTTTCAGCGCCAGCCAGAAGAAACTCGGCTGCGCCAGCGGCCCGCCGATAATGCCTTCAAACGGTGACAGCCAGCCACCCATGAAGAACGTGGCGGTGAGCGCGGCAACCAAAATCATGTTGGCGTATTCAGCCAGGAAGAAGACCGCGAAAGCCATGCCCGAATATTCCACGTGGAAACCGGCCACAATTTCCGATTCGCCTTCCGCAACATCAAACGGTGCGCGGTTGGTCTCAGCCACACCGGAGATGAAGTACACGACAAACAGCGGTGCCAGCCACAGCCAGAACCAGTTCAGCATGCCGCCGCTCTGGGCTTCAATAATCTCACCGATGTTCAAGCTGCCGCCCGCCATCAGAACGCCGACCAACGCAAAGCCCATCGCAATCTCATAGGCGACAATCTGCGCCGCCGAACGCATGGCGCCCAAAAAAGCGTATTTGGAGTTGGTCGCCCAACCCGCCAGAATCACGCCGTAAACGCCCAGGCCCGTAAGCGCGAGTACGTACAACAAACCTGCATCAATGTCGGCCAGCACAAAGTTTGGCGACACCGGCATTACGGCCCACGTCGCAAAAGCCGGAATCAGTGACAACAACGGCGCGATCAAAAACAGATACCGGTTGGAATTGGCCGGCACGATGATCTCTTTGAACATGAGCTTGAACATGTCCGCGAACGGCTGCAGCATGCCGCGCCAACCGACGCGCGTGGGACCGAGGCGTGCCTGCATGTGACCAATGACTTTGCGCTCGGCAAGCGTGAGATACGCCACGCACAAAATTAGCGGGCCGAGAATAATCATGATGCCGGCAAGCGTGGTTGCCACCAGCGGCAGCGGCTCGGGCAGCCAGCTCAAAAGCGGCATCAAAAAATTGGAGAGTGCTTCCACTTACCCTGCTCCCTCGCCTTGTGCGACACGTGTTCGTTGCAGCGGCAGCGCGCGACGGACCAGCGGGTCAGTGTCATACATCGGCACGTCAATGGCGGCCTCGCCCTCGGCGTGGTTCAACGTGGCGCTTTGGTAATTCAGCGCATTGGAAGGCTCTACGGCGCCAACCAGTTTGTGCACGTGATCCGTAATTTCGTTCACGGCGTTAAAGCCCAATCCATCAAACTCGAGGTACTCCGCCAACACGCGCAACACCTTCCAGCCGGGACGCGACTCGCCCACCGGTGTGGCCACACCCGCAAAGGACTGCCAGCGACCTTCCGAATTAACAAACGTACCGGCCGTCTCGGCAAACGTGCCCATCGGCAATAGCACATCGGCGTACTCGAGCATCTCGTCAGTCACAAACGACGTCACGCACACGACAAACTGCGCTTTGTTCATCGCGGCCAATGCCGCGACGCCGTCCGCACAATCACGTTCGGGCTCGACGCCGACCAATAGGTAGCAGGCTAGGTCAGCCTCAAACATCTGCCCGACCGACAACCCGGGCGTTGCCGCAGGTTTGCCGCCGGCCTCACGATGAGGCAGCGCGCCCACAAGGCTCGCGCCGACGCTGTTCACAGCTTCTGGCACCACGCCAAAACGCGCACTGGTCAAATCTGCCAATTGTGCACACAGCGCTCGCACGGCCGCCGCTTGCACATGACGTTGGCCAATGTGACCGAGAAGAATTAGCGCATCGTCCTGCTCGCGCAGCGCCTGCACCGTATCGCGATGGGCCTGTTCCACCTGAGCGGTGTCGCCGCTTAACTCGGCCGACACATCGCCACCGGCGGCCATCACCAGTGCGCGCAGTTCGCCCACCAGTGCCTCGGGTGTCGCATCAATGTACTGCGCCACGTCAAACAAATATTCGTAGCCCGGCGGGTTCACAAACATGACCTGCCCGCCGCTGAGCGTCGCCTTGCGCAAACGATGCGCGAGAATCGGCGCCTCGGCGCGCAGATTGCCAGCAACAACGAGCGTTGCCCGGCTGCTCTCAATCTCTTCAATGCTGCAGCCCAGCCACGGAAATACCGGATCTGCATCCTGATGTGACACGTCGCGCGTACGCAGACGATGATCAATATTGGCTGAACCGAGACCGCGCGCCAGTTGGGTCGCGAGAAACTGCTCTTCCAGCGTTGCGTTTGGCGATACCAACGTGCCGAGTTTGGCGCCATTGTCCAATGCGCCAAGTTTGCTGCCCGCGGCTTCAAGCGCGACCGCCCAGTCCACTTCGCGCCAGCCCTGCGAGCCTTTCACGCGGGGTTTGAGCAAGCGATCGTCGCTGTAGATACCGGTGTAGCTAAAGCGATCACGATCCGAAATCCAGGTTTCGTTAATCGCTTCGGTGGCCTTGGGTACCATGCGCATAATCTTGCCGTTTTTAACGTGCGCGTAAACATTTGAGCCCACGCTGTCGTGCGGAGCAATGGTTTGGTGCTGCGTCATTTCCCACGAGCGGCCCGTGTATCGTGCCGGCTTGGAATTAAGCGCACCCACCGGGCAAAGATCAATGATGTTGCCCGACATCTCGTGATCGACGCTTTGCTCCACAAACGTGCTGATTTCCATGCGCTCGCCACGACCCATCGTGCCAAGCTCCTGCATACCGGCCACTTCGGTGCCAAAACGTACGCAGCGCGTGCAATGAATGCAGCGTGTCATATCGGTGGAAACGAGCGGGCCAAGATTTTTGTCGGCCACAACACGTTTTTTCTCCACGTAGCGCGACACACCCGTGCCGTAGCCCATGGCCAGATCCTGCAGTTCGCACTCCCCGCCCTGATCGCAAATGGGGCAATCCAGCGGGTGATTGATCAGCAGAAATTCCATCGTGGCGCGCTGCGCCGCGATCGCAGCCGATGACTTAGTGAAAAACACGTTACCGTCGGCGACCGGCGTGGCGCAGGCCGGCATGGGTTTGCGACCCTTTTCCATCTCGACCAGACACATGCGGCAGTTGGCGGCTACAGACAGCTTCTCGTGATAGCAGAAGCGCGGAATATAAATTCCGGCGGCGTCCGTTACCTCAATCAGCATTTGACCCCGCTTGGCTTTGAGCTCAATGCCGTTAACGTGGATCGTGATGTCGTCACTCATGAAAGATCGCTCGTAAAAATTATCGTTCGGTTCTTATTGCGTGCGCAGCGCTTCAGGCTACTTTCGCATCCGGTGCATCCACGATGCTGTGGCCGTGCTCCACCATGTATTCAAACTCATGGCCAAACTGACGCAGGAAGCTCTGCACCGGCCACGCCGCAGCGTCGCCCAGCGCACAAATGGTGTGCCCTTCAATCTTGTTCGCCACCGACATCAGCTTCTCGAGATCACCCTCGGTGCCGTTGCCTTCGCGAATGCGTTTAATCACGCGATACATCCAGCCCGTGCCTTCGCGGCACGGCGTGCACTGCCCGCACGATTCGGCGTAATAAAAACGCGAAATCCGCTCCAGCACTTTGACCATGCAGGTACTGTCGTCCATCACGATGACCGCGCCGGTGCCCAGCGCCGAGCCGGCTTTTTGCAGCGAGTCGTAATCCATCGTGATGTCGATAATTTGATCGGCCGGCATGACCGGTACCGAAGAACCACCAGGGATCACGGCCTTGAGTTTGCGACCGTCGCGAATGCCGCCGCAAATCTCGAGCAGCTCGCGAAATGGAATACCCATCGGCAGCTCGTAGTTGCCGGGTTTATTCACATGCCCCGAGACCGAATAAATCGCCGTGCCTCCAGCGTTCTCGACGCCTAAGTCTTTGAACCATTCGGCGCCGTTGCGAATAATCGCTGGCACCGAAGCTAGGCTGTAGGTGTTGTTCACCGTGGTTGGGCGACCAAACGCACCAAAATTGGCAGGAAACGGCGGCTTGAAGCGCGGACGCCCCGGCTTGCCTTCCAGTGACTCGAGCAGTCCGGTTTCTTCACCGCAAATGTAGGCGCCTGCGCCGGCGAACATGTGCAGATCAAAATCATGACCGGTGCCAAATAAGTCTTTGCCCAGGAAGCCGGCTTCATAGGCTTCTTTCAGTGCCGCTTCAAAACGCGGCACGGGCTCTTCAATAAACTCGCCGCGAATGTAGTTGTAACCCACGGTCGCGCCCATGGAATACGCGGCAATGGCCATGCCTTCGATGAGCGCGTGCGGGTTGTAACGCAGAATATCGCGATCGTGGCAGGTGCCCGGCTCACTCTCATCAGAGTTGCAGACCAAATATTTTTGCCCGGGCGCCGTACGCGGCATGAAGCTCCACTTCAAACCGGTCGGGAAACCGGCGCCGCCGCGGCCGCGCAGGTTGGAGGCTTTCACCTCGTCGATGAGCTCTTCGGGCGTCATCGAGGTGTAGACTTTTTTCAGCGCGTCGTAGCCGCCGATGGACAGGTAGGATTCCAGCGTCCACGGCTCGTCTCTGTGAAACGTGGAAAACGCCACCAGATTTTTGTTCTCAAGCCACTTGCTCATGAGATGCCGTCCAGGATGTCGTCCACTTTCTCCGGCGTCAGATGTTCGTGGTACACGTGGTCCACCATCATCATCGGTGCGTTGTTGCACGCCGCCAGACATTCTTCTTCGCGCTTGAGATAAAACTTGCCGTCGGCCGTGCTCTCGCCCGTTTTGATACCGAGTTTTTTCTCGATGTGCGCGACAATTTCATCCGACCCACACAGCATGCAGCTGATGTTGGTACACACCGAAATGGCACAGCGTCCAACGGGCTTGGTCTCGAACATCGAGTAAAACGCCGCCACCTCGTACACCTGCACCGCAGGAATATCGAGATACTCGGCAATGCCGTCCATCAGTTCGTTCGTGACGAAACCGTGGTTGTGATGCTGCGCCTCACGCAACGCCGCAATCGTGGCCGAACGTTGACGCCCTTCTGGAAACTTTTTGACCCAGTGGTCAATTTCCTTGCGGACGGATTCGGGCAGATTGTGCTTGCCCACGCTTTTTTCAGTGTCGCTGTTACTCATGACTCTCGTGCCGCCCTAGCGGTCGATTTCACCAAACACAATGTCTTGCGTGCCGATCACGGCCACAACGTCCGCCAGCATGTGGCCGGCGACCATTTCATTCATCGCGCTCAAGTGGGCAAAGCCCGGCGCGCGCACTTTAAGGCGGAACGGCTTGTTCGCGCCATCGGAAATCAGATAGACGCCAAATTCGCCCTTGGGATGCTCCACCGCGGCATAGGCGTCGCCCGCCGGAACCGAATAGCCTTCGGTAAAGAGCTTGAAGTGGTGAATCAGCGATTCCATGTCGCCCTTCATATCCGGGCGTTTGGGCGGCGCGACTTTGGCGTTGTCCGCCATCACCGGACCCGGGTTCGCACGCAGCCAGTCGATGCACTGCTTAATGATGCGATTGGACTGACGCATTTCTTCAATGCGTACCAGGTAGCGGTCGTAGCAGTCGCCGTTCAGACCCACTGGGATATCAAAATCCATGTCGGCATACACTTCGTAAGGTTGCTTCTTACGCAGATCCCATTCGATGCCCGAACCGCGCAGCATGGGACCACTAAAGCCGAGCTGCATGGCGCGTTCAGGCGTTACGACCGCGATGTTCACGGTGCGCTGCTTCCAAATGCGGTTATCCGTGAGCAGCGTTTCGTATTCGTCTACGCAGCCGGGGAATTTCTCGGTGAACGCTTCGATGAAATCGAGCAGCGAGCCTTGGCGCGCTTCGTTCATCTTGTCCACTTCTTTTTGGTCGCGGAATTTCGAGGCTTGATACTGCGGCATGTGCTCCGGCAGATCGCGGTACACGCCGCCGGGACGGTAGTACGTGGCGTGCATGCGCGTGCCCGAAACCGCCTCATAGCAGTCCATCAGATCTTCGCGTTCGCGGAAGCAATACAAAAACATGGTCATCGCGCCGATATCCAGACCGTGCGCACCGAGCCACATTAGATGGTTCAGGATGCGCGTGATCTCATCAAACATGACGCGGATGTACTGCGCCCGAATCGGCGCTTCGATGCCAAGCAGTTTTTCGATAGCCAGCACATAGCCGTGCTCGTTGCACATCATCGACACGTAGTCGAGGCGGTCCATGTAGCCAATGCTTTGGTTGAACGGCTTACTCTCTGCGAGCTTTTCGGTGCCCCGGTGCAGCAGCCCAACGTGGGGATCGGCTTTATGGATCACCTCGCCATCCATTTCCAGCACCAGACGCAACACGCCGTGCGCGGCCGGATGCTGCGGCCCGAAGTTCATGGTGAAGCTTTGAATCTCACGCATCGTTTAATTCTCCGGCCAAACCATCGTCGTAGCGGTTGTCCTCGCGAATCACGCGCGGCACGAGCGTACGCGGCGCGATGGATACTGGCTGATACACCACACGCCCTTTCTCAGGATCGAACGTGACTTCAACATTGCCGCTCAATGGGAAATCTTTGCGGAACGGGTGGCCAATAAAACCGTAATCGGTGAGCAGACGACGCAAATCGGGATGGCCGTCAAACAAAATGCCGTACAGATCGAACGCTTCACGTTCAAACCAGTCGGCCGAACTCCAGACGTCCATGACCGACGGCACTAATGGATAATTGTCGTCAGGGCAATACACACGCACGCGAAGGCGGCGGTTGTGGCTAATAGACAGAAGTTGATACACCACCGCGAAGCGCTGACCCGTCGGGCGCTCGTCTTCAAAGTGGCGATTGACGGCACGACCGAAACCGGTGGCCGAAGCCCCCTCGCCGCGCCACTCGTCTTTACCAAAGCCCAGGTAATCCACCCCAGCCAGGTCCATCATCATTTCAAAGCCCACGTCATCACGCAGCCGCGTGCACACGTCAATGAGGTTGTCTGCACTGACATCCAGGGCCACTTCGCCGTGGTCTTCCACCGTGACGGTCACGGACTCACCGAAGGTTGAATTCAGTGTTGCTGCCAGTTCATCACGCCGAGTCGCGTTCATAGTTAATGCCTTTGCTCTAACGCGCGATGGTGTTGGTACGACGAATTTTCTTCTGCAGCTGCAGAATGCCGTATAGAAGCGCCTCCGCCGTGGGCGGACAGCCGGGTACGTAGACATCAACCGGAACAATCCGGTCGCAGCCGCGTACCACTGAGTAAGAATAATGGTAGTAGCCGCCGCCGTTGGCGCACGAACCCATTGAGATCACCCAACGCGGTTCCGGCATCTGGTCGTACACCTTGCGCAGCGCGGGGGCCATCTTGTTGCACAGCGTGCCGGCCACAATCATCACGTCGGATTGACGCGGGCTGGGGCGAAAAATGATGCCAAAGCGATCGAGGTCGTAACGCGCCGCGCCGGCCTGCATCATTTCCACCGCGCAGCAGGCCAGACCAAAAGTCATGGGCCACATGGAGCCGGTGCGCGCCCAGTTGACCAGCGTATCGACGCTGGTGGTGACAAATCCGTTCGCGGTACTGTTTTCTTCGACCGCCGGGAGATTCTCAGCTTCTAATCCCATTCCAGCGCCCCTTTTTTCCATTCGTAGATGAAACCGATCACGAGAATGAGCAGGAACACGCCCATCGCCAACAGGCCAAACAGCCCAATTTTGTCCAGAGCCACAGCCCACGGGAACAAAAAGGCGATTTCGAGATCGAAAATAATGAAGAGGATGGCGACCAGGTAGTAGCGCACATCGAAGGGAATGCGCGAATCTTCGAACGCCTCGAAGCCGCATTCGTAGGGCGACAGCTTGTCGCTGTCTTTGCTGCCACGTCCAAATACAAAACCGGCCGCCAGTAGAACCACGCCAAACGCGGTAGCGACCCCGAGAAACAACAAAATCGGGAGATAGTTTGCGAGCATCAGCAGTCCGTAAGAAAACGGTAAAAAGTGCGCTATGACGCGCCGCAGCGGCGCAGCGTACGGCGCGTATTCTAACAGGCGTCTACGCCGTTATCGAGATGCTTGTTAGTAGTTTTTTCCAATCATGGTGCCGATGGCCGGACTCGAACCGGCACGGCTTGCGCCACTGCCCCCTCAAGACAGCGTGTCTACCAATTCCACCACATCGGCAATTGGGAAAAAAACTTTAACTTTCGGGCTGTGACTCATCCTGTGTCGTGGGAGCGTCCTCGGCCGATGGCAACTCAACCGGTGCCGGCAGATCCGAAATCGGGTCCGCAGGCGCTTCAAATGCCGGGGTCGACTGCTCGAGCCCCTGCAGGACACCGCCCGGAGCTGAGCGATCGCCCTGAAAATAGGCCAGCGTAAGGCTGGTGCCAAAAAACAGCGTGGCCAAAATGCCGGTCGCGCGGCTCAGGAACGAGGCCGAGCCTTTCGCGCCGAACACCGTGCCGGAGGCACCTGCACCGAATGCGGCGCCCGCATCAGCACCTTTGCCCTGCTGGAGCAGAATCAGCGCAATTATCGCGACGGCGATAAATACGTGAGCGAAAATAACAATGGGTTGCCACATATCTAATACTTCGTGTCTATCCAGCTGCTGAGCAGATTTGCGAAAAGGCGTCGGCGTCCAGTGACGCGCCGCCTACGAGTCCACCGTCCACGTCGGCATTGGCCAACAGGTCGGCGGCATTTTTGCCGTTCACGCTGCCCCCATAGAGGATGCGCAGCGAGCCGGCGATGTTAGCATTTTTGTTGGCGATACGCTCGCGTAAAAATGCATGCACCGACTGGGCCTGATCCGGCGTTGCCGTCTTGCCGGTGCCGATCGCCCAAACTGGCTCATAGGCCAATACGGCCTGATCCAGCGCATCGATACCACTGTTCTCAATGACGGCGTCCAACTGCCGCGCAATGACCGCCTCGGTCTGGCCAGCCTCGCGCTCTTCCAGCGTCTCGCCCACGCACAACACGGGGATCAAGCCGGCTTTTTGGGCTGCCGCGAATTTCTCCGCGACCAGCGCATCGGTCTCGCCATACAGTGCGCGTCGCTCCGAATGACCGACGAGCACGTAGTGGCAGCCCATGTCCGCAAGCATCGGTCCGGACACCTCGCCGGTATGTGCGCCCTTCTCGTGCACCGAGAGGTTTTGTGCGCCCAACTTCACCGGCGAACCGTTGATCAGCCCCGATACCAGTTCAATATGCACGAACGCCGGAAAAACAATGACGTCACCCGATGCGTTTGCGTCGAGATTGGGCAGCAAACCGCCCAACAGCGCGCGAATGCTGTCGCGCGTGCCATTCATTTTCCAGTTTCCCGCCGCAATATTATGTCGCATATCGACCCTGCCGCTCAGTCAAAGGCGCGCAAGCTTACCCACAGCGCCCATATAATTCAATCAGCTGGCCGCGGCGCTCGCCACGACTTCCGCCAGATACGCGGTGTGCTCTTCAACATCACTCTGCGTCTGCGCCTCAACCATCACGCGAATAACCGGCTCGGTGCCCGAAGCCCGCAGAACAACGCGGCCGGTATCGCCAAGCTTGTCTTCCGATTTCTTCACAGCGGCCTGGATTTCGGCGTTGCCATCCAGATCGATGCGCTCGGCCACTCGGACGTTGACGAGCTTTTGCGGATACTTCTTCATGCCCTGGGTAAGCTCCGCCAGCGGCCGTTCCGCCATGCGTATCGCCGCCAACGCCTGTAGCGCGGCAATGATGCCATCGCCCGTGGTGGTCTTATCCAGGCAAATCACGTGGCCCGAAGTCTCGCCACCGATAATGCCGCCGCTTTCTTTGAGCTCGGCCAGCACGTGCCGATCGCCCACGCCGACGCGTCGAAACTCGATGCCTTTTTCGGTAAACGCTTTTTCGAGCCCAAGATTGCTCATCACGGTGCCCACAACCGGGCCGGTCAGCGTGTTGGTGGCCAGACGCGACATCGCAATGAGATACACAAGATGATCACCGTCCACCAATTCGCCCTCGTGATCGACCATGACCAGACGATCGCCGTCGCCGTCAAACGCGATCCCTAAATCGGCGCCCAAAGCGGTCACCGTGCTTTGCAGCAGCGCCGGACAGGTAGAGCCACAGCCGTCGTTGATGTTTTTGCCGTTGGGCGAGCAACCAATGGAAATGACGTCCGCTCCTAGATCTGCAAAAACGCGCGGGCCAATCTTGTAGGTCGCACCGTTGGCACCGTCCACGACAATGCGCAGACCTTGAAAATCGATGCCCTCAGGCACGGACTGTTTGCAAAACGTGCTGTAACGATCCACCGCGTCATAGCGCCGCTCAGCGCGGCCCAAACTCACGGATGAACGTGTGATGGGCGGATCATTCAAATAGCGCTCAATCATTTCCTGCTGGTCGTCGGACAGCTTTGAGCCATTGCGATCGAAAAACTTGATGCCGTTGTCATGGAAACTGTTGTGCGAGGCGCTGATCACAACGCCAAGATCGGCGCCCATGACGCGGGTCAAATACGCGATGCCGGGTGTCGGCATCACCTGCAGCAGCTTCACATCGGCGCCCGTGGCAACAAAACCGGCCTCCAGCGCCGATTCAAACATGTAGCCTGAAATGCGCGGGTCCTTGCCCACCACCACGCTACCGCCGCCGGGAATCAACGCGCGCCCGGCCGCGCTGGCGAGTCGGACAGCAAACTCGACGGTCATGGGTCCATCGCCAACCGAACCGCGGACGCCGTCTGTGCCAAATACTTTTGCCATGCTTACTCTGCCTGAGATTGATGATTGTTCATGACGGCGGCGACCACTTTCATCGCATCCACCGTGGCGGCTACGTCGTGCACGCGAATCACGCGCGCGCCTTGGAGCGCTGCAAGCGTGGCAAGCGTCACACTGCCGGCCAAGCGCTGATCCACAGGGCGCTCGGTGAGTGCCTGCAGCAACGACTTGCGCGACAGCCCGACCAGAACGGGCAGCGACGTGGCCACGAATTCTCCAAGTCCGCGCAGCAATTGCAAGTTATGAGTCGTGGTTTTGCCAAATCCAAAGCCCGGGTCCAGCAATAGTCGCTCGCGCGCGATGCCGGCATCGACACACGCTGCCACGCGGGCGTTGAGTTCGCGCAGCACGTCGGCCACCACGTCGTCGTAGGTGGGATTGTGCTGCATGGTGGTCGCGGTGCCCTGACGGTGCATCAGACACACATCGGCATCCAGACTCGCGGCCACCTCGAGCGCACCGGGCGCCTGCAGCGCGTTCACGTCATTGATCATGTCGGCGCCGGCCGCGACCGCTGCGCGCATGATTTCGGGCTTGCTGGTGTCAATCGAGATGGGCACGTCGCCGCTTTCACGCAGAGCCTCAATGACGGGAATCGTGCGCTTGTGCTCCTCTTGCGCATCCACCGGCTCGGCGTCCGGGCGGGTCGACTCACCGCCAATATCAATAATATCCGCACCCGCAGCGATCAGCGCGTGCGCCCCGGCAACGGCCGCCGCGGTATCATGATGCTGCCCGCCATCGGAAAAAGAATCCGGTGTCACGTTCAGGATGCCCATAACGAGCGGTCTTGCACCGGCCTCGCGCCAGGGCCTGCGCCCCATAGAATCGATCAAAATATTGGTCCTGAATGCAACACGATGCCCGCAGGCATCGTGTTGTGTTGGTTTAGATGACGCGAAGAATGCGTCGTCTAGGGTGCGCTCGGCGCGTCGCCAAGCGGCGCCGACGGTGGTGGCGCGGTGGCCTCCGGCGTGGGACCCGACGGCGGATTGTCACTGCTCGACCAGTCTTCCGGCGGATCAGGCTCATCACCATTCATGATTTGCGCGATCTGATTTTGATCGATGGTTTCGTACTTGATCAGTGCCTTCGCCATCGCGTGCAAAATATCGATCTTGTCGTTCAGGATCTGATCCGCACGATCGTAGTTCTCACTGATCAGCTTGCGCACTTCTTCATCAATAATATTGGCTGTCTGGTTCGACATCCGCTTGGTGCTGCCTGCCGCATACATATCGCCGCTTTCGGTTTCGTACGCCAACGGTCCCAGGCGATCCGACAGACCCCACTTTGTGACCATGTTGATCGCGATGTCCGTGGCACGCTCGATATCGTTGGAGGCACCGGTCGTCACCGCGTCTTCACCAAATATGAGGCCCTCGGCAATACGGCCACCAAACAACGAGGATATTTGACTCTCGAGCCTTCGCTTACTGAGCGAGTATCGATCTTCCTCAGGCAAAAACATCGTCACGCCCAACGCGCGGCCGCGAGGAATGATCGTGACTTTGTACACCGGATCGTGATCCGGCACCGTTAGACCCACGATGGCGTGCCCCGCCTCGTGATAGGCGGTATTGGCTTTTTCTTCTTCGCTCATGACCATGGAGCGGCGCTCGGCGCCCATCATGATCTTGTCTTTGGCCATCTCGAAGTCTTCCATCGTGACGGTGCGTTTGTTCGCACGCGCGGCGAACAGTGCCGCTTCGTTAACCAGGTTGGCCAAATCGGCGCCAGAGAAGCCGGGCGTACCACGCGCGATGATCTGCGGGCGTACATCGTCGTTAATCGGCACTTTGCGCATGTGCACTTTCAAAATAAGCTCGCGACCGCGTACGTCGGGCAGAGGCACGACCACTTGGCGATCAAAACGCCCAGGACGCAGCAGGGCTTTATCCAGCACGTCAGGACGGTTGGTGGCCGCGATGACGATGACGCCTTCATTGCCCTCGAAACCGTCCATTTCCACGAGCAGCTGGTTCAGCGTTTGCTCGCGCTCGTCATGGCCACCGCCATAACCGCCGCCGGGTCCACGATGGCGACCGACCGCGTCAATCTCATCGATAAAAATAATGCACGGTGCGTGTTTCTTCGCATCGGCGAACATGTCGCGCACGCGGGACGCACCCACGCCCACAAACATCTCAACAAAGTCGGAACCGGAGATGGTGAAAAACGGCACCTTAGCTTCACCGGCGATCGCTCTGGCCAGCAGAGTCTTACCGGTACCGGGCGAGCCCACCATGAGCACGCCACGCGGAATCTTGCCGCCAAGACGCTGGAACTTGCTGGGGTCTTTCAAAAAGTCGACGATCTCGCCCACTTCCTGCTTGGCCTCTTCTACGCCTGCCACATCGTTAAAATTAACGTTGACCTGATCTTCACTGAGCATGCGCGCTTTGGACTTGCCAAACTGCATGGGACTTCGCCCACCGCCGCCGCCCTGCATCTGGCGCATAAAATAGAGCCACACACCAATCAGCAGCAGCACCGGCAGGAACTGCAAAAACAGCTGGAACAATACGCTTTGCTTTTCGGACTCCGCACGTGAGTAGTTCACCTGCTGCGCGTCCATTTCACCGATCAACGCCGTGTTGTCGTACTCAGCGCTGCGAGTCTCGAACGTCTCGCCACCCTTAAAGGTGCCCGTGATGCGCTGGCCGTCGAAAATGACGACAGAATCCACCTGCCCGGTCAGCAAGCGCTGACGGAATTCGGAGTATTCAAGTTCTTTGGCCGCACCGTTAGGCGGTGTTAATCGCTCAAAGACGGTCAACAAGACCATCGCGATAATAATCCAAAGGACGATATTTTTTCCTAAGTCACCCAATGACTTACACTCCGTTTTTAGGAAACAACTTCAGCCTGACACGTGCCAGACCACGACGCGCTGGTCGAAAAATTCAAGGCTGCCCCGCTTCCCAAAACCCTCATGACAACCCATGACACGGAGCCGAAGGACGCGGGGCAGATGATGCACTGCAATAGCGCTTCATACCTTAAGACACTACTACAGCCGGTAGTTTCTCGCCAGCAAATAGGTCTCTCGGCTCCGGGGCCGCGACGCGGCGGGTTTACGGACCTTGACGACCTTAAAATTCGCGCGAGCCAACTTGACATAATCGTCAAATCCCTCGCCGTGAAACAGTTTGGTCAGGAACGCGCCTTTGGGTTTGAGCACCCGGCCAGCCGTATCCATCGCAAGCTCTGCCAAGTACATCGCACGCGGCAAATCGACAGATTTCACTCCGGTGATATTGGGGGCCATATCCGACAACACAAGGTCAATCCCGCCGGAACACTCACTTTCCACCCATTCCAGCGCTTCATCGGTCGTAAAATCGAGCTGTCGGAAGGTTACCCCGGCCACCGGGTCCATGGGCAGCAAGTCCAAAGCCAGCACGCGACCGGTCTCCCCGACCTTTTTCACCGCAAGCTGCGACCATCCTCCGGGCGTGCTGCCCAAATCCAGTACCGACGCCCCGTTGCGCAGCAACTTCTCCCGCTCGTCGATTTCCAGCAGTTTGTAGACCGCCCGCGAGCGATAGCCATCGATCTGCGCCTTCTTCACATAGGGATCGTTGACGTGCTTGTCGTACCAGCGGCTCACGACGCTTTTCCAAGCCTAGGGCGTGCTACACTGCGCGCCCTTTTTCCTACGGACCCGTTGTCGTGCAGCTCACCGAAAGACAGAAAAAACATCTCCGCGCCCTGGCCCACAATGCCAAGCCCGTGGTGACCATCGCCGACAAGGGTTTGAGCGAGAACGTAATCAAAGAGCTGGAATCGGCGTTGAAGTTTCATGAGCTGATCAAAGTTCGAGTGCGGGTGGGTGATCGTGACGAGCGGGACGCGCTTCTAGCGGAACTGTGCGAGACCTGCCGCTGCTTTTTGCTGCGTCGTGTTGGCCATGTTGCCACGCTGTTTCGCCGCAATGCTCAGAAACCCAAGATCGCGCTGCCCGGTGGTGGCCGCGACATGCCGGATCAAACGTAGGCAACACTCACTATTTCATACGCCGCCTGCCCGCCCGGCGTTTTCACAGACACCTCATCGCCTTCGGTCTTGCCAATCAGGCCACGAGCAATGGGTGAGGTCACAGAAATCAGACCGGCTTTGATATCCGCCTCATCCTGTCCCACGATCTGATAGGTCACTTCCGAGTCGCCGTCGATATCGTACAGCTTGACGGTCGAGCCAAAAATGACTTTGCCGCCGCCATCAATTTTTGTGACGTCAATAATCTGGGCGTTCGAGATTTTGCCCTCAAGATCCTTGATGCGTCCCTCGATAAAGCCCTGACGTTCTTTCGCCGCGTGGTATTCGGCGTTTTCTTTCAGATCGCCGTGCGCGCGGGCCTCTGCAATCGCCTGAATAATCTCCGGGCGTTCCTTACTCTTCAAAATCTTCAGCTCATCACGCAACATCGTTGCGCCACGCTCGGTTAGTGGCACTCTGTCCATCAGGCAATTTCCTTGTGCAGGTCTTGCAAGCAATTAACATCCAGCGCATTCAAATGATCCAGCGCCAGAGCACCGGCTTTAGCGCCGGATACCGTCGTATAATAAGTGATCTTGCCGCGCACCGCCTCCCGGCGGATCTCGTGCGACTCATTAATGGCCTGCTTGCCTTCGGTCGTATTAATAATGAGATCGATGTCGCCATTTTTGATCGCATCAACAATATGCGGTCGCCCTTCGCGGACTTTATTAATGCGCTTGCAAGGCACACCGGCTTCGCGCAGCGCCACCTCGGTACCGCCGGTTGCGATGACGTTAAAGCCGCGCTGTTGTAAATCACGCCCGACTTCTACTGCCGCCGGCTTGTCGCGATCGCGCACGCTGATAATTACTGAACCGCCCTTGGGCAACACGACACCCGATGCCTGTCTGGCTTTCGAATAGGCCTCAGCAAAGGAGCGGCCCGTCGCCATCACCTCACCGGTCGACTTCATTTCCGGGCCGAGGATCGGATCCGCACCGGGGAATTTAATAAACGGGAACACCGCTTCTTTCACAGAATAGTAAGCCGGCACGCGCTGCTCGGTGAGGCCCAGCGCTTTGAGCTTGGCACCTGCCATCACCTGCGCGGCCACTTTTGCCAGCGGCAGACCAATCGCCTTGGAAACAAACGGCGCCGTACGCGACGCACGCGGGTTCACTTCCAGCAAATAAATTTCGTCGTTTTGAATGGCGAACTGAGTGTTCATCAAACCAACCACTTTCAAACCGTGGGCCAATTTGCGCACCTGTTCCGCCATCTCGGCCTGCAGCTCGGCGCTCAGGGTAATCGGCGGCAACGTGCAGCTTGAATCACCGGAGTGCACGCCAGCCTGCTCGATGTGCTCCATGATGCCGCCAATCAGCACGTCCTCGCCGTCGCAGATGGCATCAACATCCACCTCCACGGCCATGTCGAGGAAGCGATCGAGCAGCACGGGGCTGTCATTGGATACCTGCACGGCGCTGCCGATGTATTCGCTTAGATCTTCCGGCGTAAACACCACTTCCATGGCGCGACCACCCAGCACATACGACGGCCGCACGACCAGCGGATAGCCCACTTCGTCTGCCAGCTTCAACGCCATATTCGGATCACTGACGGTGCGGTTGGCGGGCTGCTTGAGGCCGAGCTTATTGACCAGATTCAAAAAACGTTCTCGGTCCTCGGCCAGATCGATGCTGTCCGGCGACGTGCCGATAATCGGCGCACCGGCCGCCTCAAGATCGCGCGCAAGCTTCAGCGGCGTTTGACCACCGTACTGCACGATCACGCCGGCCGGCTTCTCAATATCGATGACGGCCATCACGTCTTCAAGCGTGAGCGGCTCAAAATACAAACGATCCGAAGTATCAAAGTCGGTGGACACCGTTTCCGGGTTGCAGTTGACCATGATGGTCTCGAAACCATCGTCGCGCAGCGCCAGCGCGGCATGCACACAGCAGTAGTCAAATTCGATGCCCTGACCGATACGGTTGGGGCCACCACCCAGAATCATGATTTTCTTGTTATCGCTGGGGCCGGACTCGCATTCCTCGTCGTAGGTGGAATACATGTAGGCCGTAGACGTCGCAAACTCTGCTGCGCAGGTGTCGACGCGTTTGAACACCGGCTGTACGCCGTGCTTGACTCGCTTGGCACGGATGTCAGTTTCGCGCACACCCAGCAGCTCCGCCAGCCGCATATCTGCAAACCCTTTGCGCTTGAGCTGGCGCAGCCGGTCCGCATCCAGCGCCGATTTGCCCTGCTCGACCACCAGCTGCTCTTCGCGAATCAGATCACCTATGTTGGCCATAAACCACGGGTCGATGCCCGTGCGTTGATTGAGTTCGGCCTCGGACATGCCACGACGGAAACCGTCGGCCACGTACCACAGGCGATTGGCGCCGGGCATACGCAGCTCTTCCAGAAGTTCGCGCTCGGCTTCGGCGTCCGTGCGGTCACCAAGAATCGAGTCAAAGCCCGACACACCGGTTTCAAGTCCACGTATGGCCTTTTGCAGCGACTCCTGGAACGTGCGGCCCATGGCCATCACCTCACCTACCGACTTCATTTGTGTGGTGAGTCGGTCGTTGGCGTCCGGGAATTTTTCGAACGTAAAGCGCGGAATTTTGGTGACGACGTAATCGATCGCCGGCTCGAACGACGCCGGCGTCGCGCCGCCGGTGATGTCATTGCGAAGTTCGTCCAGCGTGTAGCCCACGGCCAGTTTCGCGGCTACTTTGGCAATCGGAAAACCGGTGGCCTTGGAGGCCAGCGCCGACGAGCGTGACACGCGCGGGTTCATCTCGATCACAATCATGCGGCCGGTGTCGGGGTCCACGGCAAACTGCACGTTGGAGCCACCGGTCTCAACACCGATTTTACGCAGCACCGCAAGCGAGGCATCGCGCATGCGTTGGTATTCTTTGTCCGTGAGCGTTTGTGCTGGCGCGACGGTGATCGAATCACCGGTATGCACGCCCATCGGATCGAGGTTTTCAATGGCGCAGACAATAATGCAATTGTCGTTGCGATCGCGCACCACCTCCATCTCAAACTCTTTCCAGCCCAGAACAGATTCTTCGAGCAGCACTTCTGTGGTCGGCGACAAGTCAAGACCGCGTTTTACGATGTGCTCAAACTCTTCGCGGTTGTAGGCGATACCGCCACCGCTGCCGCCCATAGTAAACGACGGACGAATGATAGTTGGGAAGCCAATCTCATGCTGACGCTCGAGCGCCGTCTGGACATCGTGCACCACCACCGATTTGCACACGCCAAGGCCAATCTCGACCATCGCTTCGCGAAACTGCTCGCGATCCTCCGCCATGTCGATCGCCTCGCGGCTCGCGGCAATGAGTTCCACGCCGAACTTTTCCAGCACACCCTCGCGCACCAGATCCAGCGCGCAATTGAGTCCGGTTTGACCGCCCATGGTGGGCAGCAAAGCATCGGGGCGCTCTTTTTCGATAATGCGCGCAACGTTGCGCCACTGGACCGGCTCGATGTAGACCGCATCGGCCGACTCCGGATCCGTCATAATCGTGGCCGGATTGGAATTGACCAGAATGACGCGGAAGCCCTCCTCGCGCAGCGCCTTGCAGGCCTGCGTGCCGGAGTAATCAAACTCACAGGCCTGACCGATCACAATCGGCCCTGCCCCGATAATCAGAACACTCTTAATATCCGTGCGTTTTGGCATGTCTGTACTCGTCAGGCGCTGGCGGCGCGGTCACCGGACTGGTGCGCGTCGGCCATCATGTCTATGAAGCGTTGGAAAAGCGGCAAAATGTCATGGGGTCCGGGGCTTGCCTCGGGATGACCTTGAAAACCAAACGCGCGCTTGTGTTGATGCGCAACGCCTTGCAGCGAGCCGTCAAACAGTGAGCGATGCGTGGCGACCAGATCATCCCCCAGACTATCTTCATCCACCGCAAAGCCGTGGTTCTGGCTGGTGATGGCCACGGTGCGATCGGCTAAGTCCTGGACCGGGTGGTTCGCACCATGATGACCAAATTTCATTTTCTGTGTGCGTGCACCACAGGCCAGCGCAAGCAGCTGATGACCTAAGCAAATACCGAACAGCGGCACGTTACGCTCCAGCAGCGACTTGATGGCGCTGATCGCGTAATCGCAGGGCTCCGGATCACCCGGGCCGTTGGACAGAAACACACCGTCTGGCTTGAGCGCCAGAATGTCGTCCGCCGAGGTCGTGGCCGGGACAACGGTGACGCGACAACCGTGCTGAACCAGCAGCCGCAGGATGTTGTGCTTCACGCCAAAATCCATGGCCACCACGTGCCATTTTGGATCGACGTCGGCGGGCAACGTTGGGATGTCCTGCTCGTGACGCCAGATCGTTGCGCCCCACTGGTAACTTTCGTCGGTGGTGACTACTTTGGCCAGATCCATGCCCACGAGACCGGGGAACGCCCGTGCCTGCTCGATGGCACCGTCGACGTCGGCGGCGGTAGTAATGCAGCCGGCCTGCGCACCTTTTTCGCGCAAGAGCCGCGTTAGCCGACGTGTGTCCACATCGGCAATGGCCACAACGCCATTGCGATTAAGGTAGTCCGACAGAGACATATTCGCGCGATAGTTGCTGTGCAGTAGCGGCAAATCACGAATGATCAAACCGGCGGCCTGACAGGCGGACGATTCGTTGTCTTGCGCATTCACACCGGTGTTGCCGATGTGCGGATAAGTGAGCGTGACGATTTGCCTGGAATAAGACGGATCGGTCAGGATTTCCTGATAGCCCGTCATGGCCGTATTGAAGACCACTTCGCCGACGCTACTGCCGTCTGCGCCAATGGCGGTACCTTTAAAAACGCTGCCGTCTGCGAGCGCCAAAATTGCCTGTCGCGCCAAGGGACCCCCTAATTTTCAACCGTCGGTTACAAAAAGCGGGAGGGGTGCTAACCGCTACCCTTCCCGCGGTGCTGCATGATACTTGACGGCTTGGCGGTGTGTCTACGAACGGTGTAGCGAATCGAGAAAATCGGCCATGTCATAGAGTCCGGGCTCGCGTGACGTCAGCCACGAAACGGCACGCAGCGCGCCGCTGGCGAATACGCCGCGGTGGGATGCACGATGGATCAGCTCCACCGTGTCATCAGCACCGGAAAAAACGATTCGATGCTCGCCGGCGTGAGCACCCCCGCGGACACACGAAAACGCGATGCTGGGCGACGGGCGCTGCCCGCCTGTATCACTGGCCACCTGCACTTCGCGTAGTTCACGCTGCCAGCCGCTGGCGATGGCGCGGCCCAGTTCGAGCGCAGTGCCCGATGGCGCATCCACCTTGTAGCGATGATGCAAATCAATAATATCGACGTCGTAGGTCGGTCCCAGCACCACGGCCAGTTCACGCACAGAATTAAAAAATCCGTTGACGGCCATTGACGTATTGGCGCTAAAGAGAACGGGCGTGAGGGTTGAGGTGTTCACCACCGTCGCCTCTTGCGAAGGGTTCAGGCCAGTGGTGCCCAGCAGCCAGGGCGTTTGGGTGGCGGCACACGCGTTGGCCCGGCTCTGCAGATCGGCCACGCTCGCAAAATCTACCGCGACGTCCGCATCCGTCAACGCGTGGGAGATATCATCGCGAAACTTTATATCGGAGCCCGGCACCGAGACGTCCACCCAGTCACTTCCCGGGCGCACGATCGCCGATGCAAGGGTGAGCGTCTCGTGTGCAGCAATCGCCTCCAGCAGCGCCTGGCCCATGCGCCCTGTCGCACCGATCACCGCGACGCGCATCGCCTACGGCCTCAGATCTTCAAAAAAGTTACGCACGCTGTCCATCCAGGAACGCGTTTGCGGGCTATGGCTCGAGCCGCCGTCCGCCAATGAGTGCTCCAGTTTGGTCAGCAGTTCTTTTTGTTCTTTGGTCAAGTTTACCGGCGTCTCTACCTGCACCCGGCACAGCAGATCGCCAACGTTGCCACCGCGCACGGGCGTGACGCCTTTGCCGCGCAGGCGGAACGTTTTGCCCGATTGCGTACCCGACGGAATCTTTAACGACACCTCGCCATTAAGCGTTGGCGCTTCTACCGCTCCGCCGAGTGTGGCGGTGCCGAAGCTGACCGGAATCTCACAGGTCAGATCGCTGCCGTGGCGTTCAAAAATAGGATGCTCGCGCACGTTTATTTCGACATACAGATCGCCGGCCGGCCCGCCGTTGCGCCCCGCTTCGCCCTCGCCCGACAAACGCACGCGATCGCCGGTATCGATACCCGCAGGCACTTTCACCGACAGGGTTTTGGTGCGATGGCTCAGACCGCTACCGCTGCAGTTGGTGCAGGGATCAGAAATGACGCTGCCACGCCCACGACATTTGGGACAGGTTTGCTGCACGGAGAAAAATCCTTGCTGCATACGCACCTGACCCTGACCATCGCAGGTGCCGCAGGTCTGTGGCGTGCTGCCCTCCTGAGCCCCACTGCCACTGCACACATTGCAGGTGTCTTGTTTCGGAATATCAATATTGACACTGTCGCCAAACGCGGCCTGTTCCAGCGACAGATCGAGTACGTAGCGAAGATCAGCACCGCGGAACACCTGACTGCGGCCGCCCTGACGACCACCACCGCGGAAGATGTCGCTAAATACATCGCCAAAAATATCGCTGAACGGATCGCCGCCACCACCGCCGCCACCGGGCCCCTGCCCGCGTACAGCCTCGTGACCGTAACGATCGTAAGTGGCCCGACGCTGACTGTCCTTCAAGACCTCGTACGCTTCTTTCACTTCCTTGAAGCGCGCCTCGGCCTTGGCATCCCCTTCGTTACGATCCGGGTGATACTTCATGGCCAAACGGCGATAGGCTTTTTTGATATCGGCATCGGAAGCCGATTTCTCTACGCCAAGCGTTGTATAAAAATCTTCTGGCATCAGTGCTAGCTCCAGGCCGGGCGCGCACGGCGCCCGGTCGGGTCAGGGTTGCTTATTTTTGTAACGGCTTGCCGTTACTTGTTTTCGTTCACTTCTTCGAACTCGGCGTCGACCACGTCGTCGTCACCGCCCGCAGCGCCGCCTTCGGCCTGAGCTGCGGCGGCCGCCTCTGGGTCTTGCTCAGCGTAAAGACGCTGCGCGAGTCCACCGGACAGTTCGGCCAGCGCTTTCGATTTGGTCTCGATCACTTCCTTGTTGTCACCTTTCACCGCCTCTTTGGCATCGCTCAAGGCCGCTTCGATGTTGCTGCGCTCTTCGGCTTCCACCTTGTCGCCCAGCTCTTCAAGACTTTTCTCGGTGGCGTGGATCATGCTCTCAGTCTGATTGCGTGCGTCCACCAACTCGCGGAAGTTCTTGTCGTCTTCAGCGTGTGCCTCGGCTTCGGAGACCATGCGCTGAATTTCTTCTTCCGCCAGGCCACTCGATGCCGTGATCACGATCTTCTGCTCTTTGCCCGTGGCCTTATCTTTGGCCGACACGTTCAAAATACCGTTGGCGTCGATGTCGAAGGTGACCTCAATTTGCGGCACGCCCGCCGGTGCTGGCGGGATGTCGCGCAGATCAAACTGACCCAGCGATTTGTTGTCCGCTGCGCGTTCGCGTTCACCCTGCAGTACGTGAATGGTCACGCCGGTCTGATTGTTGTCGGCGGTCGAGAACGTCTGCTGTGCTTTGGTTGGGATCGTGGTGTTTTTGTCCACCAGTTTGGTCATCACCTGACCACGCGTCTCAATACCAAGCGACAGAGGCGTCACGTCCAGCAGCAACACGTCGGTCACATCGCCCGACATCACGCCGCCCTGAATCGCAGCACCCACGGCCACGGCTTCGTCGGGGTTCACGTCGCGACGCGCCTCCTGACCAAAGAAGTCCTTTACGGCTTCCTGCACTTTGGGCATGCGTGTCTGGCCACCGACCAGAATGACATCGTCGATATCACCGACTGACATACCGGCATCATTCAAAGCCGTCTTGCACGGCGCCACGGTGCGCGCCACGAGATCTTCCACCAGCGATTCGAGCTTGGCCCGCGTGAGCTTGATGTTCAGATGCTTCGGACCGCTGGCATCGGCCGTGATGTACGGCAGGCTGACTTCGGTTTGCTGTGACGATGACAGCTCGATCTTGGCCTTCTCGCCCGCTTCTTTCAGACGCTGCATGGCCAGGGGATCTGCGCGCACGTCCATGCCGCTTTCTTTTTCAAACTCGGAGGCCAGATAGTCGATAACCCGCAGGTCAAAGTCTTCGCCACCGAGGAAGGTATCGCCGTTGGTCGCCAACACTTCAAACTGGTGCTCACCGTCGATCTCGGCGATTTCAATCACCGAGATATCGAAGGTACCGCCACCGAGGTCATACACCGCGATTTTGCGATCGCCGCGTTTTTTGTCCATGCCGTAGGCCAGAGCGGCTGCGGTTGGCTCGTTGATAATACGTTTGACGGTCAGGCCCGCGATGCGGCCGGCGTCTTTGGTCGCCTGGCGCTGCGAGTCGTTGAAATAAGCCGGCACGGTAATCACCGCTTCGGTCACTTCCTCACCCAAATAGTCTTCAGCCGTTTTTTTCATTTTCATGAGTACGCGAGCCGAGACTTCTGGCGGCGCGATCGGCTTGCCCTGAGCTTCCACCCAGGCATCGCCGTTGTCGGCTTTCACGATGTTGTAAGGCACCATATCGATGTCTTTTTGCACCACCGCGTCGTCAAACCGACGACCGATCAGGCGCTTCACCGCGTACAGCGTGTTCTGCGGGTTGGTGACGGCCTGGCGCTTGGCCGGCTGGCCAACGAGCACCTCGTCGTCTTTGGTAAACGCCACAATCGATGGCGTCGTACGATCGCCCTCGCTGTTCTCGATCACCTTGGTGGTGTCGCCGTCCATAACAGCGACGCAGGAATTGGTGGTACCTAAGTCAATGCCGATGATTTTCGCCATGTTGATTTACTCCCGAATGTCGTAAAGGTCGTTGAATACTTGAGCTAAAATGTGGGGACGCAGGAGGCTGCCTTCAAGGGCGCCGCTGCTCCAAAATGTTTCTCGTTATAGAAGTGTCACTGGGCGACAAACACGCGCGCCGCCCGCAGCAGGCGCCCGTTGAGTTCGAAACCCTTCTGCACTACATCAAGAACGATGCCCGACTCGACGCCCTCCTCGGGACGCGCGGCCATGGCCTCGTGCAGCGCCGGATCAAACTTCTCGCCGGCAGGATCGATCGTCACGACGCCGAATTTCTCCAGCACCTGATCGAAGGTCTTAAGCGTCATGCTGCTGCCCTCCACGTGCACCGCCAGCTCCGGCTTGTCCGCGGCGGCGGCAATGCCCATCTCCAGGCTGTCACGCACGCCCAGCAGTTCACGGGCAAAACGCTCCAGCGCAAACTTGTTGGCATTTTCGACATCTCGGGCTGCGCGTTTGCGCACGTTGTCGAGCTCAGCGGCCGTTCGCAGACACCGCTCCCAGTTTGAATGGGATTCGGCCCGCGCCTCTTCCAGAGCGGTGGTCAATGACTCGACGGTCGGTTCAGCGTCCGCCTGCACACTGGCGACCGTCTCAGCGGTCGCATCCGCGCCCTCTGGCTGGTCTTCTGGCGACGTATTTTCCACGTCGTCCGATTGCAAATTCTCTTCTTTAGTCATGTATTTAAAGCAACTAATTAAATCAAAACATTAAAAAACGAAAGCCGCCCATTATGTCGATGAGTGGCCGCAAGCACCAGACCTTATTAGGCGTCTGGCCGCGTCTTGGGGATTCAGGACTTGGAATTCAAGGCCGCAGCGATTAATCGAGCCGTCACATCAACAATGGGGATCACGCGCTCGTAGGCCATACGCGTGGGACCTATGACCCCGAGCACGCCGACAATCTCGTCATTCACCCGATACGGCGAGGTCACCACAGACACATCGTCAAACAGCTGGTGGCCGGATTCTTCGCCAATAAATATCTCGACGCCGTCTGCCGTGAGACTCTGATCCAGCAGCTGCAGAATGTCGCGCTGTTCGTTGAAGGCATCAAACAAGCCGCGCAGCCGCTGCACATCCGACAACTCCTGTACATCCATGAGATTGGTTTCACCGGCCACCACAAACTGCCCAGCGTCCTGACTGCCGGTGCTGAACACCTGCTGAGCCAGCGTCACCGCATCTAGCATCATGCGATTCATATGATCGCGGGTCTGATTCAGGGCATTGATCAGGCCTTCACGGACGGCCTCCACATCGCTGCCAGCGAGCTGGGCCGTGAGGTAGTTGGCGGCTTCGCGCAGCTCGGATTCACCGAGATCGCGCTGAGTATTGATGATCCGGTTTTGCACTTCCTGATCTTCAAACACCAAAATGGCCAACATGCGGCACTCGCCCAGACGCAGAAACTCGATCTGGCGCAGACGTGAACGGGTGCGCCTTGGCAGCGTCACCACACCCGCCAAATGGGTCAGGCTCGACAGAATCGTGGACGCCGTTTTCGCCAAATCCTTGGACGACTGATGGCCCTCAAGCCCTAATTCGTGCTCGAGCTTACTGATCTGTTCTTCGCTCAAGGGCTTCACCGCCACCATGGTATCGACGAAACAGCGATAGCCTTTGACGGTGGGGACACGCCCCGCTGAGGTGTGCGGCGCTTGAATAAAGCCGAGCTCCTCCAGATCCGCCATCACATTGCGCACCGTGGCCGGGCTAAATTTGCTGCCCGAGGCCTTGGACAGCTTGCGCGAGGCCACGGGCTGGCCGTCGACAATGTAGTTCTCCACCAGCGTTTTAAGCAGCATGCGGGCGCGCTCGTCGAGCTGTTCGGTGTCAGGCGTCGCGGTCATTGATTGTCACGGTGGCAAAAAGATTTGGCTGGCGGCGTGCAATTGTCGCCGAGCGCCTTAAAATGGCGTTGGCACTGTCCAGCGACGAGTGCTAAAACGAACGCTATCAATCGCTTCGAATCACTGTCAAGCGAGTTCATCCCGTTAGCCACGAGATATGCCTTGAAGTCACCGCAACAGATCGTCGACCCCTCCCCTGAAAGACAGCCCATCCGGCGTGTCGGACTCATCGCGCGCTCGTGGGATGCGCTGGTTGGTGAAACCAGCGACCGGCTGCACACCTTCTTTGCCAGCCGCGATGTGAACGTCCACGTGGACGAATCCGGCCCGATCGCCACCTTGCACGGCGCGCACACCGGCACACGCGAAGACATGGGCGAGGCGTGCGATCTGCTGGTGGCCATTGGCGGTGACGGCACCATGCTCGACGCGGCCAATCTGGCTTCGCGCTGCAACAAACCGCTGGTGGGAATAAATCGCGGCCGACTCGGCTTTCTGGCAGATATTAGCCCCGAAGACACCGGACCTGCGCTCAGCGAAATATTGGCCGGACGCTACATTCACGAGTCCCGTTTGATGCTGCGCGCGACGCTCACGCGTCAAGACGGCAGTACCGAGCACGCGCTGGCGCTTAACGACATCGTGATTCAGAAATACGACGTGGGACGCATGCTGGAGGTCCAGGTGCATATGGACGGCACGTACGTCAATCGCCACCGCGGCGATGGACTCATCATCACCACCCCGACCGGATCGACGGCCTACGCGCTGTCCGGGGGCGGGCCGATCATGGCCCCGGGGCTGGACGCGTTGGCCATGGTGCCCATTTGCCCGCATACGCTCAGCGACCGCCCCGTGGTGGTACCTGCGTCGTCCAACTTGAATATGCACATCGACGAGCCCTCCGGCGGCCGCGCGCAAATCATGACCGACGGCCAACCGCTGGGCGATATGCACGCTGGCGATACGCTGAACGTGATGCAGGCGGCCGAGCGCGTCACGTTGCTGCACCCCATGGACTACGATTACTTCCGCATCCTGCGCTCCAAACTTGCGTGGGGCCGCGCCGAACCCGACCCCCGGAACTGACATGCTGGCCGACCTTAATATCCGCAACTTCACGATCGCCGAAGACTTAAGCCTTGAGTTTGCACCGGGCATGACCGTGCTCACGGGCGAGACCGGCGCCGGCAAGAGTCTTCTGGTGGATGCGCTCGGCCTCGTACTGGGCGATCGCGCCGATGCCTCCACCGTGCGCAGTGGCGCCACCCGCGCCGAAATTAGCGCCAGCTTCGACATCGCCGATCGGCCACACGTGCAGGCCTGGCTAAAAGAGCAAGACCTGCATGAAGACGATGCGGACTGTCATCTGCGTCGCGTAATCAATGCCACGGGACGCTCCAAGGCGTTTATCAACGGGCAAAGCGTCGCGCTCGCCACGCTCAAAACACTCGGCGCGCAGCTTATGGATATCCACGGCCAGCACGAGCATCAGTCACTCACCCGTCCCAGCGCACAGCGTCAGCTGCTCGACCACTACGGCGGCCACGGCAAGGCGCTGGACGCGGTGCGCGCGGCCCACGACGCGTGGTATCGGCTTGATCAAACCGTGCGCACGCTTACCGACGCCAATGCCCAGCGGGACGAACGCCTGGACCTGCTGCGTTTCCAGGTGCAGGAATTGGCCGACCTGAATTTGCAGGCCGATGAATACCCGCAGCTTGCGGACGAACAGCGCCGCGCAGCCCACGTGGCCACGCTTGCCGAAGGCGTGCGCAGTGCAAGCGACGCCCTAAGCGACGCCGACACGAGCGCGCAAAGCCAGATCGGCGCCGCCCGCCGGGCACTGGCGCCGCTGGTGGACGTCGACGGTGCGCTGCAGGACGTCACCCAAATGCTCGACGAGGCCCAGATCCAGATCGATGAGGCCGAGGCTTTTTTGCGCCACTACGCCGGCGAACTCAACATGGACCCGGCCGAACATGAGCGTCTCGAGCGCCGCCTTGATCAACTCAGCGACGTCGCGCGCAAACACCGCATCACGCCGGATCAGTTGCACAGCAAGTTTGAAGAATTGAACGCCAGCTTGGACGATCTGGACCATGCCGACGACCGTCTCAAGGCGCTGACCGTCGAGCTGGCCGCGGCGCAGGATGCGTGGCGACGCCGCGCCCGCACGCTCACCACCAAACGCAAAGCCGCCGCCAAAAAACTGGCCGCCGCCGTTACCCGCGCTATTGCCGAACTCGGCATGCCCGATGCTCAGTTTCGGGTTGAGGTGAGCGAGCGCGACGCCCCGGGGTTCGGTCGCGATGGCGCCGACGAAATCACGTTTGTGATTGCCGCCAATCCGGGCGAACCCGGCGGACCACTGGCCAAAGTGGCTTCCGGCGGCGAACTGTCCCGCGTGAGTCTCGCCATCTCCGTGGTCACGGCCAAGACAGGCGAAAAACGCTGCATGGTGTTTGATGAAGTGGACGCCGGTATTGGCGGCGCCGTCGCCCAAACCGTGGGCAAGCAATTGCGCACGCTCAGCGACGATGCACAGGTGCTGTGTGTGACACACCACGCTCAGGTGGCAAGTCAGGCCACCTCGCATTGGCAGGTCAGCAAGGCAGCCAGCGACGGCAAAACCCGCTCAGCGGTCGAGGCGCTCAATGAGAAACAGCGTATCGACGAGCTGGCGCGGATGCTCGGCGGCGACAAAATCACCAAGCGCTCCCGCGATCACGCGGCCGAAATGCGCGCGGATGCAAAAACGTAGAAGGCTGCGCCGACCGGGAAGGCCTGAGCGCTAAGCTTTTTTGGGCTTCACATAAAGCACAAGGCTGTGATCGGTGAGCTCATAGCCATGGCGTTCTGCGATCTCGTGCTGCAGTTTCTCGATTTCTTCGCTGACAAACTCGATTACATCGCCCGTCTCGACACACACCATGTGGTCGTGATGGCCGCCCTCGTCCAGCTCAAACACCGAATGGCCGCCCTCGAAATTATGCCGCGTGACCAGCCCGGCCGTCTCGAACTGCGTGAGCACGCGATAGACGGTGGCCAGACCAATGTCGTCGCCAGACTCCATCAGCGCCTTGAAGACGGCCTCAGCGCTTAGGTGGCGCTGCGCGTTTTCCTCCAGAATATTGAGGATTCTTACGCGAGGCAGTGTGACTTTGAGGCCGGCTTTGCGCAGGTCATCGCTTTGGGTATCAGGCACGTTTGGCATCCGAATTAGACGATCGTTGGTGTATCATGAATTTTTTCGCCTCCACCGGGTCTCATGAGTCGATGAACACAATCCGACAGTATACCAAAGCGCTGCTTGTGACGCTGACGTGCGCTGCCCTCACGGGCTGCGGTGTCTACAAAATTAACGTCCAGCAAGGCAATTATCTTAAAGACGAAAAGCTGGCGCAGCTCAAAGTCGGCATGACCAAACGGCAGGTCCAGTATCTGCTGGGCAGCCCCATCGTGCAGGACGCTTTTCACCCCGACCGCTGGGACTACGTTTTTTCGTATCGCAACGGCAAGACTGACCAGACCGCCAAGCGCAGCATGCGCATCTATTTCGATGGCGATCTCGTGGAGAGTTTTGAGCTGCCGGACAATTACGTCGCGCCGGCCCAGAGCGACGCTAGTTAACGCGCGGCGGCATCCTTAGCCAAACGCGCGAGTTCGCGGCGGATGTCTTTGGGGTCAGCCACCAGTGCACGATAGAGTTCCACTCGGTCGCCGTCGTGCAGCACTTGCTCAGGTTTCACGCGGCGGCCAAATACACCCAAATCTTCGGTGCTGTACCGGTGCGGAATTTTGTCGGCGACGTGGGCTACGGCCTGCGCGGCCGTCGAACCGGCCGGCACGCGTAGCGCAAGTATTGCCTGCGCATCGGGCATCGCCCACGCCACTTCGATGTCGATGAAGGCCTCAGGCATACACATCGATGGCGCGCAGACGGAACGCGTCGACCAGCTCGGTCGCCACATCCTCCACTACACCACCAAGCACCAGCCCCAGCAGCGGGTTTGAGAAGCGGTAGCGCAACTCGAGCGCGACGCGGGTTTTTTTGGCCACCGGTTCGAAGGTCCAGCGCCCGCGTAAATGATCGAACGGTCCGTCCAGCAGTTCGATCTCGATCTGGCGATCTTCCACGTTGCGGTTGCGGGTGGAGAAGCGACTTTGCACGCCACTGCGACTGAGCAGCAGACTGGCCGTCACCACGTTGTCATCGCGCGAAAGAATGGAAGCCCCGTCGCACCACGGCAAAAATTCCGGGTAGCGTTCGATGTCATTGACCAGATCAAACATATCGCGGGGCCCATGGGGAACCGCTACATCGCGAATAACCTTGGGCATGTGCTAACCGAACGCCTCATGCATTTTTTTGGCGAAGATAAACAGGATCGCCGCCGGAGCAATAAAGCGCGACAGCAAGCGCCACAGGTTAAAGCGCAGCCCGGTGCCAATGGCCAGCTCCTCGGAGGACGAATTGCGGCACATGACCCATCCGGCAAAAATCACGATGAAAAATCCGCACAGCGGCAACATGATCGAGCTGGCGAGAAAATCGATGTTGTCGAACAATGTGCCGCGTGCAAAGCGCACGTTGGCGAGCACGTTTGGCGACAGCACCGTGAGCAGACCAAGCAAAAAGATCGTGCCACCCAGCGCGATCGCCGCCTTGACCCGCGACATACCCTGACGCTCTGTGAGCCAGGCCACCGCAGGTTCGAGCAGCCCCAGCGCCGAGGTCCAGGCAGCGAACACCATCAGCAAGAAGAACATGGTGCCGAAGATCACCCCGCCTTTCATTGCGCTGAACGCAACCGGCAGCGTCGTGAAGATAAGCCCCTGGCCGCCAGAGGGATCCAGGTTGTTTGCAAACACAATCGAAAAGATCACCAGCCCAGAGAGCAAAGCAATGCCCGTGTCCCCCACCACAACGGCGACGGAGGTACTGCCAATCGATGCGTCTTCGGGCAGGTAGGCGCCGTAGGCCATGATCGCCCCCATACCGACGCTCAAGGTAAAGAAAGCGTGGCCCATCGCAACGATGACGCCGTCAAAGCTCAGCTTGTCCCATCGGGGTGTAAACATGAACTGCAGTGCTTCAACAAAGCTACCCCTCGTCATGGCGTAGACCAGCAGCATCAGCAGCAGTACCAGCAGCGACGGCATCAAAAAACGAACGGCGGACTCCAGTCCTTTGCGCACGCCCCGGGCGACCACGGTGATGGTCATAATCATAAAGATCGCGTGCCACATGATCTGCACTTTCCAGTTGTCCTGAAAAGCACCGAACTGTGCGCTAATTGCATCCGGCGTGGCGCCGACAAACGACAAGCTCGCGCTCTTGAAAATGTAGGCCAGCGCCCATCCGCCAATCACGCTGTAAAACGAGAGAATCAGCCCGCCCGCGAGAATACCCAGGCCGCCGACCAGCTTCCACGCGCTGTTGCCCGCCTCTTCTTCACCCAGCCGCGCCATGGTGGTGACGGGATTGCGGCGACCGCGACGACCGATGAGAATTTCCGACATCATGACGGGCAGGCCAATGGCAAAGACGCACACCAGATAGACCAGCACGAACGCCCCGCCGCCGTTCTCGCCGGCAATGTAGGGAAACTTCCATATGTTGCCAAGACCGACAGCCGAACCGGTCACCGCCAGAACGAACGTAAAGCGTGTGGACCACATCCCCTGGATTGAGGGCTTTTTTGTCATCGTCCGTCGTTCTTTCCCTTTGCCGAGGCGCGCGATTGTGCGTGTTTTTTGCGGGTAGCTCAACGATATCAGGAAAACTCCAGCAAATATGGCCGAATCCATACTGCCCCAGCCCAATGGTTTATACTGCGCCGGTCGCGGATGGCGGGTACAACGGGGCTGCGGCTCCATAAGGCGCATTGCGCGATCCAAATAACACAAAAAAGCAGGGGTTTCATGGCAAACCGGGGCAACTTTAATTCTCGCATGGGGTTCATTCTGGCCGCGGCCGGATCGGCCGTGGGTCTTGGCAACATCTGGAAGTTCCCATTTGAAGTGGGCGGCGGAGGCGGCGCGGCGTTCGTGCTGGTGTATCTCGCCTTCTGTTTCATCCTGTGTTATCCGGTGCTGGTCACCGAGATTGCTATCGGACGCAAAACCCAGCGCAACCCCGTCGGCGCCTTCAAAGCGCTGGGCTTTAAGAAATGGTCGATTATCGGCTACATGGGTATCGCCAGCGGCGTGCTCATATTGTCCTTCTACAATGTGGTCGCCGCGTGGTCGTTCGGCTACGTCATTGAGATGCTGCGGGCCAACTTTGGCATTGGCGCACAGTTTGGTGACTACATTACCGACTGGGTGAAAGTGGGTCTGTACGGTGTGGTCTTCATGTCGCTAACGGCGACCATCGTCTCCAAAGGCATCTCCGGCGGTATCGAGCGCGCCGCGAAGCTGCTGATGCCAACCCTGATTATTCTCATTCTCGGTTTGCTGACCTACGCGTTAACGCTGCCCAATGCCATGGACGGGGTGCGCTTCTATTTGGTGCCCGATTTTTCCAAGCTCACACCGAACGTTATCTACTCGGCACTTGGCCAAGCGTTTTTTAGCCTGTCGCTCGGCATGGGCGCGCTGATCACCTACGGCAGTTACGTGCCGAAGGATCAGAATATCGTGAGCGCTGGCGCCATGATTACGCTGATGGACGTTGGCCTGGCCTTTATCGCCGGCTTCATGATGTTTCCCTTTGTCTTCAGCCAGGGAATCGAGCCTGCCGGCGGTGCGGGATTGATCTTCGTTACCCTGCCAGGCGTTTTCGAATCGCTGGGACCACAGGTTGGCGTGATTGTCGGTGCGCTGTTTTTCCTGCTACTTTCGTTCGCCGCCCTGACCTCCACCGTCTCACTGCTCGAGGTGCCCACAGCGTTCGTCGTGGATGAGTATGGCGTGGGTCGCAAGAAGGCGGTTTGGGGCATAGCGGCGGTCATTTTCGTCATCGGTATTCCGTCGATGCTCTCCAATGGGACCGTGGCGTGGCTCACGCAGTTCGTCACACTGCCAGGCAGCGATGCACCAATCACCTTTATGGATTTGGTCGAAGATCTTGCTTCCGACTCTTTCTTGCCCGTCGGGGGCTTTTTGATCAGCGTGTTCGCCGCCTACGTCTGGCGCAAAGAAAACCTCAACGAGGAGCTCGCGCAAGGCGACGAAAAGGTGCGCGGCTCGTGGCTGCTGACGTACATTAACTTTGCGATCAGCTACGTGTGCCCGGTAATTCTTGGCCTGATCGCTACGGTGACGATTCTCGACCGCTTCTTCGGTATCGCGTTGCTCGGGTAGATTTCCGGCCGCGCCGTATGCCTATCGAACAGCGGCATCCTGCCGCTTGTTATCCGTCGTTATTGCCCATTAACGAGGCGTGAGCCTGCACGCCTTTTTTGCGGGTCGCCTACCGATATCCGCAAAAATTCTGAAGGTTTTCCGCTCATTGGGATCAAGAATCCCAACAAACGGTCGATACCAGCTAAAGCGCAACCTCCATTTACCACAAGATCGCTAGCTACAGGCCTTAACAAGATATGTCCGCAGAACCCGACAAAGACGCGCTCTTGCGGAAAATCCAGGCGCTCGAGGAGCAAGTAGCGGATCTGGAAACGCGAGAAGCCGAAGCGGTTCATCTGCAGCAAGCGCTTCTTGGCGCGCTGCCCCACGGCGTTTTTTGGAAAGATCGCGACTCCGTCTTTCAGGGTGGCAATAAAGCCTTTCTAGAGTCGATTGGCCTCACACGCCTGTCGCAACTGCCCGGTCTCACCGACTTCGACATGCCCTATTACACCAATGCCGCGGCCTACATCGAGCGCGACCAGGTGATTATGGAAACCGGCGAGCCGGATCTCAATTGGATTGAGTCCTTGCAAAAGGATGAGAGCGATCCTCTGCGCTGGCTCGAATTCAACAAGTATCCAGTGCGCAATCTTGAAGGCGAAGTCACGGGCATCATCGGCACGTTTTTGGACGTCACCAGTCGCGAGAACGACGCAATCACACGGCGTCGACAGTTAGCCACTATTGAGGCGGCCGTGGACGCCATCGCGTTCGTCGAAAATGACGTCATCAAATATGCCAACCCGGCGTGGTGCCGACTGTTTGGCTACAACAGGCTTTCCGAGGTTGTGCACACGCGCTGGCAGGACTGCTATCCGGTGGAGGAATTGCACCGACTCAGTGCGGTCATCGAGCCCGAACTCGCGACGCTCGGCTCCTGGCGTGGTGATGTGGTGGCCAAGCGCCGCGATGGCAGCACCTTCGATCAGGGCATGTCGTTATCGCGTACCGACGACGGCGCTTTGATTTGCATTTGTCGTGACGTTAGCGAGCTCAAAGCTGCGCACGAAGAAATCAAACGCAATTCTCTGCATGACGAACTTACGGGCCTGCCGAATCGGCGACTCTTAATGAACCGTCTTGAACTTGCCATCAAAGACGCTCGGCGCAATCAACATCG
Organism: Gammaproteobacteria bacterium; assembly: GCA_045106455.1. Lineage (GTDB taxonomy): Bacteria > Pseudomonadota > Gammaproteobacteria > Steroidobacterales > JBCCMA01 > JBCCMA01. The sequence goes on from JBGCEL010000078.1 coordinate 47,278, forward strand.
AACGTTTGCGCTGCTGTACATCGACCTTGATCGCTTCAAAATTGTGAACGACAGCCTCGGGCACAACGCGGGCGACCAACTCCTGATCGACGTCGCCCGAAAGTTGCACGCCAATCGTCGGGCGACGGACCTAATTGGCCGACTGGGCGGCGATGAGTTTGTGGTTTTGCTCAATGAAATTGACGGGCCCGACAACGTGGCGCGCATTACGCAGAAAATTCTGACCACACTCGCCACGCCGACCATCATTGAAGGACGCGAAATTATCTCCGGCGCCAGTATTGGCGTGGTGATGTCCGACCGACGCTACAATCGTGCCGACGAGATTCTGCGTGATGCCGATATCGCGATGTATCGGGCGAAGCGCGACAAAACCGCCTCATTCAAATTTTTCGACGAAATCATGTTTCATCAAGTGCGCGAGCGCCTTACGATCGAAACCGATCTGCGTCACGCCATCAAGAACGAGGCGCTCGAGGTTCACTACCAACCGCTGGTAAATCTCACCACCGGACAAATTGAGGGCTGCGAGGCACTGGTGCGCTGGCCGCACGAAGAACGCGGCATGGTGCCTCCGGACCTGTTCATACCCATTGCCGAGGAAGCCGGCATGATTGATGAGCTGGATAACTGGGTGATGAGCACAGCGTGCCAGCAGCTGGCCGTGTGGCAACACGCCCTGCCGGGTGCGAAAGAACTTAAAGTGAATGTGAATGTGTCCACCAGCGAGTTGCGCAATGACACGCTGGTTCGATTGGTCGAGCAAAATCTCGCGGGCTCTGGTCTGCGCGGTGAGTCGTTATGCATCGAACTGACCGAGCGCGTGCTGATCGAAGATTTTGAAACCACCATCGCGACGCTCTCAGCCCTCGCGGAAAAACGCGTGCGCGTGAGCATCGATGATTTTGGGACCGGCTACTCGTCGTTCAGTTATCTGCACAAACTGCCGGTCGACAATCTAAAAATTGATCGGTCGTTTGTCAGCCAAATGGACGCCAGTCAAAACAGCTACAAGGTGGCCAGCATCATTGTGGCGCTGAGTGACCAATTGGGACTAAACGTGGTCGCCGAGGGCATCGAGTCGGCGCATCAGCTCGAACTGCTGCAGTCACTGGGTTGCGAGTTTGGCCAAGGTTATTATTTTGCCAAACCACTGTGCAACCGGGATTTTGAAAAGCTCATGCATGAGAGTGGCGGCGTTATCGACCTGCAACCCAAAATGGCTAGCGCAAACTGAAACAGGCGACCGCCCCACCCCAATAGCCTATACTCGCGCCATGGCGAAACAGGGCAAAAATTCTAAAGCGGATGCTTCTCGGCAAATTGCCGTGAACAAGCGTGCGCGTTTCGATTACTACATCGAAGATACCATCGAGGCGGGTCTCACGCTGCAGGGCTGGGAAGTCAAAAGCCTGCGCGAGGGTAAAGGCCAGATCAGCGAGGCGTACGTCATTGTGCAAAACAATGAGGCCTGGCTCGTCGGCGCCCACATTACTCCGCTGACCACCGCCTCCACCCACGTGCATGCCGATCCGCAACGACCGCGCAAACTGTTGATGCATCGCCGCCAGCTGGACACCTGGATCGGCAACGTTGAGCGTAAAGGCTACGCCCTCGTGCCGCTGGATCTGCATTGGGAAAAAGGCCGGGCGAAGCTCAACGTGGGTTTGGCCAAGGGCAAAAAGCAGCACGATAAGCGCGCCACCGACAAAGAACGCGATTGGAATCGGCAAAAGCAGCGCATTCTCAAAGGCGGCTAACACGCTGGTGTCTCTCGGGCTCCTTGAAATTTACGGTGTCCGCCCCAAACTCTTCAGTAGCCACGTGAGCCATGTATCGCTACACTAGTGGCTAATCACTTTCGGGGGTGTCCTGGTTTCGACGGAGGTCACAAAACCCTGAGTGCATGCCGAGGGGTAGATTAACCTCGTAAAAAAATGCTGCAAAACTTTTAGTTGCCAACGACGACAACTACGCACTAGCTGCTTAAACACCAGCTTTAGTGCCCTCTGACCATTATGTGCTTGTGCATGTGGGTTCCAGAGGTCATCCTCACAAGATCGCACGGGAAGCTTGCTTAGGGCCGAACTGCTAAATAAGTACTGAGCTGGCCACTGGTTTTCCCTGCCCCTCGGGTAGCCAGTAGCGAGATTAAAGACGGGATAAGCATGTAGACCTTTGGGCGGCGGACATTCGGACGCGGGTTCGATTCCCGCCACCTCCACCA
>JBGCEL010000079.1:0-10774 GCA_045106455.1 Gammaproteobacteria bacterium
TGTTGAGTCTGTTTTGCAGGCCCGTGGGCATCTGGAACTGCCAGACGTCGAACATCGCCATGGCTAAGACCACAAATACCAGCGCGAACGTGACCAGAATGTAGGGGTTTTGGAATACGGCCTGGATATTTTTTCCGGCCAGCGCCACGGCCACGCCCGCCACGGTGTAGGTCAACGCCATGGGCAGCACGTAGGCCAGCGACATGATGAAGCCTTTACGCGCGGTGACGTTCTCGCCCTGACCCATGATCATGCTCGAGAGAATGGGCACCATCGGCAGCACACATGGCGTGAACGCGAGACCCACGCCGAGGCCAAAGAAGGTGAGCAGCACGATGGGCAATGAGCCGGTGCTGATCAGTTTGGCCAGACCGTCCTGTTCGGATTCCGGTGCCGTCGAGCCGCCGTCGTTGGCGGCAAATTCCGCGGGCGCATCGGTGCTTGCCTGCGACAGCGCCACCAGCGTGTTGCGGTCCATCGGTGGGTAGCAAATGCCGTCTTCGGCGCAGCCCTGGAACGCGACGTTGAGCTCGAGCTCACCGGCGGCGGGGGACGCACGCGAAATAGGAATCAGAATTTCTTTTTGGCCGTAGAACACTTCCACTTCGCCAAAAAATTCGTCTTCTTTAATTTTGCCCTGAGGAAACTGCGGGCGGCCGACTTGTGCCAGATCGCTTTGCCCGGTGAATTCGAACTTGTCTTTATATAAGTAATAGCCGTCGGCGATTTCAAAGCGCACGCGCACGGTGTAGTCGTCGGCCATGTCGGCGAAAAAGCGGAAGGCGACTTCGGGATCCAAAAATTCGTCGCCGCCGGTGACGATGCCAGAGTTATCGCCGCCCAGAGCGTTCAAAAGTGTAGAGGGAAGTTTGGTGCTGGCGGCGGCGAGCGTGACCGGCGCGCTCCATCTCTGCGGCGGGTAGCACAGGCCGAAGTCGGCGCAGCCCTGCGAGCGGATTTCCAGAATGACCGAGCCCGCGCCGGCGCTGTTGGTGACCGGGATCGTGACGGTTTGGGCGCCGCGATAGATTTCGGTCTTGCCGAAGAACTCGTCTTCTTTCTCTTTGCCCTTGGGCATATTGGGCTCGCCCAAAACGACACCGTCCGTAGCGCTTTTGAAGCTCATACGAGGGCGATAGAGGTAATAGCCCTCCTCGATGTCCCAGTCGACCGTAATCGTGTCGGCGTTGGCGTTGACCGTGTAGCGAAAAGCGTCTTCAACGCGCAGGGGCTCCTCGTCGGCGAAGGCTGGATTGGCCATGGCTGTGAAGCTCAGGGCAAGAAGAAGCAACAGATGGCGAATGGGCATGCCAAAAAATCCTGTGTAATACGGTTTGTTGTGCACTTTATATATGTGTCGTTCCGACCTGGGCTTTGACCCAGTCCAGATATTCCTGTGAGCCGCCGGTTACAGGGACTGCCAGCAGCTCGGGAAGTTCGTACGGATGCTCATCGTGCACCCGGCGGGCCACGGCGTCAGCGTGCTCGTGCACAGTTTTGATGAGCAGCGTGGCCTCACTCGCGGTCTCGACCTTGCCTTGCCAGCGATACGTGGACGTTCCGGCGGGCAAACAATGGACGCAGGCAGCGAGTCCCTCAGCCACCAGAGACCGGATAAGTGCCTCAGACCTTTCACCGGACTTGCCATCTGCGGGCACCGTTGTCATCAGGATGACGACATCAAGTGGCTGTTTTTCAATAGAAAAAGTGGTCATTTTGAGCCCAAAATTCGTCTTTATCCAGTGCGAAAAAAGACCTGTCGAAGGTCTTGACACTTCTGATTTCGACCCTATTATTAGCACTCCTCGAATGCGAGTGCTAACAGCGGGCCAGTTTGGTGCGCCTTGGCGCCGCGAGACCTTATCAAACAAACCGTTATTAAAGGAGATTTCATCAATGAAACTTCGCCCACTGCACGATCGCGTCATCGTCAAGCGTATGGAGGAAGAAACGACCTCCCCTGGTGGGATCGTGATCCCGGATTCCGCCACCGAAAAGCCAAGCCGCGGAGAAGTGATCGCCGTCGGTAACGGCAAAATTCTTGAGTCGGGCGACGTTCGCGCCCTCGACGTCAAGGCAGGCGACAAAGTGCTGTTTGGAAAATACAGCGGCACGGAAGTGAAAGTTGACGGGGAAGATTACCTCGTGATGAGCGAAAGCGACGTAATGGCCGTGCTCGAAGGCTAACGCCTTTTACTTTCTCTTTGACCCAGAAAATTTTTTTAGAGGATTGAATCAACATGGCAGCTAAAGATGTTCGGTTTGGCGATGACGCCAGACTCAAAATGTTTGCCGGCGTTAACGTTCTTGCTAACGCTGTAAAAGTGACCCTCGGCCCGAAAGGCCGTAACGTGGTCCTGGACAAAAGCTTCGGCGCTCCGACGGTCACCAAAGATGGTGTGTCGGTAGCCAAAGAAGTGGAACTGAGCGACAAGTTCGAAAACATGGGCGCTCAGATGGTGAAAGAAGTTGCTTCGCAAACTTCCGACATCGCCGGTGACGGCACCACGACCGCTACGGTTCTGGCCCAGGCCATCCTGCGTGAAGGCCTCAAAGCCGTTGCCGCTGGCATGAACCCAATGGATCTTAAGCGCGGCATCGACAAAGCCTCCGCCGGCATCGTCGACGGTCTGCACAAGATCTCCAAGCCTTGCACCGATGACAAAGCCATCGCGCAAGTGGGCACCATCTCTGCAAACTCTGACACGGAAATCGGCAACAACATTGCTGAAGCCATGCAGAAAGTGGGCAAAGAAGGCGTGATCACCGTTGAAGAAGGTTCGACGCTTGAGAACGAGCTTGACGTTGTAGAAGGCATGCAGTTTGACCGCGGTTACCTGTCCCCTTACTTCATCAACAACCAGCAGAGCCAGAGTGCCGAACTGGAAAGCCCGTTCGTGCTGCTGCACGACAAGAAGATCTCGAACATTCGCGATCTGCTGCCGCTGCTCGAAGGCGTGGCCAAATCGGGTCGTCCGCTTCTGATCATTGCTGAAGACGTGGAAGGCGAAGCTCTGGCGACGCTGGTGGTTAACACCATCCGCGGTATCGTGAAAGTGGCTGCTGTGAAAGCACCGGGCTTTGGCGATCGTCGTAAGGCTATGCTGCAGGACATCGCGATCCTGACCGGCGCTACGGTTATTTCGGAAGAAGTCGGCCTGTCGCTTGAAAAAGCGACGCTGGAAGATTTGGGTGAAGCCAAGAAAGTGCAGATCACCAAAGAAAACACGACCGTGATTGACGGCGCTGGTAAAGCCGCTGAAATCAAAGGCCGCGTGGACGAGATCCGCACGCAGATCGACGAAGCGTCTTCGGACTACGATCGTGAGAAGCTGCAGGAACGTGTTGCTAAGCTTGCCGGCGGTGTTGCCGTGATCAAGGTGGGTGCTGCGACCGAAATCGAAATGAAAGAAAAGAAAGCCCGCGTTGAAGACGCGCTGCACGCCACGCGTGCTGCCGTTGAAGAAGGCGTGGTGCCTGGCGGTGGTGTAGCTCTGCTGCGCGCCGTGGCTTCCATTGCGAAACTCGAAGGCGACAACGCCGATCAGACCGTGGGTGTGAACATCCTGCGTCGTGCTATCGAAGAGCCGCTGCGCATGATCGTGCAGAACGCCGGTTCCGATGCATCGGTGGTGCTGAACGAAGTGGCTGGCGGCAAAGATAACTACGGTTATAACGCGGCGACCGGTGAGTACGGCGACATGATCGACATGGGTATTCTGGATCCAACCAAAGTGACGCGCTCTGCACTGCAAAACGCCGCTTCGGTTTCCGGTCTGCTGCTGACCACCGAAGCTATGGTTGCTGACATGCCTGCCGACGACGATGCGCCTGCCGGTATGCCTGGTGGTGACATGGGCGGTATGGGCGGCATGGGTGGTATGGGCGGCATGATGTAAATCATGTTGAACTGATCACTCAGCACGCTTGCTGATTGAGGGGCCCGCGATGGTTGCATCGCGGGCCTTTTTTATTGTGCTCGTTTTTTCTTGTGCTAGTTTTAACGAATCGAATATTGGAGATCGATTATGACGTCTGCCTACGACACGCCTTCTTCCGATGTGACCCAGTCTTACGAGACGCATAATCCGCCGCTTTTTTCGGCGAGCGGTCGTATGGGGCGGCTGAGGTATCTGGCCCATTCGATGTGGGTGACCATGTTGATTATGGCCGTGGCCATATTGCTTGGGGTGTTCACGGGTATCGAGGAGGGCAGCGGATTGGATCTGGTGCTTACCATTGCCTCTTTGGGGGCTTTGGTGATTCAGATTTTGTTTGCGATCAAGCGCGTTCACGATATGAACTGGCCGGGTCTTGCCGCCGTTATTACCGTGGTGCCGCTGGTCAATTTTCTGCTTCTGCTTTGGCCCGGTACCAAAGGACCCAACAAATACGGTCTGCCGCCGGGCCCGAATACCGGCGGGATTATTGCGGGCGCCTTGATCATTCCGTTTATTTTCATTTTCGGTGTGCTGGCCGGGATTGCCGTGCCCGCGTACAACGATTACACGGCGCGGGCTCAGGTGGGCGACGTCTTTGCCATGACCTCCGGCACCAAGACGGCGATTGCTCAGCACTATCAAACCAACTACGAATGGCCGGATGAATTTGAGCTGGCCAGTCTTGGTTTGGATCAGCCGATACAAGGGCATTTTGCTGTGGCGAATGTTCAGCCCGGCAGTGGTGTCATTGTTGTCACGATGCTCGACGATGGTTCGGTGGCAGGCAGTGTTGCCGGTGGCACCATCCGGTTTAGCCCTACAGTGGAGGCGCAGTTTGTCTTTGAATGCACCAGCCCGGATATCGTGCAGAAATTTTTGCCCAAGTCCTGCCGGGGACAGTAAGCGCAATAGTAGCGCGCAGTACATCACGTACTGGTAGCGGATTTATTGGCTGCCGGGGCAGAGCGTTTGGAGGCCCACGATGGTGACATGGTGGGCCTTTTTCCTGGAGGCAACCAGCCGAGCTTGAGATTGCGTTTTCTAACATTAATCGGGAGAGGTTTGTGCGCGTACTAATTGTGTTTTCGCTGGGGGTGTTGTTGCTGGTACGAGCTGGCGTGACGATAGCCGATGAGCCTTCGATGGCGACTGAGCCGGTGCAGTTTGAGGCAAACGGGCGCACGTTGTCGGGTTTGTACAGTGCGCCCGTGGGGCAAGTGGCGCAGGCGCTGGTGATTATTGTGCACGGCTACGGCAAAACCAACGTGCTTAAAGCCAACGCGTATTACGATTTGCGGACGCGGCTTGCCGATCAGGGTATCGCGAGTTTCGTTTGGGACAAGCCGGGCTGCGGGGATAGTGAGGGCGAGTTTGACGCTAATCAGCCGGTTGCCAGCAGTGCTCAGGAGGTGGTCGCTGCGGCCGCTTTTTTACGTGTAGAACAATTGCCGGGGACGGGGCAAATCGGCTTATGGGGCATTAGTCGGGCGGGATGGATTGCACCGCTGGCGTTGGCAAAGGATCCGGCGCTGGCCTTCTGGATTTCTGTTAGTGGTGTGGATGACAAAGAATCTTTTGGTTATCTGCTGGCCTCAAACTGGCGAATAGAGGGTTACGATCAATCCGCCATTGATCGGTTGCTGGCGCAGTGGATGCGCGGCAATGCAATTGCGATGGGCGCGGGCAGCTACAACGACTACGTGGCGGCGACGACCGACTATCACGCTGATCCGTTTGTGCAGTTTGTTTCCGGTCGCGACGGGATGATTAGCGAAGAGGTATTTGAGAGTTGGCGTGCGGCGTGGAAAGCCATGTCACCCAGCGTCGATCCGAAAACGGGATTGGCAATCTATGTGGAAGATTTCCCTCAGTTGCTAAGCGGGTTGAACGTGCCCGTTCTCGCGATGTTTGGTGAAAAAGACACGAGCGTTGATTGGCGCGCCGCGCGCGCTCTGTACCAAAAGACCATCGGCGCAAACCCCAAGGCAAATCTGACCATTCGCACTTTCCCCGATGGGAATCACAATTTGCACGTTAGCGAGACCGGTGGTTTTCGAGAAATGATGGAAGTTCTGAATGATCCGCAGCGCGTGCCTGGCTACTATGGGGCGATGTTTGGGTGGTTGAAGGATGTGACTCGGTCAGAAAAATAATCAGCTGACTACAAGCGGCTTTGGCCGGCCAGCAGATCGAGCTGAGCGCGGCTTAATGCCGTGGCGTAAATTCTAATGTCGTCGTAGGAGGCGGGGTGACTGTTGGACTGATCCTCATACTGACCGACGACACACGGTTTCTCGCCGGGAACGCCGACCACAAAGCTGCAGCGGCCAGGGTTGGACAACGAAACGTCTGCCGAGACGTGTTCGAGCAGGGCGCCTTGCTTGTAAACGTGAAGGCTCAATAATCCTTTCTCGTAAGTGGCCGCGACAAACAGCCATTCGCCCTGCGAGATCTTATGACGTGAGGCGGTGACGCCCAGATTCTTGTTCCAGCCATTGTCGTTAAATACGCCAAAGCGCAGCTTTTCGCGATGCAGATCGAAACTAACCCACTGATCCTGCCCGAGAAGACGCTCGCTGTTCATTTGATTGATTTTGAGCCAGGTGGACAGCGTGAACGGACGGCCGTTTGCACCGAAGGGAATGTGGCCAGCCGTCATGAGGCCAAGTGGGTCACCATCGGTGGTGAATCGGGCGGCCTTGCCGATGGGGCCGACTTCGAAAACCTGATCGTTTTGAGGTTCGCCGGAATAGCGAACCAGTGTGAAGCGTGCGTCGTATTTGCCGGTCGCATCGGCCATTTTGTTCTTGTCGCCCGACGGGCCGTCCAGTTTGTAGTGCGCCAGCAGACTGGAATCCGGTAGCGTGACCGTTGGCTGGATTTCCGTTTCAGTGGTCGTCGTGGCTGGCGTAACAGGTGTTGGATCAGGTAACGGGTCGATGTTTTCTACCGGTATCGATATCTGTGCTACGTCGATGCTCTCGATTTCCCAGATGGACCGATTCATCCACACGAAAAGAACCCCTAATCCCGCCAGCGTTATGGCGGCAGTCCACATAAGTGGGCGATGTTTGGAGGTGTTGGCTGTTTTGTTTTGTCGGAACTGATCGGATGCGTGCTCGGTTAGCGCATTTTCCTCCGACTCGGACTCCGGTGTTGGGTTACTGTGGCGATCACCGAATAGAGCGCCATCGCTTGTGCTCATGAACAACACCGGCGTCGCCCATTCGAGTGACGTGCGATCAGCGAACCGAATAGCTTTGCGTCCCTCTGTGACGGCGTTTTCGATTGACGCGCCGCGAACGAGATTGGAATAAAGGCTGTCCGCAAATTCGATGGCGGCGCCATCCGATACGGGAAACTGCATCGCGACAACGGCAGGAATGCCGACCATGACTAAGGCCGTCGCCACACCGGCGTACGCGTCCTTGCCGGGCGTACGATTGAGTTGGGCCGTGTTGCACGCGTTCAGGAATATCAGGCGCATCGACTTGGCGTCTTTCAGTGCAAGGCCGAGCGTTTTTCCATCGACGGGGTCGGGTCGGTTGTCGGCGGTTTCCAGCAGGAGGCAGCCCACGCCGGTGGCATGATCAAAGTCGCCGTGACCCATAAAATGGAAGACATGGTAGTCGTTGTGGCTAAGTTTTCTGGTTAATGCCTTGAGCGTGGCGTTCTCCAGGAATTCAACCACGACGTTGGGCTTGTTGCCCCAGCTGCGTTCGATGTTGCCGCGTTCCTTTTGAAGATCGAGCGGAGCTACGCCATCGGGGTTGGACACCACCACAAGGATGCGCAGCGGTGGCTTGAACGCGCGAGTGTTTACAGGAAGAGGAGAATCAAGCTGGCGTACGAGTGGTGTAGCATTCGATAGCGCCATGGGTTGGTCACCCATAAAAGGATGGCACAAAAGCTCCCACGGCAGACTGGCGAGTCGTGCGACTTGTGCATCGTTCGGATCAATATGCAGACGTATGCGCAGACCAGAGTCCTGACTCTGAACATTACCAAGCGCCTGATTGAGCTGAGCACCGGCTGCCCCAACAAATAAATCCTGGTAAAGCTGCTTACCGAGCTCGAGCGGCGCGATGGCCGCCGGTGCATCAAATTCAGCGTCTCGATTTAAGGCCGGGTCGAGCTCCGCGACGGCGCCACTTTGGCGTACTTCTCTGGCGAGGGCGTGGCCCAGAATGGACAGTTGTTCAATATCATGCGTCAGATCAATGACCGCTGTGCCGGTGCCGGATATCGATTCGACGCGGATTTTGAATTTGTCGTCTCCTTTCGCGTCGAAGAATATATTGAAGTTGAAGTACTGCATGATGCGGTTCCGAAGGGCGTGCTGTATGAGTTGCACATTACGCGCCCGCGTATCGGATTTCCAAAAGTGCCTGTCTTTAGACTGGCACTAGTCTTGCGATTCACGCCATTGGTTGGTTAACGATCCAGCGGACTCCTGACCGCATTGCCACCGCGCTTTAGAACATGGGTGTAAATCTGTGTGGTGCGAACGTCGGCATGACCAAGTAGTTCTTGAACCGTTCGAATATCGTAGCCGTCCTCAAGCAGATGGGTGGCGAACGAGTGGCGGAAGGTATGTGCGGTTGCACGCTTGGTAATGCCTGATGCCAGGACGGCGCGGCGAATCGCTTTTTGTACGGGTGATGGGTGTATGTGGTGGCGAAACCATTGCGTCGAGCCGGGCAGCTTCGAATATCCTGTGGCCGGAAACAAATATTGCCATGGCCAGGTTTTCGATGCTCCGGGATACTTGCGTGCCAATGCAAAGGGTAGCGATACGCCTGCCTTGCGGTCGGAAATGTCTCGGTTCATTACGCGACGTACTTGTTCAAACTGAGCTTTGATGGGGGCCACGCTTGCATCCGGCAAAGGCACGATTCTGTCCTTGCGTCCCTTGCCGTCAAAGATTGTCATTTGGCGATAATCGAAAGAAAGGTCTTTTATTCTCAGTCGTAACGCTTCAGCCAGTCTCAGACCGCTGCCGTACAGAAGCGAGGCGACGAGCCAGTATGCCCCGTCGAGTCGGCTCAACACCGCGTGCACTTCTTGTCTGGACAAGACCACGGGGACGCGCACCGGGCGTTTAGCACGAACCACATTCTCCAGCCACGGAAGATCTACATCGAGCACATGCCGATACATAAACAGTAGTGCGGACAGGGCCTGGTTTTGAGTGGACGCGGCGACTTTCTGATCGACGGCAAGGTGGGTAAGAAAAGCGGTGACGTGTTCAGGACCGAGCTCAGCAGGATGGCGTTTTCCGTGGAAAATAATGTAGCGTTTGACCCAGCCTAAGTAGGCCTTTTCAGTTTGGTAGCTCATGTGTCTGACTCGCATCGCGTCACGGACCTTTTCCAATAATTTCTTGCCTTTGGACATAGCGGCATATCTCCGCACGGCCATGGCGGCAATTCTCCAGTCCCATGAGGCTATAGTGGGCTCCCATGGATTCACAGCCACGTTATTACGCCATTGTGCTAGATTTGGATTATGGTTTTATTGATTCAGACATATAGTTAGGCGGGCCTCCTACTTTTTTGCCCTGACTTCTGTTTTTTCCGTCTTTAAGTGCTTCGGAAACTCGTCGCAGAAAGAGCCTGCCCGGAAAGATCTTGGTGCACCGTTTGGCAGGTGTCACTTCGTTGGCTCGCAAACCCTGCTTTCGAAGCTACCGGTCCTAGGCTGCCTAGCTCTATTGGAGCGAACAGTGGTGGCCGGATCGAGTCTAGCTGAGCGCGACCATCGGCATCGGGGCGAAGCCCTCGTTGAGATTCTAGGCCGACCGCTGGCATATTTGCTGTGCAGTCTTGGGTTCGTTTAGCATCAACGACATCCGTTTAAGGTGGGCCGAGGGCCGCCGCCGCATCGCACTGGTTTACTGTGGGTTGGCACGGAATGACAGTGGCGGCCATCGCGCTGGTTGTGTTTGAGTTGAGGGAGAGATCGTCAATGCAGTTTGTCATCGTGGAATGCGAGCCATTGAGTTCGCCGCCTAACAATGCGCTGCAGCGGACGATTGCCCCTGTCGAGTCTTTGGCGTGCGCCAAAGCCGCGCCAGCCGCAATCGCCGCTGAGCTCAATCGTTATGCGGCTAGCTTCATTAGGTTCGTTTTGGAGGAGCGCGATGTGACTTCACGAAACCTGGGTGTATATTTGGGGCTTTGCACTGAGAGACGGGGCTTCTATTGCTAGAGCAAGAAAAAACCAACAGTGCTATTTGGCTGATCGCAGTGGCATTCGCAGCGCTGGCTTATGTCGGCTTCGCATACGGCGTACCTTACTTTCTGGGAGGCTTCGATGTCGCGCAGCTAGGAGGCGAGCAGAACGTATCCAAATCTGAGGCTATTCAGAAAAATTTGTCCGTTCCATTTCGTTGGGTCGGGATTTTCGCCGCATTTGTGATTCTGTTGCAGCCGCTCCGAGCAAGGGGTAAGCGCAAGTGAGTGCATCGACGTGTGTCCCGCCGCATAACAAAAAGATGCAGCTGACAATTGCGAAAGTTGCCCGTTTGGCTACGCCAAGCCGTGCAACTTTCGCAATTGCAGCTGATCTTTAGCGTTAGGCGGGCCTCCTGCTTTTTTGCTCTGACTTCTGTTTTTCTGACTGTGAGCGCTGCTGCAACTCATCGCAGAAAGAGCCTATTCGGAAGGATCTTGGCGCACTGATTGGCAGGGGTCGCTTCGTCGGCTCGCGAACCCTGCTTTCAAAGCTACCGGTCCCGGTCTGCTTAGCTCAGTTGGAATGAGCCGTGACAGCTGGATCGAATCTAGCGCCGCGCGAGCGTCGACATCGTGGCGAAGTTGTTGGCGAGATTC
>JBGCEL010000080.1:0-38060 GCA_045106455.1 Gammaproteobacteria bacterium
AGCGCATGAAGCGGACCATTCTTGAATATCCGCATCCGCTGCTGCGCGAAACGGCCGTTGCCGTCACTAATTTTGACGACACCACGCGCGACATTGTGCGGGATCTCATCGATACGTTGGGCGCAACACCTGGCATCGGACTGTGCGCGCCGCAAATTGGTCACAGCGTTCAGATTCTCGTGACCGACCTGTCGAGCGACAAATCAGATCCGAAAGTGTTTATCAATCCTGAAATACTGCAGCGCGAAACGCCCTGCATGGTGGAAGAGAGCTGTCTTTCCGTGCCGGATTTTGTGGGCAACGTCGGTCGCTATGCCAACATCACGGTGCGCGCACAAAATGAATCAGGCGAGCACTTCGAGCTGCCGCTGGCCAACATGGAAGCCGTCTGCGTGCAGCACGAGATGGATCATTTGCAGGGCAAACTGTTTGTGGATCGGCTGTCGTTCGTGCGCAAACTTATCTTTCGGGCCACCGCCCGCCGCCGCCTTCAGCAGGCGGCGAAAGTGGGTCAGGCGGCGGCTTAAACTCGCTAGCGCTTTTCGCCCAGCGCATACAAAAAATCGACGTACGATTTTTCGATGTCAGCCAGACCGGCTGGTCCGTCGGCAGATGCCGGCTTGATCAGCATGATCTCGTTGGGGCCGTGTGCGCCGTGGCCGAAGCCCAGTCCAGCCGGCACCAGGGGCAAGCCGAGGCGTTGCGTAAATTGATAAAACGGCGCGCTGCCCGCTACGCGTGGTTGCACCACCGTTGCACTGGCGTATTTGTTCATCACGCTGATCACCGCCTGTACGGGTGCTGCGTCGACCGACGTCTGCGCCGCTGGATACCCGGACATTTTGCGCAGCACGATGTCGTCAAAACCGTTGTCATCCAAATGTTGGCGAATTTTTGCCAGCGCTTCGTCCGGATCAATATTGGGCGGCAGTCGTGAGTCGACTTTGGCCGTGGCGACATGGGGCAAAATGGTTTTCGTACCCTCACCGGTGTAGCCCGACCACATGCCGTCAATGTTCAGCGAAGGCTGATACAGCAATTCGAGCAAGGCATCGACGCCCTCGAGGCCGTCGATCCAGCGCTCCACACCCAGCAAATTTTGCGTTTCGCTGCCAACGGCGGCCTGCGCCACGCTGTTGAGCAGCTTTTGCTCGGCGAGGGTTGGGCCGCGCACATCGTCGTAATAGCCTGGCACCAAAATGGTATTGCCGTCGGGCGTAGTTAAGCTTGCCAGTGCCTGCACCAAGCGCCAGGTGGGCGAGTCTACCGCCGCTTTGTAGGAGCCGTGGATTTCCGATCGCGTGGGACCGCCGCGCTCGGAGCCGCTTGCTTCGAGTTCAAAGTAGATAATGCCTTTCACACCAAGAATCAGGCTCACCTGACCGTCCGGACGCTGCGAGTTGAACGGAAACAACACGCCGTCGGCGCGGCGCATGCGGTCTTCATAGCGGTCCACGATTTGCGGATAGTTTGGCGAGCCGAGTTCTTCTTCACCTTCTGCCGCGATCATGAGATTGACCGGCAGCGTGCCGCTGGTGGCGATAATGGATGCGACCGCATTTAAAAAGGCGCGCTGTGGGCCTTTTTGATTGGTCGCGCCACGCGCCATCAACACCTCGCCAAGTTCGTGCTCCACAAGGTTTGCGGCAAACGGCGGGCTGTCCCAGTCGGCTTCATTGACCGGCTGCACGTCGTACATCATGTACACGATGAGCGTTTGCTCGGCGCCGGCATTGTAGTAGCCCCAAACGCCGGGGTGGCCGTCGGTGGGTACGAGTTCGGCTTCCGCGAAACCCAAATCCGCCAAATCGTCGCGCAGCATCTTTGCCATCTCGGTGATGCCGTCATCCTGAGCGCTAATCGAACGCTGTCTCAACCAACGCTGAAGATGGGCCAGATGCTCTTCTTGATGCGCATCGATGTGCCGATAGACGGCCTTGTGCTGCGCGCGATACGGGGCAATGGATGTGGATGAGAACGCCGCATCCGTTTGCATTTGAAACGTGGGGCGTTTGATTTTGTCCGCGTTGGCAGGGGTGGCAAATACCAGCAAGCCCAACACGCACAGCGACAGGAGCGGGGTGTTTTTTCGTTTCATGGTACGGGCGACTGTACCACTACCTCCGTTAGAGCTTGCGCTTTGGCCACGTCCAGGCCGGTGCATCGAGCACGCCCTGATTCGCGACACGTGTTTCACCAAGCTCTTTGACCAACTCGATGTGATTGGTTTGACTATTGGACAGGAGCTCGTTTTGCAGACCGGGTGAGTGTGAGACCACCCACAACGGATGCGCCTGGGCGTAGCGCAGCATCAGACGCCCAAGCGGTGCCAGTAGATCCGGGTGCAGACTCATTTCAGGTTCGTTGAGCACCATGATGGGCGGCGGGCGCGGTGTGGCGAGTGCCGCGATCAACAAAAGATAGCGCAACGTGCCGTCAGACAATTCGGCCTGGCTAAGCGGGCGCAGCAGACCGGGTTGTTCAAACAAGAGTTCGAACCGGCCATCGCTGGTGGCAACCTGTACCGTGGCCCCCGCGAAGGCATCGTCGACCGATCTGGCGAGTGCCTCGCCATCGCCGATTTCGTTTACGGTTTGCCAGGCGGCGGCCAGATCGTGGCCGTCGTTGCTTAATACCGGCGTGCGTACACCGATTTGGGCGCGTCGTGCGGGTGAATCATGGTCGCAGCGAAAGTGATCGTAAAACCGCCAGGCGCGCAGCTCGTCACGCAACGCCACAACCTCCGGCGTCAACGCCGGATCAGCCACCTGCGTGAGCATGCTGTCGAACGCCGGCAGATGCTGCTCGACTACCTGCCAGCTGCCGGCCTCGTCGCGCGCACGTACGAGCGGTCCGAAGCGGTCGATCAGCGAGCGCCGCGCGTTCCATGAATCGCCGTGCCAAATGGCTTCGCGCTTAATTTCAGGGTCTTTACCAAACAACGTGCGCGGCACGGGCAGCGGCAGTCCGAAATCCACCGCGTAGCCAAACGAATCGGTGACAAACCCCAGCCGCAGGGCGACTTCGTTTACCCGCGGGCCTCCCTGCACCGGCTGTTCGCCGCGTTTCATCGCGCCCGACAGCGTTTCGGGTCCGGCCCACAGCACGGACGTCAGCCCGCCTTCGCGAGCGAGAGCAGGCGTCGCGTTGCCGTGCGCAACGTCGCAGAGCAGGCGTAACCCTCTGTACAGATTGGATTTACCGCAGCCGTTGGCGCCGGTGACCAGATTCAGCTGACTGAGCTCAACGCGCAGAACGCGGATCGAGCGATAGTTGGCCAGCGCCAGCGTGTGAATCACGACTGCGTGCGGGTGGTGCTAGCCGCTGTTGGCCAGCATCGCCCCCAGAAAGGCGTCGGCCTCGGCGATGGATCGGTTCATGTCTTCGATCAATGCATCGACATTGATTTCGATAACCGCGGCTTCGCCCTCGAGCGACGCGATGGCCGACAGATTCAGATTGTGCTTTAGATAAAGCACCTGATCGCGAAACGTATCGAGCACCGGTTGTATGCGCTGCTCGCTACGACGCATCGCTTCGATCATGCGCGTGGCCTGATCGCGGGTTTGATCAAACTGGCCTTCTGCCAGTTGTTTCAGATTGGCGTCGTTGTATTGCTTGAGTTCGTCTTTCCATTCATCGAGCAGTCGATTGCTGGCCGCGACCACGCGATCCACGCGACTGTTGATGGCGCCGGCGGCCGCTTCGGAACGCTCAAACGCCTTATTCAGCCGTTTGTACTGGCGTTCGAGTTCGCTTTCTTCGAGATCGACCACCGCTTTGAATTCTGTGAGCGCATCCTGAAATTCTTCAGCCGCGTCTTGTTGCGCGTCGCGCGCATCTTCCACCCGATCCACCAGTACGTCGCGCGGGGCTTTCCAGAAGCGGTCGAGATCGCTACCAATGACACCGGTCGAAACCGCAAAACCCATCGCTGCCACCGCCAGCGCACCCCACGAGCGTTTCTTTTTGAGCAGGGTTGGGATCAACGGTATGATTTGGCGCAATAAGGCGGTCACGTCTATATCTCTTTTAAGCAAATTCAGCGGGTAGAAATGAACGCAAAGTATGGGCACGCGCGCAGCGCATCGCAAATTATTCCTCACGCCACGCTGTTGGCACGTCGATTGATGCTGTGCGCCGGCATCGCACTGCTGTCGGGCTGCGCGACCGTGCAGTATTCGGCGCTGGAAAAAATTGGCATCGAGAAGCGCGATATTCTGGTGGATCGGGTGGAGGATGCGCGTGACGCGCAGGATGAAACGCGGGAGGAACTCGTGTCTGCCTATGAGGCGCTCAGCGAGTTGATTGATCACGACGGTGGTGAGCTGGAGAAGCGCTATCGTGCGCTCGACAAAGCGGTCGATCGGTCAACCGAAGCGCGTGATGATCTGGACGAGCGGCTCACATCCATCGATCGGGTAAGCCGCGATCTGTTCAAGGAATGGGATGAAGAGCTCACGCTGTATACGAGCGAAACACTGCGGCAGGATCAAACGCGCAAGCTCGGCATTGCCCGGCGCCAGTACGCCGCGATGCGAGAGCGCATGCAAACGGCACGCGATCGGGTGAATCCGGTCATGAGTGTGCTGCAAGACAATCGACTCTTTTTGAAACACAGCTTGAACGCTCAGGCGCTGAACGCCCTGCGTGGTCAGGTAGCGACCATTGACGGTCAGGTGCAGGCGCTGATTCGGGATATGCAAAGTGCCATTGATGAGGCCAATGCTTTCATCGCCAATATGCGCGGCTAACTAATTTTAGAGGGAACAGCAGACATGAAATGTCATGAAGTGGACTACGAGATTTTTGGCGACGATATGCAAATCGTCGAAGTGGAGTTGGATCCATCCGAGGTCGTGATCGCCGAAGCCGGTGCGATGAATTACATGGAAGAGGGCATCACCTTCGAGACGAAAATGGGCGACGGTTCGGCGCCCAGCGGGGGCTTAATGGATTCACTCATGAATGTGGGCAAGCGCGTGCTGACGGGCGAGTCTATTTTCATGACGCACTTCACCAACACCGGACAGGGTAAGAAACGCGTCGCATTTGCTGCGCCCTATCCGGGCAAAATTATGGCGATTGACATGGCCGAGATGGGCGGTGAGCTGCTGTGTCAGAAAGATGCGTTCCTGTGTGCGGCATTGGGCACCAGTATCGGTATCGCGTTGCAAAAGCGCCTTGGCACGGGTTTCTTTGGTGGCGAGGGCTTTATCTTGCAGCGTTTGCAGGGCGACGGTCTGGCGTTTGTGCACGTGGGTGGCACGGTGATTAAACGCGAGCTGCGCGGTGAAACGCTGCGTGTGGATACCGGCTGCCTGGCGGCGTTTACGCCGGGCATCGATTACAACATCGAGCGCTCGGGCAATCTCAAGTCGATGGTGTTTGGCGGTGAGGGTCTATTTCTGGCCACGCTGCGTGGTCACGGCACGGTGTATCTGCAAAGCTTGCCATTTTCGCGCCTGGCCGGACGCGTGATGCAGGCCAGCCGGATGCGTGGCAGCAAAGGCGAGGGTTCTGTGCTCGGCGGAATTGGCGATCTTTTTGGCGACAGTTAAGTCCACGCGACGTCTGCACGCCGCCGCCCGGTTGGTAGCGCTGTGCGCCACCACGCTGCTTTTGGCGTGCGTCACGGACACCGGTACGGACACGGGTGTCGTGCGCCCGGTTTTGAAAAAAAAGCGCGCTGTGCCGGCGGTGCCCGTGGCGCTCGATGCTTGGGCCCGAGTGGGCAAAGACATTTGGCGCTCAACGCCCAATGAGGCGCAGGCCGGTCCCACCGATGACATTGGTTTTCTCGTTTCGCTGCGCGAGCGCGGGGACTTTCGTTTTTCGGTGGACTATTTCATTAGCGCCGATACCAACAGCGGGGTGTTTATTCGCTGCCGTAATCCGTTGCGCATTACGCCGGGCACTTGCTACGAGATCAATATTTGGGATCAGCACCCGAAGCAGGCGTGGCGCACCGGCAGTGTGGTTACCTACGCGCAGCCAGTGGCGCAGATCGACGGACTGGAGCGCTGGGTGCGACTTGAGATTGAAGCCCGGGGCACCACAATAAAAGCCTGGTTTGATGGCGTGCAAACGGTCGAGTTTGATGGGGCAACCGCGGCGCGAGGTCGTATCGCGTTGCAGTACGGTGGTGGCGGTCGCTTGCGTTTTCGCAACCCCAGCGTCGTGCCGCTCGAGCCTTAAGCCTACTCGTCGCCGATACGCAAAACGCGGTCGTAAAAACCCGCGATGGTGAGCGTTATCGAAACGGCCGTTTTATTGTTGTTGTACCAGTACCAACCGTGCTGACCGGAGTAGGCGGCAACGATTGCACCCCCATCGCCCGTCGACTGGCCGTCGGCGTAGCGCGTGTAAAACCCGCTTTCATTGGCATTGTCGTGGCCGTGGAAATCGAAATAGATATCCTGATCTGACTGCCAGCGATACACCAGCGGCTGGCCGCCCTCCATCATTGCTTTGAATTCGACGGCCTCATCGGCGGCCAGATCAATGGTGAGCGTGTCGGTTTGGTAGGCGCCTTGGGCGCGCGCCACGTTCTCGCCCACCGCGCCGGGCAGTACTTCGCCGTCGGCATCGCGTTTAGGCACTTGCGTGGTGGCGTCGAAGCGGCGAAACGTCAGCGCCTGGTCGGCGGTCACGGCGGTGTCCACCGCTGCAGGCGTTATCGCGGCGGCACTCTCGTGCTCGTGATCATGATGGTGCCGGTCGCGCAGCAGCGCCGCGCCGATCAGTACGCCGAGTGCGCCTGCGGACAGCGCCAGAAAAATGAGCGTGGAGGTGTTGAGCGTGCGGCTGTGTTCGGTCATGGAACGAATCTCTGTTGGGGACGGCGGGCTAGTAGCCAGCAAAACGGCCAAGTTGGAAAGTCATCAGTGCAATGCCGGCGGCGATCAGCGCCGTGTTAATGCTGGCGCCAAACCATTTTGCATGGCGCCAACTGCCGAGCAGTTTCAGTGCGACCACAATCACGAACAGTGCGGCAATTTGGCCACCTTCAACGCCTAAGTTAAAGGCAATCAGGTTGGTCACAAGGCCATCGTCGGGCAGCCCTAAGTCCTGAATTTTGGACGCCAACCCTAAGCCATGGAAAAGACCGAAAACAAACACGGCGATGGTTTCAACGGGACGCTGACCAAACAGACGATCAAATCCGCCGAGGTTGTCGAAGCCCTTGTACGCCACCGACAGGCCAATGATGGCGTCCACGAGATGGGCGTTGACGCTCAACTCGGTGAGCACGCCTGAGATTAGCGTAATGGTGTGGCCGACGGCGAACAGCGTTGCGTAGATCAGAACGTTGCGCAGGCGGTCCAGATAAAACATGACGCCGAGCAAAAACAGGACATGGTCGATGCCTGTGACCATGTGCTTGGCGCCGAGAAAGGCGAAAAGCGAAAACTGCTCACCGCCATTGCGCGCGATGCGCGCCACGTCGCCCGGACTCACGTCGTGGGCAAACGTCGCAACGGACAGCAGCAGGGTCCCAAACACGGCGAAGTACAGGGCAATGGTGTGAGCTGGCGAGGTTCGACTGGCGGGCATCAGGTGATATTCTTGGGTGGTGTAATGTTGAGCGCGTTCAAGCGTCGCGAATTCAGAGCGTCAGGTCAATGCAGCGTGCACTTTTTGGAGCAGCGGGTGAGTAAAAAGGTCACGATGGTCGTGGTGTTGGGGATCGCCTTGGTGGTGCTCTCCGGGCTTTTTGTGCGCCCGTCGTCTTTTTCATCGCTGTACGATGCCGATTATGTCGGCGCAGCGGTCTGCGGAGAGTGTCACACGCAGATTTACCCCGAATGGCAGCGTTCGCCGCACGCGAATATGACGCGCCCGGTCAGCGACAAAGCCGTGGTCGGCAATTTTGATGATCTGGACTGGTACACCAAAACGGATACCAGTGCGCCGGCGGCACGGATGTACCGCGATGGGGATGCCTACGTCATGGCCCTGCGGCATCCCAATAGCGGTAACTACGTACCGTTCGAAATCGAGCGAGTGGTGGGCTATCAGTACCGGCAGGTGTATCTGACGCGCGAACCGGGCGGCGTATTGCGGCGTCTGCCGCTGCAGTGGTCGACTGAGCTGCAGGACTACTTCTCATATTGGAATTTTCAAGAGCAGCGCGAAACCAGCGTGCCGGATCTGTGGGATCAGATGCGCCCGCTAAATTCCGCGTGGAATTTGTTTTGCGCGCGCTGCCATACCACCAAGCTGCAGGTCCAGCATAAGAATCCGCATCACACCGAAGCCCAAACCAAGTGGGTTAATGAAGGTATTGCCTGCGAGGCCTGTCACGGCCCGGGCAGTGCGCACGTTAATTACATGTCGGGCAGCCCGGTCAATCGGATTGCGGCGTGGGTGAACAGCAAAGCGCGCGGCCAGCCCGTGGCGTATATCGCGAATGCGGCAAAGCTCGAAAAAGGGCAAGCGATGAGCGTCTGCGCGCGTTGCCACGGCGCCGATATTTTTCGCAAGACCATGGATACCTATCGAACCTATGAGCCGGGCTACAGCAGTAGCGGTCGTATCAACGATCTGTCGGCCCATTTTCAGGAAGCGCCGCTGACGCCGCGCAATGGACCGCCCACCATGGAGACCTGGGCGGATGCCAGACCCAAGGGCATCGGTACTCTGTTTCGCTCGTTCGTGGAGTCGTCGTGTTATCAAAACGCGGAGCCGCGTTGTTATGACTGCCACAATCCGCACGACAACAAGTTGCCCGCCAAGCTCGGATCCTTGTATCCATCGAAAGAAAGTGATTTCTACTGCCTAAGTTGTCACGGCCCGATCGCGGTGGATCAACCGGCCCACACGGGTCACGAGCCGAACACTGAAGGTTCACACTGCTTTGATTGCCACATGCCCAGGCACATCATTGCGCAAGCCACTGGCGTGACGCGGTTTACGCGGACGCACACCATGAGCTCAATCCCCGATGCGCAGGCCACGCTGCGCTTTGGTCAGGCCAACGCGCCCAATGCGTGCAACGACTGCCACGCCGATCGATCGGCGCAGTGGGTGCAAGAGCAGCTCGAGAGTCGCCGCAAGAAAAAGTGACCCCAATTTCCTCTTTTCGCGCCTGCTTGTTTAAGGGTGACGGCTAAATGCGCCGTGATTAAACATAACGAATAAGAGGACAGGGGCAATGAAAAACCCACGAATATTTACTTTGGCGTTGCTGGCGAGCGGCCTGCTCGCGACTACCGCTCACGCTCAAGTGACGCTTGAGAGTGTGACCTATGAAGGCGAGCTGCCGGAGATCGCACTGTTTAGTTTCTTCCAAAGCGACGAGATTGGCTTTGACAGCACGAGCGGTCTAGTCACGGGTCTGCCCAAGTTCGATCCCGCGCTTGGCACGTTGGTCGATATGCAGGTGTCGTTCGATTTCGAGTATTTCCTCGACGCGTATCTGGAGGGAGAGGGAATCTTCGACGGCGGTATCCCGCACATAATTAGCGCGAACATGTCACAGCGCGTGATTGGTCTGACCTATGAGCGTGCCGATGGCGGAACCTCGGGATTTATTGAGGTCGATAAAAGCTTCGGGCTCGGTTGTTTTGGCAACCCGGGTGATGGCAATGGCTGCTCGGACGATGTGTCGTTCGGCGGTGGCTTTGGCGCTGTCGATTTGAGTCTGTTCGATGATGTTGCGCTGGACGACATTGTTGGTACGGGCGATCTGGAAATTCTCGGCCTTACCATCGACTACATCGACGTGTTCTTTGATCTGGACAATATTGGCGCGGCATTTCTGGAAGTGTTCACTGAGGTTGTGCCCGAATCGAGTACCGTGAGCGTGACCTACACCTATGACGCTGGCGTTAGCGAACCGGACACCGACGAAGACGGCGTGGTCGATTCGGCGGATTCTTGCATCAACGTCCCCAATGCGAATCAGGAAGACAGCGACGGTGACGGTTATGGCGACGCCTGCGATGCCGATATCAATAATGACTGTGTGGTAAACGCGGTGGATTTGGGTCAGCTGCGGCTCGGCTTTTTCGGCTCAGACCCGGTTTTGGACTTCAACAGCGATGGCGCGGTCAATGCGGTTGATCTTGGCATCATGCGCTTGGCGTTTTTCGGTACGCCTGGCCCGAGCGGGCTAAGCAGCGTTTGTGACTAGTCCTTACGCGAGCGCCAGGGACGGCGCTCATTAACATAATCGCTTGAGATTGTGTCTGAATTTGGCGGTAGACGCCCCGCGGCCTCGTGACGTGTGACCGATGTCGCTAAAGACATCGGAAAAGCCGCCGACATAGGAGGAAGTAACCCTACTTCACACGGACGAAATTGCCATGAAGGTGCTCATAGTTGATGACAGCTCTGCGATGCGGATGATCGTAAAGCGGACGCTCAAACTGGCCGGTTTCAGCGGTCTGAAAATTACCGAAGCAGAGGACGGCCAGAAAGCTCTGGATCAGTTCGAAGACCTCAACCCGGGTCTGGTGCTCTGCGATTGGAACATGCCAAACATGAATGGCATTGAATTCCTTACCAAAATTCGTGAGCAGGGCCACACCACCAAGTTTGGTTTTGTTACAACGGAATCCACCGCGGAGATGCGCAGCCGTGCACGCGAAGCGGGCGCTCAATTTCTTATTGCCAAGCCGTTCACCGCAGAGTCTTTTGAAAAGGCACTGCGGCCGGTGCTGGGGTAGATCATGTCTGAATATCGAATTCCTGACGCCGCCGCACTCAAAGCCATGATCGGCATGATTATCGACAATGACACCCAGGCTGAGCTGAAAGACGGCGACAGCATGGATGCCAGTCATGTGGCCATTTTTAACGATGCTGACGGGAATATCGCGGCGCTGTGCGCTTGTGATCTGAGTCTCGCCGCATCGGTTGGCTGTGCGCTGTCGCTCATTCCACCTCCTACGGCGGCGGATATGGCGAAATCTGGTGCGCTGAACGAAATGGCGGAGGGCAATCTGTACGAAGTCATGAACATGTTCTCGAGTCTGTTCATGGATGACAAGAGTTCCCATTTGAAACTCACCAGTGTGGTGCCCGCCGGCGAGGCTCCCACGCTTGAGGGCGATCCCCGAACAGCGTTGTTCTCTTTGTCAGGCGGCAAATACGCCGGCGGCATGGTGTCGTTTACGACCCACTAAAAGCGATTGGATTCGCTGCGCGACTGCAAGGAAGCAGTCTGTACTTTCAAAAAAATCTTTGAGGCTGGTTATGTCGAGAATTCTTACCGTGGACGATTCCCGTTCGTTGCGCCAAATGGTGGCGTTTAGCTTGCGCTCCGCTGGGCACGATGTGGTTGAGGCAGTGGATGGTGTTGATGGATTGGAAAGAGCTGATGATGATCAGTTCGACGCTTTCATCGTCGACGTCAACATGCCCCGTATGGACGGCATCACTCTGACAAAAAAACTGCGCGAGCTAAAGAAATACGCGCATACCCCGATTCTCATTCTCACGACCGAATCGACGGCGGAGAAAAAGTTGATGGGGCGTGCGGCTGGCGCGACCGGGTGGATGGTCAAACCGTTCAACCCGGAAAAACTCATCAACACGGTTCGCCGTGTAATCCCTTAAGGCGGCGGATAAACCTTCGCTGCGCCTGTGCAACTGCTGGAAATTGAAAGACCATGGATGATCTTGACCTAACTGAACTAAAAGAAATGTTCCTGGAAGAGTGCCGCGAAAACGTGGACGTTCTGGAAGCAGGCCTTCTCGACCTCGGTGGCGAGGATGTGGACCCCGACAAACTAAATGAAGTGTTCCGCGCGGCCCATTCGATTAAGGGCGGCGGGGCTACTTTCGGCTTCATTCCCCTGTCCGAGTTGACGCACCACATGGAGACGCTGCTCGACGAGATGCGCTCGGGCAATCGCGAGGTCAACGACTCTGATCTCGAGCTTTTGTTGCAATCGGTGGATATCGTGCGCGCCATGCTGGAGCCTGGCGCCGACGATGATCATCCCGAACGCAAAGAGATGGAAGGTCACTTATCCGAATCGGTAAGTAATGGTGCGGGCGCCGCCGAAGCCGCTCCAGCCGCTGCCGAGCCTGAGCCTGACGGCGCTGGCGAATGGGAAGTGCTTTTCAAGCCACGCGAAGAGCTCATGACGCGCGGCAATGATCCGCTGCTGTTGATCCGTGAGCTTGGCCGACTTGGCGAGATGACCATCGAACCGCAGCTGGACAAACTGCCGGAATGGGTCGATTTTAATCCCAAGACTTGTTACGTCGGCTGGACCGCGATGGTCAAGGGCGACGTGACCAAAGATGCCATTAGCGAAATCTTCGAATGGGTCGAATTCGACTCAGAAGTGTTGATCGAGCGCGTTTCCGCTTCCGTGGCCGCGCCGGTCGCGGAACCCGAGAAAGAGGTGGCCAGTGAGGCCGCCGCCGCGCCGACGCCCGCAGATGACACAGCACCGGCCGCCGCGCCGCCGGCCGCCGCCGCGAAACCCGCCGCCAAACCGGCGGCTAAGAAGGCGGTCGCCGAATCCAGCTCGATGCGCATTGCGACGGACAAAATTGATCAGTTGATTAACCTCGTTGGCGAGCTCGTGATCAATCAGTCAATGCTTAACCGCATCGGTGCGAGTGGCGATGGTATCGATGTCGAAGCGTTGCGTGACCGGCTTGACGAACTCGAAAGAAACACGCGCGAACTGCAGGACAGCGTGATGCGCGTGCGCATGCTGCCGCTGGGATCAGGTTTTAGTCGCCTGCCGCGCCTGGTGCGCGATTTGTCGCGCAAACTGGAAAAGAAAGTGGACCTCGTCGTTGAGGGTGGTAACACCGAGATCGACAAGACGGTGCTCGAACGCATTATGGATCCACTGATCCATCTCGTGCGCAACGCACTGGACCATGGACTTGAAACACCGGACAAGCGCACGGCGGCCGGCAAAGATGAAATGGGCACATTGAAACTCAATGCCTACCATCAAAGCGGCTCTGTCATTATCGAAATTGAAGATGATGGCGCCGGCATCAATCGCCCGCGCGTGCTCAAAATTGCTCAGGATCGCAACATCGTTAGCCCGGATGACGTGCTAAGCGATGACCAAATTGACCGACTGCTATTCGCTCCTGGGTTTTCCACGGCAGAGACAGTGAGTGATGTTTCCGGTCGCGGTGTCGGCATGGATGTGGTGCGCCGAAATATTGTCGATCTGGGCGGTCGAGTGGACATCACTTCTGTCACCGGTGAGGGCACCAAGATTACGATCATGCTGCCGCTTACGCTTGCGATTCTGGATGGACAGTTGGTGCGCGTTGGGCGCCATACGCTGGTCATGCCGTTGCTGAGCATTATCGAGACCGTCGAGGTTAGCACCAGTGAAGCGGCGGCCATTCCAGGCTGCGACCAGGTGTGCTGGTTCCGCGGTGAATACGTGCCGCTGGTTTCGCTGGCCAATCGTCTCGGACTTGACGTGGAGGCAGACGGCCTCCTGGCGATGATCGTCGACGTTCACGGCATGCGCTTTGGCGTTCGGATTGACGAGGTGCTCGGTCAGCAGCAGGTCGTGATCAAGGCGCTGGACGACAATTTCCGATCGGTGCCCGGTGTGTCCGGCGCCACCATTATGAGCGACGGCAGCGTCGCATTGATTCTGGATCCCGCATCGTTGGGACCCGAAACACGCATTGCGAATGCGGCCTGATTCGAACTAAAGGAAACTGACTATGCAAACGAGTGAAGAAAGCACCAAGGACGTTACGATCCAGGCCATTGGTGAGCAGTACCTCACGTTTCTTTTGGGCAGCGAAGAATACGCACTTCCCATTTTGAAGGTGCAGGAAATCAAAAGCTGGATGCCGGTCACCGAGGTGCCTTGTACCCCCGACTACATGCTCGGCGTTCTAAACTTGCGCGGTGCCATTGTGCCGATTTTTGATTTGCGCCAGCGTTTTGGCCTGCCGCATCGAGAGTTTGACTCCACTACGGCGGTGATCATTGCGCACGCGCAGATCGATGACAAAACCCATGTGGCCGGCTTCGTTGTGGATCAGGTGGCCGAGGTGTATCACTTTGAGGATGCGAATATCCAGAAGAGTGACGACATTGCGGCATCCATCAACGCGAATTTTATTTCAGGCCTGACGCGAACCGATGAAAAGCTCGTGATTATTCTGCATCTCGATGAAATTCTGCGTCGCTCTCTGGATTTGATTGATGGCACAGGGGTTGTCTCAAATGTCCACCACTAAGATCGAATTGCCCGCCGTTTTCAAAATCGATTCTACGGACGAGGTATATGCCAGCATGCAGTCGCGTCTGGCGGAGTCGGGCGATATTCAGATCGACGGCGAACAAGTTACGGCCGTTGATTTCGCGGGTCTGCAGTTGCTAATGGCCTTTGCAAAACACTGCGGAAAACATGAACGCAAATATGTATTGGGCAGTCCAAGCGAAACGCTGCTCGGTGCAATCGATAGTGTTGGCGCAAGGACTCATCTTGGTGTCACTTGAAGACGAACATAATCCAACCACGACGTTGATACGGCAGGTCGCAGAGCGACTCAAAGCCGTCATCGACGAAGAGGCCGAGGCGCACGAGGCAATTTGCTCTTTGATGATGACCTTATCAATGGGGGATGCGAGCGAGCGGCCGGAACTGGGGCAGCTGGTGGAGTCGTTGCAGTATTTTGATCGACTGCAGCAGCGTGCGTGCGCCCTGTGTACGCTGATTCAGAACCTGACCGCTGCCATGGATATGAACGATGATCCCGATCCGGTTGCTCAGGCGTTTTGCGCTACCGCGCCGGTCGCCCAGGATGCGGAGTGGCTGAGCGCCCTGCAGGCGGTCGACTGTACGTCGCGCGATGTGAGCGCCGCCAATTGCGAGACCTGGATCGATGGCGATGCGACCCAAACATTTTAGCTAAGAATTGCGAGCAGCAGCGAGTATGAGTAAGAAAAAGGTTCTCATAGTCGACGACTCCCAAGCCGTGTGCCGATTTTTAGAAATGGTGCTCGGCCAGGAGCCGACACTGGAAGTTGTCGGGTATGCGCTTGATCCCTTTGAGGCGCGCGAGAAAATCAAGCAAACCAATCCCGATGTACTGACGTTGGATGTGGAGATGCCGCGTATGGACGGCATTACGTTTCTGCGCAATTTGATGCGTTTGCATCCCATGCCGGTTGTGATGCTCTCGTCCTTGACGACCGCTGGCGCAGAGGTGACGTTGGATGCGTTAGATATCGGCGCCGTTGATTTTGCCGTCAAGCGCCATCCTAAAACGACAGAAGAAATGGAAGACTACGCGAACGATATTCGCGAGCGCGTGCGTAACGCGGCGGCGTCTGTTGCTGCCGTTACATCGCCGCTGTCTTCTAGCGCCGTGTCGTCCAAAAATTTCAGTACTCTGACGCAGAAAATTCGACAGTCACCACCGGCATCACAAAGCGTGCATCGGGTGGTGGCAATTGGTGCCTCTACCGGCGGTCCCGGCGCCATCCTCGAACTTGTAGAGGGGCTGGATTTGCGCTCGTCGTGTGCGGTACTGAGCCAGCACATGCCGCAGCATTTTATGGAACCCTTCGCCCATCGAATCGCTCTGGCGGGAGGGTGTGAGGCACGCATTGCTATCGATGGCGAGACACTCAAGCCCGGCATCATTTACGTGGCTCCGGGTGACCGGCATCTTACCTTCCTGCGCGCTGCGGGCGAGCTTTGCGCGGCGATAGATGACGGGCCGGCCTGCAACGATCACCGTCCCTCTGTCGATGTCATGTTTGACTCCGTCGCCAAGGTGGTTGGTGCGTCGGCTGTGGGTGTCATTCTGACCGGAATGGGGCGTGACGGAGCCGATGGTCTGGCGCGTATGCGGGGCGCCGGCGCCCTAACCATCGCTCAGGATGAGGCCACCAGCGTGGTGTGGGGGATGCCAGGAAGTGCCGTGCGGGTGGACGGTGCCGATGGTGTTTTGCCGCTGGGCGAGATTCAAGACTGCCTGCACGCCGCCGTGCTGCCGTCTAGTCAGATGATTGCGGTGGCGGGATGACCGAGATTTGGATGGCAGATGCGACGCGGAGAAATTAGCAACTAGTCGTCGCGTATCTCGCCACAGCCTTTTGGATTGAATTTCAAGGATGATTTCAATGCTTCGAGTGCCTAAGTTTTCATTCGGTCTGCAAGCAGTTCTCATATTGATGCTGCCTCTGACCGGTTTGATTTGGTTTACCTCCAACGATGTCTCCAGAGCCAGCGAAAGCCTGACTCAGGCGGAGGCGCAAATCGCGTTCGCGAAAATCGGCGCAGCGGCCGGCGCCGTCGTGCATGAAACTTCAAGCGAGAGCGCGTTAACAGCCGGCTTTCTCGGGAGTAACGGACTGTACTTTGGCGAGCAGCTACGCGCTCAAAGATTGCGCCGCAGCGAGCGCCTGGTCGCACTGAAGTACCTTGTGGATCAAACCGATCGCAGCGGATTGGGTGAACGCGTTAACGACATGCTGGATGAGGCATTGTCGTTCACTCAGGCGATCGAGGAGATGCGCAATGCTGTGGACAACAAGACGGTCACGGTTGAGCAAAGTCAGCCCTTTTACGCCAATGTGATTCAGAGCTATCTAGGTTTGGCGTCGAATACGCCTAAATTAAGCTCCGATCCGGCCATCGTCACCCTTGGCAACGCCTACGTTTCATTGCTGCGGATGAAGGAGGCGGTGGCCATCGAGCGTGCGTTGCTTGTGAATGCGTTAGGACGTGATTTTCTGCCGGCCGCAGCCCATCGTAGCATCCTGGATGCTGTCATGGAGCAATCCACATTCGCACGTGCATTGGTTCTTGATGCGCCAGATAAATACGTCCAATTGCTTGATGAATATAACGCCAGTAGCAATGCCATCACGGCAAACAAACTGCGTGCGGTGGCGGGTGAGCGCGTGGACCAACTGAGCATCGGCATTTCACCTGAAACGTGGTTCCGTGTGGAGACGGCAAAGCTTGATGCGCTGTGGTCGATCGAAAAGGCCATGATCAACGACATCGAAGGGATGGCCCACAGCGCGCAGGAATCTGCCGCGTCCGGGAAACGTTTCGCGCTGTTGGTCGGTAGTCTTGCCATTCTCACGGTCATTCTTGCGGTGGTGTGGATGGTAATGAAAATCCGCAATCTCAACCGGGACATGGGGGCGGAAGCGCCCGTGCTGAATGACGCATTGGCGCGTATGGGGTACGGCGACTTCGCGATGGATTTGTCTACGTCACACTGCGCAACGGGTGTGATGGCCGGACTGCAAGTCATGCAGAGCAAGCTGCGCGATCAGGTTGAGCACGATAAGCAGCAGATTGCTGCATCGAATCGCGTGCGGCAGGCCTTGAACAATGTAAGCAGTCCGGTGTTTATTGCGGATTGTGATCATCAGATCATTTTCGTGAACGACGTAGCGACACAACTACTGCACTCGCTGGCGCCGGCGTTGCGCCGTCGCCACGCGGCGTTTGAGCCGACCGCTGTGCTGGGCGCGAGCGTGGATATTCTGCATCCCGATGCCCATCATTTCAGCCGTATTCTTGCCGGCTTACGAGGCACGCACACGGAGACCCTGGAAATAGGCGATCGCGTATTGCGCTTGGTGGGCAATCCCGTGAGCGGTGATGACGGTGAGCGTTTGGGTTCGATTCTGGCCTGGAGTGATCGCACCACTGAAGTCAGCATTGAAAATGAAGTGCAGTCTGTCGTGCAGGCCGCTCAGAAAGGCGATCTTACCCAGCGCATCCACCTCGAGGGCAAGACGGGCTTTTACGCGTCACTCTCACAAAACGTCAATGCGTTGCTGGATGTGGCGCAAGGCGTACTCGACGACACTGTTCGAGTATTTAGCGCCATGGCCAATGGCAACTTGAGTGAGTCTATTGAGCGTGACTATGAGGGCAGCTTTGAAACGCTGAAAAACGACGCCAACAGTACGGTCGCGAAGCTCACCAGCGTGCTTGGCAGTATTCAAACGACGGCAAGCATGGTCAAAAACGGCGCTGACGAAATCGCCGATGGTAACGACAACCTGCGTACGCGCACCGAAGAGCAGGCGGCCGGTCTGGAGAAAGCCGCGGCGACGATGGAAGAGCTTACCAGCACCGTGCGGCAAAACGCTGAGAATGTGACCCGAGCCGATGAGATGGCCAAGACAACGCGTGAAAAAGCCGAGCGCGGCGGGGTTGTGGTCGGCAATGCCATCACCGCCATGCAGGAAATTAACGACTCGAGTCAGCATATCGCGGACATTATCGGGGTGATCGATGAAATCGCGTTCCAAACTAATTTGCTTGCTTTGAACGCGGCGGTGGAAGCGGCGCGCGCGGGCGAACAGGGACGCGGCTTCGCCGTGGTGGCGAATGAGGTGAGAAATCTCGCGGGTCGCAGTGCGAGCGCCGCTAAAGAAATCAAAACGCTGATTGAAGACAGCACCGCTAAGGTAGATGAAGGTTCGCGTCTGGTCGATGAGTCGGGCAAAACGCTTGAGGAGATTGTCAGTGATGTGAGCGACCTGACCGCGACGGTGGCCGAGATTGCGACGGCGAGCCAGGACCAGTATTCAGGTATCGATGCGGTTAATGGGACCGTCATTCAAATCGATTCGTTTACTCAGCAAAACGCAGCACTGGTGCAGCAGGCGGCCGCGGCGAGTGTATCCTTGGGTTCACAGGCCGAAGAGTTGGACCGTTTGGTGTCATTTTTTGACGTGCATGGCGGCGCAAGCGTTAAGAGATATGCGCCCAAATCGCCCGCAGCGGAATCGCCTATTGCGAGGGCCTCCAGTGGGTTCGTTGAGAGGCGTGCCGCTGATCGACCGTGGACTCAAAGTGCCACAACGAAAGGCGATGCTTCTGTTGGAGAATGGAATCAGTTCTGATGCCACTCAACACTGATCGTCATTTTGATTCACAGTTGGACGCGTATGTTGCGCGTATCTCTGTGGGCGATTGCTATGTCACCAACAAGGATGAGGTGATTTCCACGGTGTTGGGTTCGTGCATCGCGGCCTGTATCCGCGACCCGCTCGCCGGAATTGGCGGTATGAATCATTTCATGTTGCCGGGTTGTGGCGCGGCACGGGCCGGTGGCGATGAGCTGGCAGAGCGCCGCTACGGAGCGGCGTCCATGGAGGTGCTGATCAATGCCCTTCTGGCACAGGGCGGGCGCAAAGAGCGCTTTGAGATCAAATTGTTCGGTGGTGCCGAACTTCTGGCTGGCGGGAGCTCGCGTATCGGGCAAGCCAATACCCGCTTTGCGCATGAGTTTATTCGCTTGGAAGGACTAAACCTTGCCGCGGCTGACTGTGGTGGACCCTACCCACGACGCGTTCAGTACTGGCCTGCAACCGGGCGCGCAATGGTTATGAACATGCCGCTCGAGCGGGCGCAGACCGAGCTTGCGAATGAACAAAAAGTCGCCAAAACGCTGGCGCAAAAAATGCCAGAGGGCGACATCGAGCTTTTTGATTAACGAATGCAGAGCCAAAGCGGATAGACGTTGGTTGAACGATATGAACATATTCAAGAAAATTCCACTGGGCACTCAGGCTGTCCTCATTTTGATGCTGCCCCTGCTGGGTTTGGTTTGGTTTACGGTAAACGAAGTAAGCCGAGCGCAGCAGGAAATCCGAATCAGTGAGCAGCAGATAACGCTGGCGTCCATTGGCGCGGCCGCAGGCGCGCTTATTCACGAGGCGCAGAAAGAGCGCGGTATGACGGCGGGCTTCATCGGGAGCGGTGGTCAGAAATTTGGCGACATGCTGCCAGGCCAGCGCGAGTTGCGAATCCGGCGTTCGGCAGAATTCAGCGCTCTGGTGTCGTCGGTTGATGTTGCCACTCTTGGTGAGGATATCGGTCAGCTACTGGAATTGGCGCTGGCCCGAGAGAGTGAATTCAAGCGCATGTACGAGCGTATCGATACGTTGGAGGTCGCCGTCGGCGAGGCCATTCTTTTTTATACAGGGGTCATCGGCAACCATCTCACTGTCGTGGGCAATATATCCAAGCTCAATACCAAGCCTGATTTGGGTTCATTGGCCGGTGCCTATATTGCGCTTTTGCGCATGAAAGAGGCGGCCGGTATCGAGCGCGCGGTGCTCAGTAACGTCTTCGCTGCCGATAGCATGAACGCAGCAATGTATCGTCGCTTTATCGGTTTGCAGACGGAGCAAGAGGCCTATCTGGGTATTTACAATGAAATGGGCGCGGAAAAACAGCAGGCACTGTTGCGCGACACTTTACGCGGTGAGGCCGTCAACGAAACGCAGCGCATGCGCGAGATTCTTAACCGGCGCGGCCTGGAGGGCGGCTATGGCGTTAGCGCAGAATACTGGTTTGAACAACAGACCAAAAAAATTGACCTGCTGCTGCAGGTTGAGAAAAAAATCAACGAAGAATTTGGTTTGCTGACAGGCGGCTACCGGGATGCTGCTGCGGCACGCATGCGCAGCACCCAGCTTATTGGTCTGCTGGCGATTAGCGTGGTGTTGTTTGCGATCGTTTGGAACATTTTCAAGTTTCGCGGCCTCAATCGAGATCTTGGTGGCGAAGTGGGTGTCTTGCAAGACGCGTTGGCGAGTATGGGGCGCGGCGACTTTTCAACCGATTTGCAGAGCAATCAAAATGCAACCGGTGTGTTTGAAGGGTTGCAGATGATGCAGCAGCAGCTGCGCGAGCGTGTTGAAAGCGACAAGCAGGCGTTGATCGAATCCAATCGCATTCGTCAGGGCCTGAACTGCGTGTCCACGCCGGTGATCATTGCTGATTGCGCACATGAGGTTATTTTTGCCAACGAAGCGGCTACGTCTCTGATGCAGGCGTTGTCCCCGGTCTTGCGTGAGCGCGTGCCGGGTTTCGATGCGCAGGAACTTGAGGGCAGCGACGCGGCCGTCATTCATCCTGAAACCGAGCGCCTGCGTACCGCGCTGGATGATCTTGAAACGCATCTGACATTGCCGGTTGAAATTGGCGATCACACACTCCGCCTCGTCGCAAACCCGGTGAGCGATGAGAGCAACGTTCGACTGGGTTCGGTCCTGATGTGGGAAGATCGCACGCGGGAAGTGGAGGTTGAGCAAGAGGTTAGCGAAGTGGTGACGGCTGCTCGCGGCGGTGATCTCACCGTGCGCATTGACATGGAAAACAAAACCGGCTTTTTGGCGCGTCTGTCTCTTGGTATCAACAGCCTGCTGGACGTATCGCAGCAGGTGGTTGGCGATACCGTGCGCGTATTCAGCGCCATGTCCAAAGGCAATCTGCAGGAGACGATCGACGTTGAGTACGACGGTAGTTTCGGCACGCTCAAAACGGATGCTAATGCCACCATTGAAAAATTGACCGACATTATCAGCCGTATTCAAGGCGCTGCGAACATTGTGCGCGGTGGTGCTGATGAGATCTCCAGCGGAAATAATAATCTGCGGGCGCGTACGGAGGATCAGGCCACGAGCCTCGAAAAAACCGCCGTCAGCATGGAGGAACTCACCCGAGCCGTGAAGCTCAACGCCGAACACATCGCCAAAGCCGATGAGTTGGCGCAAACCGCAAGACGCCACGCTGAAAAAGGTGGCGAAGTGGTGGGTTCTGCGATCAGCGCGATGACCGAAATCAATGATTCAAGTCGGCACATCGCCGACATCATTGGCGTGATTGATGAAATTGCGTTCCAGACCAATTTGCTGGCGCTCAACGCAGCGGTTGAGGCGGCGCGCGCCGGCGAACAAGGACGCGGTTTTGCCGTGGTGGCCAATGAAGTGCGCAATTTGGCGGGCCGCAGTGCGACCGCCGCAAAGCAAATCAAGACGCTGATTCAGGATAGTACGACCAAAGTCGAGGAAGGGTCGCGTCTTGTGAATGAGTCGGGTGAAACGCTTGAGTCTATTGTTACCCAAGTGCAGCAGCTCACGCTGACCGTGGCGGAAATCGCCACGGCAAGTCGCGAGCAGTACACAGGCATTGAACAGGTCAATGGCACCGTATCGGAAATCGATACATTTACGCAGCAAAACGCAGCGCTGGTGGAACAAGCTGCTGCCGCAAGTGAGTTGCTTGGCAGTCAGGCAGTATCGCTCAGCGAGCTGACGGCGTTTTTCGAGACCAAGAGTCAACCGGAAACGCCAAGACGGGCGCTGCGCATCGCCAACGGCTGATGCAATGCAGCCGCGCGCTTGTCTCGGGCGTGAGTGGCTGGTTAAGCTGCGGCTCCATCTG
This sequence comes from Gammaproteobacteria bacterium, assembly GCA_045106455.1. GTDB lineage: Bacteria > Pseudomonadota > Gammaproteobacteria > Steroidobacterales > JBCCMA01 > JBCCMA01. The sequence continues at coordinate 22,176 of JBGCEL010000080.1, forward strand.
TTGTGGAGTCCACCGTGCTGCGTTCGATTTTTGGTCTCAAGCTTACCTTCGTTAGCGGTGCGCTGTGCGTCGCGCTCACGCTGTTCGCCTGCACGCCAGAATCTGCCCCGCGCGAAGACGTCGCCCTTCAGTTTCTAATCTCCCCCACGGCCACAAGCAGTGCCCAGCCGCATCTTGCCGTCTCCCCTGGCGGTCAGGTGGTCCTGAGCTGGCTTAACCCTGACCACAGCGGCGTGACGCTGTACTCGTCAATGCTGGACCATGCGCAATGGGGCGCACCGAGCCGTGTTGCCAGTGGCGACAACTGGTTTGTGAATTGGGCCGATTTTCCGTCCGTTGTGCCGCTTGAAGACGACCTGTGGGCGGCGCATTGGCTGGTAAAAAAAGACGGCGGCACCTACTCCTACGACATATCACTGGCGTTGTCGCAAGATGCCGGCGCGTCGTGGAGCGCCGCGGTGATACCCCACCGTGACAACACGCCAACCGAGCACGGTTTCGTCAGTCTGTTTTCTCATCGCGGCGGTGCGGCGGCGGTTTGGCTTGATGGGCGCAACGCCGGCGGAGCGGGTCATGATCACGGCGCGTCAACGGCACAAATGACACTGCGTTCCGCCGTGCTGGGGCGCGACCTGACACTCTCGAACGAAGCGTTGCTCGACGAACGTGTATGCGATTGCTGCCAGACCGACGCCGCGCAAACGCCGGCTGGCCCGCTGGTGGTGTACCGCGATCGCAGTGCCGACGAGGTGCGCGATATTTCGATCGCCAGCGCAACGTCGGCTGGCTGGGATGCGCCGCGCCCGTTGTCCGAGGATGGCTGGGAAATCAGCGGTTGCCCCGTCAATGGACCGGCGATTGCGAGCTTTGGCAGTGCGGTTGCGACGGCTTGGTATACCGGCGCCGATGATCAGGCCCGCGTGCGCTTCGCGCGGTCGGACAATGGCGGTGTCACGTTTGCACCGCCTGTGCAGGTCGATGGTGACCAAGCGTTGGGGCGCGTTGATGTGGTCGTGATGCCGGACGGCAGTGCCGCCGTGAGCTGGATTCGACGTGATGGGCCGGAGCGCGGCACGCTCATGGTGCGTCGAATCGACGTCGATGGCGTCGTCGGCCTGGCCCACCGTTTGATCGAGATTAGCCCGTCACGCGCGTCCGGCTTTCCGCAAATGGTTCTGCGTGGCGCTGATCTGGTGTTCGCATGGACAGAAGTCGAGGCGAGTACGACGACGGTGCGCACGGCCTTGCTGACAGACGCGCTGAGCCGTTTGTAGTGCATTAAATCGGCAGCGACTCGCAAAATGCGAGCGGGGCGACTAAGCTTCTATGTATACATAATAGCAACACGACAGAGGTTGTAGTCATGCCGACAAACCCCACGGCAGCAGTGTTTTCGATTTCAGCGTCAGCAGGTCCGTACAACACGGTGCCTGCTTGCGGCTAATTTCTGGGACCTGTGGCAACCCGACACGCCCTGATTGTAGGCGTAGACAAATACATCAATCTCGATAAGAAATACGAGCTGGAAGGCTGCGTTAACGACGCGCAGCTGATCGAGAGCATCTTGATCGATCGCTTTGGTTTCGAGTCCCAGAACATGCAGGCGCTGCACAACGAAGATGCTACACGGGTGGCGATTTTAAAGCAGATGCGTGCGTTGGCCGAGCGCATTGAGCGTGACGATATCGTGGTGTTTCATTTCAGCGGCCACGGTTCGAGGCGCCGTTCCACCGACCCTGAGGAGGCGTCGGGCAAAGACAGCACCATCATGCCCTATGACAGTGGCCGGCATCCCAAACCCAATCTCGATATTAGCGACAAAGAAATTAACGCCTGGCTGCACACGCTGGCGCAGAAGACGCGCAACATTACGCTTACCTTTGACTGCTGCCACTCGGGCACCATCACGCGCGATGCGTTCGGTGCCAAGGTGCGTGCCATTGCCGATGATGATCGCACGCTTGAGGAGATGGGCCTGACGCCGGAGACACCGGTCGTGGCAACGCGCGGCGAGCGCGGTAAAGGCGGCTGGCTTGCGATCAGCACGTCTTACGTTGTGCTCTCCGGCTGTCGTGACGATGAGTATTCGCACGAATATAGCTACGAGACATCAAACGGCACGGCGCGCAACGGAGCGCTCACGCACTTTCTGACCGGCGCGTTAATGGCGGCAACGCCCGGCACCACGTATCGCGACGTTTTCGAAATTGCGCGACAGCAGGTGCATTCGCGCTTTCCCTCGCAGCATCCCCAAATTGAAGGCACGCAGGACCGAGAGTTGTTTGGCATCCGTGATATCGAGCCGATTCGCTTCGTGCCGGTGCAGGCGATAGCCGGCAGCAGCGTAACGCTTGCCGGCGGCGGCGCGCACGGCGTGCACGAAGATTCGGTCTGGGCCGTCTATCCCCCAGCGACGAAGTCCACGGAGGGGCTGGAGCCGTTGGCGATGCTCGATGTGCGCAGCGTTCATGCGCTGCACAGTGAGGCGACGCTTCGCGACCTTCAGGGCGACGTCGTGATCGGCGCGCGCTGCATCGAACACACGCCTTCGGTGGCGCAGTATCGGCTCAGTGTGAATCTCACGTCGGTCGGGGGTGCGGTAGGTCACGCGTTGACCGATGCGGTGGCTAAATCGCCGCTACTGCGTGTCTCAAGCGGTGAGACAGCGGACGTGTGTGCTTACACGTTAGCGAGTCGCACGCACGCGGCGGCGGGCGAGCCACTGCCGCAAATTGGCGCGATCGAGACGCCAAGCATTGCATTGGTGAACGCCGAAGGGGCGCTTGCCATGCCGCTGCGACCGCAGGACGCTGCGGGTTCGGTGCCCGCGATTGTGCAGAATTTGGAGCGTATGTCGCGCTATCGCAATGCGCTGGCGCTCGATAATCCGGACAGCAAGCTGGATGTGGATTTCAATATTTATCGTGAAGACGCGAACGGCGAATGGGTGCTGGCAAACGGTGGTGAGGCCGTTCTCACTGCGGGTGATGCTCTGTGTTTTGAAATTGTGAATCGCGAGAGCGTGCCGGTATTTTTTAGCGTGCTCGATTTTGGACTGACGGGGCGCATCAAGTTGCTGTTTCCTTCAAACAAAACCAGCGAAATGCTGGCCGCGGACCGCACCGTTCGTCTGGGCGGCGGCACGAAGCGACTGCGCTTGAGCGTACCGGACGATTTTGTCGCAGACCGCGGTACCGAGACGTTGAAGGCTTTCATTACGCGTGAGGAAGCAGATTTTAGCTGGTTGCAGCAGGAGGGCGTGCGTTCAGCGGGTGCACGCTCCGCGCTGCGTACGTTGTTTGAGGCGGCGTACAACGGACCGGCGACACGTGATTTGAGTTTCGACGACGATGACGAACCGAACGCCGACGAGCAGGATTGGAAAGCCGTCAGCCGCTCATTCGATCTGCAGCGAAAATAAACAACGAAAATAGGCGCCAAAACATAGGCGAATCGGAATAAAGGGCAACCATGCAATACGAAGATTTCAATATCCGCATTCTGCGCAAACGCGACAACGGCTATGACGTGAGCGTGGATTCACCTGCGGGCAGTGCCAATGCGCACATTGAACTGCCGGGCGACATTCGCGAAGCGGCGGCTCGTCTGAACAAGCTCAGTGGAGCGTTTCGCGGCGCCGAAGACACCGCGACACGCGAAGTGGATTTTGAAAGTGATGACACCCGCTCCCCGGCGGAAATTGGTGAAGCGCTGTACAAGGCTCTGTTCTCGGGCAACGTCGGGCGCATGTACGATCGTAGTTACTCATCACTGAGCGATCCGGAAAGCGGACTGCGCATCAAGCTGCATTTGAATCTCGAGGATCCGGAGGTCAGCAAGCTGGCACAAGTGCCGTGGGAATACGTCTACGAAAAAGACACGATGGAATACCTCACGCTGAGCCGCCAGACGCCCATCGTGCGCTACATCGAGGTGCAGCGTCGCCCGGGTATTCATCCGCTCGAAGGCAGGCTCAGAATTTTGGTGGTCATGTCGAGTCCGAAGGGCGTGCATCCACTGGACCTGACCAAAGAGCGCGAGCTCATTCAAAATAGCTGGGCCGATGAGACCAACGTCGACGTCGATTTCCTGGAAAATCCGACGCGTGAGCGCCTGCTTGAAAAACTCGTTGCGCGTGAATATCACGTGCTGCATTACATGGGGCACGGGGCCCATGATCCAGTGACCGGTGCGGGCGCGCTGGTGCTCGAAGATGATGACGGCGAAGCGGTGATGCTCGATGCCCAGACGCTGGGCACCTGGCTGCGCGACGCACCCTCTGTTCGGCTTGCGTTTCTCAACGCCTGTGACACCGGGCGTGCGGGCTCTGACGAGCCCTTTGCCGGGGTGGCCAATCGTCTCGTGATGGCGGGGCTGCCGGCCGTGGTGGCCATGCAGTTTCCGATCTCGGATGCGGCCGCGATCGATTTCGCACGGGCGTTTTATCCACGCATCGTGGCGGGGTTTGGTGTGGATGAGGCCACAGCGCAAGGGCGTAAGGCTATTTTGTCCGGCAAAACCGGCTCGATGGAGTGGGGCACGCCGGTCCTTTACATGCGGGCACCCGACGGCCAATTGTTTGATACGCAGGCTGCACCCGCGAGTGCGGGCGCGCCGGCCCCGGCGATGCAGGCGTCGACCAAGAGTGCGCTGGGCGGCGCCGTCGGTGGCTCTATCGCCACGGCGGTGGTTGCCGGAGGTATCGCGGCGGCGTTCTTTTTGTGGCCGCGTGGTGCGAACTTCGCCTATTTAGAAAACCCGATCAGCGTGTTCGTGGGCGATTCAACCGCCGTGCGCTTTGCGCCCGAAGGCAGTGACGTCACGCTCGATGATCTGGTGGGTTTTGATGTGAGCATCGATCGCGCCGACGGAGTCTCGGGTATCACCGTTGGCGACACGGCGATTGTAGATTCGTCGTGGCAGGCGGCGGTTACCGGCATCGATGAGGGGAGCTTCACCGTGTTGTCCACCGTGCAATCGCTGTCTACGGACAAGCCGCTGCAATTTAGCGCCAAGGTCAACGTGACGCTTGATCCGCAGGTACGTAGTGAATACGACGGACTGGTCGCGAAGGTCGGCGACCAAGGACTCGATACCGATTCGCTGCTCGGAATGTTTAACGATTTGGACAGCGCAAAACTTGGCGCCAGCATCGGTGAGACATTGAAGACGACCAAAACCAACTTGGAAAACGCTAGTGCGGGGCGCGCCCAGGCGTTTGCCGCCATCTCAAGTGATGACATGATGCTCGGCGCGAAAAAAACCGCGTTCACTGACTGGGCTGAGCAGTTTGCCGCGGCGCGTGGCTTCCCGATTGCGCAGGCACAGGATGACGTGACGGTGGAGGTGGTGAAACAGCAAGCAGAGTTGCTACAAAGAACGACGGTCGATCGGTTTTTGCTTTGCACGTCCTCTGAGCTGTGCAGTGGACAGACGCGGTTTTCCTCCGGCGCCAGCGTGCATACCCATATTGGCTATGCAAAAGTCACCACGGATGCGGAGCGCTTCACGGTGCGCTATGTGCAGGATGGCAACGTGATTAAGGAACGTCGTTTTCCAAGCAATATCGACGCCAGCGCCACCTACACACGTGATTATTCCTCCGTGCGCGGTAGCGGGCCCGTTGAGGCGCGCCTCTACAACGGCTCGGGCGACTGGATCGCGACCGCCGAATTTACGTTGCGCTAATGAGTCGCTCTATCGTCACCAAGCGGCCGGCAAGTCCCAACGTGCGCACACGTGGCGTGCCGGACGGCGACTTTATGGGCTCGGATGATCACGGCAGTGGCGCAGAGGACATCGATAACTACGGTGATCGTCTGCTCAAACTTATTCCCGGCGAAGTCGTTGGGGTTTACCTGTCGATGCAGGCGATCTTGAGCAATGCGCAAGACGTGAATATGACCGTCGTGCCGTGGCTGGTCTTTGCATTCGGCGTATTCGCCACGTGGTTTTATTTGTACGTGCCGCTGAAGGTGGTGAATCGACGGCAGATCGTGATTACCGTGGGGGCGTTCTGCGTGTGGGCGTTTACCATCGGCGCGCCGTTCGATAAAGAGCATCTTGCCTGGTGGAGCCCAACGTACGCCGGTCTGTTGCTCCTGGCCTATACGTTTATCGCGCCGAAGATTCCGCTCGGGGACGAGGCTTAAACTTTTTTCCGGCGCGCTATGCGCAGGGTTTCGAGGATGATGATTAAGGCCAGTGTGAGCCACGCGGCCAAGGTGTTGACGGTGGCCAGCAACCAGTGCACGAAAAGTAGCGCCGTCGCCAGATAGGCACTTCGATGCAACCGCTTCCAGTTTTTTCCAAGCCGCCGTACCGAGAGGTTGTTGCTGGTGATGGCCAGTGGCACAAAAATAATCAGCGCCAACCAGCCAGCGATCAAATCCGGATTCTGTGCCTCTTTAACGATGCGTGCCAACTCGGCTTTGCGCTCGAGATACACAAGGGTATGCAGTGCCGCGTAGGCGAAACTCGCGACGCCCAGTGCGCGGCGTTGACGCAGTAACCAGCGTACCAGCCCGACGTTGCCGAGCAGCGCGCGCAACGGTGTGACGGCCAGCGCAAGCACCAGGGCCGCCGCACTCCACTGCCCGGATTCATGGACCACCTGCCCGTAGGTAATGGCGTCTGTGGCGTAGCGCCATAGCATCACGCCGGCCGGCAGGCTCAAAATAAGCCATATCCAGTACTTGTGCAGACGCGTTATCATGAGCGCCGTTTTTGTCGCCGCGTGGCGATGTACCCATTCATACTATGAGGTGATGCATGAAAAATAGTGTTGGCACGATAACAATTCTGGCCATGGGCGCGTTAGTACTCGGTGGCTGTGGTCAGTCGGAGTCGGCGACCTCCTCACCGGCCGCCGAAATGGCGGCGAAGGCCACAAGCCTGGTGCCGCTGATCGATCCGAACACCGCAAGTGCTGCGGCGCTCGGCGCCGTGGCAGGCTTAGACGCCGCGGCCGTTGATGCCATTGTGGCGGGCCGCCCGTTTGCCACCCCCGGTGAGCTGCATGCGGCCATCGGCTCGCTGATGGACGAAGCAACCCAAAAAGCCGTGTATAGCGCCGTGTTTGTGAAAATTGGCCTGAATTCGGCGGCCGATGCGGACATGCGTCTGATCCCAAGCTCGCTGACGCCGGGCAAGCTGGCGCACGAATTTGAGGAATATCGCCCGTACGATTCCATCGAACAGTTCCAGCGCGAGATGTCGAAATACGTGAGTGCCGATGAGGTGGCTAATCTGACGCGCTATGTGACGCTCGACTAAGCGGCATAAACCGTACGCGCGGCGTCGCCCAGCGTTTCGATCATCTGCCGGTACGGGCCGGGCCCGTAGCTACACCGCGCCACGCCCGCGGCGGCCAGTTCGCCCAGTGGCGCCGATGCCGGTGTCAGCATGACGTTCACCGGCAGCGCGGTGGCAGCACACAGTTGGCCAATGAGAGCCGGGTCGTTCAGGCCCGGCGCGAAAAAACTGCTTGCCCCGGCGGCCTCATACGCGGCGGCTCTTGCGATGGCGTCACTGAGCAACGGTTTGTGGTCCTGATCAGGCGCCGCGAGTAAAAAACTATCCGTACGCGCATTGATGTGCAGCGGCATGGCGCCGGCGATGTCGCGCAGCGCGGCGATGCGCTCGGCCTGCAATGTCGTGTCGATCAGACCGCCCGCGGCAATGGCCTGGTCCTCGAAATTTACGCCCACTGCGCCCGCGTGAATTAGACGCTCTCCAAACTCTGCGACGGTGCTCGGTGCCATGCCGAAACCGGCTTCAAAATCGATTGAGACTGGCACGTTCGTGCATGCGCACAAACGCTGCGTGATGATCTCGAGCAGGGAAAACGGAATCGCCTCGCCGTCTTCATAGCCGTGCGCCGCCGCCACGGACCAGCTGCCCGTGGCCAAGGCGCTCGCGCCGGCTGCTTCGACGGCTCGGCCGCTGCCGGCATCCCACACGTTGTACAGAATGATGGGGTCACCCTTGATATGGGCTTGGGTAAATTGCCGTGCTTTTTGGGTCTGATTCATGCTGCCTTGCCTACCTAGTCAATGAGTTTGCGTTCGTGATCAATGAGCCAACGCTTGCGCCAGCGCCCGCCGGCGTAACCGGACAAGGAGCCGTCGGCGGCGATTACTCGATGGCAGGGCACAACGATCGCGATGGGGTTGCTGCCGTTGGCGCGCGCGACGGCGCGACTGGCTTTCGCATTGCCAATGGTTTTTGCCAGCTGGCCGTAGCTAATAGTTTGTCCTAGAGGAATGGCCTGCAGCGAGCGCCACACACCTTGCGTGAAATCCGAGCCAAGGCCACGCGCCGGCGTCTCAAAATTTGTGAGCCTGCCCGCGAAATAGGCCTCAAGCTCGCGCTCAATTTGATCGGTGACCGGCGTACGACCCACACCGATCGTGCCGTCGGCTTTTTGCAGTGCGTTGAGTTCACGCGGCAGATCTTTGCAGTCAAAAAATTCCAGCAGGCGCAGCGCCTGATCATCGACCACGGCAATCATGGCGCCAAGCGGGGTGTCGATCCACGCGGCTTGCAGCACGCCTTGTTCGCCGAGTTTTGACGGTGCAGGTCCGAGTACGCGGGCGAGCGCGGCGCGAAAGCCCGCGGCCGATTCAAAGCCGGAATCCATTTGTGCATCAATGACGCGCTCGCCGCGCTTCAGCGAATTGACGCCCTGACGCAGGCGCCGGAGTCGGCTCATCTCCAGAAACGTGGTGCCAAACTGGCGTTTGAATATGCGTCGCACTGTGGACGGATCAAAGCCCATCTCGGCGACATCGCGCTCGCTCCACTTGCGTGCGGGGTCGGCTTCCATCGCGTCGATCAGCGTCTTGGCGACCGGATCAAGATGCTGCGCGCAGGTGAGTGGTTTGCAGCGACGGCAGGGCCGGAAGCCGGCATCCAGCGCGCTGCTGATGTCCTCATAAAATGAGCAGTTCTCGCGCTTGGGCTTGCGCGCCGGACAGGTGAGTCGGCAAAAGATGCCGGTCGTGCGCACGCCCACATAGGCGCGACCGTCAAATTGCTCGTCGCGGGCCAGCAGGGCGGCGTAGAGTTCGTCATCGCTTGCTTGTTGAAACATCATGACGTCTTTTTACCAGAGGCGGGCGGACGTCGTCGCCAGTTTTCGGGCAGTTAATTCAAACTAACCTCAGCCAGATCGAGACGGAACGCGCCCGGGGCCGGCCCGGCCACGATGGCAAAGCCCGCCACGCTGCGGCGATTCAGGCCGTTCAGATCTGCGATTCGAATGTTAAACGTCTGCCAGGTGTCTGACACGGTGATCTCTTGCGTGGGCGGTGCGCCGCTTGAGCCGGCATTGAAAAACATGACGCGATAGATGCCGGGGGTGCCGCGCAGGTTCATCGACAGTGTGGCTGCTTCGCCCATATCACGTGGCTGCCCGTCTGCAGCACCGAAGGAAAAGCCGGCCCATGGATATGGGAAACCGGTGCGCACTTCGCCCGCTACGCGCACCGCACCGAGCGGTTGCGCCACCGTTGGCGCTATGTGGGTCAGGGTGGCGTCAGATTTGCCGCGCATATCCCGATCATCGGTTGCCGACCAGATGAAACCACCAGGCGCAGCGGCGCGTTGCGAAAAATCACTGAGTGCGCCAAGCGGCATGGACTTGGCGGTGCCGGTCTCGATGGCGCGCGCGACTTCCATGCCGTTGCGCAGCACGTGGACAATGGCACGTGTGGCCAGAATATCTTTGGCCGGGTCGCCTTCCACAATGATCATGTCGGCACGTTGGCCCACTGCGAGCGAGCCGCGCTGTGTGACACCAAACGCGTCGGCCGCAGCGCTGGTTGCGGCTGTTAGTGCTTCGCTTTCGCTCAAACCCGCGCGCACCAGAAGCGCCAGTTCCTGATGCAGACTGGCGCCGTGAGTGGTGCCGGGGTTGGGGGCATCCGAGCCGCCCAAAATGCGCACGCCACCGGCGTGGAGTCGACGCACGTTTTCCAGTGCACCGGCAAGCGTCATGCCCGGCACTTTGAGGCCAAAGTCGCTGCCAAGTGAGCTGTTTTGCGGGTCGGTCAGATACGGAGTGAAGCGCGGGTCGGCGGCGAGTTTGGCGCCTTCGTCCTGTCGGTCAGCGGTCGCCAGTACGCACAAAGTGGGGATCACGAAGACGTCGCGCTCTCTGGCAGCCTGAATCAGCTCGTCGCTGGCCGGTTGATCGGCAAAGATATGCACCAGCCCGTCCACGTCAGCATTGATGAGATCCAGCGCGGCCTGCGCCGTCGAGATATGCGCGACGGCCAGCATATCGGCCGCGTGAGCTGCCTGAATGATGGCGGTTGCCGTCGTCAGGTCCAGACTCGGCAATCGATTTTGGTAGGGCATATAGACCAGTTTGATGTAGTCCGAGCCTTCCGCCTTGCGTTGTGCGACCCACTTCGATGCGTCCGTATCCGTGTCGAAGGTGGCAACGGGCACGCCATACTGCGTGCCGTGGCCGCCGTCCACCGTGGCCAGCATGCCGGCGCTGAACAGGTCGGCCTCGATGTTGTCGAGCGACTCGCGCGCAGCACGGGTTTGCGGCAGGCCGACCGGCGCTGTGAACATGTCGAAGTTGGTCGTCACGCCAAAACGTACGCTGTCGCGCAGCGCGCCGCCGTAAGAATGCACGTGCGCGTCGATCAGCCCCGGCAGTACGCTCAAGTCGCGTGCGTCGACACGTCGGGCACCGTCGGGTAAATCCAGTGCGCTGCCCATGGCGCTGATGCGGCCGGCCTCGATGAGGATGTCGGTGTCGGCAAGCCAGCGTTGGCCGTCAAACACCTTGGCGCCGACAATGGCGATGGTGGTGTTCCCCGGCGTTGCCGCAGGGTTGGTGGTGGGCAGCGCTAGTATGAGTAGCAGCATGCCCGCGCTAATGACACCCACACCAACAAAGAACGCGCGCGACAGATTGTTTGAGTCAGCCATTTTGTCGTCTCCAGGACATGAGTGCGGTGACCGCGAACAGGCAGGTCATGCCGATCACAACGCCTATGTGCATCATCACGGGGCGTTCGCCCGGCACGCCGCCAACCGCCAGAGCGATTTCTGCCAAATGAAAAGACGGCAAAAACGAGGCGATGCGTTGTAGCGCCGCCGGAAATACCATCACCGGTATCCACAGACCGCCCAGCGCCGCCATAGCGAGAAATACAATATTCGAGATCGCGATCGCGCCGTTGGCGTTGAAGGCAAAACCCAACGTCAGACCGATCAGGGCAAACGGTATGGCGCCCGCAAGATGCACCGCGAGCAGGCCAAACCAGACCGAGCGCGGCTGGACCACCCCGCCCACGAAGCCGGCGATGGCATAGATCAGCGCCAGTGCCACGGCGGCAAAACACATGGTCGCCACCAGCTTGGCGGCGATGTACGCCGCGCCGGACGCCGGCGAGGCGCGTTTGATATCGAGCCAGCCACGTTCGCGTTCGTTGGCGACGGCAACACCGAAGCCAAACACCGCTGGACCCATCACCGCAAAGACGCCGAACGTTGCCAGCAAGTAGCCGGTATTTTGACTCGAGCCCGGCAAGACAATGGCAAACAGCGTGAAAAACGCCACCGGCATAATGAGTGTGGGCAACAGGAACTCAGGGGCACGCAGCGCTTTGTAGATTTCCGCGCCGGCCTCTGTGAAAAAAGCGTTGAAGCGGTTCATGATGACGGTGTCTCCTCGAACAAGCTCAAATCCGACACGGCGTCCTCAAGACTCGGCTTGGTAACGGTCAGGTCTTGTGGTGATGGGTCCAACTGCAACAGCGCGCGCAGCGTCGCGGGCGTATCGGCCGTCAATATTTCGGTGAAGCGGCCGCGCAGTTGCGCCGAGCGTGCGCCGTCAAGGGCCGCTGCCCGGTCAGGATCAAGCGTCGTAACGCAACGTACCAAAGCCCCGCCCACCGCACGTCGAATGTGGTCGGTCGGCGCGTCAGCCAGCACCCGCCCGTCTTTGAGAATGACGATGCGGTCGGCCAGTGCGTCGGCCTCTTCGAGGTAATGGGTAGTGAGTACGATGCTGGTACCGGCGGCGGCCAGCTTGCGCACGGTTTCCCACAGCGCACGTCGGGCGTCGGCGTCGAGTCCGGTGGTGGGTTCGTCTAGAAACAACAAATCCGGTTGCCCGATGACGGCCAGAGCAAATTGAACGCGTCGTTTTTGACCGCCGGAAAGTGCCTTGTAGCGCTTATCGGCAAAGTCGCCGAGTGCGCAAACCTCAAGCGCATGCGCAACGCTCATGGGGTTGGGGTAGTAGCTGGCAAACAGCGTGAGATGTTCGCGCGGCGTAAGCAGGTCGGGCAGATCGGCTTCTTGCAGCATGACGCCCGTGCGACGGCGTGATTCGGTGCTGCCCGGTGCGCCCGCAAACACGCTCAAATCACCTTGCGTGGTGGGCGTGAGTCCGAGTGCGCAGCGAATAAAGGTGGTCTTGCCAGCGCCGTTTGCGCCGAGAATCGCGGTGACGCCGGTGGCGTGTAACGACAGTGTCAGGCCGTCGAGAGCTGATTTGGCGCCGTAGCGCTTGTGCAGATTTTTGGCGCGGACTACAACGGTCGCTTCAGGCATTGATGTCATGCCTTCAGACTACGCCGCCGATTTAGTCGGCACTACTGACGATTGTCAGGTTGTGCGTTCGGATCTGTGCGCCGACTTGCGGTTTTGCATCCAGCTTACGAGTGCTGTCCACGGTTTGGTCAAACCAAGACGACTGAGAATATGTCGATTGCCAGCGATGGTCGCGTAGAGCTTGTCATGCAACGGGCGCAGTCCCGGGCGAGCCAGCCAGTTCGCGATGGCCGTGTGGCCCGCGCGACGATAAATGATCTCAAAAGCATCAATGCCTTTGTGCCAGTGCCCGTCGGCATCCAGCACGTGCAGCGCGTTCAGCATTTCCTCGGGGGTGATGCCGCAGGCAATGGCGTGGGCGTCGTCGAAGTCCGGCGCCGAACAGTCACTTAAGACAAAACCGTAATTCGGCAGATTGAGTGCCTCAATTTCGCCGCGGCAAAGGCTGCACGAGCGGTCCCAGTAAACCGTCATGGGTCGAAGATCGTGCATCGCTGGCGTGTCCTGAAGCGCATCGCTTATGAGTTTGGTGTGGAGCATTTCGCGGGTCCTTCGGGCATGGATGTGCGATGGGGGACAAAATTGGCTTGTGCGGAAATCTGTTTCTACATATAATTCAGTCATAACAGAAATTACAGGAAATTAGGTCAATGTCAATCCCGGCCCGAACTCCAAAGGTGCTCGTCCTCGGTGGCACGGGTTTTGTGGGCCGACATGCTGTGGCGGCTTTGAAAGCGCGGGGCGCGCGGCCCATCGTGGGCACCCGAGCACCCAACCGACCCCGATGGCGTCTGCCACGCGAGGTGCACGGTCTCGAGCGTCGCGCCGTGCAGCATGAAAGATGCCTAACGCCGGAAGACTGGCAGCCATTGCTGGCCGACGTGGATGCCGTCATCAATGCGGTCGGCATCCTGCGTCCGCGCGGTCGGGCTACGTATGAGCGGGTGCATCATCTGGCGCCCGCCGCTCTGGCTCGAGCCTGCCTGCATTTCAACATCCCGCTGATTCATGTCTCGGCGTTGGGCCTGCGTGCTGACGCACGCAGTCGCTTCTTAAGCAGCAAAAAACGCGGCGAACACGCTCTGTTCGCAGCGCAGGCAGACATTGTCATTGTACGACCCTCGTTATTGATTGGGCCCGGCGGCTTCGGTGCGCGCTGGATTGCACGGGTTGCCAACTGGCTGGTGCATCCGCTGCCGACCAGTGCGCGCAGTCGCATTAGTGCCTTTCGGGTCGAAGAGCTGGGTCTGTGTCTGGCCACGCTTGCCTGCATGCCGCGCGCACAGCGCCGGCGCTATCAGAATTGCGCCGAGCTTGGCGGCCCAAGTCTGACCACGATGTCGGGTTTGTTGCTGGCTCTGCGCACGCACCCGTTTCGTCCCTTCAATTTGCGCATTCCAGCCTGGGTGGCGCGTCTGATTGCGCACGTTTGCGATGCGCTGCACATAACGCCCTACTCGTATGGTCATTTCGAATTGTTGCTGCGCGACAATGCACCCGCGGTCAATGTCGCGACCCGTTTGCTCGGCCACCCACCGACGCATGTGGCTTTATACGAAAAAAAGCAGCGCCAAAAATTGCGCGCCGCAACGGCGGTTCGCTAGTGGTTATGTCCACTCCATTGCGCATAAAGACCGACAATAAAAACATGTGATTGAGGGCGGAGATGATTGCAACCCCCAAAACGCGATAGTCTTCGTACAAAAGGCGCGCACCGTATCCCGGTAAACAAACAGGGGAGGTTGCGGCTGCGACGTCGTAACGGAGAGCGAAATAATAACTCCAACATCGGTCCGTTCACGGACCACCGGGAAGACAAATAACTGAAACAGGAACTGACTCATGATGATAAAACATGGTCTCAAAACGATATTTCTCTCATTGACGCTGATGTCCTCAGCGGCGCTTGCGCAAGACGTGTTCGACACCGACGGCGACGGCTTCGATGACAACAACGACAACTGCACCTTGACCGCGAACCCGCTGCAGGCTGACGCCGACGGCGATTTCCTCGGCAACATGTGTGACGGCGATTTCAACAACGACATGCAGATCAACATCACCGATCTGGGTCTGATGCGTGCGAGCTTTTTCACCAACGATCCGATGACCGATCTGAACTCTGACGGCGTCACCAACTTCGTTGATTTGGGTCTGCTGCGTACGATGTACTTTGCGGTACCAGGACCTACGGGCACCGATCCAGAGCAGCCACCTTGCACCTGCTACTTCTCGAATGATTGCCCGGCCGGCACATTCTGCGATTACGGTCCAGGATCGTTTTCGACCGAAGATATCTGCGTATGGCGTGATATCAAGCCAGACGGTGTGGTGGATGCCGGTTGCTCAATTGAGTCGGACCTAACTACTGGCGCCTGGACCCCAGATATTTGTGACGGCGTTTGTGCTCCTGCTTTGCAGGGCTCCACCATCGGTCGCGAAGATCTCGAACTGATCGTGCAGACGATTGAGTACTGGGGCGCAGCCATGCTGAATCCTTCAGAAGCAGGCGGTGGCCCGGTTGATCCTGTCAACGCATCGCGCGCTCTGAAAATGCCTTTTGCCGCACAGAACGTGCCACTGGTGCTGGGTCGTCAAACGGCTGACGCCCTGGCGATGTCTTCCGGCGAGCCGTTCCACAACTACTTCTGCCATTACGAAGGTCACCCTGAAGATGGCAACCCACCGGTTGTGAACCTGGGTGAAGATAGCTGCCGCGTCGAAGCGGGTCGTATTACGATTCAGGCACTGGTTGCTGAAATCCGTAATCCGGGCGCTGCCAAAGGCATCATGCCGCAGATTAAAGCGGCTTGCCCAACGCAGTGGGAATCGCTGTTTACGACGCAGTGCGACGTGGGCCCGAACGCCATGAGCTGCGCCGTGCAGTTTATTGCCGCTCAGGCACACTTCCTGCGCACGCCGCAGATCGAACAGGCGGCTGCCGTCGATGCTGTTGAGCTGCTGATGAATGCGCGCAACTAAGCGTTGATTCGAACGTGGGCGGTGTTGCTCTTGGTAGCAACACCGCCCTTTTTGTCTCTGCCTCTCTCACAATAAAAACAAATTTCCCGGAGTTCTCGTGCGCAATCTAATCGTCCTTCCTGCCCTGCTGTTGGTAGCGCCTGCGGCCCAGGCTGATTCCATGGCTTTTAGTGATCAGACTTTAAGAGCCGGGATCAAAATCCAGCACACCACCACCTCGGATCACCAGTCCGGGCCAATGGTTGCCGGCGGTGCGGTGGGTGATTTCAACAATGACGGCTATCCGGATGTCTACATTCTCGGCGGCGGTCAGCGCGAAGACGC